>NZ_JBHTFF010000021.1:0-152757 GCF_042666975.1 Microlunatus sp. GCM10028923 | reverse complement strand
GACCGTCAAACCAGACCGAATCCCGGACCAAAACACCCGACGCACCTCGCCCGGCACAGTCGGCCGACCAATACGAGCCATCCCACACCTCCACGAACAGGTGTTGCGATCAGCGCGTGATTGGAAGGGCGATTTTGCCGGTCAAATCGTCCACTCGATGACGTCACCGTGCGAATTCGCAACAGGCTCTGTAACCGGCGAGAATCTTCCCCTGGCCTGCCCCGACTCGGGCGAATCGGGGGTCGGTGGTGGGTGAGGCGGTGGTACGGGGTGATGGCCGGGTTGAGTACGAATTCGAGGGTTGAGTCCGTGGTCGGGAGTCGGTGGCTGAGTTGGATCTGGTGAATCTCAACCGAACCCGAACACCGCCCCGTACCCCCGCCGAACTCGGCGATCACCGCCCGACCCGACCATCCCCCGTACCCCCGCCCGACGGCACCCCACCCCATCGACCCGTCCCCGACAGGGATGATCATCGACTGTGGAGTTAGGCACCTGAAATGCCCCGCCGATCGAGGTCGTTGAGTCCACACTCGACTCAGCGCGCTGACTCTTGGGGGCGGCGTAAGCGCCAGACGGGGCGAGGGAGGGTGGCCGACATCAGAGTGAGCAGGGTGGCGAGGATGATCACACCGGTGGCGAGGCCGCTGTAGCCGGTGATCACGTAGGCGGGGCCGGAGAGGAAGGCGGCGATGGCGGCGACGCCGTTCATCGAGGTGTCGACGACGCCTTGGGT
The DNA here is from genome assembly GCF_042666975.1 of Microlunatus sp. GCM10028923. Lineage (NCBI taxonomy): Bacteria > Bacillati > Actinomycetota > Actinomycetes > Propionibacteriales > Propionibacteriaceae > Microlunatus > Microlunatus sp. GCM10028923. The sequence continues at coordinate 152,021 of NZ_JBHTFF010000021.1, read as the reverse complement.
CGGGATCCGGATCTCGGACGGGACGCTGGTGGAGATGAGGATCGAGCCGGGTACGGTGCCGCAGGACCAGCCGAGACCGAGCAGGAAGACGCTCGGCATCATCATGGCCGAGTGCTCGCCGACGACGAGGGCGGAGACCGCGCTGCCGACGAAGATCAGCTGGCCGGCGACGATGATCACCACGGGCCCGAAGCGGTCACTGGCCAGGCCGACCAGCGGTGCGAAGGCGAACATCCCGAGCACGTGCGCGCTGATCGTGATCCCGATGATCGTGATCGTCGCGCCGTTGTGCTGCAGATGCACCGGCGTCATCGTCATCAGCGCCACCATCGACACGTGCGAAACGATCACCGCGGCCAGCGCGAAGCGGGCGGCCGGGACCCGCCCGATGATGCCCAGCACCGTCCGAAACGGGACCCGCTTCGCCGGGGCGGCACCGGTCTTCGCCAGGTGCGCGGAGTCGTGGGCCTGCGCGGTCAGCAGGGGGTCGGGTCGCAAGAGTACGAACAAGATCACGGCAGCCCCGGCGAGCAGCAGAGCCGCGATCACGAACGCCCCGGCCAGGACCGGCAGCCCGAGCCGGGCGGCGACCCATTCGCCGGGCAGGCCCAGGTTCGGGCCGAGCACGGAGCCGAACATCCCTGCCCAGACGACGAAGGAGAGGGTACGGCCGCGCCGGGCCGGGGCGGCAAGATCGGTCGAGGAGAAGCGGGTCTGCAGGCCGGCGGCGGTGCCGGCGCCGAACAGCAGCATCCCGCCGACGACCAGCGCCGGCGTCCGGGTCACCGCGGCCAAGATCAACGTGGCCGCGCCGAGCGCGCCGAGCCCCCAGCCCGCGGCCAGCGAGACCCGGCGCCCGCGGCGTGCAGCCAGGTAGGCAAGCGGGACGCCGAGCAGCGCCGCACCGAGGGTCAGCGCGGTCCGGGCGATCCCGGCCAGCGCCTCCTGCTGGATCACCTCCTCGGTGAGCAGGACTCCGACCGAGGCGCTCGCGCCCATACCGAACGAGCCGAGCACCTGGGCCGCGATCAACAGCCGCACGCTCCGCCGCTGCTGGGCGGCGACGGAGGGATCGTGTTGCCACGGAGCCGGCTCGGCTGGCGTGGTGGTTGCGTGGCCGACGGCCGAATCGGGATTCATCGGTTCTCATTTCCGCGGGGCTGAATGGTCGCGTGATCATGGAAACACCGGATCGGGCCCTCGTGTCGATTGCGTTTCGCGCCGTTAACACGGCTATCGGATTACGGGAATCGGGCGAATTCATATTCCCAGTCCCCGGGAATCCTGTGAACGTCTTGTTTCCGTTCCCGGCTTCGCATTGTGGGTACGGATGCGCTGATCTTGACTGGCGCCATGACCCTCAATTCCGAACTCGCTCCCGCCTCGGTCGATCAGCTTCGACCCGAGAAGATCAGCACGGCCGTACGCGGGCTGGTCCAGGGAACGAGCGGCGCCTGGGTACGATCGGACGTCCTGATCACTGACGGCGTCATCGCCGGAATCGCCGCCCCGGATACGATCCCGGCCCGGCGGGTGATCGACGTCAAGGGCGCGTATCTGGTCCCCGGCATGATCGACGCGCACGTGCACAGCCTGAGCCATCACGGTGAGGGGATCGCCGCGGCGACCCGGGCGGCCGCGGCGGGCGGCGTGACGACGATCGTCGAGATGCCGTACGACAACACCGGCCCGATCGCCAACGCGGACCGATTCAAGCGCAAGTTTGATCTTGCCTCGGCAGAGGCCCACGTCGATATCGCCCTGCTCGGCACAGCCTTGCCGAAGGGCGGGTGGCGCGAGATCGATTCGCTCGTCGAGGCGGGCGTCGCCGGCTTCAAGGTGTCGATCTTCAACACCGATGATCATCGCTTTCCGCGCATCCCCGACGGTGAGCTGTTGGACGTGTTCACGGCGGTCGCGGCGGCGGAGTCGACGGTCTGCGTGCACGCCGAGAACGACGAGATCATCAAGCACCTGATCGAGCGGTATCGCCCAGAGGGCGACGATCCGCTGGCCCACCTGCGCAGCCGCCCGGAGGTCGCCGAGACGCTCGGCGTCCTGACCGTCCTCGAGATTGCCAGGGCGGCCGGAGCAAGGGTCCACCTGTGCCACACCAGCCTGCCGAGATCGGTCGACCTGGTGAACACCTGGGCAGCCGACGGCGCCGACGTGACGATGGAGACGTGTCCGCACTACCTGCTGCTCGACGCCGAGGACATGCGTGCCCAGGGCACCCGGCTCAAGATCAATCCGCCGCTGCGCACCGCCCAGGCCCGGGAGGGTCTGTGGGACCGGGTCGAGCGCGGCCTGGTCGACATCATCAGTTCCGATCACGCCCCGTGGCCGGAGGAGCTCAAGATCAAACCGAACGTCTTCGACAACCACTCCGGCGCCCCCGGCGTCCAAACGATCTTTCCGACCGTGCTCGCCGAGGCCCATCGCCGATCGCCGAAGGCCTTCGACGCGGCCCTTCGGGCGATGACGATCAACCCCGCCCGACGCTACGGCCTGGCCGCGACGAAGGGGGCGATCGCGCCCGGCTACGACGCCGACATCGTCGCCTTCAACCCGCACGCCAGCTGGACCGTCGACGCCCGGGAGATGCAGTCCAACGCCGGCTGGACTCCGTACGACGGCTTCGTCGTCCCCGGCCGGGTCGAGCTGACCATGGCGGCAGGCAAGATCGTCTTCGACGGCGAACTCCGTTCTGCCGACGGCGACGGCCGCGTCCTGCTGGCCACCCGATGAAGTGAGGAACCCGTGACCGTCCACCTTTCCTATGCGCAGCCGCTCACCCTGGACGAGCTGCAGGAGATCGCCCTCGACGAGACCAAGATCGCCCTGGCCCCGGACGCGCGAGCCCGGATCGGCATGGGCCGGGCCGTGCTGATCAACGCCCTCGAGCAGGGCACCCGCGTGTACGGCCTGAACACCGGGCTCGGCCACACCCGCGATGTCGACGTACCCACGGAAGTCCTTGATCAATATCAGGTCGACATCGTCACCAGCCACGCGTCCGCCGTCGGCGAGCCGCTGCCGGATCCGGAGGTCCGCGCGATCATGGCCGCCCGGCTGGCCGGCGCCTGTCGCGGCTACAGCGGGCTGAGCACGACCGTGGCCGAGTTCTACGCGGCCATGCTGAATGCCGGCGTGGTGCCGTCGGTGCCGCGGGAGGGTTCGATCGGCGCCGCTGATCTTGGAACGCTGGCCGCCGTCGCGTCGACCATGATCGGCCGCGGCACCGCCAGGCTGAACGGCGAGACGCTGCCCTCGACCGTCGCGCTGGAGCGGGCCGGGCTCGAGCCGGTCAGGCTGGGTCTCAAGGAGGGCCTGGCGGTCGTCTCGGAGAACTCGTACTCGATCGGCGTCGGTGCCCTTGCGCTCGGTGACATGGCGAGGACGCTGCGGCTGGCCGACGTGGCCGCGGCGATGACCATGGAGGCGGCACGGTCGAGCCTCAGCCCGTTCGATCCGGAAGTGGCCATAGCAAGGCCGTTCCGCGGTCAGGCCGAGGTCGCGGCCAGAATCTTGCGGCTGCTCGACGGCAGCTATCTGCTGGACCCGGCGGCCGCGAGCTCGCTGCAGGACCCGCTCTCGATCCGTACGGTCGCGCAGGTGCACGGCGCCGCCCGGGCGGTGTTCCAGCACCTGGCCGAGGTCGTCGAGACCGAGCTCAACGCCAGCGACGACAACCCGATGACCAGCCCGGACACGGGCCGGGCGCTGTCCACCGGCAACTTCCATCCGATGGAGCTGGCGCTCGGGTTCGAGTCGATCCGGGTCGCGCTGGCCCACCTGGCGCTCGTCTGCGAGCGCCGGATCGGGGTGATCGGGATGGAGCTGTGGAGTGCACGCAAGGCGACCGACGAGGCGACCCTGCCGGCCGACGCGATCCTGACCCGCGGGCTCGCCGGCTATGCGCACGCGGCGATCAGCGCCCGGATCAAGACCCTGGCCAACCCGGTCACGATTCACATCCCCTCTCTTGATCATGGTCAGGAGGATCACGCGACCGCCGCGCCGCTGGCCGTCGACCTCGCTCGCGAGGTGTCGGACCGGCTCAACGCCATGCTGGCCGGAGAGATCATCGTCGCCGCCACGCTGTTGTCCTGGCGACCCGACGTCGCCCTCGGAGCCGGCACCCGGCCGTACTTCGATGCCGTCGTCCAGGCCGCCCGCGAGGGCGGGCCGGACGAACTCGGGGCCGACCTGGTCGCCCGGGCCACGCCCCGGCTGCTGGCCCTCACCCCGCGCCGCATCGATCTCGACGACGAGTCCCTGGCGGCCATTCCCCTGTTCGGCGCGCGCGAGAGAAAGGCCGCCAGCCATGAGGAACACGAAGATGTCGGGTAGTCCCGGCCGCCGATCACCCGTCCTCGCGATCATGATCACGGGGATCCTCGCGCTGCTGCTCGCCGGCTGCGGCGGCACCGCCGTCGGCACCTCGCCCCCGAACGGTCAGGCCCAGAGCAGCGAACCCAAGCGCGGCGGCACCCTGAAGGTCGGCTCGCCGACGCCGAACGCGACACCCGAACCGGTCACCATGTACGACGCCGGATCGATCAACGTCGTGCAGCAGGTCGCCGAATATCTGATCTGGTCCGAGAACGACGGCGAGCTGTCGCCGATGCTCGCCGAGAGCTGGAAGCCCGGCAAGGACGCGAGCGAGTGGACGGTGAAGCTGCGCGCGGGCGTGACCTTCAGCGACGGCCGGCCGCTCACCGCCAAGGATGTGGTCGCCTCGATCGAGCGGCTGATCGAGCCCGAGTCCGTCTCGGCCGCCGCGGAGTCGTTCGCCGGCATCCTGAGCCCCGGAAACTCGACCGCGACCGACGACACCACGGTCGAGTTCACGCTGGATCGCGCGTTCGTCGACTTCCCTTATCTGCTGTCGTCCGCGAACTACAATACGCTCATCCTGCCGGCCGACTATGCCGGCGACTTCCTCAAGAAGCCCATCGGCACCGGCCCGTTCACGCTGACCAGGTACGACGCCAACACCGGTGCCGTCTACGCCCGGAATCCCAACTATTGGGGCGCGGACGAGGTCTACCTGGACGGCATCGACCTGACCTTCTTCGCCGACAACGGCGCCGTCTCCAGCGCCCTGTTGTCGCGGTCGATCGATGTCGCGGCGATCGTCAGCTTCGCCGCGAACCAGCCGCTCTACAGCACCGATCAGGTCGTCCTCGAGGGTACGAACTCGGCCGGTGGCACCTTCCTGTCGATGCGGACCGACACCGCGCCCTGGGACGACGTCCGGATCCGCCAGGCCCTCGCGCTGGCGATCGACCGGCAGGAACTGCTGCAGGCGACCCAGGGCGGCCGCGGCGCGATCGCCAACGATCACATCTTCGCCGCGAACTACGGCCAGGACGTTGACGTGCCGCAGCGGGAGCAGGACATCGAGGCTGCCAAGGCCCTGCTCGCCGAGGCCGGCCATCCGACCGGCTTGACGGCGACGCTGAGCGCGCCGAAGTCCTCGGCGCCGCTGGCCCAGCTGATTCAGCAGATGGCCGCCGAGGCCGGGATCACGCTCGAGCTGGACGTGCAGGACAACGCGAGCTACTACGACGCGCCGTGGCTGGAGGTTCCGCTCGGGCTCACCGGCTGGGCCTCCCGGCCGACCGCGTCGCAGTTCCTGTCGCTGGCCTTCGCCAGCGACGCCGTCTGGAACACCGCCCACTGGTCCAACCAGGACTTCGACGCCCTGGTGGCCGAGTACGAGACCACCGTCGACCCGGAGGAGCGGGCCGCGGTGGCGCAGCAGATCGCGACGGTGATGCATGAGGAAGTGCCGCAGATCATCACCACCTGGCCGGAGACCGCGATCGCCATGCTGCCCGACGTCCGCGGCATCGGCGTCAACGCCTCCTCCTATGCCGAGCTCTCGCACGGCTGGCTGGACCGCTGATCATGGTCGGCCGGGTCGCGGCGCGGATGATCATGCACCGGTTGCTGCTCACGGTGCTGACCCTGTTCGTCGTGTCGGTGGGGATCTTCGTGCTGGCGCAGGTGCTGCCCGGCGACATCGGCCGGACCATGCTCGGGCCGTACGCGTCGCCGGAGCAGGTGGCGGCGCTCAATGATCAACTCGGGCTGAACCGGCCGGTCGCGGTGCGCTATCTGGAGTGGCTCGGCGGCTTCGTCACCGGGCAGTGGGGGACGTCGCCGATCCTCGGCTCGGAGATCGGCACCGTGATCATGAATGCCGCCGGGCGGACCGCGCTGTTCTCCGCGGTGGCGTTCCTGATCTCCGCGCCGATCTCGTACCTGGTCGGCAGTTACGCCGGCCGACACCCCGGCAGCCGGCTGGACCGGGTGATCAACCTGGGTAGCGTCGGCGCTAGCGGCACCCCGGACATCGTCAGTGGCGTGGTGCTGATCGCGGTGTTCGCGGTGGCGTTGCGGGTCTTCCCGTCCACCGCCCAGACCACCGATCCGAATCCGATCACCCAGGTCTACTACTTGATCTTGCCGAGCCTGGCTGTCGCGCCGACCATCGTCGGCTACCTGGCCCGGATCGTCCGGGCCAACACCCGCGAGGTCGCCGAGTCCGACTACGTCAGAACCGCCGTGCTCAAAGGGATTCCGGACGCCGGCATCCGGCGGCGGCACATCGGGCGCAACGCGATCGTGCCCGGCCTGGCGGTGTTCAGCGCGCAGCTGGTCTATCTGCTGACCGGCCTGGTGGCGATCGAACGGCTCTTCAACTATCCCGGCCTCGGCTCGATCCTGCTCAAGGCGACCGAGACCAACGACGTGATCGTGCTGGCCACGGGCACCATGCTCGTCGCCGTCTTGTTGATCATGGTCAACCTGGTCGCCGACGTCGCGATGGTCCTGCTCAATCCGAGACTCAGAACGGTGGCGGCAGCATGACCGCGATCCAAGACCCCGGCCTCTCGGACAAGATCGAGCTCGCGCCGCCCCGGACGGACGGCCGTTGGACGCTGCCGTCCGGGCTCCGGACGCCGTCCGGCATCGCCGGATCGGTGCTCTTGCTGACCTGGCTGATCATCGCCCTGACCTCGAGCCTGTGGGTGCCGGATCCGTACGCCACCGACGCTCTGGCCACCCTGAAGGCGCCGAGCCCAGCGCACCCCTTCGGCACCGACTCACTCGGCCGGGACGTGATGGCCCGGACCCTGGCCGGCGCGAGCTCGTCCTTGGTCGTCGGGCCGGCCGCAACCCTGCTGGCGATGGCCGGTGGCGCCCTCTTCGGCGGGCTGGCCGGCTATCTCGGCGGGCTCGCGGACGAGGTGATCATGCGGATCGCCGACCTGCTGCTGGCCTTCCCGGCGTTGATCATCGCGATCATCCTGCTCGGCCTGCTGCGGTCGGACCTGATCACGTTGATCTTGCTCCTGGCCATGTTCTTCATGCCGCTGGTCGCCCGGACCGTGCGCGGCGCGGTGGCGAGCGTGAAGAGCCAGGAGTTCGTCGAGGCGGCTCGGCTGCGCGGCGAGGGGGCGCCATACATCTTGATCACCGAGATCCTGCCCAACATCTCCGGGGTGCTCGTCGTCGAGGCGACGGTACGGCTGTCGTCGGCGATCGTCACCTCCGCGTCGCTGTCGTTCATCGGCCTCGGCGCGCAGCCTCCGTCGCCCGACTGGGGTCTGACCATCGCCACCGAGGCGCCGTACCTGACCATCGCCTGGTGGTCCGCCCTGGCCCCGTCACTGGCCCTCGGCTCCCTGGTCGCCGGGGCCGCGCTGCTGGCCGAGGGACTCCGAGAGGGGAGCGAGCGATGACCACCGAGGTGCGGATTCCCGACACCGTCGACGCGCCGCCGACGCCGGCCCCGACCCTGGACATCCGCGGCCTGACCGTGTCGTACCGGAAGGGCCGGCGGCTGACCCGGGTGCTGGACGACGTGTCGCTGAGCATCGGTCCCGGGGAGGCGTACGGGCTGGTCGGCGAGTCGGGCAGCGGGAAGAGCACGCTCGCCTTCGGCACCGTCCGCTACCTGGCGCCGAACGCGGTCGTCGAGGGCGGCGAGATCCGGTTCCAGGGCGAGGACATGTTGATCAAGGACCCGGCCGCGCTGCGGTCGCTGCGCGGGTCCAAGATCGCGATGGTCTATCAGGATCCGACGTCGTCCTTGAACCCGTCGATGCGGGTCGGTGATCAGATCGCCGAGGTGTTCCGGGCCCACGACGACTGCACCCGGACCGAGTCGATCGACCGGGTGCTGGCGGTGCTCGGCCAGGTCTCCTTCCCGGACCCGGCCGCGATCTATGCCCGTTATCCGCATCAGCTTTCCGGCGGGCAGCAGCAGCGGGTGGTGATCGCGATGGCTCTGGCCGGCCGGCCGAGCCTGCTGGTGCTGGACGAGCCGACCACCGGGCTCGACCTCAGCGTGCAGGCCGAGGTGCTCACCTTGATCAAGGAGCTGCGCCGGCAGCACAACATCGCGATGCTGTTCATCAGCCACGACCTCGCGACGGTACGGAAGCTGTGCGACCGGATCGGCGTGCTCCGGCACGGCCGGCTGCTCGAGGAGGGCGAGCCCGAGCGGCTGTTCACCCGGCCCGAGCACCCGTACACGCGCGGGCTGATCGACTGCCTGCCGCGCGAGGGGATGCACAAGAACACGACCCGCCTCCGGCCGATCACCGATGAGGGAGACGCCGTTCCCGGGCCATCGGAGGTGGCCGCGCCGGCTGAGATCGACCGAAGCGGCCAGCCGGTGATCGAACTCGTCGAGGTGCACAAGACCTTCGGCCGGGTACGCGCCGCCACGGGCGTCTCGTTCGCGATCCACCCGGGCGAGACCGTCGGACTGGTCGGCGAATCGGGCAGCGGCAAGAGCACCCTGGGCCGGCTGATCGTCGGCCTCGAATCGCCCGACTCCGGCTCCGTCCTGCTGCACGGTCAGCCCCTGGCGGCACGGGTCGAGCGAAGATCACGATCGGATCAGCGCGCCGTCCAGATGGTGTTCCAGCGGCCCGACACGACCCTCAATCCGCGACGCTCCGTCCGCGCCGCCCTGACCCGGGCGATCGCGAAGCTGGGCGGCCCGGACCCGGTCGAGAAGCTCGCGGCCCGGATGCGGCTCGGCCCGGCGCAGTTGGCGACGGTGCCGCGCCGGCTCTCGGGCGGGATGAAGCAGCGGGTCGCGATCGCCCGGGCCTTCGCCGGCGATCCCGAGCTGGTGGTCTGCGACGAACCGACCTCGGCCCTCGACCCGTCGATCCAGGCCGCGATCTTGAACGAGCTCGCGGACGTGTCGTCCGCCCGCGGCACCGCGTACCTCTTCGTCTCTCATGATCTTGATGCGGTCCGCTACATCGCCGATCGGGTCCTGGTGATGTATCGCGGCGAGATCGTCGAGGACGGCCCGGTCGAGGAGATCATGAGCCGCCCCCGGCACCCGTACACCCAGAAGCTCCTCGCGGCATCGACTGCCCGCTTCGGCTAACCGTCCGGATCCGCGAGCGGCCCGGCAATGATCGCCGGCTCACGGTTCAGGCAAGCGGCAGTGGGCGAATCCGGATGTCCGCCAGGTCCAGCTCCGCCGCATGGTCAAGGATCTCGCGGTCGCTGGTCCCTGGCGTCAGCGAGTCGTGGAGGTGCGCGGCGGAGTCGAGCGGGCCGGACAGGTGAGCGCAGAGGCGCGGGGAAAGGTTCTCGTCGATCAAGAACTTCACGCGGTCGGTCGGAGCTCGAGGTGGTACTCGTTCTCGGCCAACGCCGCAGAGTAGGCGAGCGCCTGACGGATGTCGGCGTCTTCGAGATACGGGTACTCGTCGAGTATGGTCTCGACGGTCTTGCCCGCAGCGATCATCTGCACGAGCATGCCGACCGAGATCCGGAGTCCGCGGATGCACGGCTTTCCGCCCAAGGTCCCCGGGTCCACCGTGATCCTGTCGAACTGCATGGTCGCCATGACAGCCAGATTACGCCCAGCCACCGACAATCGACATGACCCAACCGACGTCGCGCCGACGGAACACCTCAGGCCCAGCGGCCGTGGCGGACCTGGTCCTCGGCCGGACGGCGGGGGCGGCGGCTGGGTGAGCCGGGGGCGCCGGGCGCGGCCGGATAGCCGATGCTGATCACGCCGGCCGAAAGTTGATCATGAGGCACGCCGAAGTGGGCCCGGACCGCGTCCTGGTGTTCCGGCGGCACGCCGAAGAAGCAGCCGCCGAGGCCGGCGTCGACGGCGGTGAGCAGGATCGTCTGGGCGGCCATGCCGGCGTCCACCCACCAGTACGGGGCGGCCCAGCGGGACGGGTCGCGGTCGGACCAGCCCTTGTCCGGCTCGGCGTACCGTTCCAGGTAGGCCGCCTCCGAGGTCCAGACCAAGATCAACAACGGGGCGGTGCGCATCCCGGCCAGCCAGGCGTTGTCATCGCCGGACGCGCCGGTGGCGGCCCAGAAGCCGTCGAGGTCGGCGGGCTGGTCCAGCACCAGGAAGGACACGCCCTGGGTGAAGCCGGCGGTCGGTGAGCGGCGGCCGGCCTCGGTCAGCCGGGTGATCAGCTCGGCCGGCACCGGGTCGGGGCGGTAGGCGCGGATCATCCGGCGCCGGCGCAGCACCTCCGAGAATTCCATCAGCCGGCCGCGTTCCCGGGGTGCTCCGGCCAGCCGCCGCCGAAGGCGGTGTCGGCGTTCCCGGACAGGGCCCGGCACACCTCCTCGAGGTCCCGCCCGAGCACGTCGGCGATGGTCCGCGCCGTGTGCGGGATCAGGTACGAGGCGTTGGGCCGGCCGCGGTACGGCTCCGGGGTCAGGTACGGAGCGTCGGTCTCGACCAGGATCCGGTCCAGCGGCGTGATCGCCAGCGCCTCCCGCAGCGGCCCGGCGTTCTTGAACGTGATCGTACCGGCGAAGGACAGGAACCCGCCGCGGTCCAGACACTCCTTGGCGAACGAGGCGTCTCCGGAGAAGCAGTGCATGACGATCCGCTCCGGCGGGCCCTCGGCGTCCAGGACGTCGAGGATCGGCTGGTGCGCGTCCCGGTCGTGGATCATCAGGGCCTTGCGGTGCTGCTTGGCCAGCGCGATGTGCGCCGCGAACGCCTCCCGCTGGATCGCCAGCCCGTCCTCGTCCCGGGTCCGGAACGTGTCCATCCCGGTCTCCCCGACCGCCCGGACCTGCGGATCGGCGGCCAGCCGGGCGATCTCGCCGATCCCCGCCGCCAGCTCGACCGTGGTCATCCGGGCGGCGTCGTTGGGATGGATCGCGACCGCGGCGACGACGTTCGGGAACCGGCCCGCCGCCTCGACCGCCCAGCGCGAACCGGCGACATCGCAGCCGACCTGGACGATCCGCCGGACGCCGACGGAGGCGGCCAGCTCGATCGCCTCGTCCGGCGCCAGGGCCGTCTTCCCGTCGGCGACATCGAGGTGGCAGTGGCTGTCCACCACCGGGTACGGCAGCGGCTCCGGCACCGCCGGGCGGTCCAGGTTCCGCCGCTGCCCCTGCTCGGTCGTGGCGGCCCGCTGCTCACGCATCTCCACCGGTCTTCCCCTCCCGCGCAGCCAGTACGGCCGCGTACAACTCGTTCTTGGCCAGCCCCCGAGCCGCCGCGACCTCGGCCACCGCGGGCTTCAGCTTGGATCCCTCGGCCACCAGCCGCCGGACGACCGCGACCGCATCCTCGGTGTCGCCGCGCTCCACCACCGCCCCGGCCACGACGATGGTGACCTCGCCGCGGACCCCCTCGCCGGCCCAGTCGGCCAGCTCGGCGAGGGTCCCCCGCCGGACCTCCTCGTACGTCTTCGTCAATTCCCGGCACACCGCCGCGCGACGCTCCGCCCCCAGGACGTCGGCCATCGCCCGCAGCGTCTCCTCGGTCCGGTGCGGCGCCTCGAAGAACACGGCGGTACGGGGCTCGTCGGCCAGCCCGGCCAGCCGGCGGGACCGCTCCCCCGCCTTCCGCGGCAGGAAACCCTCGAAGCAGAACCGGTCGGTCGGCAGCCCCGACAGCGCCAGCGCCGTCAACACGGCCGACGGCCCGGGCACGGCGGTGACCTCGATCCCGGCCTCAACCGCCGCAGCGACCAGCCGGAACCCCGGATCCGACACCGACGGCATCCCGGCATCGCTGACCACGGCCACCGTCGCTCCGCCCTGCAACGCCTCGATCAGCTCGGCCGCCCGGGCCGCCTCGTTGCCGTCGAAATAGGAGACCACGCGACCCGTGGGGGCCACGCCGAGCCGGTCCAGCAGCCGGCGCAGCCGCCGGGTGTCCTCGGCCGCGATCACGTCGGCGGCAGCCAGCGTCTCGGACACCCGCGGCGAGGCGTCGCCCAGGTCGCCGATCGGCGTACCGACCAGCACCACTCGACCCACATCGCCTCCGTCTCACGCAGCCAGGACACACACACCTCGCGTCACCAGTGTCGTGCGTCCCTTGACCCTCAGCCGTTGGCGACGCCCAGGCACGCGCCTCGCGGCGTTCTCCTCGGTCGCGATACGACCCGGTATCCCTTCCTCGTCGGCCTGGCGATGCACGCACCTGGACGTCGCCACCGACCAAGGGTCAAGGGACGCACGACACTAGTATGTCCGGGTGGCGCGAGCGGACGGACTGACCGTAGTGGAACGACTGCGGGTCGAGCAGCCGACCGACCGCGCCTTCAGCTGGGCGATCACCGCGTTGATCACCTTGATCGGCTTCGTGATCAGATCGGTCAACCTGGCCTACCCGAACAAGCTCGTCTTCGACGAGACCTATTACGCCAAGGATGCGTATTCGCTGCTCCGGTTCGGCTACGAGCGGGAGTGGCCGGACAACGCCAACGACGCGATCGTCGCCGGCAACCTCGACGTGATGAAGGACAGCGCGGCGTTCATCGTGCATCCGCAGATCGGCAAGTGGCTGATCGCATTCGGCGAATACCTGTTCGGGATGAACTCGTTCGGCTGGCGGTTCTCGTCGCTGGTCTTCGGCGCGTTGTTGATCTTCGTCGTGATCAGGCTGGTCCGCCGGATCTCCCGGTCGACCTTGATCGGCGGCCTGGCCGGGCTACTCCTGGCGTTCGACGGACTCGCCTTCGTGATGTCCCGGATCGCCTTGCTGGACATCTTTCTGGCGGTCTTCGTGGTCGCCGCGGTGGGCTGCCTGATCGCCGACCGGGACTGGTTCCGGAACAAGCTCGCTGATCATCTGTCCGGCAACGGACTGGCCGACCTGGGTGGGAAGTACGGCCCGGCGTTGATCATCAGGCCGTGGCGGATCGCGGCCGGCGTGTGCTTCGGGCTGGCCCTCGGCACCAAATGGAACGCCCTCTATCCGCTGGCCGCGTTCGCCCTGCTGTCGCTGGCCTGGGACGTCGGCGCGCGACGGGTGGCCGGCGCCGGCGTCCGGTCCAGCCTGGCGATCATCCGGGACGGGATCCCGGCGTTCGTCTCCCTGGTCGTGCTGAGCGTGATCATCTACGTGGCGAGCTGGGCCAGCTGGCTGGCCGGCAGCGGCGGCTACATGCGGGACTGGGGTCAGAAACACCCGGACGCCCTTTCGGTACGACTGCTCGGCGACCCGCTGGCCTCGCTGCTGGCGTACAACCAGGCGATCTGGAACTTCCACACCGGCGACGGCATCGCCCAGGCGACCCACCCCTACGACGCGAATCCGTCGGGCTGGCTGGTGCTGGCCCGGGTGATCGGGATCGACGCGGTGCTGGACATCCCGGCCGGCACCGACGGCTGCCCGGCCAACGCGGAGAAGTGCTACCGGGTGATCTCCGGGATCGGCACGCCCGCCCTGTGGTGGGCCGCGGTGATCGCCCTGGTCATCGCCCTGATCCTGTGGGTCGGCGGCCGGGACTGGCGGTTCGGCATCCCGGTGGTCGGGGTGCTGAGCAACTGGCTGCCCTGGTTCCAGTACTCCGACCGGCCGCAGTTCCTCTTCTACGCGATCACGATCATCCCGTTCTCGGTGACCGCCGTGGCCCTGGTCCTGGGTCGCTTGCTCGGCACCGCAGCCGACCTGCGCAGCGGGGCCGCCGAGGACCAGACACCCGCGCCACCGCCGCCCGTCCCAGCCCGGGCCCGGCCGGAACACGCCCGCGGCGCACCCTCCCGGGCCTTGGCCGGGCTGTTCAGCGCGGGTTCGCTGCCGCTGGACCGGCGCGCGGTGGCGGCCATCGGGATCGGTGCCTTCATCGCGCTGGTCGGTGCCAACTTCGCCTTCATCTATCCGATCCTCACCGACGGTGTGCTGACCTATCAGCAGTGGCGGGCAAGGATGTGGATCCGCGGCTGGATCTGATGACGGCCTCGTAACGCCGAAACGGGAAGTCCTGTTGCGAGTGTGTGACAAGGCCGTCAGGATGCGGCAAAAACGGGCCGTTGGGATTAGAGTCTCGCCAGAGTCAGGCGTCGGCGCCTGTTGTGCCCTGGGGAGGACACGCGTTGTTGGACAGGATCGGTCAATGAGCCGCGCCCGGAAGATCCGGGCTCGGGGCATCGCCCGACCGGTGCAGGCTCGGCTTGCGGGCTGCGGGACGCTAGAGTCCGTTGCCGTACTCAGCGGGCCGATGAGCGCGGATCATGGAGGACCGAATCGGTGATCAGATATCTGGTGCGGCGGATAGCGGGCTGGCTGCTGATGATCTTCGTCGCGACGAACATCACGTACTTCCTCGCCAACTTCTATCTGAAGGCCCGTTCGAACTTCGTCGGCCGTAATCCACCGGTCCCGGAGACGGTCATCAACGGCACGCTGAACCAGTACAACCTGAATGACCAGGTCAACATCTTCGAGCGCTGGTGGATCTGGATCAGCGGCATCGTGACCCGCTGGGACTGGGGCCGCAGCCCCGTCGGCGAGTCGGTGAACGACCAGATCGGGTTCCGGGTCTGGATCAGCGCCGAGCTCGTCCTCGGCGCGACGATCCTGATGACCCTGATCGGCATCGGGCTCGGTGTCTACACCGCGTCCCGGCAGTACAAGCTGGCCGACCGGGTCGCCCAGGGCACCTCGATCATCACGCTCAACATCCCGGTCGTGGTGGCCGCGCTCGGCATCGTCCTGGTGGCGATCCAGTTCAACCAGGCGGTCGGCAGCACCGTCTTCTACGTGGTCGGCGCCCAGAGCGACAACATCTCCGGCTTCGGCCCGTTCCTGGTCGACAAGGCGCAGCATCTGATCTTGCCCACCCTGGTGCTGGTGATCACCGGCTACGCGGGGACGCACTTCCTGCAGCGATCGCTGCTGCTGGACAACATCAACGCCGATTACGTACGGACGGCGCGGGCCAAGGGCCTGACCAAGGCGCAGGCGGTTCGCCGGCACGCGCTGCGGACCTCCCTGATCCCGGTCGCCACCCAGATCGCCTTCTCGATCCCGGGCCTGTTCACCGGCGCGATCCTGACCGAGACGATCTTCGCCTGGGAAGGCATGGGCCGCTACTTCGCCAAGACACTGTCCACCAACGACGTGCACGGAGTCGTCGCGACGGCCGCCTTCGGCGCGTTGATGACGGCGGTCGGCGCGATCCTGTCCGACCTCACGATCGTCGTCCTCGATCCGAGAGTGCGGGTGAGCTGATCATGTCGAGTGAAGTGATGAACGTCCCGGGCCACTCGGGCGATCCCGATCATGATCCGACCGCGGAGCTGTTGCAGTCGGCGCAGCCGCGGCGCCGGCTGTCCAAGGGCACGCTCTACCTGCGCCGCTTCCTGCGCAACCGGCCGGCCGTCGCCGGCGTGATCATCCTGATCGTGATCATCCTGTTCGCGCTGTTCGGCGGCCTGGTCGCCCAGCACGACTATCTCGCCACCGACTTCACCGCGTTGACCGCCGAGCCGGACGCCGACCACTGGTTCGGCACCAACAACGCCGGCAACGACATCTACGCCCAGACGGTGCACGGGCTGCAGCGGTCCCTGCTGATCGCGTTGATCGTCGCGGTCGGCACCACGGTGATCTCGGCGGTCGTCGGCGCCTCGGCCGCCTACTTCGGCGGCCTCTACGAACGCTCCACCCTGGTGGTGATCCACTTCCTCATGGTGGTGCCCACCTTCCTCATCCTGGCCATGATCTCCAACGCCTCCGGCGGCAACTGGCTCATCGTGGCGACGATCCTGACCCTGACCGGCTGGTTCTTCCAGGCCCGGGTGATCTGGACGATGGCGCTCTCGCTGCGGGAGCGGGAGTACGTCACCGCGGCCCGGTTCATGGGCGTGCGCGGCATCTGGATCGTGATCCGGCACATCATCCCCAACATCGGCTCGCTGTTGATCATCCAGTTCACCCTCGGCGTGGTCGGGGCGGTGCTGACCGAGACCAGCCTTTCGTTCCTCGGCTTCGGCATCAAGGCACCGGACGTATCGCTCGGCGCGCTGATCGGCTCCGGCGCCAACACGATCACCAGCGCCCCCTGGTTGTTCTACTTCCCGGCGGCCGCGCTGACGATGCTCACCGTGTCGATGGCGCTGGTCGCCGACGGACTGCGGGACGCCCTCGATCCCACCTCGACCGCGGGAGGCCAGGCCTGATGACGTTCTCCAGCCCCTCGACCAGCACCGGCCCTGCGACGGACTCCGGGCGCGGAGCAGCGGACGGGCCGCTGCTCTCGGTCCGCGACCTCAAGGTGAGCTTCCCGTCCGAGGCCGGCCGGGTGGACGCCGTCCGCGGCGTCTCGTTCGACCTGCAGGCCGGCCAGACCCTCGGCATCGTCGGCGAGTCCGGCTCCGGCAAGTCGGTCACCTCGCTGGCGATCATGGGCCTGCTCGCCGACACCGCCCGCACCGGCGGCTCGGTCAGGCTCAACGGCCGCGAGCTGCTCTCCCTGAACGACCGGCAGATGTCCAAGATCCGCGGCAAAGAGATGTCGATGATCTTCCAGGACCCGCTGTCCTCGCTGACCCCGGTCTATTCGGTCGGCCAGCAGCTGGTCGAGGCGATCGCCGCCCACCACCAGGTGTCGAAGAAGGACGCCTGGGACCGTGCGGTGGATCTGCTGCAGCTGGTCGGCATCCCGAACCCGAAGGCACGGGTCCGGTCCTTCCCGCACGAGTTCTCCGGCGGCATGCGGCAGCGCGTGGTGATCGCGATCGCGATGGCCAACGACCCGAACCTGATCATCGCCGACGAGCCGACCACGGCCCTCGACGTCACCATCCAGGCCCAGATCCTGGACGTGCTCGAGGTGGCCCAGGAGGAGACCGGCGCCGCGGTGATCATGATCACCCACGACCTCGGCGTGATCGCCGGCAACGCCGACGACGTGATCGTCATGTACGCGGGCAAGCCGGTCGAGCAGGCCCCGGTGAACGAGCTGTTCTACGAGACCCGGATGCCGTACTCGATCGGGCTGCTGGCCGCGATCCCCCGGGTCGACGTGGCGGAGAAGACGCCGCTGATCCCGGTCAAGGGCAACCCGCCGCTGTTGATCAACCTGCCGCCCGGCTGCCCGTTCGCGCCGCGCTGCCCGATCGCGATCGACCGGTGCCGCGAGGCGGAGCCGGAACTCGGCGAGGTGGCGCCGCTCGGGCTGGTCGATTCGGGCGCACCGGTCGGCGACTGGGGCCGGCACCGAGCCGCCTGCATCCGGTCCGGCGAGATCCGCGAGGGCATGATCGACGGCAAGCCGATCTACCCGGTGCCCGAACTGCCGGAGAGCGAACTCACTGAGCTGCCGCGGGAGCACCGGAAGCCGATGCTCGAGGTGACCAACCTGATCAAGACGTTCCCGCTGCTCAAGGGAGCACTGCTGAAGCGCCGGATCGGCTCCGTGTACGCGGTGAACGGGATCAGCTTCGACATCCGCGAGGGCGAGACGATGGCCATCGTCGGCGAGTCCGGCTGCGGCAAGACGACGACGCTGCTCGAGATCATGAACCTGAGCGAGCAGCCCGACGGCGACCTCCGGCTCGGCGGCACCAGCGTGGCCGGGCTGTCCGGCTCCGCCACCCGCAAGCTGCGCCGCGATCTGCAGATCGTCTTCCAGGATCCGATGGGCGCGCTCGATCCCCGGTTCACCGTGTTCGACATCATCGCCGAGCCGATGCAGGCCTTGAACTTCGGCCGGTCCGAGGTCGACAACCGGGTCGCCGAGCTGATGGAGATGGTCGGCCTGGATCCCGCGCACAGCGACCGGTTCCCGGCCGCGTTCTCGGGCGGCCAGCGGCAACGGATCGGCATCGCCCGCGCGCTCGCCACGAATCCGAAGGTGATCGTGCTGGACGAGCCGGTTTCCGCGCTCGACGTCTCGATCCAGGCCGGAGTGATCAACCTTCTGGACGAATTGAAGGCCAAACTCGGGCTCTCGTACCTCTTTGTCGCACACGACCTTTCCGTGGTGCGCCATATCGCGGATCGGGTCGGGGTCATGTATCTCGGCCGATTCGTCGAATACGGCGATATCGACGCGGTGTTCGACAATCCGCAGCATCCGTACACCCAGGCTTTGTTGTCCGCGATTCCGGTTCCGGATCCGGTCAAGGAACGCACCCGGGAACGGGTCCTGCTCACGGGCGATCTGCCGAGCCCGATCGACGACTCACCCGGCTGCCGGTTCGCCAGTCGGTGTCAGCTCCGGGTCACGTTGCCGGAGGAACAACAGCACCGGTGTGTCTCACAGACACCGGAATTGACCGGAGTGGAGGGCCAGCACACCAATGCCTGCCATTTCCGGTGAGCGAACCGAGAGTGCAAGGAGGAGGACGAGCCGAATGAGGAGCTCGGCCGAGTCTCGGAAGGGTGACGATTCGACGCGTCGACCCGTCCGGTCCCGGCCCTGGTCCTATTCTGTTCGACGGCATGTCCGGGGGGTCGGAGATGCCGGATCAGCGACCGATCATGCGGAAACGCTCGCGCAGACTGCGCGTTCAGGAAGGACCATCACCATGGGAATCGGAAGAAAGTCCGCGGTCGCCGCTATCGCGGCACTCGCGCTTTCACTGGCGGCGTGTGGAGGGGGAACATCCCCGAACACGGAGCCGACCGTCGGAGCGAGCGAGCTCGCCACCGAGGCGCAGTACAACCCGCAGCCACGGGACAACGTCAAGGACGGCGGCACGCTGACCTCGGACGTGCCCGAGATCTCGCCGCAGTTCAACACCGACCAGGCCGACGGCACGGCGTACACGCTGTCCTTCTGGCGCTGGTACAACCCGGTCATGATCCTGTTCACCCCCGAGGGCGAATGGTCGGCCAACCCGGACTACCTGACCGACGTGAAGACGGAGGAGAAGGACGGGAACACGGTCGTCACCTACACGATCAACCCGAAGGCCACCTTCAACGACGGCACGCCGATCGACTGGACGGCGTACGAGACGAAGTGGAAGGCGACCAGCGGCAAGGACGAGAAGTACCTGGTCAGCTCTACCGACGGCTACTCGCAGATCAAGTCGGTCGTCAAGGGCGCCGACGACAAGCAGGCCGTGGTCACCTTCGACGGCGTCTACGCCTGGGTCGGCGGCCTGTTCAACAACGTGCTGCACCCGAAGCTCGTTGATCATGACCTCTTCAACAAGGGGTACGTGAACAACCCGCACGCCGAGCTCGGCGCGGGGCCGTACACGGTGGACAAGTTCGACCAGAAGAACGGCACCCTGAGCTTCAAGCGCAACGACAAGTGGTGGGGCGATCCGGGCAAGCTGGACAGCCGGACCTTCAAGGCGCTCGAGGACACCGCCGCGATCAACGCGTTCAAGAACAACCAGCTGGACATCACCGCCGTCGCCACCAAGGACCTGCTGGCCCAGGTGCAGCCGATGGTCGACCAGGGAGCGGTCGAGATCCGCAAGAGCGCCTCGCCGCGGAACGGCCTGATGGTCGTCAACTCCAAGCACCCGGGGCTGGACGACGCCAAGGTGCGTCAGGCGGTGTTCATGGGCATCGACCGCAAGGTGATCGCTGACATCGCGTTCCAGGGCCTGAACTACACGGAGGAGCCGCCCGGCTCGTTCAACCTGTACGGGTTCCAGGAGGGCTACCAGGACAACCTGACCGCCGCCGGTTACAAGTACGACAAGGACGCCGCCGGCAAGCTGCTCGACGAGGCCGGCTGGGTGCCGGGTTCGGACGGCATCCGGGAGAAGGGCGGCAAGAAGCTGTCGATCACGCTTCCGGTGATCGGCGACGACCCGAACATCGCGGCGCGCGCCAAGGCGATCAACTCGATGCTCAAGGAGATCGGCGTCGACGCGAAGATCGAGCAGAAGGGCTCCAACGACTTCAGCAAGGTCTTCACCGAGAAGCAGTTCGGCCTGTTCCCGATGGGCTTCTCCTCCTCCGACCCGTTCGGCTTCGCCTACTTCTGCCAGGTCTACTGCGAGCCGAGCTCGCTGAACGCCTCCGGCACCGGTAGCGAAGAGATCAACAAGAAGATCGCCGAGGTCGCCAAGATCGGCGATCCGAAGGCCCAGATCGAGGCCGGTAACAAGCTGGAGGCCGAGATCATGGCTCAGACCTGGGGCATCATGCCGCTGACCAACGGTCCGACCATCCTCGCCGCCAAGAAGGGTCTGGCCAACATGGGCGCCGGCATCTTCTACGTCGGCAAGCCGCAGGACATCGGCTGGCAGAAGTGATCATGGTCCTCGGCTCGCACTGAGCCGGGGCTGCAGGACCGAGACCGGAGGGCCGGTGGCGTCGATCGCCACCGGCCCTTCGGCGTTCCCGCCCCGAGCCGGCGGCCGACGAACTAGGGTGGTCAGGCACTCTGCGGAAGGAACCCTTATGGGAATCGGAAGAAAGTCTGCGGTCGCCGCCCTCGCGGCACTGGCACTCTCGCTGGCGGCCTGCGGCGGGGGCACCTCCCCGAACCAGGAACCGACGGTCGGGGCGAGTGAACTCGCCACCGAGGCGCAGTACAACCCGCAGCCGCGGGACAACGTCAAGGACGGCGGCACCCTGACCACCGCGCTGACGGAGATCTCGCCGCAGTTCAACACGTTCCAGGCCGACGGCACCCGCTACACCCTGGACCTGTGGCGCTGGTACAACCCGGTGATGATCTTGTTCAGCCCGAACGGGGACTGGACGCCGAACCCGGACTACCTGACCGACATGAAGGTCGAGGAGAAGGACGGGAACACCGTCGCCACGTACACGATCAATCCGAAGGCCACCTTCAACGACGGCACCCCGATCGACTGGAAGGCTTTCGAGGCCACCTGGAAGACGAGCAACGGCAAGGACAAGAACTACCTGGTCAGCTCGTCCGACGGCTACAACCGGATCGCCTCGGTGGCCAAGGGCGCCGACGACAAGCAGGCCGTGGTCACGTTCGACGGCGGCTACGCCTGGATCGGTGGCCTGTTCAACAACGTGCTGCATCCCAAGGCGGCCGACGTCGACCTCTATAACAAGGGGTACGTGAACAATCCGCACGCCGAGCTCGGCGCGGGTCCGTACACGGTCGACACGTTCGATCAGAAGAACGCCACGATCACCTTCAAGCGGAACGACAAGTGGTGGGGCGACCCGGGCAAGCTGGACAGCCGGACCTTCAAGGCACTCGAGTCGACCGCCGCGATCAACGCGTTCAAGAACAACCAGCTGGACGCGACCGGGGTCGCCACCTTGGACCTGCTGGCCCAGGTGCAGCCGATGGTCGACTCCGGCAACGTCGAGGTGCGCCGCAGCGCGATCCCGTCGAAGAACCTGATCGTGATCAACTCCAAGTACCCGGGCCTCGACGACCCCAACGTGCGCAAGGCGCTGTTCATGGGCATCGACCGGTCCGTGATCGCCAAGATCGCGTTCCAGGGCCTCAGCTACGAGGAGCAACCGCCCGGCTCATTCAGCATCTACGGCTACCAGAAGGGCTACCAGGACAACCTGACCGCGGCCGGCTACACCTACGACAAGGCCGCCGCCGGCAAGCTGCTCGACGACGCCGGCTGGGTGCCGGGCGCCGACGGCATCCGGGAGAAGGACGGCAAGAAGCTGTCGATCGACTACCCGGTGGTCAGCGATGACCCGAACATCCAGGCCCGGGCCAAGGCGGTCAACTCGATGCTCAAGGAGATCGGCGTCGACATCAAGATCCAGCAGCGGCCGAGCAGCGACTTCTCCGCGGTCTTCACGGGTAAGCAGTTCGGCATGTTCGCGATGGGCTTCGCCTCCTCCGACCCGTTCGGCTTCGCGTACTTCTGCCAGGTCTACTGCAAGGACAGCACCCTCAACGCGTCCGGCACCGGCACCGCCGAGAACGACGCCAAGATCGCGAAGCTGGCCGAGATCGGCGATCCGGCCAAGCAGATCGAGGAGGGCAACAAGCTGGAGGCCGAGCTGATGGCGCAGACCTGGGGCATCCTGCCGGTCCTCAACGGCCCGAACATCGTCGCGGTGAAGAAGGGGCTGGCCAACCTGGGCGCCGGGATCTTCTTCGTCGGCAAGCCGCAGGACGTCGGCTGGCAGAAGTGATCATGGTCCCCGGCCCGGTCCTGCCCCAGGAACGGGCCGGGGACTCTCCCGTGGACGGGTTTGCGGTACCGGCTCCGCGGTCGTTCCGGACGTAATACTGTCGAGCTGCCAGCAGATCGCAGTGTGAACAGGAGTGGGACGGGAGGCCCGATGCCCAGCGAGGAGTACGCCGAGCTGACCGCCCGGATCGAGCGGTTGGAGCGACGCCTGGAGCCCGACAGCGCTCCGGTGCCGCCGGAGTCGGGTGCTGGGGATCGGTTCTGGCTGCTCGAGGAGCTGCGCCGCCGCACCGGCGGGTCCGCCCTGACCTACGCCGGGCTGCTGCAGCTGCCGTACGGGCCGGTCGCCTGGCAGATGGGCCACGACCCGACCGAGGTGCTGGAGCGGGACTGGGTCGACCTGGCGCCGCGGATCGCAGCCCTGGGCCATCCGGTCCGGCTGCGGATCCTGCAGCTGGTACTGCGCCGGACCGCGACGACCGCCGCCGAGCTGGC
The DNA here is from genome assembly GCF_042666975.1 of Microlunatus sp. GCM10028923. Classification (NCBI taxonomy): domain Bacteria; kingdom Bacillati; phylum Actinomycetota; class Actinomycetes; order Propionibacteriales; family Propionibacteriaceae; genus Microlunatus; species Microlunatus sp. GCM10028923. The sequence continues at coordinate 129,185 of NZ_JBHTFF010000021.1, read as the reverse complement.
CCGCACCGAAGGCCTGGGGACCACCGGGCAGGTCTACCACCACCTGCGCCAGCTGATCGCAGCCGGCTGGCTGCGCAGCGGAGCCCGCGGAGTTCACGAGGTCCCCGTCGAACGCGTCGTGCCTCTCTTGATCATCCTGGCCGCAGCAAGTTGAATGACCCCGACCTGGCAACGACTGTCGCAGCGAAGGGTGGGGCCATGGCGGGACCCGAACGGGTAGGTGAACTGTCGTTGCGGGAGAAGGTGTCGCTGACCAGCGGCGCGACCGCCTGGACGACCAGGAGCGTGCGCGGGGTTCCCTCCGTGCTGCTCGCCGACGGCCCGCACGGGCTGCGCCGGCCGGCCGAGGGCGCCGATGAGTTCGGCCTCAGCGGGAGCCTGCCGGCCACCTGCTTCCCGCCGGCGGTCGCGCTCGGCTCCAGTTGGGACGCCGACCTGGTGCGACGGGTCGGCAGTGCGCTCGGTGCCGAGGCCCGCGCGGCCGGGGTCGGCGTCGTGCTCGGCCCGGGGATCAACCTGAAGCGGTCGCCGCTCTGCGGCCGGAACTTCGAATACCTCTCCGAGGACCCGTTGATCACCGGTGTGCTGGGATCGGCGATGGTGGCCGGCATCCAGAGCCAGGGCGTCGGCGCGTCGCTGAAGCACTTCGCCGCCAACAACGCCGAGCATGATCGTTTCCGGGCCAGTTCGGAGATCGACCCGCGCACCCTGCGCGAGCTCTACCTGCGGGCGTTCCACCGGATCATCACCGAGCAGCAGCCATGGACCGTGATGGCCGCCTACAACAAGATCAACGGCGTGTACGCGACGGAGCACCCGTGGCTGCTCACCGCCCTGCTGCGCGGCGAATGGGGCTTCACCGGCCTGGTCGTCTCGGACTGGGGTGCGGTCGACGACCCGGTGTCGGCGATCGGTGCCGGACTGGATTTGATCATGCCGTCGACCGGCGGCCGGTCCGACGCGGTGATCATCGACGCGGTCGAGCGGGGCGCGCTCGTCGAAGCCGCCGTGGACCGGGCGGCGGGCCGGGTCCTGGAGCTGGCCGAGCGGGTCACCGCCGGCGGGGCCGGCCCGGCGCCGCGGTTCGACCGCGCCAGTCACCACGCGCTGGCCCGGGAGGCGGCCGGCAAGAGCATCGTGCTGCTGCGCAACGCCGACGACATCCTGCCGCTCGATCCGAACGGCAGCGAGTCGATCGCGGTGATCGGCGAGCTGGCCCGCGAACCGCGCTATCAGGGCGCCGGCAGTTCCATGATCAACCCGACCCGGCTGGACCGGGCCCTGGGCGAGATCGTCGGGTACGCCGGCGAGGACCGGGTCACCTTCGCCCAGGGCTACCGGATCGGGCCGAACTCCGGCGGCGACCTGGAGTCGTTGCGGGACGAGGCCACCACACTGGCGGAACGGTCCGACGTCGTGATCATGTTCCTCGGGCTGCCGGCCGAGGAGGAGTCGGAGGGCTTCGACCGGCAGCACCTGGAACTGCCGGCGGAACAGACCACGCTGCTGGATGCGGTGCTGGCGGTGAACTCGCGGGTGATCGTCGTGCTGTCCAACGGCGGCGTGGTGCGGGTGTCCGGCTGGCAGCATCTGGTGCCGGGCCTGATCGAGGGCTGGCTGCTCGGCCAGGCCGGCGGTGCGGCGCTGGCCGACGTCCTGTTCGGCGCGGTGAACCCGTCCGGGCGGCTGGCCGAGACGATCCCGTTCAAGCTGTCCGACACCCCGGCCTATCTCGACTTCCCGGGCCAGTTCGGCAAGATCAACTACAGCGAGGGGATCTTCGTCGGGTACCGCTACTTCGACGCCCGCGATCTCCCGGTGTCGTTCCCGTTCGGCCACGGGCTGTCGTACACGACGTTCGAGTATTCGGGTGCCCGGGCGGAGCAGAACGGCGACCGGCTCCGGCTCCGGGTCCGGATCACCAACACCGGTCAGCGCAGCGGCCGCGAGGTGGTCCAGGTCTACGCCGGGCTGCCGGGATCGCGGATCAGCCGGCCGCCGCGCCAGCTGATCGGCTTCACGATCGTCGAACTGGCCGCCGGCGAATCCCGGCAGGTCGAGTTGATCATCCCGCGGTCCGAGCTGGCCTACTACCATCCGACCCAAAGCCGCTGGCTGGTCGAGGGCGGCCGCTACCGGATCGAGGTCGGCAGTTCCAGCCGCGACATCCGCGGGATGATCATGGTCGAGGTGTCCGGCGACGAGGAGATCAACCAGCTCACCCCGTCCTCCTCGCTGGCCGAGGTGATGGCGGTGCCGGCCGCACGGGCCGCGCTGCAGCGGCTGCTGGCCCATCACCCGATGGCCGCGATGGTCGACGACCCGGCCACCCTGGCCATGATCGGCTCGATGCCGATCCGGCGGCTGGCGTCGTTCCCCGGCAGCGAGATCACCGACGGTCAGCTGACCGAACTGCTCAGCCGGCTCCCCCGATTCCGATGATCAATTCGTTGGAGGAAGTCGCCGCCGGGCCGGTCATGATCAGATCGGTTTCCTCTGATATCAGAGTTTTCACCCGCCCACAAGTCTGCCCAACCACCCGGTAGACCCCTAGAATCAGCCGCGTGGCGGACAATCGCGACGCGCTGCGCCCGACGATACGGGCGGTGCTGACCCGACTGGAGCCGACACCCGCACTGGTGATCAACCAGATCGGCGACGTGATCGCCTGGAACAACGGGGGCCGGTTGCTGTTCGGCCCTTCCGGCCTGCTCGACGGGTCGCCGCCCAACACCAACCGGTACGTCTTCGCCGATCCGCGGGCGCACGAGGCCTTCCCGGACTGGGAGCTCACCGCCGAGGTCACGCTGCGCCAGTTGCGCCGGTCCACCTGCCCGCAGACTCAGGAGTTCATCGACTCCCTGTCGGCGGAGTCGCCCGAGTTCGCCAAGCGGCTGGCCGCGTTCGACGCCGACGGTCAGCCGTTCGGCGAGGTCCCGTTCTGGCACCCCGTCGCCGGGACCCTGCGGCTGGCGTACGAACTGCTGGATCTGTCCATCGTCGAACAGCAGTATCTGGTGGTCTGCCTGCCCGCCGACGACCACACCCGGCGGGCCTTCGACCGGCTGTCCGACGGCGCCGGCTGCTGAACCCCCACCTCCGGGCACGGCGCGCTCAGACGCTGCCGGCGCTGCAGAAGGTGCCCGGAGTGTGCTTGTCGTGCACGATCCGCAGCTCCGCCTCCGGGTCGCCGGCCGGCACCGGCCGGAGCGCGTCGTCGATCCGCCACCGGTACGGTTCCGCGGCGTCCGCGCGCTCGCCGTACGCCCGAAGGCCGAGCGGGACCAGCCGCAGCCGGGCATCCACCCAGTCGGCGTCCCACGGCCCCTCGTCCCGGATCTGCTCGGCCGGCCGGAACTCGTAGTAAATCGTCCGGCGCAGGTCTCCGCCCCGGGTCGCCGGGGATCCGTGCACGATCATCGTGTCGTGCACCAGCACGTCGCCTGGGTGCAGCTCCACCTCGATCGCGCCCGGCACGTCCCAGCCGGCCGTGTCCGCCAGGGCACAGATGTCGGACTCCGTCCGCTGGGATCCGGGCACCACCCGCAGCGCGCCGCGGCCGGCCAGCGAGTCGTCGAGGTAGATGTCGATGTTGAAGATCCGGTGGTTCCGCGGGTGGATCGCGTCCTGGTGCCATTCGATCGGGGCGCCGTCCCCCTCCGCCTTGAACACCAGCGACTCGTAGGTGGGGACGAAGTTGGGGCCGGCCAGGCTTTCGGCGATCCCGAGCACGTGCGGCGAGCCGAGCAGCTGCAGCGAGACCGCGGAGCCCTTGCCGTGCACGTAGTCGACCCGGAACATCACCTCGTGGCCGTCCCGGTCGGCGAACTTGAAGTCGCCCTCCTGGCCGGCCGGACCCTGGCCGAGCCGGCCCTGCTCCATCCACTGGTCGGTGGCCCGGCGCAGATCGGCCACCAGGCCGGCCGGGATCCGGTTGCGCAGGATCAGGTAGCCGTTGCGGTCGAAGAACTCGACCTGGTCGTCGTCGAGCAGGTAGGAAGCCGTCGCTGTCGCAGTCATACCGCCAGGCTAGGATCCGAGCCGATGCCAGGTCGTCCTGGTCAGCCGCGGAAAAATCCTGGATCCTCGGATGATGCAGCGTGCACCGCAGACCGCCCGCGAACGGTACGGCTTCGCCTGCTGGACCGGCCGGGCCCGCGCGATGGAGAGCGCCCACGCCCACGACGAGATCGAGCTCAACCTCTCCGACGCCGGGCCGCTGCACTACCTGATCGGCGGCCGCACCCAGCACCTGCCGACCGGCCGGCCCGGCCTGTTCTGGGGCAGCACCCCGCACCAACTGATCGAGGTCAGCCCGCAGACCCGGCTGATCTGGATGACCGTGCCGCTGGACCGGTTCCTGTCCTGGCAGCTGCCCGACACCCTGCTGGCCGCCCTGTTCCGCGGCGAGATCGTGCATGCAGCCGGTGATCCGGAGCTGGACCGGGCGATCATGCTGCGCTGGGCCACGGAGTTCGAGCGGTCGCCGGCGTACACCGAGATCGTCGCCCTGGAGGCCCGGGCCGTCTGCCAGCGGATCGCGCTCGGCCTGGACCCGGCCGCCGATCGTGATCACTCCGGGCCGGCGTCGTTCGCCGGCAGCCCGGTGGCGATCATGGCCGGCTTCATCTCGCGGAGCTACCGGGAGCCGATCCGGGTCGCCGACGTGGCCGCGGCCGCCCACCTCAGCCCGCAGCACGCGATGGAGCTGTTCCACGCCACGATCGGGCTGACCATCGGCGGCTACCTGCTGCAGTGCCGGATCGCCGAGGCGCAGCGGCTGCTGCTGACCGGCGACCATTCGATCGCCCGGATCGCCCTGGACGCGGGCTTCGGCTCGCTGAGCCGGTTCCACGCCGCGTTCCGGGCGGTGACCGGAACCACCCCGGCCCGCTATCGCCGCCAGGGCCTCAGTTAGGATCCCCTAAGTTCAGAAGTCTTCCGAAGGGGGCGGCGTGCGCCGACTGTTCATGATCATGGCCGGGTTGGTCCTGCTGCTCACCGCGGCCTGTCAGGGCACGGCGGCGCCCGAGCCCGGTGCCGACGGCGGCGGGGCCGGCTTCCCGGTGACGGTGCCGACGAAGTTCGGCGACGTGGTGATCCCGGCGAAGCCGCAGCGGATCGTCGCCCTCGGCTGGGGCGACGCCGAGACCGCGCTCGCCCTCGGCGTGCAGCCGGTCGGCGCCAGCGACTGGCTCGCCTTCGGCGGCGAAGGGGTCGGCCCCTGGGCGAAGGGCCGCTACGACACGCCGCCCAAGATCATCGGCACTCTGGAGCCGTCGTACGAGGAGATCGCCGAGCTGGCGCCGGACCTGATCCTGGACGTGAAGAGCTCCGGCGACCAGGGCCGCTACGACCGGCTGAGCAAGATCGCGCCGACCGTCGGCGTGCCCGAGGGTGGCGACAACTACCTGACCAACGTCGATCGGCAGATCACCATGATCGCGGCCGCGCTCGGCGTGCCGGACCAGGGCACCGCCCTGCTCGCCGACATCGACCGGGCCTTCACCGAGGCGGCCGCCGCGCATCCCGAGTTCGCCGGCAAGACGATCACCGTGGCCGCGTACACGAGCGAGGGCTGGGGCGCCTACATCTCGGCGGCGGACCGGCCGAAGTTCCTGTACCGGTTGGGTTTCGTACCCAATCCCGTGATCGAGAAGGAGAAGCCGGAGCGGTTCACCGTACGTGTCTCCGACGAGCGCCTGGACCTGCTCGACGGCGATCTGCTGATCATCCAGCCGATCGGCAAGACCGCCGAGGACGTGCAGAAGGTGAGCACCTTCGACAGCATCCCGGCGGTCCGCGACGGCCGCTATCTGATCTTGGACTCGACCGACGTCCGGTCCGCCTTCAGCCTGAACTCCCCGCTCTCGATCCGGTACGCCATCGACACCGTCACGCCCCTCCTCGCGGAGAAGCTCAAGCCCTGACCCCCGGCGAGCAGCCTCAGCAGGCGAAGAGCACCGGGCAGAACCGCGGGTCCGCGTAGTCCGGGGCTCCGTCGGCGCCGGCGGTCAGCCGGTCGTTGCCGTGCCGGGCGACCGAGCCGTCCGGCAGCACCGTCTCGACGTAGCGGTTGTCGCCGGGCTGCAGGTGGACCGCGATCGATCGGCGCGGCGACCCGCTCCGGTTCGGGCCGCTGCCGTGCACGGTCCGGCAGTGGTGGAAGCTGACCTGGCCGCGCCGCATCCGGGTCGGCCGGATGTCGAAGGCGAAGCCGGCCTCCTCGGCGCGGCGCTGCAGCCCGGCCAGGTCCTGCGAGAAGAAGTCGAGACCGCCGATGTCCCAGCGGTGCGAGCCGGCCACGAACGCGACCGAGCCGCCGTCCTCGTCGACGTCGTGGAAGCCGACCCAGGCGGTCAGCATCTCGGCCGAGGAGCAGGTCTGCCAGTACTGCCGGTCGGTGTGCCAGCCGACGTTGCCCGGTACGCCGGGACCGTCGGTCGGCTTGTACAGAAGTTGATCATGCCAGAGCCGGATCTCCGGGACGCCGGCCAGCCGGGCCGCGGTGGCGCCGATCAACGGCGTGCCGACCAGCTCGCGGAGTTGATCAACGCGCAGCGAGGCGTAGTCGTTCTTGCGCAGCACGTTGCCGTCCGCCTCGGTCCACCCGCCGACGTCGTACGGCAGTGACCGGTCCGACTCCCCCGCGTAGAGCCGGCGCATGCCCAGCTCCGCCGCGTCGAGCACCTCGTCCGGCACGATCACCGGTGAGATCCAGAATCCCTGCTCGCGATAGGACGCGACGTCGGCGTCGGACGGCAGCAGCGACCGTTGCTCCTCGGTGAGCTCGTTGATCATGGTGTTCACGCTACCGGCAGCACCGTCAGCGGGTGATCCGCATCCGCACCACGTCCGTACGCTGGACGGTGATCCCGTACGCCAGCGGCTCACCGCGCGGCGAATAGGTGACCTGCTCCGCCTGCAGCACCGGAGCTCCGGTCGCCAGCCCGAGGTCCGCAGCGCGGTCCGCGTCGGCGCCGATGGCGGAGAGGTCGGTGACCGCCCGGGCGACGCAGCCGCGGACGGTCCGGTCCAGCAACTCGTACAGGTTGGTCCGCAGCTCGAGCATCGGGTGCGGGTCGACGATCACGCCGAGCAGTTCGGTCGGCAGGAACTCGACCATGCTCGCGGTCGGCACGCCGTCGACGGCGTAGACCCGGGTCACCCGCCAGCCACGACTGCCCAGGGCCAGGCCCAGGGCCCGGCAGGCCGCGGCCGGCAGCTTGATCTTCTCGCAGCTCGACCCGGCCAGCGTCACGTCGTGCCCGGCCGCCTGCAACCGGTCCCGGTAGGACTCGATCCGCGACATCGGCAGCGCCACCCCGCCACGCGGCTCCGACACGAAGGTGCCGACGCCCCAGCGACGGACCACGGTGCCGTCGGTGGCGAGGGCGCCGAGCACCTCGCGCATCGTGCCCCGGCTCACCTCGAGATCGTCGGCCAGTTGCTTCTCGTTCGGCAGCTGATCGCCCGGTGCGTACGATTCCGCGATCATGGATCGCAACCGTGTCGTCGCGGCCGCGACCATCGTGTCCCGTTTCGCCATTCGCTTGTCCTGTCCTCGCCCCGCGGATGATTGTCGCGAGAAACCGTGTCTACTGCCAGACCTGTGCCAACACTCGCAGCGCGTTGCCGCCGAGAACCTTGGCGATGTCGGCGTCCGAGTAGCCCTCGCGGACCATCCAGCCGGCGATATTGCCGAAGTTCTCCGCCGGGTTCTCCAGCCCGGCCACGTACTCGACCCGCGGGTGCTGCGGGCCCGAGTCCAGCTTCTGGGCGTAGTTGCCCGCGTACGCCTTGTGCACGGCCAGATGATCACCGAACATCGTGTCCGGCCCGAACGAGACATGATCGATCCCGACCAGGTCGACGCAGTAGCGGAAGTGATCCATCACCGACTCGATGCTGTGTTCCGGGTGTCGCTCCGAGATCGTGGTGTGCGGCGCCGCCTCCAGGCCGATCAGGCCGCCGCGCTCGGCGCAGGCCATGATCACCTCGTCCGGCTTCATCCGGGCCGTCGGCCAGACCGACCGGGCGCCGGCGTGGGTGATCATCACCGGCACGGTCGAGTGCTCGATCGTCTCCAGCGAGGTCCGGTCGCCGGAGTGCGAGATGTCGATCAGCATGCCGAGCTTGTTCATCCGCTCGACCGCGCGCCGGCCGAACGTGGTCAGCCCGCCGTCGCCGGGTTCGGCCAGGCCGCCGCCCAGCATGTTGGACTGCGAGTACGCGATGCCCAGCTGCCGGATCCCGAACCCGTACAGCATGTCGATCCGGTCCAGCTCGTTCTCGATCATGGACGAGCACTCGAAGCCGGCGATCAGGGCGACCCGGCCCTCGGCCTTGGCGCGATGGAGATCCTCGATGCCGAATGCGTGCAGGACGTGGTCCTGCTTGGCCAGGTCGGCCAGCCGGAAGCCCAGCGCGTAGATCATGTCGTCCCACTTCCAGCCGTGCTGGCTGGTGACGCAGGAGGCGCCGGCCATGAAGTTGTCGATCACCGCGGTGAGCCCCGAATGGGCCAGCCCCTCGTAGCCGGTGCGCTGCCGGCCGGTCCGGTTGTAGCGCTTGATCTGGTCGGCGTCGTCCGGCAGCACGACGGCGTGTTCGTGCAGGGAGATCACGATGTTGTCGGCCAGCAGCCGATCCACCCGGCCGGCCTGCTCGGCGGTCAGGCCGAGGTCGTACTCGGGGACCCGGCCGACCTGCGGCGCGAGGTCGAACGGCTGGTAGTCGACGACCGGCTCGAGGTAGCCGTACGCGGTGTAGCCGCGATACTGCGGTGAGCGGTCAAGCATGAGGGATCTCCTTGCTGGTTGGGAAAACAGAGGCGTCGCTGATCGGGTGGTGGCAGGCCACCGAACGGGTGCCGGCGGCATCCGGGGTGAGCACCGGTTCGGTGTCGGCGCACAGGTCGGTGGCGCGCCAGCAGCGGGTCCGGAACCGGCAGCCGGACGGCGGGTCGACCGGACTCGGCGGGTCGCCGGCGAGCAGGATCCGCCGGCCCTGGCCGCGGGCCTGCGGATCGGGAACCGGGACCGCCGACAACAAAGCGCTCGTGTACGGATGCGCCGGGGTGTCGTAGACCGGCCGCCGGTCGCCCAGCTCGGCGATCTTGCCCAGGTACATCACGGCGATCCGGTCCGAGATCTGCCGGACCACGGAAAGATCATGAGCGATGAACACGTAGGACAGGTTCAGCTCCCGCTGCAGCCGGAGCAGCAAGTTGATCACCTGCGCCTGGACGGAGACGTCCAGCGCCGACACCGGCTCGTCGCAGACGATCACCTCGGGGTCGAGGGCGAGCGCCCGGGCGATCCCGATCCGCTGCCGCTGGCCGCCGGAGAACTGGAACGGGTACCGGTCCAGGTGATCGGGATTGAGTCCGACCAGTTCGACGAGTTCCCGGACCCGGTCCAGCCTCTTGGCGCGCGGCAGCAGCCCGGGATGGATCTGGAACGGCTGCAGCAGGGTGTCCCGCAGCGTCCGCCGCGGATTGAGCGAGGCGTACGGATCCTGCAGCACCATCTGGACCCGGCGGCGCAGGTCGCTGTGATCGGCGCCGCGCAGGCCGTGCAGGTCGCGGCCGCGGAAGGTGACCCGGCCCGAGGTGGGCTGCTCCAGCCCGACCAGGGTCCGGGCCAGCGTCGACTTGCCGCAGCCCGACTCCCCGACCACGCCGAGGGTCTCGCCGCGGCGCAGTTCGAAGCTGACCCCGTCGACGGCCCGGACCGTGCCGGCGGCGCGGCCGAACCAGCCCCGGCCGGCCGGGAAGTGTTTGATCACGGACTCGGCGGCGAGCACCACCTCGGCACCGGCTTCAGGCGCGACCACTGAGCACCTCCTCGCTGCGATGACAGGCCGCCAGCCGCCCGTCGGACGTCGGCCTCGGCACCGGGCGCTCGGCCCGGCAGCAGTCGAGCGCGAGGTCGCAGCGCTCGGCGAAGGCACAACCCGGCGGCGGGCCGAGCAGGTTCGGCGGCGCGCCCGGAATGGCCCACAGCTCCTCGCCGTCGGCGTCGGCGCGCGGCATCGACCGCAACAGCCCGCGGGTGTACGGATGCGCCGGCGTCGCGAACAGGTCGGTCACGTCGCCCTGCTCGGCCAGCCGGCCGGCGTACATCACCACCACCTGGTCGGCGACCTCGGCGACCACCCCGAGATCGTGCGTGATCAAGATCAGCGCCATGTCGGTCTCGGCCTGCAACTCGGCCAGCAGGTCCATGATCTGGGCCTGCACGGTCACGTCCAGCGCGGTCGTCGGCTCGTCGGCGATCAACAGCCGCGGCTCCAACGCGATCGCCATCGCGATCATGATCCGCTGCCGCATCCCGCCGGAGAACTGGTGCGGGTAGTCCCGGGCGCGACGTTCGGCGGCCGGGATCCGGACCCGCTCCATCAGGTCGATCGCGCGCCGCCAGGCCTCCCGCCGGGACAGGCCGCGGCGGACCCGGAGCACCTCGGCGAGCTGGCTGCCGACGGCGAAGACCGGATTCAGCGCGGACAGCGAGTCCTGGAACACCATCGCCAGTTCCTCGCCGTTGACCGACCGGCGCTCGGCCGCGGACAGCCCGAGCAGGTCCCGGCCGGCGAACTCGATCCGGCCGTTGATCACCGCCGGCGGAGACTCCAGCAGTCCCATGATCGACTGCGCGGTGACCGACTTGCCGGAGCCGGACTCGCCGACCACGGCGACCGTGCTGCCGGCGGCGACCTCAAGATCAAGATCCTGGACGGCGCGCACGATCCCTTGCCGGGTGTGGAACTCGACGCTCAGGCCCTGGACGTCGAGCAACGGCTCGGTCATCCGGTGCCGCCGATCCCGGCCCGGCGCAGGAAGTCGCGGACCACCGCCTGGAACCGCTCCGGCTCCTCCAGCTGCGGCGAGTGCCCGGACTCCTCGAAGATCACCAGCTCCGCGCCGTCGATGCCGTCGGCGATCGCCTGGGAGGCCGGCACCGGGGTCCGCCAGTCGTGCCGGCCGACCACGACCAGGGTCGGGCAGCCGATCTCGGCCAGCCGTCCGGTCAGGTCGTAGGCCGGCATGTTGACGCCGAACGCGTGGTTGTGGGTCGCGTAGTGGTAGCGGGTCGCGCGGGCCTTCCGCTCCACCGCCTCGGGGTCATAGTTGTGGTCGTACAGCGGCAGGATGGAGCGCCAGTACCGCTCGAACTCGGCGTTGTCGGCGAAGCCGCCGACGCCGATCCGGGCGATCGTCCACTCGTCGATGACGACCCGGTCGGTGGTCCGGGCCCGTTCCACCGCCAGGTGGTCGTAGTCCGTGTTGGCCGCGGTGTCGCGCAGGATCAGCGCCGAGACCCGGTCCGGGTGGGCGAGCGCGTACTCCATCGCCAGGAAGCCGCCGTACGAGCCGCCGGCCATGATCACCTGCTCCAGGCCGAGCAGCTCCCGGATGGCGTCGATGTCGGCGACCCACTGCGTGTGCGTGTACGGCGGCACGTCGGCCGACTCCCCCGAACCGCGGGCGTCGAACGTGACGATCCGGTACTCGTCGGCGAACGGGCCGAAGGACCGCAGTGGTTCGGACCGGGAGCCGAGGCCGGGCGCGCCGTGGTGGACGATCATGGCGGGTGCGTCCTCCGGGCCGAGCAGCTCCAGCTTCAGCTCGGCGCCGTTGATCATGGCCGTCTGGGTGTTCATGCGGCGATCACGTTCTCCTCGAGAGTGCGCGGGTAACGGGTGAGCCGTTCCGGGCCGTCCTCGGTGATCAACACCGAGTCCGAGATCCGGTAGCCGGCATGGCCGGGAACGTAGAGGCCGGGCTCGCTGGAAACGATCATGCCCGGCGCGAGCGGGGTCCGGTCGCCGTCCTCGATCCAGGGCGGCTCGTGCTGCGCGATGCCGATGCCGTGACCCTGGCGGTGCCGCAGGAAGCGGCCGTACCCGGCGTCCTTGATCACGGCCAGGCAGGCGGCGTTGACGTCGGCGCAGCTGCGACCGGCGATCATCGCGTCGGTGCCGACCTGCTGTGCCTCGGCGACCACCCCGAAGTAGCGGCGCTGGTCGTCGGTCGGCTCGCCGATCACGAACGTCCGCTCGCTCTCCACGAACCGGCTGGCCACCGCGGCGCCGAGAGAGAGGATCAGGGTGTCCCCGACCTCGACCCGGCGGCTGCTCGGCAGGCCGTGCGGCCGGGCCGAGTTCGGGCCGGCGTAGACCAGGCCGCCGGCCAGCTTGGTGGTGAACACCACGTGGTCGTACCGGTCATAGATCAGGTCGGTGCCGTGCCCGATCACGTGCCGGGCGATCTCACCCTCGCGCGGCAGCGGACCGCCGGCCGCGATCGCGTCGCTGATCATGGTCCGGCCGGCCGCCAGCATGGCGTCGCAGATCTCGGCGGCCGACCGGTGCAGGGCGATCTCCTCCGGCTCCTTGCGCAGCCGCAGCCGCCCGACCAGGCCGGTCGGCACCAGCGCCGCGTCGGGCAACTCCCGCCGGACGGCTTCCAGGGTGCCGGACGCGAGCGACGGCGCGTAGCCGATCCGCCCGGTCCCGGCGCCGATCCCGGCCAGCAGGGTGCCCAGGTGCTGCTCCGGACTGATCACGCCCGGGTACTCGAAGTAGGTGGCCGTCTCGGCCCGGATCCGTTGCGCAGCGGCGTATTCGGAGTCCAGCTCCGGCAGCAGGCAGTGCCGGGCACCGTCGGCGCCGATCCACAGGTAGACGGGACGTTCGGTGACCGCGTAGTAGAAGCCCGCCAGGTACGCGACGTCCGCCGGCGCGGTGACGATCATGCCGTCCAGCCGCGCCTCGGCCAGCGCCTCCAGCACCCGGCCGTGCACCCGCTCGTAGAAGTCGTCCGGCAGCCACATGGTCAGGCCCCCTTCGTCCGCGGATCGCGGGAGTCGTTGTAGCGGATGCCGGCGATCGTCGCCGAGAGGACCAGGACCAGGATGGCCAGCGACGGGAACAGCGTCTGCCACCAGGCGGTCGCGATCACGCCGGACCGCTGCGCGTTCAGCAGGATCCGGCCCCAGGACCAGGAACTCGGATCGCCCATGCCGAGGAAGCTCAACCCTGCTTCGGAGATCACCGCGCGGGCGGCCTGCAGCAAGACGCTGACCACGATCAGCGGCAGCACCCCCGGCAGCACCTCGGAGACGATGATCCGGATCGGTCCGGCGCCGAGCAGCCGGGCCCCGTCGATGTACGGCATCGACGAGACGACCATCGCGTTGGACCGGATCAGCCGGGCCACCTCGGCCCAGGAGAAGACGCCGATCACCACGGTCAGGGTGACCACGGAGGGACCGACCAGGGCCGTGATCAAGATCATCAACGGCAGCAGGGGCAGCGACAGCATGACGTCGGTCAGGGTGGTGACGATCGGGTCGAGCCGGCGCACGTACGCCCCGAGCAGACCGAGCCCGGCGCCGATCACGATCGCCAGCAGCGAGGCGGCGGCGCCGACGACGAGGCTGATCCGGGTCCCCCAGACCACCTGCGCGAAGACGTCCTGACCAAGATCATCGGTGCCGAACCAGTGCCGGGCCGACGGCGGCTCGAGGATGTCGGTGCCGAGCCCGCCCGGCTTCGGCACCAGCAGCGGGCCGAAGACCGCGGCGGCGACGAAGATCACCAGGACGGCCAGCGAGATCCAGCCCGTCGGGCCGGCGAAGAAGCCGGACCGGCGGCGGGCCTGCGCAGCGCCGGACGGTTGATCACCGGCCACCGCGCCGAGCACGGTCGGGTCCGGGGCGGAGGGTGCGCTCATGTCCGGATCCTCGGGTTGAGAAGCATGGAGATCAGGTCGGTGATCAGGTTGGCCAGCACCACGGTGACCGCGAGCAGGACGAAGGCGCCCTGCAGCATCGGGTAGTCGAGCTGCTGGACCGACTCGAAGATCAACCGGCCGACCCCGGGATAGGCGAACACGGTCTCGGTCAGCACCGCGCCGCCGACCAGGGTGCCCAGCTGCAGCCCCATCAGGGCCAGCGCCGGCAGGATCGCGTTGCGCAGCGCGTGCAGCCAGACGATCCGGCGCGGGGTCAGGCCACGGGACCGGGCGCCCTTGATGTAGTCCTCCCCCAGCACCTCGAGCATGTTGGTGCGCAGGGTCAGCGCGTACGGCCCGACCTGGACCGCGACCAGGGACAGCAGCGGCAGCGCCAGGTGGTGGAACAGGCTGCCGTACGCGGCCAGGCCACGGGTGTCCGGATCGATCGCGCCGCCGATCGGGAACCAGCCCAGCATCGAGCCGCCGATCACCAGCAGCAGGATCGCCACGCTGGGCACGAACAGCGCGTTGCTGGTCACGCCGAGCAACTGGACCAGCTTGTCCACGAACCGGCCCCGGCCGACCGCCGCGTACACACCGAGCGGGATGCCGATCACGATCGTCAGCAGGAACGCCGACCCGGCCAGCAGCAGCGTCCACGGCAGCCGGTCCAGCAGCAGTTCGCTGACCGGAGCCAGCTGCCGGAACGACATCCCGAGGTCGCCGGTGACCAGGCCGCCCAGGTAGCGGACGTACTGGATCGGCAGTGGCTCGTCCAGTCCGTACCGCTCGCGCAGGGCGGCCTGCATCTCCGGCGTCATGTCACCCTCGACCACGAGCAGCGTCGGGTCCGCCGGGAGCAGCCGCAACAGCAGGAACGTGATCGTGACCGCGATCCACACCGTCAGCAGCGCCCGGAACACCTTCCGCGCCACGTAGCGAAGCATCTCGTCCTCAGGTTCGGCGAATCGTGATCAGGAGACCGGCTTGACCTGGGCCAGCGAGTAGCCGGTGACCAGCCCGAGCAGATCGCTCGGCGAGGGCTGGAAGCCCTCGAAGCGATCGGACCGGTAGGCGAACCGGAACTTCTCCACGTACAGCGGAGTCAGCAGGGCCTGGTCGTGCACGTACTCGTCGATCTTCTTGATCTTGGACACGAACTGATCATGGTCGATCGTCGAGGCGGCGTCGTTGACCAGCTTGTCCAGCTCCGGGTCCTCGACCAGGTTGTAGTTGATCCCGCCCGGGTTGGACGACAGGTAGGTGCTGCGCAGCTGGTCCATCGGGTTGTCGAACACGGCCCACTGGGACAGGTCCAGGTCGTAGTCGCCGGACTTGGTCCGGGACAGGAACGTGTTGCGTTCCAGGCAGGCGAGCTTGATCTCCACACCGGCCTCGGCCGCACCGGTCCGGACCACCTCGGCGATCCGGGTCATGTTCGGGTTGGACTGGTCGCAGACCAGCTCGAACGACAGCCCGTCCAGCGTCCCGTCACCGTTGCCGTCGGTGTAGCCGGCGTCCTCGAGCAGCTTCCGCGCCGCCGCCGGGTCGTACGGGTACGGCTGCAGGTCGGCGTTGTCGTACTCGGCGAAGGTGGGCGAGATCGGGCCGGTCATCGGCGTTCCGTCGCCGCGCAGGATGGTCGCGATGATCGACTTCGTGTCGACCGCCATGGACAGCGCCTGCCGCACCTTCTGGTCGGCCAGCTTGCCCTTCTGCACGTTGTACGTGACGTGGGCGAACCCGAGCGAGTCGACGCTCGCCATCGTGATGCCCTCGGCGGACTCCAGCGAACCGGCGGCCGAGGCCGGCACCGGCGTCGCCATCAGGTCGATGTCGCCGTTGCGCAGGGCCAAGATCATCGTGTTCACGTCGGGGTAGATCACGTACTCGATCGTGCCGACCGCCGCGCCGCCCTCCGGGGCGTACGGGTACTTGTCGTTGGCCTTCATCGTGTAGCGCTGGCCGCGGGTCATCGAGTCGAGGACGTACGCGCCGGCCCCGACCCAGTCGGTGTCGTTGGCGAACTCACCGAGATCGCCGGCCTTCGCGAAGATGTGCTCGGGCACGATCGCCATCCAGAAGCCGACCCCCTCGGCGAACGGGGCGTACGGCTGGCTCAGCTTGAACTCGACGGTGTGCTCGTCCGGGGTCTCGATCGACTCCACCCAGGTGAGCTTGGCCGCCACGTTGCCGAGCTGGTACTTCATGATCGACTCGGCGGAGAACTTGACGTCCTTGGCCGTGACCGGCGTCCCGTCGGACCAGACGAATTCCTTGTTCAGCGTGAAGACAGCGGTCTTGCCGCCGTCGGTGTACTCGTACTTCTCGGCGAGCTCCGGCACCTTCTCGGCGTTCTCGTCGATCCGCAGCAGGTGCGGGTACATCGCGTTGAGGATCCAGTTGTCGGTCTTGCTCAACGACTGCAGCGGGTTGAAGTTCGAGACGTCGGTGGTGGTGCCGATCCGCAGCGTCGTCGCGCCCGGTTCGCTCGGCGTACCCCCGCCCTGATCTTCGTTCAGACCGCACGCGCTGAGCACCAGGGTCAGCACCGCGAGCAGCGCGCCCGCCAGCCGGAACCGTTTGACGGTGGCCATGTCACCACACCTCTTTCAGGACTCGAAGAATGTTGCCGCCGATGACCTTGCGGATGTCGTCGTCGCCATAACCGCGCTTGACCAGCCAACCGACGATGTTGGTGAAGTTCTCCGCAGGGTTCTCCATCCCCGCCACGTACGGGACGCGGGGGTGCTCGACGTGCCCGTGGGCATTCGCGATCCGGAGGTGGTTGCTGAACGAGTCGTGCAGCCCGACGTGATCACCGAAGTTGGTGTCCGGGCCGAACGCGACATGATCGATGCCGACCAGGTCGACGCAGTAGACGAAGTGGTCCATCACCGACTCGAGCGAGTGCTCGGGATGATCTTCCGAGAGCGTCGTGTGCGGCGCCGCCTCGATCCCGATCACGCCGCCGCGCTCGGCGCAGGCCTTGATCACGTCGTCCGGCTTCATCCGGTTGGTCGGCCAGACGCTGCGCGCACCGGCGTGGGTGATGAAGATCGGCACCGCCGAGGCGTTGATCACGTCGAGGCTGGTCCGGTCCCCCGAATGGGAGATGTCGATCGCCAGCCCGAGCTTGTTCATCCGCTCGATCGCGCGCCGGCCGAAGTTGGTCAGCCCGCCGTCGATCGCCTCGGCCAGGCCGGAGCCGAGCCCGTTGGCCATCGAGTATGCGACGCCGATCTGCCGGACGCCGAGCCCGTACAGGATGTCCAGCCGGTCCAGCTCGTTCTCGATCGCGGTCGCCGCCTCCAGCCCGGCGACCAGGGCGATCTGGCCGTTCGCCTTGGCCTGCTCCAGGTCGGCGACGGTCCGCGCCAGCACGACATGATCTTGCTTCGCGATGTCGGCGAACCGCAGCCCGAGATCGAAGATCGTGTCGTCCCACTTCCAGCCGTTCTCGCTGGTGACGCAGTTGGTGCCGTTCATGAAGTTGTCGAACAGCGCCGACATGCCGGACCGGGCCAGCCCCTCGAAACCCATCGCGTTGCGGCCGGTGTGGTTGTACTCCCGCAGTTGGTACGGATCGGCGGTCAGGATCTTCGGGTGCTCGTGCAGCGAGATCGCGTGCTCCTCGCGCAGGATCCGGCTGACCCGGGCGGTCTGCTCCTCGGTCAGCCCGAGATCGTACGGCTCGACCCGGCCGATCTCCGGAGCGAGCTCGAAGACCCGGTAGTCCTTCTCCGGCTCCAGGTAGTCGAACGAACGGTAACCCCGGTAACGCGGACTCGGCTCCTGCATGACCACCCCATGTTGTTAGACCTCCAACCTCTTGCGGGAGAGCTTAAGGCCAGCCACCCCCGGTCCGGCAAGCCCTGTCCGGACTCGTTACTCCGACGTAACACCGCCCGGGCGGTCGTTCGATCATGGAACCCACCACTAGGGTCGGTTCATGATCAGCACCGACCTCGCCGACTGGTCGCTCGGGCGCCTGCTCTCCACGGCGGCCCGCCGGGTCGAGCACGCCTGGAACCGCACCCTGGCCGAGCACGGACTGACCCACGCCGGACTGGTCGCACTGCAGGCCCTCTCCTCCGGCCCGGCCACCCAGCGGGAACTGGCCCGGGCCAGCCGGGTCGAGGAGCAGACGATGGCCCGGGTGCTGGAACGACTGGAGCGAACCGGCCACATCGCCCGGTCCCCCGATCCGGCCGACCGCCGCCGGCGCCTGGTCACCCGGACCGCCGCCGGCGATGCCGCAACGGCCGAGTTCGCCGAGTCCGACGTCGCCGACCGGCTGGTCGCCGGACCGCTCAGCGATCCGGTCGCGTTCCGGGCCGAGCTGGTCCGGCTGATCGCGGAGTTCGAACGGCCGGACTGACCGCAGGCTCCGCTGGACGGGGCCGGCGCCGGTCCCGTACCCAGAGGGCGAGCCAGACCAGCCCCGCGACGACGAACACCAGCGCGTATTCGATCAACGGGATCCGGATGATCTCGTGCAGGTCCGCCGGTCGGCCGCGGGCCAGGTAGACCAGGATCGCCGCGAGCCCGTACCCGATGATCACCAGGGTCTTGATCATCCGGCTCAGCCCGAGGCCGTGCAGCTGGGTGATCACGAACACGCCGAGGAAGCCGAACAGGAACATCGGCCAGATCCCGTCCGGGCCCGAGTTCATCACCGCCACCAGGGTGCCGTGCACCGCCACCATGATCTCCAGCGTCAGCGTCCAGACCCGGTTGGTGTGCGCCCGGGTGAGGAACAGACTTCCCTGTACCAGCAGCAGAAACAGGTAGCCGAAGCCGATCAGGTGACCACTGGTGCTGACCGCCGGGTGATACCAGAACGTGTAGACGGCGGCCCAGCTGAACAGGTAGCCGTGGTAGCGCCGGACGAAGTCGATCACGGCCGCCCGGAACGGAACCTTGCGCCCGAAGAAGAGCCCACGGCGCCGGTTCTCCATCAGCAGGACGACCACGAGCAGCAGCACCACCGAGCCCTGCGAACTGAAGATCGACACGTCCTGGGCCAGCCCGTCGTAGAACAGGTGGGTCTGCACCAGATGCAGGCCGACGAAGCCGAGATTCGTGGCCAGCGCGACGAGGTTGACCGGGTGCAGGCCGGCGCTGTAGCGACGGACCCGGGTCTGGGCGTAGAAGATCAACAACCAGAACGCCAGCTGGTGCGCGACGTAGCCGCCCCAGGCGGTCGCCCGGCTCAGTACGGTCGGCTCGGGCAGCTTCCAGTAGTACCAGGACGCACCCTGATCGGGCAGCAGCGCAACCCCGTCCAGCCGCCCGCCGAGCACCCAGATCAGCCCGGTGAGCGCCGCGCACACGGCGACCGAGCCGATCAGCAGCGGCACCGGACGGACATTACTCAGCATGCTGAGTAATCTACCGGGCCGTTCGAGAACCAGTCCGCCACGAGGCCGGGGCCGGGCGGTGCTCGAGGCCCTCACGGGCACCGATTAGGGTGGCCTAAGGCGACGGGAAGGCGGACCATGATCAACGACCACACCTATGGTCCGGCCGGATTCGTCACGCTGCCCGACGGCCGCCGGCTGCACTATCGGCGGCGCGGCAGCGGAGGCCCGGCCGTCGTCTTCGAGTCCGGCATGGGCATGTCGGGAGCGATCTGGGGCCTGGTCCAGCCGCGGGTCGCCGAACGGACCACGACCGTCGTGTACGACCGCGCCGGGCTCGGCCGCAGCGACCCGGACCCCGGGCCGCGGACCCTGGACCGGCTCGTCGACGACCTGGGCCACCTGCTGCGCGGGCTGCCCGACGCCGACCCGTACGTCCTGGTCGGCGCCAGCTGGGGCGGCCCGATCATCCGGAGCCTGGCCGCGACCGGGGAGTTCCCGATCACCGGCCTGGTGCTGGTCGACCAGAGCGACGAGAACGCTTCTGAGTTCTTCAAGCCCCGCGCCCGCCGGCAGTTCGCGCTGACCCGGCGGCTGCTGGTGCCGATGGCCCGGACCGGGCTGACCCGACGGCTCGGCGGCCGGCTGGGCCGCGACCTGCCGGCCGACGTCCTGCATGATCATCTGTCGCTGGACTTCGGCGTTCCGGCCGCGCGGACCATGATCGCCGAGCTGGACGGCTTCCTCGATGATCTTGAGAAGCTCGGCCGGGACCGGCCGCGGCTGGACGGGATCGAGGTCTCGGTGATCAGCGGCACCAAGATCACCAGGGCCGAGCGCAACCAGCGTCCAGGGATCAACCGGGCCCACCGGGTCACCGCCGAACGCCTGGACCGGGGCCGCTTCGTGCCGGCCCCGGACTCAGGTCACCACGTGATGTTCACCGAGCCGGAGCTCGTCGCGGCCGAGATCGTCCGCCAGCTCCCGCACCCCGAGCAGGCACCGAACGTGCACTGAGCCTGGCGAAGGGCGAACCCGACCGGTGTGACACGTGGCCTGCGCTGGCCGCCACGCTCACTGCAGCCACCCCCTCTCCACCGACTGGGCACCTCAGCAGCGACACGCCGTCAAAACAGCTGCTTTTGTGCCGAGTCGGCGAGGGGGGTGGGTGGGGGTGGTCAGGACTTGTGCTCGTCCGGCTTGTCCCAGAAGTAGCACTCGGGATCGTAGACGGCCGGCGTCGGATGGATCCACGGATTCACCCAGCCGCCGAGCGCCAGGTTCTCGTTGCGCGGCACGTTGCGCAGGCCCTTCTTGATCACCATCACCTGCGGGTAGTTCGTCACACAACCCATGAAGAACGGGCCGTCGGAGATGTGCAGCTTGAAGATGTCCCAGACCAGGCCGTGCCGCTTCATCTCGTCCGGCTCGACCTTCGCCGCGTTGTAGAGATCCCAGAGCTTCTTGACCGGGCTGCCGTCCTCGGGCTCCAACCGCGGTGGATGCCGCTTGTACGGGTCGACATCCACCTCCTTCTCGTTGGTGCCGGTGCCCAGCAGCGTGAACCAGGTGCCCTGCAACGGCGCCCAGTGCGAGGACTGGACCGGCACCACCCAGCCGGCGTAGATCAACGGGTGCCCGTCGCCGACCTCCCAGTTGGTCCGCGACATCAGCTTGCCGGTCTTCCACTGGTCGTCGTACGTCTGCGGCGCGATCGGGTTCTGGGTCATCTCCAGCCCGACGGCCTTCAGGTCGGAGACCAGTTGGGCGTCCTTGCCGCGATGCTCGGCCGACTCGTCGGCGTGGTAGTCCAGCCGGAGCTTGAGCGGCTTGCCGCTCGGCAGTTCCCGGACCCCGTCACCGTCGGCGTCCTTGACGCCCAGTTCTTCCAGCAGCGCCTTCGCCTTCTCCGGGTCGTACTTGACGTAGGCGTCCCGCCAGTCGGTGTAGAGCTTCTTGCTGGCGTCGTCGACGTTGAACTCGACCGCCTTCGGGCTGAGCGTCCCGGTGGTCGCCTCGCCGGTGTTGAAGTAGACCGACTTCCGGACCGCCTCGCGGTTGAACGCGTGCGAGATCGCCTGCCGGAACTTCGGCTGCCTGATCAACTCCCGCAACTCGGGCTCGATGAAGTCGTAGTTGAGGAAGAAGATCGACCCGGTGCCCGAGCCGCTGTCCCACAAGATGATCTCGGTGCCTGCCTCCTCGCTGGAGTCCCGGATCCCCTGCACGTCCTGCAGCGTGACCTGGTTGAACCAGCCGTGGCAGTAGTCCACCGATCCCTGCTGGATCTGCAGCTTGCCGGCCTCGGCGTCGGAGACGATGGAGAACTGGATCTCGTCGATGTACGGAAGCTGATCACCGTTCGGCATCACGCACCAGTAGTACGGGTTGCGCTCCAGCACCACGCCCTTGGAGTTGTCGAACGACTTGCACTTGTAGCCGATCATGGTCGGGCAGTCCGGGTTGCGGTGCCAGTCGGCCTTCTGCTCCATCAGCCCGCCGACGGTGTCCCAGTTGTCCGGGATGTCCTTGCCGGTCTCGGGATGGAACTGCTTCAGGTAGTGGCTCGGCATCATCCAGATCGGCCCGTTACCGCCGATGTTGCCGTTGACCCAGGCCGCGATCTTGTCCGCCGTGAGCGGCGCCGGGGTGTCGAAGGTCAGCTTCAGGGTGAGGTCGTCGACGGCCTCGAACTTCGCCAGGTTGCCGTTGCCGGACCGGGCATCGTCGGGCGGGGTCTGGGCCATCTTCTGGTCGAGGATGAACTTCTCCCACCACCAGATGATGTTCTCGGTGGTCCACGGCTCACCGTCGGACCACTTCAGGCCCTTCCGGAAGTAGAAGGTCCACTCGGACGCGTCGTCGTTGCTCTCCCACTTCTCGGCGAGGCCGGGACCGACGTCCTGACCGTCGTTGAGGTAGCGCAGGATCGAGTGGCCGTAGAAGAACTCACGGTCCGAACCGGCCTTGCCGGCGCCGGTGGTGCCGAACACGTTCATGTTGAGCCGGCCGCCGTAGTTGCCCGCCTCGATCCAGCGGTGCGGAATGACGTACGGGTTCTCCGGCAGCCGTTCCTCGACCGGCGGGAGCTTCCCGCCCTCCAGGCTGGGCGACTGCTGGAAGGCCTTCGGCTTGGGCAGCGGCTCGGTCACCGAGCCCTTGGCCGTCGAGCCGCCGCCCGAACTCTCGGAGCCCCCGCCGGGATCGCCGCCACCGCCGCTACAGGCGCTGAGCACCGCGCCGCCGGCCACCGCCGCCGACCCGTAGAGAAACGCACGTCGGGAGATCTGGGAGGCATCCATCTTTGGGCCCTTCCATCGGAGTTCCGTCTGTCTGAGGCAAGAGTTGCGCGTCGTCGCATCTGTTGCTGAGTCTTCTGGTGTTGCGTGAGTTTGTTTTGCCACGACACATTCTCAGAGGACAAACCTCTCACAGGCGGGCACGCTTGCCCAGCCTCTTCGCCGGGCTTTCCCGAATCGTGCTCAAACCTCAATCGCGGTCCGGCTTCTTCTCCTTCTTCTCCTTGGCCGGCTTCTTCTTCTCGCCGATCAGCTTCTTCGGCGGCTGCTTGAACTTGGACTTCGGCTGGTCCTTGAGGTAGCGCTCCATGGTCGGCTTCCAGATCTCCTGGCCGGCGTCGCCGCTGCCCGAGCCCTCCAGCCGCTCGCCGCTCTCCAGCTTGAAGCCCTTGACGCCGCGCGACCGGAATCCCTTCTTGCCCCAGATGAACGGCTTCTGCCGCTTGTCGATCGCGATCATCGCCACCCCCGCGGCCTCCGGGGTGTAGCCGGCGAACCAGACCGCCTCGTTGCTGTCGATGGTGCCCGTCTTGCCCGCCTGGGGACGGCCGTCCTTGGTCTCGGCCCGCTTCCCGGTGCCCTTCGTGATCACGCTGGACAGCAGCCGGTTCATGCCGTCGGCGACGTCCTTGTCCAGCACCCGCTTGCAGTTCCCGTCCGGCACCTGCAGTTCCTTGCGGGCCGGCGTGGTGACCTTCTTGATGATCGTCGGGTCGCAGTGGATGCCGCGGGAGGCGAACGTCGCGTACGCCTCCGCCATCGAGATCGGCGAGATCTCCACCGAGCCGAGGGTGAACGACGGGTTGTACTGGTAGTAGTCGACCAGGTCGCGGATCTCGCCCTCGTGACCCTCCCGCTCGTCCTTGCCGGTGCTCTCGATGCCGAGCTTCTCGGCCATCTCGGTGGTCCGGCAGAGTCCGACCTGCAGCACCAGCTGGGCGAAGTAGGTGTTCACCGACATCTGGATCGCCTTGTTCATGTCCATCTTGCCGTTGGCCTTGGTGGAGTTGGACACCTTCCACTTGCCCAGCTTGGACCGGCCCTCGCAGGTCTTGAAGCTCCGGCCCTTGAGGTTGATCGTCTTCTTGGCGTCGTACTCCTTCGACATCGGAATGCCCTTCTCCAACGCCGCCGCGGCCGTGAACGCCTTGAACGTCGACCCCGCCTGATAGCCCTCCGCGCCGCCGAGCGAGGGCGACACCGAGTAGTTGTAGTAGGTCTCGCCCTTCTTCGAGTTGGTCCCCATCACCGGCCGGCTCTGCGCCATCGCCAAGATCAAACCAGTGCCCGGCTGGATCATGTTCATCGTCGAGATGATCGGATCCGTCGGCGAGACGACCTTGCTGAGCCGCTTCTGCGCCATGTCCTGGACGTCCGGGTCGATCGCGGTCTCGATGGTCAGGCCGCCGCGCAGCAGCGTGTGCTCCCGCTCCTTCTCCGTCTCACCGAGGCTCGGCGACTGCAGCAGCGTCCGCCGTACGTAATCGCAGATGAACGGGTACCGCGAGCCCGGGCAGCCGTTCCGGGTCTTCTGCACCTTGCCCTCGTCGAACTTGGTCGCCTTGGCCGCACGCACCTGCTTGTCGGTGACCATCCGCAGCTCGGCCATCCGGTTGATCACGAAGTCGCGCCGCTCGCTCGCCGCGTCGGGGGCGGTGACCGGGTTGACCTGGTTCGGGTTCTGCACCAGGCCGGCCAGCATCGCCGCCTGCGGCAGGGTCAGCTTGTCCGCCGTGGTGTCGAAGTAGTGCCGCGCCGCGGCCTGGACCCCGTACGCACCCTGGCCGTAGTAGGCGATGTTGAGGTAACGCTCGAGGATCTGGTCCTTGCTGAACTTCTCCTCCAGCGCGATCGCGTACCGGAGCTCGCGGATCTTGCGCTGGAATCCTGCGGTGCCGCTGGCCTGGGTGACCCGGGCGATGCAGATCTGATCAAGATCACAGGACTCGACCAGCACCATCTTCACGTACTGCTGGCTGATCGACGAGCCGCCCTGGGTGTCGCCGCTCGAGGTGCGCAGGAAGGCGCGCAGGGTGCCGGTCAGGTCCATCGCGCCGTGCTCGTAGAAGCGGTGATCTTCGATCGCCAGCTGGGCCTGGATCATCACCGGCGCGATCTTGTCCAGCGGGACGTAGACGCGGTTCTGATCATAGAAGTACGTCAGCACCTCGCCATTGCCGAGCAGCACCTTCGACCGCTCCGCCTGGGGCGGGGTGTCCAGTTCGGCCGGCAGGTCCGCCACCTCTTCGGCCGCGGCCTGACCGGTCACCCCGAGCAGTCCCGCGACCGGGATGAACAGCCCGGCGACCAGCGCTCCGGCCAGAACGCTCACCAACAAGAACATGACCAGCGAAGCCACCACCCGAACCCCACGCCGAGCAGTGGCCCACCCCGAAGTCTTCGCTGCCGCAGCCACCATCCCCACCCTACCCAGCCTTGGGCCAGGCCGAAGAACCCGTCGTCGGTCCCGGGCCCGGCCGTAAGAATTCGGGCCGACCGGAGGAACGACCTGCGGTTCGGATCGGACGGATCAGGACGATGATCGGCCGGTCCCGGCGGTCCGCACCTCGGGCGTCTGCCGCCACACCGGGTTCCGGTTCTCGAGTTGCGCGGCCAGGCCGAGGATGAGGTCCTCACGGCGCGGCGGGGCGATCAACTGCAGCCCGACCGGAAGCCCGTCCGGGGTGAAGCCGCAGGGCACGCTGAGTGCCGTGAAGCCGGTCAGGCTGACCCGCCAGCACGCGCGCATCCAGTCCAGGTAGTCGCGCTGCGGGACCCCGTTGATCATCCGCGGCCAAGTCGTCGAGGCATCGAACGGCAGCGCCGTGGTGACCGGCGCGGCCAGCACGTCGAGGTCGGCGAAGAGCCGCATCATGCCCTCGTACACCCGCTGCCGCCGGTCGATGGCCTGGTTCACCTCGCCGACGGTGAGCCGCAGCCCGCTCTCCGTGTTCTCGATCAGCTCGGGCCCGAGTTGATCACGGTGGGTCTCCAGCGAGGCGCCGAACTTGCGCGCGAATTCGAGGCCGCGCAGGGTTCGGAACGCCGGGTCGGCCTCCGCCAGGTCCGGTTCCACGTCGCGTACGCCGTGGCCGAGCTCGACCAGGCCCGGCCGCCCCTGCCCGTCCAGCACCTCGGTGATGCCGGCTTCGATGTCGAGCCCGCCCAGTGTGCGGCTCCAGCCGATCCGCAGCGGGCCGGGGAGCTCGGGCAGCCGCGCCGGAAACGCGTCGGGGAAGGCCAGCGGCGCGCGGTCGTCGGCCCCGGAGAGGACCGACAGCAGCAGTACGGCGTCGGCGACCGTGCGAGCCATCGGCCCGCAGGTCGACAACGTGTCCCAGCTGTCGCCGACCGGCCAGTCGGGGACCCGGCCGATGGACGGCCGCAGCCCGACCACGTTGCAGAAGGCTGCCGGGTTGCGCAGCGAACCGCCCATGTCGGAGCCGTCGGCCACCGAACTGAGGCCGGCCGCCAGGGCCGCCGCCGAGCCGCCGCTGGAGCCGCCGACGCTCCGGGTCGGCGCGTACGGGTTGGTCGTCGTCCCGAACACCCGGTTGTACGTGTGCGAGCCGGTGCCCCACTCGGGGGTGTTGGTCTTCCCGTAGATCACCGCACCGGCCGCCCGCATCCGGGCGACGACGAGCGCGTCGCCGGCGGGCACGTGATCGGCGTGCAGCAGCGACCCGTAGGTCGTGCGCACCCCGGCGACGTCCTCGAGGTCCTTCACCAGCACCGGCAGGCCTTCGAGGGGCCGGACCGGTTGGCCGGCCGAGCGGCGCTGGTCCGACGCCCGCGCCGCCTGCTCGGCCCGGTCGAAGTCGGTCGTGACGACGGCGTTGATCCGGGGATTCACGGCGTCGTGGACGGCTCTGGTCTCGGCGAGCAGTTCGCCGGCGCTCAGCTCGCCGCGGGCCAGGGCGGACAGTTGGGCGACGGCACTCCAGCGGGTCGGGTCGGTCATCGTCCGCGCCGTTCAGGAGAGCCGGTCGGCGAGGTGGGCCGCCGCCGCGACCGTCGCCGTGTACTGGGTCGCCACCAGCCGCCGGAACTCGATCAGTTCGTACGGCAGCGCGGCCCGGTCCTCGGCCAGCCACTCCTCGTACCGGGCCGAGATCCGGTCGTGCGCCAGCCGGACCGAGCGCCGTACGTTGCCGACGGCGAGTTCCCCGGCGAGCGCCCGGCGCAGGATGCCGGCGAACCGGAGCCGGAACTGGTGCACGTTCGCGGCCAGGGAACCGGCCTCGGCCGCGGTGGCCGGCCGCCGGTTCGCCGGGTCGGCGACCCGTTGCTCGGCGTCGGCCGCGGACCGGGTCACGGTCCGGGTGAAGGACCGGGCCGCCCGCCACAGCGGCGCGTCCCCGGCGATCAGGGCGTCGGCGGTCGAGGAGACGCCGTCGTTCATCAGCTCGGCCAGCTCCGCCAGTCCGGCGGCCTGGGCGGCGAGCGCGTCGTCGTAGCCGGTGGCGGTCTCGGTGGCGTCGGCGGCGCTCGGATCGGTCCAGTACGGCAGCTCGCTGATCAAGATCAACGATCCGTACCGGGCGGCGTAGGAGGCCGTACTGTCGCCGGAGGTGTTGGGCCAGCTGCCGCCCCCGGCGATCCTCCGGTCGTAGGCCGACCGGATCGACCCAGCCCGGTAGATGCCGTCGTCGAACCGGACGATGTGCGGCGCCTCCGGCTCGCCGCGATCCAGCACCAGGCCGAGGCGTTCCGGGACCGCCTGCAGGATCGGGTGCAGCGCGGGTTCGGGACGGCTGAGGTAGTAGTACACGCCGCCCAGTTCGCTGTTGTGCAAGGAACAGATCAGGTCCGGCCGGTGCTGGTCGATCAAGCGCATCAGGGCCTGGGTCTCCGGGATGGCGGCGTCGAAGTAGGCGTCCCGGTAGTTCAGCGGGTACGTCCACTCGACTTGATCATGGCCGGCCGGCCGGTAGAAGTGGCGCGCGTAGTGCTCCCGGGTGAACGGGCCCTTGAGCCAGCCCTGGTTGAGCCGGAGGCCGTCGGGATCGATGCAGGCGATGATCCGCCAACGGTGGTTCAGCCGGTCCCGGAGTTCGGCGTCCTCGGTCAGCCGCCGGGCCAGGTGCAGCGCCGTCAGTCCGCCGATCGGCTCGTTCGGGTGCGGCAGTCCGAAGACCAGTGCCTCGGCCGCGTCCGGCCGGTCCTCCTCGATGATCAGGCAGAGCAGCGGCTCGCCCTGCCGGGACGTGCCGACCCGCTCCACCCTCGCCAGGTCCGGATGATCATCGGCGATCGACCGCAGCCCCGCCGCCAGTTCGTCGACGCCGGCGAAGTGGTCGTACTCCGGCACCATCGCCGCCTCGTCGCTCAACCAGGGCGGGACAGGATCGTGCGTGGTCATGCCCGGAAGTCTCGCGGCCCGGCCGCAGGTCCGCCCACGTCGCGGCTGATCAGATTCCGGCCGGACCCTTGTCCCGCTCGACAACGCCCGCGCGCGGCGACGTCACTACGCTGTCCGGATGGCCCGATCGGGGAGCAGTGGTACGGACAGCGGTCCGACGCTGGCGACCATCCTGACGACGCTGGGTGGCCATGCCCTGCATGCCGCCGTCGATGCCGGCCGGCTGGACGACGAGATCGGCGATCTGGTGATCATCGGGCCGGGCGAGCCGTTGCCGCCGGCCGAGTCCGGGCTGCTGCTGCTGACCGGCGCCACGGCCTCCGCCGACCAGCCCGAGCTCGTGCTCCGCGAGGCGGCCCGGCTCGGCTACCGGGCGGTCGTCGTGAAGGACTCCGACGCTCACCTCGAATCGATGATCATGTTGGCTCGGGAACTCGGCCTCGCCCTGCTCTGTACGCCGAGCGAGATGGCCTGGCGGCACCTGGACGCGCTGCTGACCGCGACCCGGCAGGCCGTCCCGGGATCGCGGGACGAGTTGAGCTCGGTCGGGCTCGGCGACCTGTTCGCCCTCGCCAACGCGATCGCGTCGGCGGTCGGCGGGGCGGTGATCATCGAGGGGCCGGCCGGCCAGATGCTCGGCTATTCGAGCCTGCCGCACCAGGAGATCGACACGGTTCGCCGGATGGGCATCCTGGGCCGGCAGGCGCCGACCTATCAGACGACGCGGCAGTCGTACCAGCGGGTGCTGGCCAGCGACCTGGCCGTGATCGTTCCGGCGCCGCGGCCCGAGGTGGCCGACCGGCTCGCCGTCTCGGTTCGGGCCGGCCGCCAGGTGCTGGGCACGATCTGGGTGATCGCGGACCGGCCGCCGCTGGTGCCGCGCGCCGCGGAGCTGCTCGAGGACGCGGCGCGGACCGCCGCCCTGCATCTGCTCCGGGCCCGGACCCAGGGAGATCCGGAGCGGTCGGCTCGGGGCGACGCGCTGCGGTTGCTGCTGCACGGCGCCCGGCAGCCGCGGGCCTTGGCGTCCCGGCTCGCGCTGCCGTACGAATCCCCGAGTGTCGTCCTCGCCACGATGCCGGCCCACGAGCCGGTCGAGCCGTTCCTGGCGGCCGCCCGGATCATCGACCTGGTCAGCCTGTACGGCGAGTCGTGGCACTCCGGCGCCGCCAGCGTGGTCGACTCCGGCACCGTGTACGCGCTGCTGCCGACCGCCACCGAGGCCGACGGCCCGCGCTTGATCAGATTGGCCCACGACCTGGTGTCGGCGATCAAGCGGTCCGCGGGCATCGAAGTCCTGGTGGCGATCGGGCCGCGGGCCGACACGCTGGCGGACGTGGCCGGGTCGAAGCTGATGGCCGACCGGGTGCTCCGGGTGCTGGCCGAACCGGCCTACCGGGATGCCGAGCGGCGCACCGTCGCCGATGTCGAAGCGGTCCGCAGCCGGCTGCTGTTGCAGGCCCTCTCGGAACACCAGGACCTGATCGATGATCTTCGACTGAGCCCGGTCGCCGCCGTCGTCGATCATGACGCGACGCACGGCACGTCGTACGCGGAGACCTTGATCGCGTACTGCGGCACCTTCGGTGACGCCCTGCGGGCAGCCGGGCTGCTGACGGTGCACGAGAACACGGTCCGCTACCGGGTCCGGCGGGCGCAGGAGATCTTCGGCATCGACCTGACCGACCCGGACGAGTTGTTGATCACCTGGCTCCAGCTCCGCCTGCTTCAGCTGCGGGGTTGACGGGCCGGGGCGGAGGCACTGGGTCCGGTGATCATGAGCCCAGCGGCAGGTGGCAGGCGGCGAGGTGATCTTGGTCGAGGGGGTGCAGTTCCGGGCGCTCGGCGGCGCAGCGGTCCTCCGCGTACGGGCAGCGGGTG
Source organism: Microlunatus sp. GCM10028923 (assembly GCF_042666975.1). Taxonomy (NCBI): domain Bacteria; kingdom Bacillati; phylum Actinomycetota; class Actinomycetes; order Propionibacteriales; family Propionibacteriaceae; genus Microlunatus; species Microlunatus sp. GCM10028923. The sequence goes on along the minus strand of NZ_JBHTFF010000021.1, from coordinate 99,539 downwards.
CGGAAGGCGCAGCCGGACGGCGGGGCCAGCGGGCTCGGCGGCTCGCCCCGGAGGCCGATCCTGGTGGCCCGGCGACGGGTCCGGTCCGGTTCCGGCACCGCCGCCAGCAGCGCCTCCGTGTACGGGTGCGCCGGGAAATCCTCCACGGCCGGCGCCGGTCCCTGTTCCACCACCCGGCCGAGATACATCACGGCGATCCGGTCGGCGATGTGCGACACCACGGACAGGTCGTGCGAGATGAAGACGTACGCGAGCCCGAGCTCGGCCTGGAGCCGCATCAGCAGGTTGACGATCTGCGCCTGCACCGACACGTCCAACGCCGACACCGGTTCGTCGCAGACGACGACCTTGGGCCGCAGTGCCAACGCCCGGGCGATCCCGATCCGCTGTCGCTGCCCGCCGGAGAACTGGTGCGGCAGCCTGTCGGCATGATCGGGATTGAGCCCGACCAGTTCCAGCAGCTCGAGCACGGCGGCCCGCCGGCCGGACCGGGGCACCGCGTCCGGGTGGACGTGCAGCGGCTCGGCGATGATCGCGCCGGCCGACATCCGCGGATCCAACGAGGTGTACGGATCCTGATGCACCAGCTGGACGTCGCGCCGGGCCCGCCGCAGCTCGCGCCGGCCGAGCCGGGACAACGGCCGGCCGAGCAGTTCGACCTCGCCGCGGGTGGGTTTGATCATGCCCGCGAGCATCGCCGCCAGGGTCGACTTCCCGCAGCCGGACTCCCCCACGATGCCGACGGTCTCCCGGGCCGCCAGCGTGAGCTCGACGTCGGTCACGGCACGGAGCAGGCGGCGGGTCCGGAACGGGTTGACCGGCCCGACCCGGTACTCCTTGCTGATCATCCGGGCCTCGAGGACGGTCTCCGCGCTCATCGCCCGACCTCCGGATGGTGACAGGCGACCCGGTGGCCGGGGATCACCTCGACCTCGGGCGGCGTGGTCGTGCAGCTCCCGGTCGCCCGCGGGCAGCGGGTCCGGAACGCGCAGCCGGTCGGCAGCGCGGCCAGATCGGGCGGCTGGCCGGTGATCACCGGCAGCGTCGACCCGCGGTGCGCCCGGCTCGGGATCGACGACTTCAACGCGCGCGTGTACGGATGCGCCGGCGCGTCGAACACCTCGTCGGCGGTGCCCCACTCCGCGGCCCGGCCGGCGTACATGACGATGATGTCGTCGGCCATCCCGGCCACCACGCCGAGATCATGAGTGATCAACATCAGGCTCATCCCGCGCTCCGTCTGCAGCGACGCGAGCAGGTCCAGGATCTGGGCCTGCACGGTCACGTCCAGCGCCGTCGTCGGCTCGTCCGCGATCAGCACCTGCGGATCCAGCGCGAGGGCGGTGGCGATCATGACCCGCTGCCGCATCCCGCCGGAGAACTGGTGCGGGAACCGGTCCACCTGCTCCCGCGGCGACGGGATGCCGACCTGGCCGAGCAACTCGATCGCCCGGGCCCGGGCGGCCCGCCGGGACAGTCCCTGGTGCACCCGGCACCCCTCGGTGATCTGGTAGCCGACCGGGAGCACCGGGTTCAGCGCAGCCAGCGCGTCCTGGAAGATCATCCCGAGCACCGGCCCGCGGAACTGCCGCTGCCGGTCCGGCTCGGCCCGGAGCAGATCCTCGCCGTTGATCAACACCTCGCCGGCGGAGACCCGGGCGTCCAGCGGCGGCAGCACGCCCATGATCGCCCGGGCGGTGGCGCTCTTGCCCGACCCGGACTCGCCCAGCACGGCGAGGGTCCGGCCCGGGTGCAGGCTCAGCTCCAGCCCGTCCACCGCCGCGGCCCAGCGACCGGCCGTACGGAACTCGACCCGCAGGTCACGGACGTCGACGATCGGATCGGTGATCATCGCGCCTGCTTCGGGTCGAGGGCGTGCCGCAGCGCATCGCCGAGCAGGACGAACGCCAGCACGGTGATCGACAGGAAGGCCGCCGGGAACAGCAGCAGGTGCGGATCGCTGCGGAACCCGTCCTGCGCCACGTTGAGCTGGACGCCCCAGGAGATCGCCGGAGTCTTCAGCCCGACGCCGAGGAAGGTGAGCGCGGACTCGGCCGTGATCACCCCGCCGATGTTGAGGCTGGCCAGCACCAGCACCGGCGTGATCGCGTTCGGTAGCACGTGCCGGATGATCACCCGCGGCCCGCTCGCGCCCAGCCCGGCGGCGGCCCGGACGTACCCGAGCTCGACGCAGCCGAGGGCGCTGCCGCGCATCAACCGGGTCAGCCCGGGCCAGCCGAACAAGATCAACACGGCCGAGACGACGGCGACGTCGCGACGCTGCAGCGTGGTCAGGATCACCACCATGCCGACCAGCGACGGGAAGCCGAAGATGATGTCCATGGCCCGGCTGATGATCACGTCCAGCCAGCCGCGATAGTAGGCCGCCACCGACCCGAGCACGACGGCGATGAGGACGCAGCCGAGGGTGACCAGCAGCCCGATCAGCACCGAGGACCGGGTCCCGTGGATCACGTTCGCGTACAGGTCGCAGCCCTGCAGGTCGAACCCGAACGGGTGGCCGGGCTGCGGCCCCTGCCGGCCACGGCTCAGGTCGCAGGCCCGCGGATCGGGGTGACCGAACCAACCGGCGAAGAAGTCCGGCACCGCGGCGATGATCAGGATGCAGCCGACCACCGCCGCCGGAATGATCACCCGCGGGTGGCGCAGTCGTCGCAGCCGCTCCGGCGGCCGGTCCCGGGTCGGGGCGGGATCCGGCGCGACGGCCGGCTCAGTGGACGCGGTCAAGGCTGATCCTCGGATCGAGCAGGCCGTACAGCAGGTCGACCGCGAGATGGACCAGCAGGAAGATCAACACCAGCAGCGCCCCGACGCCGACGACGACCGGACCGTTCTGCTGCGTGATGCCGTTGAAGATCGTGTAGCCGAGACCGGGGATGTTGAAGATGCCCTCGATCAGAACCGTGCCGCTGAGCAACCCGCCGAGGCTCAGTCCCAGGATCGAGACCACCGGGACGAGCGAGGTGCGCAGCACGTGCCGCAACGTGATCCGCCACGGGGTGAGGCCCTTGGCGATCGCAGTGTCGACGAAGTCGGCGTACCGGTTCTCGATGATCGCCGCCCGGGTCAGCCGGGCCAACTCCGGAATGCCGAACGTCGCCAGACAGCAGGCCGGCAGCAGATAGCTCGCCGGCCAGCCCTCCCGGACGCCGGTCGCCGGCAGCCAGCGCAGCGTGACGCCGAAGACGATCTGGGCCACGTAGGCGAGCACGAAGTACGGCACGCCCAAGATCACCGTGGTGGCACCGAGCACGGTCCAGTCCACCGCGCCGCCGGCCCGCATCCCTGCCCAGGTGCCGATCCCGACCCCGACCACGGCCATGATCGTCCAGGCGGTCAGGCCCAGCAGCAGCGTGTGCGGCCAGGCCCGGGCGATCAGGTCCGACACCTCGACGCCGCGGAAGTCGACCCCGAAGTCGCCGGTGAGCAACCCGAGCAGATAGTCGGCGTAACGCACGAACAACGGGTCGTCCAGCCCGTACCGCTCGGTCAGTTCGGCCCGGACCGACTCCGAGATCACCTGGTCCGGACCGGCCAGCGCGAGCAGCGGATCGCCCGGCAGCGCGTACACGGCGGTGAAGATCAACAACGTCGTGCCGATCAGGATCGGCACCAGCTGGGCGATCCGGCGCAGGGTGTACCTGATCATGATCCGTTGACGGTGACACCGGCAAGGTAGGCGCCGCCGAGGATCTCGGCCGACACCGAGCCGACCCGGTCGCTGTGCACCAGGCCCGCCTTCGGGTAGTAGAGCGGCGTCAGCGGAACCGCGGCCAGCCCGCGGTCGGCCGCCTGGACCGCCAGCGCGGTGGCCTCCTCGGGCGTGCCGGCCGAGGCGGCCCGTTCCATGATCGCCGCGAACTCCTCGTCGTCGTAGCCGGTCACGTTCAGCGGCGCGCCGGCGGTGAGCAGCTGGTTGGCCATCGCGTACACGTGCGGGTAGGGGGCACCGGAGTAGAGCAGATTCGGGCTCTGCGACTTCTTGGCCCGCAACCCGTCGTAGAGCTGCCCGATCTCCTGCGCCTCGAAGGACACGTCGGTGATGCCGAGGTTGTCCCGGAGCTGGTTGGCGATCGCCTCCAGCACCCGCTCGTTCGTCGGCTCCTGGTAGGTCATCAGCTTCAGCGGACCGGACCAGCCACCGGCGTCGGCCAGCAGCCGCTTCGCCTCGGCCGGGTCGTACGCACAGCTCTCGCAGGTCACCCGGTCGGCGCCGGCCAGCAGACTCGGCCCGATCCCCTTCGCCGGCTCCGCGGTCCCCGACAGCAGCGAGGAGACGATCGTCTCCCGGTCCACCGCCAGGGCGATCGCCTTGCGGACCCGGACATCCGAGAATCGCTTGTCGTACAAGGGAAAACCGAGGTACACCACGGCCGGCAGGTTGACGTCGACGACGGCTTCCGGGGTCGACTCCTTGGCCCGGACAAGATCATCACCGTCGATCAGGGCGACGTCGAGCTGACCGGCCTCGAAGTCGGTGTACGGATTGCTGGACGCCTGGTAGACGCGCAGGTTGACCGACGCCGCGGCCGCCTTGGTTCCGGCATAGCCGTCGTAGCGATCCAGGAAGACGTCCTGATCACCCAGCGCCCAGCCGCCGTCGCGGACCCGGAACGGACCGTTGCCGATCGGATGGGTGGCGAACGCCTTCAGGTCGTCGGCGGCGGAGGCCGGGATCGGCGCGAACCGGCTCGCCGAGAGGATGTACGGCAGCAGGCTGTTCGGCGCCGACAGGGTGATCGACAGCGTCCGCTCGCCGGTGACCTCGACCCCGGACAGCTCGGTCGCGGTCGGCTCGCCCTGCTCCGGGTTCATCGCCGGGTAGCCCTCGAAGATCGACATCCGCGCGTTGCCGCTCAGCGCGTTCGCGGCGGTAGCGGTCGTGTTCCACGAATCAGCGAAGGACTGCGCGGTGACCGGACTGCCGTCGTGGAAGGTCCAGCCCGGCGCGATCTCGATCGTCCAGTGCACCTGATCGGTCGTCTCGAGCGAGGAGGCGACCAGGTTCTGCACCGTTCCGGTGGCCGGGTCGACCCGGGTCAGCGGCGAGAAGAGGGCGTAGTCGACGAAGCTGGCCTGGCTGGCCCCCGGCGTCAGATCCTGGACGATCGACTCGGCGACAGCAACGACGAACGAGCCGTCCGACGACGTGTCGGACGCCGCCGGCCCGGCGGCACAGCCCGCGCTGACGAAGAAGGCCAGGGCAGCGACAGCCGCCAACAGGGAACGGATCCGGGCCATGATCACCCTCCGGGGTCGGGCAGGCGGTTGATCGTCTGATCCTGATCTGTGCAGTCCCGGGCGGCACTATCGCCGGCCATAGATTCCCGGCGGACGCCTTGTCCCTCTCAACAGCCGCCCTGCCCCGCCTTGATCATGGACGGCCGCCCCCACAACCGGCGCAAATCTGGTTAGATAAGGTTTACCTAACTAACGCGAGGAGAGTCGGTGACCGTGCGGATCGTCGTCCTGACCGGCCTGGACGAAGAGCCCGTGGCCGTGGCCCGGGAACGCCTGGCCGGGACCGGGCTGCCGACGCTCGACTATCGGAGGGACGGGCAGGACCGCCTGGTCCGCTCGTTCGGCGACGGCCAGGGCGGGATCGACTCGGCCGCCCTGCACTGCGGGCAACGCTGTGTCCCGTGCACGGTGCTGACCGACCTGGCGCACGTCCTCGGCGAGTACTCGGCCGCCAGCTGGGCTGCGGGCCTGCTGGTCGTCCTGCCGCCGGCCGTCCCCGGCTGGGTGGTGCTGGACGCCCTCCGGTCGCTGCATCCGGTGGTCCAGGAACGGATCGAGCTCGGCTCCCTGATCACCGCCCTCGACCCGGTCACTCTGCCCGCGGTCCTGCGGACGGCCGAGCCGCTGTCCAGCCGCGGGATCCGGATCGGCCACGGCGACCAGGCGTGCGGCGGCTTCCTGATCGAGGAGCTCCTGTTCAGCGACTGTTACGTCCTGGTCGGCAGTCCCGGCTCGACCGCCGACTTCGTACTCGGCCTCGAGCTGGCCCGGCAGATCGCACCGCACGGCTGGGCCACCATGCTCGGGACCGGCCCGGCGATCCTGCCGCCGGCCGATCCGGCCCGCACCGGTTACGACCCGGTCGAGGTCGGCTGGCGTACCGCACCGGGTTCGGTGGCGGTCGCCCACGACGACGGCCGCGGCCGGATCCGTACCCACCTGGCGCACACCCGCCGCCCGCTGCATCCGGTCCGACTGAAGCGGGCCCTCGGCGCGATCATCAAGGACTGCAGCTGGAGCCGCGGCCGCGCCTGGGTGTCCTCGGTCCCCGACCGCAAGGTCGCCTGGACCAGCATCGGCCCCCAGCTCAGCCTGTGCAACGGTGGCCCGTGGCTGGCCGACCGCCCGGAACGTTCCTCCGGCACGATGGACACGGAGGGCATCCTCAACTGGGATCCCGAGCTCGGCGACCGCGGCTGCTGGCTCGCCTTCACCGGCGAGAACCTCCGCCCGACCCGGATCGACGCCCTGCTGGCGCAGTGTGAACTGACCGACGAGGAGTACTGGCGCGGCCCGGAGTCCTGGCGCCGGCTACCCGATCCCCTCCACCTCAGCGAATCCTTCGGCCACGCCCATCCGGCCACCCTTGATCTTCGCTCCTAGCTGGGTCGTCTACTCGCCTTCCCACCTGCGAATGGCCGCCGCAAGGACGAGAGTTGTCGTCGAAGTGGCGTCTTGGTGACTTTGTCCAAGTTCAGAGGTGGATCGATCTCTGTGAGGATCGTTGACTCGAGGCGCCCCAGGGTCTCGACGTCAGTCACTGGGACCGCCACGACGCGGAGGTGGGCGTACATCCAGCCCGAGAGTTGAACCTCGTCGATGGCGGACAACCCATGCACCTTCGCAAGGATGGATCCAAGGCTTCGGCGTAGCGTCGAGTACTCGTGACGCTTGCCCAGGTGCATCAAGGCGATCCGCCCCCACAGCGTGCTCGACGAGCTGGACCCATCAGATCGAGTCGCCCCGGCAAGGCCTGCGTAGATCAGACCGGCATCGACCTCGTGGTTCAGTCCCGACGTCAGATCGGCGGCTCCCACGTCGTCGACCCACCAGCTGTACAGGCCTGGGTATCTAAAGCCCTCACCTCTCGATGTCATGAAATCCTTCAGCGGAATGGCTCGCGACCCATCGCAGAGGCCGGTCACAACGTCAGAACGAAGTATTTCCTGCAGATACCACGACTGTCGACGACCGAGAGACAGTCCTCTCAGCTGGTCGGTCACGACCGCGCCCAGAGAGTCGAGCGCGCTCTGGACTGACTCGACATAGACCGATCCCGCGTGTATGTCCACGACGACGCCAGCGAGTGACCCGACGGCTGACTCCAGTTGTGACGCGACTTTCTGTCCCCACCCGCGTCGATAGTCGCGAGTCATGTCCGGCAGATAGCAGTCGTACGGCTCGAGCCATTCCTCAGGGCTGACGAGGCCATGCTTAGCCGACAGGATGTACCAGGGCTTTCCCGAATTCTCTGCGTAGGTCCGCATCTTCAGGAAGTAGTCGGAGGTGTACAGGTCCTTGGCCAGCGCGCGTTCAGCGCGCTTTCGCTTCACACACCCGACGAAGATGACATCGGCGTCCGCCGCGGGGGCAGGCTCACTCCGCCGAGCGGCGACTCCTGGATCCCCCGCAGGCTCCCGTTGCGGTATCGGCGGCAAGGTCGCCTGTCCCTTGCCGATCGTGAAGCCGAGCTTCGCGAGCAACCGGCGACAGTTCGGCGACTGAAACTCCGCCACAGCGAGACCGGTCGCGAGAGCCATCACCTGATTCACGGGCCAGCGAGCGCCGTCGATCTCCACCCAGTACTGATGGATCGGTTCTGGCCGGTGCTGCGCGATCTGCGCTCGTACCTCATCGTCGGACAGCTCGAACGGCCGGCCGGCAAGCGTGAAGGTGATCGTGACCATCTTGGTCTACTCTCTCGTGCCATCATGATCATCCCTGCGCCACGGAGGAAGCTGCAGGCCCCGGGTGATGTCGATGCCACTCAGTTGTTGGCGGGCTGATCTATCGCGGCCTCGTAGAACGCGTTCGCGAGATCGACGAGTAGTCCTTTGAGCCTTGGGCTGTCGGTGAAGAAGTAGTCCGCCATGATGTTGTGAGCGTTCTGGTTCTCAGCAACAGCTTCCGTCACCGCGTCCTGAAAGTCCTGGGATTCGATGAACTGCTTCTTCGAGTTCGCCTTGGTCTGCTTGATCAACTCCGTGTTGACGAGCAGTCGGTCGACGAGCCCCTGCACGAACTCCCGGATCTGGGACTCCGCGAACGACTCGGCCCCGAAGAGATCGTTCATCTTGTCGATCACCACCTGCAGCGCGACGTACTTCGGCTCCTTCCTCGTGCCGGTTCCAGCCCCGCTGATGCCTTTCAGCTCACCGGTGCCAGTCAGGCTGATGTCGACAGCGGTCGCCTTGCTGTGTCGCACCCCGACGAGAACGACGTCGGAGAGATCGACCTCCGCTGCCCAGGCAGACTCGGCGATCACCTTCTCCAGAAGACGCAGGAAGATTGAGAGCATCTCCATGTACGGATCGCCGTAGTCGACGATCTGGCTCATGAAGTCGTAGAGCCGGACGTAGGTGGAGACGTCCTTGCGGAACAGGTCGAGGGTGTTGAGGGTGACCTTGTCGTCTTCTTCGATCGCCCTGGCGTACCGTCGGCCGAAGTCGTGCTGTGCCGGACTGATCGCCGCCGAGAGTGCGTTGTTGCCCTTTCGGGTGACCCACAGTTCGGCCACCTTGCGAACCTGAGCTTCGCTGTAGATCCCGGCCTGAGCGAGCTTGGTGGCGAGATGGATGACGACGTACGGGTCGGTCTCGGTCTCCAGGGTGGCGTTCTTGAAGTAGGGCTCGAAGGACGTCCTGATGTCCTCGGGCTTGTTCACGAAGTCGATCACGAATGTCTTGCGCTTCTGCTCCCCGCCGGCCGCCCGGTGGGTGCGGTTGAGCCGGGACAGGGTCTGCACGGCGGTAACCCCGGACAGCTTCTTGTCGACGTACATCGCCGAGAGCAGCGGCTGGTCGAACCCGGTCTGGAACTTGTTGGCGACGATCATGAGCTGGTACGTGTCGCCCTTGAACGCCGCAGCAAGATCAGCACCGGCGCCAGGGTTCAAGTTGCCTTCGGTGAACTCGTCGCCGATGCTCGGCGCCGGCCCCCAGTCCTTGCCCCATTCCTCGCCCTCGGCCATGGTCACAGCTCCGGAGAACGCGACCAGGGTCCTGTAGTCGTACGACGCGTCCACGGCCACGCGCTTGGCGATGTAGGCGTCGATCGCCTTCTTGTACTTCACGGCCGCCTTGCGGGAGTCGGTGACGACCATCGCCTTCGCCTTGCTCTCCAGGAGGTGCGCAACGTTGGTGTGGAAGTGCTCGACGATGATCTGCACCTTCTGGCCGATGTTCGTCGGGTGCAGTTTGACCCAGCGCATCAAGCCCTTACGTGCAGCGGCTTCCTCGACCTCGCCGCTGTCACCAGACGCCGCGTTGCCAGCGATCTTCAAGGCTGTGTCGTAGGACTGGTAGCCCTTCAGCACATCGAGGATGTAGCCCTCCTCGATCGCCTGCTTCATCGAGTACAGGTGGAATTCGACCGGCTTCCCGTCGGGGCCCTTGCGCCCGAACAGTTCAAGGGTCTTGTTCTTCGGAGTCGCTGTGAACGCGAAGTACGAGATGTTCGCTGACTCGGCTCGCTCGGTCATCTCCGACGCCAAGATCGTTTCGACGTCGACCTCGCCGCCGTCCTCGATCTCCTTGAGCTCCTCCACCGTGAGGACCTGCTTGAGCTTCGAGGAGATCTGACCGGACTGGGATGAATGAGCCTCGTCGGCGATGACCGCGAACCGTTTGCCCTTCAGAGCGGAGTCGGCCCGGATCTCCTCGAGTGCGAACGGGAAGGTCTGCACCGTCACCGCGATGATCAACTCGCCGTTCTTCAGCGCCTGGGCGAGCAGGCCGGACTTCGACTTTGCGCCGGCCTTGCGGACGTCCTCGGGACTGATCGTGGCGACGATCTTGCCCGTGCCGTCGATCTGACGGATTGCGTCCTGCAGCTGGGAATCGAGCACCGTTCGGTCCACGACCACGATGACCGAGTCGAAGATCTTCCTGTTGTCGACGTGCAGTCGGGCGAGCCGATGCGCGGTCCAGGCGATGGTGTTCGTCTTCCCGGACCCGGCGGAGTGCTCGATCAGATAGCGCTGCCCCACTCCTTCCTCGGCGACCGTGGCCACGATCTTGGTGACGGCCTCCCACTGATGGAACCTCGGGAAGAGCATGCTGGTCCGGCGAACTGAGGTACCGGTGCTGACGTCCCATTCCTCCTTGGTCTCCACGATCATCAAGCGGCCGATGATGTTGAGCCAGGCGTGCTTCTCCCAAACCCGCTCCCACAGGTACGCGGTCGTGGATCGTCCGTCCTCGCCGGGAGGATTCCCCGCGCCGTCATCGAATCCCGTGTTGAACGGCAGGAAGTGGGTCTTCTCCCCTTCGAGTCTGGTGGTCATCGCAGCAAGATCATTGGAGACCGCGAAGTGAACGAGGGCCCGGTGACCGAACGACAGCAGCGGCTCAGCGCGGCCGTTCGTCAGCGGGTTACGGTCCTTCTTGTACTGGTTGATCGCCTCGTCCAGGGACTGGGTGAAGTCGGTCTTCAGTTCGACGGTCGCGACAGGGACGCCGTTGACGAAGAACACCAGATCGATGCTGCGTGTGTCCGATGTCGAGAAATGTACCTGTCGCATCACGCGGACCCGCATCGCCGCGTATTCGGCATTCGTCGTCGCGTTCAGCGTCGTCTCGGGACGAAACTGGGCGAGCTTCAGTCGTCCGCCGCCGATGTACTGCACGCCGTTCCGCAAGATGTTCAGCGTCCCGCCGCCATGCTCGAGCGGCTTGTCCAGCGCCGACGTGAGCACATCCAGGAACTTCGCCTCCGACCCGGCCGCCCGCAGAGCCTTCACATAAGCCGGATTCTGTGTCTCCTGCAGCCACGCGAACAGGTCCTCCGGGAACAGCGCCCGCTCCCGGTCGTAGCCGTCATCGTTCGCCGAGTACAGCCAGCCGTGATCCTCCAGGTGCCGGCAGATCTCGGTCTCGAAGACGACTTCGTTGTGATCTGCCATCAGCGAACCTCCCGTTCCATGGACGCTACACACCCAGATGAGGCCGTGGTAGCTTGGCCACGCAGGCCGCAGCACTGCCGCCCGCATGGCCTTCAGCCCCGCCGAGTGCGGGGCTGTTGTGCGTCACCGCGGATCCGTAGATCGCGTCAACGACCTTCTCGTGCAGGTTGGCGCGCGCACGCCGCCCGACCGTCTCCCAGGCTTCCTTGCCGTGGAACATCGAATGCGCATGGAAATCGGTCGTGGCCGGAACCCCGTAGTCGACGTTCGCCTGCGCCATCAGCGCGTTGAGCTGGTCGGTGAGGCCCTTCGTCGCCGACTCGTCGGCCAGCACGGCGCCGAAGCAGTGGAAGTCGCCGTGGTCGGACTCATCCACGAACGCCAGCAGCATCAGGCAGCTCCGCGGACGTCGATCTGACCGGTGACCGCGGCGGTGATCAACGCCGATCGGCGCTCGCGAGCGAGTTCGATGAACCGCTCGGTCTCGGTGATCAGTACGTCGAGCTTCGCGGTTTGATTATCGAGATATGCCGCTATGCGGCGCTGTTCCTCAGTCGGCGGACGCAGGAACGGTGCCTCTCCCAACTCCTCGCGGTTGATCTTAGGCATCTTCACTCGCAGTGAGGTGAGTGTCGCAAACGTGTGGAATGGACGAGCCAGGAGAAAGTACATCAGATAACGATGATCGTCACCGTGGCGACTCGACATGGCATACATATCTGCACTCGTCAGGCAGTCCTCAGTAGCCAGCGTAACTTTGTTCAGCGCCGGTCTGATCTTCGAGTAGAGAATTTGGCCCGCCTTGGCAACATATTTTCCGCTATCCGCACCCTGTTCCCGAGCAGATTCTCGACCAATGATCCGTCCAGTCCCGGCCTCGATATGGTTTGGCGCAACAAGAACCATGTCCACCCAGGGATAATCACGAGGATCGACTTGACCGCCGTTCACCTCCATCTCACGACTGAAGCGACTGACTATCCAGTGAGCAGGGACCGCTCCGAGAAATGCGTTTCCGCTTTCAATGAGAGGTGCGTGGTCGATTCCCTGCGTCGCTGCCTGCGCGATCGCAGTAGCCCGCCGCTCGCAGAGCAACTCGATCAACTGCTGCTGCTCCTCGATGAGCGTGTCGATGCGGGCGGTCTCGCGGTCGAGGTAGTCGGCGATGGCGATCTGTTCGTCCAGGGTTGGCACCGGAACCGCCATCCGAAGGAAAACCTCAGGGTAAATACGGAGGCGGGATGACCAAATCCCACGGGACACTCGCGTCATTTCCATCACGTATGTAGGTGAACGATAGAGGTAGTCGTAGAACCTTGGTTCGAACGGAGCCGCTGGACGTGACCGGTAGACACCGTAGGCGGGACTCACAATGCCTGTTTGCTTGGTGATACCTAATGCACCCATCCATGCCCACATGGTGTTGATCACAAGATCGCCCGGCTCTACCACTCGATAGCCGTCGAGGCTCTCTGCCGCAGTCATCGTCACGTTCTTATCCGATCGAGGTCCGACGCCGGTAAGATGCGAGACACTTAGAAGTTCCTCGGATCCGTCGACGGAGAGATCTTGGACTTCGACCAGAAGCTCCTTGTTTCGCATCCAGCGCCATCTAGGCGGCATTGCTGAAGCCCACGCCGGGACAAGATCAAGATATGCGAGAGTCATTGTTCCACCTCGCGCAGCAAGTCGAGGATCTTCGCGACCTGCTTCTCCAGGTCAGCGTCGATCTCCGCAAGAGACCTCGGCGGGATGTACTTGTAAAAGTGGCGTGCAAAGGGGATCTCGTAGCCGATCTTGATCTTGGACCAGTCGAGCCACGCGTCTTCGACGTGCGGCTTTACCTCGGCATCGAAGTATGCCTGAATGACCTCGAGTTCACCGTTCGCACCACCGGCCGAACCGTTGTAGTTGAAGGGGACGTTTTCGGTGTCGCGCTTCTTCGAGTCAGGCTTCGGCTTACCTTTGCGATCAACGATTGGCTCGCCGTCGTCATCCAGCAGTGGACGTTCAACCGTGATGATCCAGTATCCGAAATCGTCATTCCTCAATACTTTCGAAAAGTCAGGGTCTGCATCCTCGAATTCCGTGTACAGGCGCACGACATTGGCGCGGTCCTCGTCGCTGATCTCTCGGCCCTTGGACCCGAGGTTCCTACGCATCTTGGTCCAGAACGACGTCCCGTCGATCAACTGCACCTTGCCCTTGCGGTCGGGGTGCTTGGTGTTGTCGAGGATCCAGATGTAGGTGGCGATGCCCGTGTTGAAGAACATGTTCGTGGGCAGCGCGACGATCGCCTCGACAAGATCATTTTCCAGAAGGTGCCTGCGGATGTTTGATGGACCGGACTCGGCGGCGCCGTTGAAGAGTGGAGAGCCGTTCATGACGATTCCGACGCGGCCGCCACCATCTTCGGGAGGCCGCATCTTGTGGACAAGATGCAGCAGGAAGAGCATCTGACCGTCCGAGGTCGATGGCAGACCGGGCGCGAAGCGACCGTAAGGGCCGGCTTCGTCGCGCTCCTTCTGGACGTCCGTCGCGTATTGCTTCCAGTCCACGCCGTACGGCGGATTGGACATGCAGTAGTCGAACTGGCGCCCCTTGAACGCGTCGGCTGTGAGCGTGTTGCCGAACTCGATGTTCGACGCGTTGTTGCCCTTCGCAATCAGGTCGGACTTGCAGATCGCGTACGACTGAGGGTTGTATTCCTGGCCGTACAGAGACAGCTTCGCGTCGGGGTTCTGGTCGAGCAGGTGTTCCTCGGCCAGCGAGAGCATGCCGCCGGTCCCGGCCGTCGGGTCATACAGCGACCGTACGATGCCGTCCTCGTACAGGTCGGCATCCTTCTCGGCGAACAGCAGGTCGACCAGCAGCCGGATGGCATCTCGGGGTGTGTAGTGATCACCGGAGGTCTCGTTCGCAGCCTCGTTGAACTTGCGGATGATGTATTCGAAGGCATCACCCATGTCGGAGTTCGACACCACCGACGGATGAAGATCAACAGCGCCGAAGGCTTTGACGATCTCGCGCAGCAGGCCAGCCTTCTCCAGGGCCAGGATCTCCTTCTTGAAGTCGAAGTACTCGAACACGTCGACGTCATCGGAGAACCGGTCGATGTAGTCGGCGAGGTTGTCCGCGAGTCCGTCCGCGTCGGCCAGCAGGTTGGCGAACGAGTAGTTGGAGGTGTTGTAGAAGTCCCGGCCGGTGAGCTTCCTGACCGCAACCTTGAGACGATTCGGATTCTCGTGCTTCGCGGCCAGCTTGCGGACGGCCTCCCGGTCCGGCTCGAGGATGCAGTCGAGACGCCGCAGGATCGTGAGCGGCAGGATGACTGTCCCGTACTGGTTGGGACGGTACGGTCCGCGGAGCTGGTCCGCGATCGACCAGATGAATGTTCCGAGGGTGCTCACGAAGTTCCTTACTGGATCGGCCGGCGGGGCCATCTTGCCCCACAGAATCCGCGAAGTCCTGGGTTACGCAACAGTGTGTTGGCACGAAAGGCGTGGCGCCGTTCAGTCCAGCTCGAAGTCTGACAACCGCATGAACCCTTGAGATGTGTGAGCCGTTGGCCCAGCGACCCTTCGCATGGCGATCGCGACGCGCTACCAGCGGAGGAGTTCGACGCGGCCACGGGTGAGGAGGATGTCGCCCCGGCGCACCAGCTGCTGCAGGGTCCGGTTCACGGTGATCCGGGACAGCCCGAGTTCGTCGGCGAGACCCTGCTGGCCGTCGGCCAGGGCGGCGACCCCGTCGGCGTCGGCGAGTTCGGTGAGGCGGCGCAGGGTCCGGTTCAGCGGATCGTGGACGACGGCGTCCAGGAAGTCGCCGCGGGCCTGATTGGACTGGGTGGCGAGATGGCGGGCGGTCTGCAGGGCGACCGACGGCTCGGTCTCGACCAGCTGCAGGAAGAGCCGGCGCGGCAGCCGACGGATCCGGCAGCGGCTCAGTGTGGTCCAGGTGTAGTGGTGCTCGGTCCCGGCCAGCGCTGTCGCCTTGTCGATCGCCACCGGCGGATCGTCGACCCGGACCCGGGCATGACGTCCCGCCGGCGAGGTACGGGAGGCGGCGACCCGTCCGTGCTCGACGATGTGCAGCGGGTCGCTCAGTGACCCCTCGAGGGCCAGGACCGTGCCGGCCGGGACGGTGGTCACCACGGTCCGGGCGGCGACGAGGGCGAGGGCCGGTTCGGGAAGACCGGCGAAGAGGGGGATCCGGCGGAGGTCGAGGTCGCGTGGTTCCTGGTCCGGTCGGGTGCTGGTCACACCTTCTTATTCTGCCCGGACAGCAGCAGGTGGCCCTCGTGCGGCCGCAGGATCCGGCTCGCGGCGCCGTCCTGGCTGGTCAGCTCGAGCTGCCAGAACCGGTCGGGCGGGAGGTCGTACCGGGTGGGGTGGTCCGAGAAGTTCAGGGCCACGACCGCGTCGCCGGTCTGGTGGCCGCGACGGAAGCTGAGCAGCCGGTCGTCGGCCTGCAGGGTGGCGTAGTTGCCGGCGGACAGGGCCGGCACGGTACGGCGGAGTTCGAGGATCCGGCGATAGAGGGTCAGCATCGACGCCGGGTCGTCCTGCTGGGACTCCACGCTGAGCTCGGCGGAGTCGGGACGCATCGGCAGCCACGGCTCGACGTCCTCGGCGCAGAAGCCGGCTCGGGCGGCGCGGGTCCAGGGCATCGGCATCCGGGCCGGATCTCGGCCGAGCCAGGTCCGGCCGGTCCGCAGCGCCACCGGGTCGCGGACCCGATCCGCGGGTACGTGGACGTCCGGCAGGCCCAGTTCCTCGCCGTAGTAGAGGATCGGCGTGCCGCGCAGGGTGAGCAGCAGCAGGGCCGCGATCCGTTGTTGATCATGGCCGAGCCGGGTGGCGACCCGAGAACGATCATGGTTCCCGAGGACCCAGTTGGGCCAGGCGCCGGGTGGCAGCAGCTCCTCGTACTCCTCGACGAGAGCGGCGACGGCGCGCGGCTGCCACGGGCAACTGAGCAGGTTCATGTTGGACGGCAACTGCAGCCCGTCACCGTTGGTCCCGTGGTAGCGGACCAGCTTCGGGATGGGCAGGTACGCCTCCGCCAGCAGGACGCGATCGTCGGGGCGGCAGCCGCCGGGCGGCCGCGGATGATCACGGAGCAGGTCACGCAGCTCGCCGATGATCATGACGATGTCGTCCTGATCGGTGGACCGGAGCGGGATCAGGCGGTGGTACGGATCGCCGTCGGCCGGCCAGTCCGGGTTCACCGGGTTGTCCCGCCACTGCGGATCCTTGAGCAGCTGGCGAAAGGCGTCGATCCGGAAGCCGTCGACGCCGCGGTCGAGCCAGCAGCGGAGCACGTCGTACATCGCCGTCCGCACCGCGGGGTTGCGCCAATTGAGGTCCGGCTGTTCCTCGAGATAGCTGTGCAGGTAGTACTGCCGCCTGCCGGCGTCCCAGGTCCAGGCGGAGCCGCCGAAGAGCGACAGCCAGTTGGTCGGCGGCCGCCCGGCCGAGCCGTCCCGCCAGTAGTACCAGTCCCGCTTCGGACCGTCGGCATGATCACGGGACTCGACGAACCACGGGTGCTCGTCGGAGGTGTGGTTCGGGATGAAGTCGATCACGACCCGGAGGCCGAGGTCGTGGGCGGTACGGATCAGCCGTTCGGCGTCCGCGACCGTACCGAAGACGGGATCGACGCCCCGGTGATCGGTGACGTCGTAGCCGAAGTCGCGTTGCGGTGACGGGTAGAACGGGCAGATCCAGACGGCGTCGACGCCGAGCCGGCGCAGGTGGGGCAGCTTCCGGATCGCGCCGGCCAGGTCGCCGACGCCGTCACCGTCGGAGTCGGCGAAGGAACGCGGATAGAGCTGATAGAAGACGGCGGTCTGCCACCAGGGGCGTTCGTCGGGCACGGCGGGCAGCCTAGGTTCCGGCCGGCCGGGCGGTCTGTATCCGCGGATACAGACGGCGAGGTAAGGCTCTGCCTACGGTGCCGTCGTGGATCCGGTCGTCGTCGTTGCGATCGTCCTGCTCGCGAGCGCCGTCATCCAGGCCTGCACCGGTTTCGGGTACGCGATCGTGAGCGCGCCGATCCTGGCCTGGTTGCTCGGCCCGGCCGAGGCCGTCTCGTTGATCATGATCTCCGGTCTGCTGGTCGATGTCGGGCTGTTCGCGCTCGGCGGCCGCCGTCCGGCACCGGCCTGGGCGGAGGTGTTCCGGCTCTTCCTGTGGAGCCTGCCCGGCCTCGCGCTCGGTGCGATCGCCCTGGCCGTGCTGCCGGCCCCGTACCTGAAGTTCGCCATGATCATGATCATTCTGGCCGTGGTCCTGCAGCGCTTGATCGGCGGCCGGTTCCGGTCCCGGCTCAGCCACGGTCCGGCCGCCGCCATCGCCGGCCTCTCCTCCGGCCTGCTCAACACCTCGACCACCCTGGCCGGCCCACCACTGGCGGTCTACCTGGCCCACCGCATCCCCGACCGCTGGCAACAACGCGACACGTTGATCACCCTGTCGCTGCTCCGGCTGCCGGTCAGCGTCGCGACCATGATCATCGCCGGCTCCTGGCGCCCTCCCGAAGGCCTCCCCCTCTGCCTTCCGGCCGCAGCCGCGGGTTTCCTCCTGGGCCGCTACGCCTTCTCCAAGATGAGCGAGAAGGCCCACCGCCGAGCCGTCACCACGGCCCTGCTGCTAGCCCTCACCACCGCCGCAGCAGCCCTCGTCCCACTCCTGATCGCCCTGAGTACGTAACCGCAGACGCAGACGCAACCCAGAAACGTAACCCGCAGGAACCCAACCCCGCAGAATCGCCGCCGATAGGAACGCAGGGGGTTTGGGGGACTCGGTCCCCCAACAAACACAAAGCGGCCCCCGCGAAGGTGGCCGCTAGGCCACCGAACAGGATCGGCCGCCGCGTGGAGCTAAGGGGATTCGAACCCCTGACCTTCGCATTGCGAACGCGACGCTCTACCAACTGAGCTATAGCCCCGGGTACGGCCTCGGGCCGCAACCAGCACGCAGACTTTATCATCAGCGGCGCCGTGCTTCGAACCGGTTCACGTCCGCGTCGCTTCCCGTTCGTTGCCACCTGAGGCCGGGGTGCGGTTGGGTGGACGGAGAGGACGTGTCCGTGACCCCGCACGAGAGGTGTCTTGCCATGAGCCAGACCCGCGTACGCCCCCTGATCTCCGCCGTCGCCGCCCTGCTCACGCTGGCCGCGACGACCTTCCTGACGACCGGCCCGGCCTCCGCCGCGGCCAGCTATTCGGCCCCGCTGAGCGAGGCGATCGACCACCTGGACGTCGCCACAGAGCAGCGTGACGGCTATGACCGGGACAAGTTCAATCACTGGGTCGACGCCGACGGCGACGGCTGCGACGCCCGCGACGAGGTGCTGATCGAGGAGGCCGACGATGCGCCGACGGTGGGTTCCGGCTGCTCGCTGAGCGGCGGCCGCTGGTATTCGTACTATGACGGCGCCTCGCACACCCAGACCTCGGACATCGACATCGACCACATGGTGCCGCTGGCGGAGGCCTGGGATTCCGGCGCCTACGACTGGTCGGCGAGCCGGCGGGAGTCGTACGCGAACGACCTGGGCGACCACCGGACCCTGGTCGGCGTGACGGACTCGGTGAACCAGGCCAAGGGCGACCAGGATCCGGCGGAGTGGCTGCCCGAGGAGCAGCAGTGCCGCTATCTGCGCGAGTTCGTCGCGGTGAAGATCCGCTGGAGCCTTGCGGTCGATTCCACGGAGAAGTCGGCGCTGAAGGAGCTGGCCGGCGGCTGCGAGAACTCGACGATCACCGTGACGGTGGTCTAGCGCCCTAGGCCGAGGCTGCGCGACGGTCGCCGTCGCCGTCGTTCTTGTCGGCCTTGGCCTTCTTCCTCGTCGGCGCATCGGCCGTGACGGGTACGGCCTGACGCCCCGAGCTGGTGACGTCGGGGCTGGACAGGTCGATGGTGCGTACGGTGCGCGGCGCGAGCGGCTTGGACACGTACGTGGGCATCGTGATCGGCACCGGGTCCCACAGCCCGCCGGGCTTGCCGGGCTGGGCGGTGTCGCCGAGCGCGATCGAACCGGTCTTCTCGTCCGGGGTCCGGGCCTGCTTCGGGCTGAGGAAGATGGTGTGCTCGTCGCTGCCGCGGCGGATCGTCTGGAACCGGGAGTCGAGGTCGCGCCGCATGCCGCGGACGCTGATCCGGGCGACGACGACGAAGCCGACCAGCAGGCCGCCGGGGATCGCCACCGACCACCACGGGATCAACCCGAACGCGCAGACCGAGACGACCGCGGAGGTGATCATCATCAGCAGCACCAGCATCCGGAGCCGGCGGCGCGCGGCCAGCCGTTCCAGGCGGCGCAGGTCGGCGATCGCGGCGCGGCGGGTCAGCGGGGTGGACACCTCGACCGACGGAATCTCGGCGAGGTCCTGGTCGAGCAGCGGGGCCATGCCCTGCCGGATGATCCGGATCGAATCCGAGAACCGGTTGGCCGGGTCCTCCTCGTCGACCTCGGGCGCGTCGTCCCGGCGGACGAACATGGGGACGAGATAGATCAACCACGCCACCGCGATGGCGCCGAAGATGATCCCGGTCGTACCCACAAGGTGACGTTACGGTCAGAAGCCTGCTCGAGGTCCGACCTGCGGCGGTGTGTCGCGAAGTATCGTGCCGCGGGGGTACGTGATCAAGATCATTTCCGGCCGGCCTGCCAGCGGTTGAGCATGCCCTCCGGCACCTCTTCGGCGTTCAGCGCGAAGACGAGATGATCACGCCAATCCCCGTCGATGTGGAGATAACGCGGCCGCAGACCCTCCGGCCGGAACCCCAGTTTCTGCACCACCCGCAGGCTGCGTTCGTTCTCCGGCCGGATCGCGATCTCGATCCGGTGCAGCCGCATCACCGTGAAGCAGTAGTCGGTGGCGAGCGCCACGGCGGTCGGGATGATGCCCCGGCCGGCCAGCCGCTGATCGATCCAGTAGCCGATCTGGCCGCAGGACGCGGAGCCGCCGACGATGCCGCTCACGGTCAGCTGACCGGCGAGCTGCGGGCCGCCGGTCGGCCGCCGTCCCTCCGCGGCCCGTTCGGCCGAGAAGTCGTAGCAGACGAACCAGGGCAGCATCCGGCCCTGGCGGGCCTGCCGCTGCAGCATCCGCACCAGCGCCCCGTACGAGGTCGGCCGGTCCTCCGCCCCGGGCGGCCGGGTCGCGTCCCACGGCTTCAGCCAGGCCTGGTTGGCCCGGCGGACCCGGTCCCAGGCGGCCTGGTCGCGCAGCCGCATCGGCCGCAGCAGCACCGGGCCGTGGCTCAGCGACACCGGCCAGCGGTGCCGCTGCAGGATCGACGGTCCGGCCGGCTGCGGCCATTCGAGGGCCGGTCCGGGCGGCCCGGTCTCGGGCCGGCCGCCCTGGTCCCCGGACGCGCTCGTGTCGGCGGACATCTCAGGCGGCCCCGCCGTG
Organism: Microlunatus sp. GCM10028923; assembly: GCF_042666975.1. Taxonomy (NCBI): domain Bacteria; kingdom Bacillati; phylum Actinomycetota; class Actinomycetes; order Propionibacteriales; family Propionibacteriaceae; genus Microlunatus; species Microlunatus sp. GCM10028923. The sequence continues at coordinate 78,951 of NZ_JBHTFF010000021.1, read as the reverse complement.
GTCGGCACCCCGTAGTTGGCTGACGGCATGCGGCAGCACCTCCTTCAGAACGGCCATCCCGTCCCGCGCTCCGCCGCTGGATCCCGGCAGATTGATGATCATGGTCCGTTCCGCGACGCCGGCCAGGCCGCGGCTCAGCACGGCCGACGGGACGCCGTGGTCGACGCCGTAGCGCGCGATCGCGGCGGCCAGCTGCGGGAGTTCCGCGGTGAGCAGCGGCCGGGTCTGTTCCGGCGTCCGGTCGGTCGGGCTGAGCCCGGTGCCGCCGGTGGTGATCACCACGTCGAGCCGACCGCTGTCGAGCAGTTCCCGCAGCATCGCGCCGACCGGGTCACCGTCCGGCACCAGGTAGGGGCCGGCGACCTCGAAGCCCAGTTCGCCCAGCGCGTCCGCGATCACCGGTCCCGACCGGTCCTCGTACACGCCGGCGGCGGCCCGGGTGGACACCGTGATCACCGCCGCCTGCGGCGCCTGCGTGGTCATGTCGGGTCCGGCTCCGCCCGGACGTACCTCCCGCTGCGCCCGCCTTCCTTGGCCAGCACCGCGACGTCGGTGATCATGGCGTCCCGGTCGATCGCCTTGATCATGTCGATCATGGTCAGCCCGGCGACCGCGACGGCGGTGAGGGCCTCCATCTCGACCCCGGTGCGGTCCGTGGTGCGGACCGTCGCCGTGATCCGTACGCCCTCGTCGATGATCGCGCAGTCCACGTCGACGCCGCTGATCGCCAGCGGATGGCAGAGCGGGATCAGGTCCGGAGTCCGCTTGGCCCCTTGGATTCCGGCGATCCGGGCCACCGCGAGCGCGTCACCCTTGGGCACCGCGCCGTCCCGCAGCGTGGCGACGGCCGTCGGGCTGAGCCGGACCAGCCCGGCCGCGGTCGCGCTCCGCGCCGTGACCGGCTTGTCCGACACGTCGACCATCCGGGCGTCGCCGGCCGCGTTCAGGTGGGTCAGCCCGGACGGTGACGGCTCACTGGTCATCGTCGAGCAACCAGACGTCGACCTCGTGGCCGGCCGGGATCTCCTCGACCTCCCGCGGAATGATCACCAGCGCGTTGGCCCGGGACAGGTCGCCGATCAGATGCGAGCCGTGCCCGCCGGCCAGCTCGACCTGGTAGCCGCCGTCGGCATCGAACGTGACGACGCCGCGGGCGAAGTTCATCCGGCCGAAGGTGCCGCTGATCGTCTTGGCCGCCCGGCACCGCAGCACCGGCCGCGAGTACGGGGTCGCCCCCATCAGCTTGCGGATCACCGGCCGGACGAAGGTCTCGAAGGACACGAAGGCGCTGACCGGGTTGCCCGGCACCATGATCATCGGCGTCCGGTCGTCGCCGATCAGGCCGAAGCCCTGCGGCTTGCCGGGCTGCATCGCGACCTGGGCGAAGTCGCAGGAGCCGAGGTCCGGCATCACCTGTTTCACCACGTCGTGATCACCCTGGCTCACGCCGCCCGAGGTGAGCAGCAGGTCGGCCCGGATCAGCTGGTCCGAGATCACCTGCCGGACCTGGTCCGGGTCGTCGCCGACCAGCCCGACCCGGAACACCTGCGCGCCGGCGGCCTTCGCGGCCGCGGCCAGCAGGAACGAGTTGGAGTCGTAGATGTGCTGCTCGCTGGGCAGGTCCAGGCCCGGGTCGACCAGTTCCGATCCGGTGGCCAGCACGACGACCCGCGGCCGGGGCCGTACCAGCACCTTGTCCTTGCCGATCGCCCCGAGCAGCCCGATCCGGCGGGGGTCCAGCCGGTCGCCGGCGGCCAGGACGAGTTCGCCCGCGGAGACGTCCTCGCCGGTCCGCCGGATGTGCCGGCCGCGGCTGGTCGGCTCGTACACCCGGACGTCGTCGGCGCCCCGGTCGGTGCTCTCGTACGGGACGACGGCGTCGGCCTGCTCGGGCAGCGGCGCGCCGGTCATGATCTTCATCGCGGTGCCCGGCGACAGCGGATGCCGGGCGGCCTCGCCGGCGGCTACCTCGCCGACCACCGGCAGGGTCACCGGCCGGTGATCGCTCGCGGCGGCGACGTCCCCGGCCCGTACCGCGTAGCCGTCCATCGCCGAATTGTCGAAGCCGGGCAGGCTGATCGTGGTGACGATGTCCTCGCACAGGCTGAGCCCGACCGCGTCGAGCAACTGCTGGCCGAACGGCGGCAGCTCCTCCACCTGACTGAGCAGGTAGTCGCGGTGGTCCGCCATCGACCGCAACCCGTTCTCGTCGACCTGGGGCGGTTCGGCGAGCGGGGCCGGTGGCTCGGCGACGAACTCCGGTTCGTCCTTCCTCTTCCGACCGAACAAAGGCATGGACGACACACTAGTGGTGTCCCCCGCGGCGTTCCGGGCAGAATCTGACGGTTGGTCGGTCGAGTCCACCGGCCCGGGCCTTCTGCATAGACTGGCGCGATGTCCCAGGCTGGCGATGTCGAGGCGCTCAACGGCGCGAAGGCCGTACTGCGCAACGCCGTTCTGCTCCGCCGGGACGCCCGGTCGGACGACGAGCGTCGCGCCAACGACGAGGCCCGCTTCGGCCTGATCCAGCAGACGCTGTTGGACCGCGGGCCGCTGGACCGGTTGGCCTGCTACCTGTCCTCGGACACCGAACCGGGCACCCTGCAACTGGTCGCCTGGCTGGCCGCGCAGGGCGTCGAGGTCCTGCTGCCCGTCCTCACCGACGGCGACGGCGGCCTGCTGCGGGTACCGGCCTGGGCCTGGTACACCGGCCCGGACGCCCTGCGCACCGGCCGCAAGTCGATCCTCGAACCGACCGGCGAGGTGCTCGGCGCCGAGGCGGTACGGGAAGCGGAAGTGATCATCTGCCCCTCGCTGGCGGCCGACCCGGCCGGGCAGCGACTCGGCCGTGGCGCCGGCTGGTACGACCAGGCCCTCGCCGAACTCCCCGGCGACGCCGAGGTCTGGACCTTGATCAACGACGACGAACTGCTGAACGAGCTGCCGGCCCAGGACTGGGACCGCCCGGTCCGCCGGATCATCACCCAGACCCGCGTGATCGACTGCTGAGTCCCGTCACGATCGGATTGCCTTGGGGCGATCTTCCGGTTCGACGCGTTCGACTCACCGACAATCTGTTCATGAGGCGCGTCTGCTGGTTGATCATCCTGATACCGCTCCTCGTGGCTTGTGGGGATGTTGGAAGTGTCCACACGAGCGAGGAGGCCGGCTGTGCGGCGCCTTATCTCGACGACCAGCCACCGGGCCGAGGCCAGGACAAGCCACCCCCGACCGTCCGACCCGGGGCGACCGTCGAGGTGTACGGGCACTGGTACACCAGCACCTGCAACGACACCGGCGGCAACGATCCGCTGAAGCCGCTCCCGGACGTGGAGCTGACCCTGACCCTTCCCGGTGGCGAGAGTCGAAGTCTTGGTCGGCACAGGCCAGGAGGGCCGGACATGGGCTTCAAGGCCGTGGTTCGGATCCCTGCCGACACCCGATCCGGCACCGCGACGATCAAAGCCGACGGCTCCTACCCTGCCGAGTTCCGCTTCAAGGTGGTCCGGCCCTGAGGACTGTGGAAATCAGCGCCGCGTCTGATGCCGTGGAAGTTCCACAATCCGGGTCGCAGCCCAGGCCGATCACCCAGATTCACCGTTGTAGAAGGCGAACAGTCCCTCTTCGAACCGACTCTCGGCCCGGTAGCCAGGCGGCTGGCTGCCGTCGGCATCGGTGAACCCGTACTCCCGAGCCAGGTATCCCGCGCTGAGCGCGTGGCCGGTTCGCGCCATCACGTGCGGATCGCCGGCCAGCGCGACGACCGCGCGCCCGACGTAGAGCGGCGATTCGGAATTGCCGAAGTCCGAGCCCGGCGTGACGGCATCGCGCCAGTTGTCCTCGCTGACCGAGAACGCCTCCAGCATCTGCTCGGACCGCAGGAAGCCGGGGGTGAGGGAGACCGCCGCGACCTGGTACGGCCGGAGTTCCTCGGCCATCAGGTGGGCCAGGACGACTTCCGAGGTCCGCATCAGGCTGTAGGCGACCCCGGCGTTGTTGTAGCCGACGAAGTTCCCGTCCCCGATCTCCACGATCAAGCCACGGTGGCGTCTGATCATCAGCCGGGCCGCGAAGTGGCTGGTCGTGAAGTGGGCCCCGATGCCGACGTCGAGGGCCTTGAGGTCGGTCCCCGGGTCGTTCTCCCAGAACGGTCGCCGCGCCCGATCGCTGAACATGCCGAAATCGAGCTGGTCGTTGCCCGACAGGTCGTTCACCAGGACATCCAGCCGACCCTGTTCGGAGTCGACCCGGTCGAAGAGTTCTCGCACCCGGTCCGGTTCCGTGTGGTCGACCCGCACCGCGATGCCCGTACCGCCGGCCGCATCGACGAGCTCGGCCGTCTCCTCCACGGTCTCCTGCCGACCGAACGTGGACGGCCGACCGCGGACGGTCCGGCCGGTGCAGTAGACGGTCGCGCCGGCTTCGCCCAGAGCGCAGGCGATGCCGCGCCCCGCGCCCCGGGTCGCTCCGGCCACGACCGCGACCTGCCCAGTGAGTGCCCCCATGCGAAACGCCTCCTCGGTTCAGTCAGCGTCCAGGACCCTAAGCCGAGCCACTGACAATCCGGCCAGAGAGCCTGGCGCCGGATCACCGACCCCGGAGACCTCGTTCTCTCCGGACGGCGGAATGATCAGGCGTCAGGACACCCCGGCGCGCGTCGCCGAACCGCGGATCAGGGCGGCCTGGCCGAGATGTTGCAGGCAGTCGCCGATCACGCTGACCAGGCGCACCGCGACGGTGACCGGAGGATCCCAATGGGTGTCCACCACCCGGCCGAGCTCGTCGGCGGTGAGCCGGTCCAGATAGCCGGCGGTGGCGGCGTGCACCTCGGCGTCATAGTCGGCCAGCAGGTCGGCCGGCACCCGTACCGCCGCGACATCGGCACTGCTCTGGGCGTAGCCGGTCGCCTCGGGTTCGAACGGGAGCCCGAACCGGTCCCGCCAGCGCGGCCAGACCTGCTCGGTGCCGGCCAGGTCCGCGACATGATCATCATGGACCCGGGTCTGGTGCCAGAGCAGCCAGGCGACCGTGTTGGCGTCGGGATCGATCCGGTACGTCGCGACCTGCTCGGTCAGACCGTCGGTGAGCCCGGTGACGAGCTCTCGGATCCGGCCGAAATGATCAACGAGTTGTGCCTTGGTCAGCTGCAGATCATCCATGTTCCGACTCTAGTGATGGGTAAGGCAGGAACCTCGACGTTTGCCGGCGCCCAGGCACGCACATCGCTGCGTTCTCCTCAGTCGCGATACAACCCGGTATCCCTTCCTCGTCGGCCTTGCGCTGCACGCACCTGGACACCGGCAAACGCCAAGTTTCCTGCCTTACCCACCACTAGTCCGGCCACCACCACCGACAAGATCACCTCGGCGGGCTGCGGCCCGACCTTGATCAACTCCGGCCGGTGATCGCCCAGTCCCGGATCATGTCGATCCGCTGCTGCAGCTCGTCCGCACTAGCGATCGCGCTCGGCGGTCCGCCGCAGGCGTTGCGCAGTTCGGTGTGGATCACGCCGTGCGGCCGGTTGGTCCGGTGGTGCCAGGCGGCGACCAGCCCGTTCAGTTCCTTGCGCAGCTCGCGCAGCCGGGCGTGCGCGCTCTGCTCCGGCGCAACGACCCGGGGCCCGCGGGCCACCTGCTCGGCCTGCCGGCGGCGCAGCAACTCCCGTACCTGATCGGGTTCGAGCAGACCGGGCAGCCCCAGATAGTCCTGCTCCTCCTCGCTGCCGGTCTGCGCAGCCAGCCCGAAGTCGGCGCCGTCGAAGACGACCCGGTCGAAGTCGGCATTGCTCTCCAGCGCCGCGAAGCCGCCGTGTTCATCGTCGTCGTCGCCGTCCGGTTCGGTCTCGGTCCGCTCCGCCTCGGCCAGCAGCTGAGCCTCGTCCGGGGTGGCCGGCGCCTTCAGGATGTGATCACGTTCCCGTTCCAGCTCGGCGGCGAAGCCGAGCAGGTTGGGCACGCTGGGCAGGAACACCGACGCGGTCTCGCCCCGGGCCCGGGCCCGGACGAAGCGGCCGACGGCCTGGGCGAAGAAGAGCGGGGTCGCGGTGGACGTCGCGTACACCCCGACCGCGAGCCGCGGCACGTCGACGCCCTCCGACACCATCCGCACGGCGACCATCCAGCGGTCGTCACTGTCGGCGAACTTGGTGATCTTCTTGCTGGCCTGCGGGTCGTCGCTGAGCACCAGCGTCGGCTTGCGTTTGGTGATCGCGTGCAGCAGGTCGGCGTACGCCCGCGCCGAGTTCTGGTCGGTCGCGATCACCAGCCCGCCGGCGTCCGGCACGTGACTGCGCACCTCGGAGAGCCGGGTGTCGGCGGCCTTGAGCACGGCCGGGATCCAGGCGCCCTGCGGATCCAGCGCGGTCCGCAGCGCCTGGCCGGCCAGGTCCCGGGTCATCGGCTCGCCGAGCCGGGCCGCAACCTCGTCGCCCGCGCTGGTCCGCCAGTGCAGATCACCCGAGTAGGCCAGGAAGAGCACCGGCCGGACGATGGAGTCGGCGAGCGCCTGCCCGTACCCGTAGGAATAGTCGGGCCGGGACCGCATCCCGCCGCCTGCCTCCGGCTCGTAGGTGACGAACGGGATCGGGTTGGCGTCGGAACGGAACGGCGTCCCGGTCAGCATCAGCCGCCGGGTGGCCGGCTCGAACGCTTCCCGTACCGCCTCGCCCCAGCTCAGCGCGTCGCCGGCGTGGTGCACCTCGTCCAAGATCACCAACGTCTTGAAGCCCTCGGTACGGATCCGCAGGCCCAACGTGTTCTGCGCCACACCGGCATAGGTGAGCGCGATGCCGACGAAGTCGCGACTGGTCTTGCCCTGCTTGACCCCGAAGTTCGGATCGATCCCGATGTTGATCTTGTGCGCGGCCTCGGCCCACTGCGTCTTCAGGTGCTCGGTCGGCGCGACGATGATGATCCGGTCGATGACCCGCCGGTCCAGCAGGTTCGCGGCCAGGGTGAGGGCGAAGGACGTCTTGCCGGCGCCCGGCGTGGCCGTCGCCAGGAAGTCCTTGGGGTGGGTGTCGAAATACTGCGTCAGCGCCGCCGCCTGCCAGGCCCGCAGCTTGGTCGCCGTGCCCCATGCCGCCCGATCCGGGAACGCCGGTGGAAGACCAGTGGTCTTGATATCGGGTTGTCCGGCAGTCACTGGCAAGATTGTAGTGACTCCCGGTGACGGCTCAGCGACCGGACGGGAGGTGTCGCGGGGAGGGTGCTGAAGGATCCTGGCCGTGGCGAGCGGTGTCCAGGTGCGTGCCCGGCAAGGCGGAGGAGGAGGTCGTAGCGGTGTTCTACGGACGACGACGACAACGCAGCCGGGTGCGTGCCTGGGCGCCGCTCGGTAGGTCAGGATCCTTCAGTGCCCTCCCAGCCGAGATCCGGGAGGCTGCGCCGACGCCGAGCAGGCCGACCGCCACCATGGCGGTCATCACCGCGCCGAAGGTCAGCACCTGGTCGCCGGTGCCGTGCAGCGCGGCGAAGATGGACCCGCTGACTCCCGCGAACAGGGCCGCGCCGAGCGAATCGCCCAGCTGTAGCGACGACGCGATCCGGCCCTGCTGGTCGTCCGGGGCGAGCGACATCGCCGCGATCGAGGTGGACGCGATGCCGAGCCCCATCCCGAATCCGCCGATCACCCAGCCGACCGCGACCAGCCCGACCCAGAGCCACGGCAGCAGCGCGGTCGCCGCGACCAGCACCAGGCCGGCGGTGACGCAGCAGGTACCGATCAGGATCAGCCGCGACCGGGGCAACTCGATCCGGTCCCGGGACTGGATCCAGGCGCCGGTGGTCCAGCCGACCGCGCCGCAGGTCAGCACGGCGCCGGCCAGGAGCAGCGGGATGCCGCGTTGCTCCACCAGCATCAGCGGTACGAAGACCTCGGCGCCGAAGAACGCACCCGGCAGCAGGGCCCGGCTCATGATCACCATCGGCAGCCCGCGCCGCAGCCGGAGGAATCCCGGCGGCATCAGCGGCGGTAGCGCGATCGCGAGGCCGACCAGGCCGGCGACGGCGAGCCCGACCGCGATCAGGTCCAGTCGCTGGCCGGCGAGCTGGATCGCCGCCGCAGCGAGCGCGACCACCCCGGCCGCCCACAACGGCGCCGGCCGGTTCTCCTGCTGCCCTTCGCTCGACTCCGGGCGTGGTTCGGCGACGCGCGACCGGTGCAGCCGGAGCAACGACGGCAGCACGATCGCCGTACCGATGCCGACCAGCGGCAGCACGCTCCAGAACACCCAGTGCCAGCTCAGCTGGTGGGTCAGCCAGGCCGAGATCGGCGGGCCGACGAAGGACGGCACCACCCACGCCGTCGAGATGTACGAGAACATCCGTGGCCGGGACCGCTCGTCGAAGGCCTGGGCGATGCAGACGAACGTGGCGACGTTCATCACCCCGCCGCCCAGGCCCTGCACCAGCCGCGCCCCGACCAGCTGCGCCATGGTCTCCGCGGTCGCCGCGACCACGAGGCCGGTGGCGAAGATCAGCACGCCGCCCAGGAACGGCCGGACCGGGCCGATCCGGTCGCAGAGCCGGCCCGCCACGACGGTCGCCAGCAGCATGCCGATCAAGAAGAGGGAGAAGGCCCAGGCGTAGACCGAGATCCCGTTCAGGTCCTGAGCCGCCGCCGGCATCGCCGTCGCGACCGCGATCGACTCGAACGCCACGGCCACCACCACCGTGCACAACCCGATGGCCAACGCGCGACGAGACACCGGACCATTCACCCGGACACCCCATCACCTCGACCCCTGTTGAGGTCAATCGGGTTATCCGGACCAGGCGAACAAGTCACTAGACTGACGCGGGTGAGCCAGCAACTGAGTCCAGGAGCGGAGACGATCGTCGATGAGCGGACCGACCTCCGGCCCGATGAAGGCGATCACGAACGCTTCTCGCATTACGTTCCGAAGGACAAGCTGACCGAGGCGATGGTCATGGGCACCCCGGTGGTGGCCCTGTGCGGCAAGGTCTGGGTGCCCAGCCGCGACCCGCAGCGGTTCCCGGTCTGCCCGGAGTGCAAGGAGATCTGGGAGAGCCTGCGGGACGACGGCCCGTCCGGCGAGGACTGAGCCGGCCGGTCAGGGCACTTCGGCCGGCACTTCGGCGATGAGTTCCTCGCCGCCGACGTCGCCGGTCTCGCCCGCGTTCGCCGCCCAGCGGCCGAGCGTGAAGACGTACGTGAGGAAGCCCGCGAGCGCCAGCCCGCCGATCGCCAGCCGTGCCCACGGCGGCAGCGTCGACGGCGTGATGAAGCCCTCCAGCAGACCCGAGATCAACAGGCACAGGGCCAGCCCGAGCGCGATCGCGCCGGCCGCCCGGCCCTCCTCGGCGAGTGCCTGGGCCCGGCTCCGGCGACCGGGTGCGATCCAGCACCAGCCGAGCCGCAGGCCGGCGCCGGCCGCGACGAAGATCACGGTCAGTTCGAGCATCCCGTGCGGCAGCAGCAGCCCCCAGAAGATGTCGGACCGGCCCGCGTCGATCATGTACCCGGCGATCGCGCCGACGTTGAAGATGTTCTGCCAGAGCAAGATCAGCACCGGAACGATCAAGATCCCGAGCAGCAGGCAGCTCGCCGACACCCGGGCGTTGTTCACCCAGACGTGCAGGAAGAAGTCGAAGGCCGGGTTCTCGTAGTAGTACTGGGCGAAGTCGTACTCGACGAGCTGTTTCACCTGCTCGTCGTCGAGCAGCGACTCACCGAGGCCGGGGACGTTGATCACCCGCCACGCGACGACGGTGGCGATGATCAGATTGATCACTGCGGTGATCCCCCACCACCAGCGGGCCCGGTAGACGGCCGCCGGGAAGACGGTCGTGAAGAATCGTCCGACGGAGCGCCACAGCGGTGTCGTCGTCCCGGTGACGACGGCCCGGGCGCGGGCCACCAGCGCCGACAACCTGGCTTCCAGGACCGCGTCCGAGGCCGTACTGCGGACCACCGAGAGGTGCGTCGACACCCGCTGGTAGAGCTCGACCAGCTCGTCGGCCTCCGCCCCGGTCAGCCGGCCGGGACGCTCGGTCAGCTCGGTCAACCGGTCCCACTGCGGGCTGTGCCGCACGATGTAGGAGTCCAGGTCCATGCCGGCCAGCGTATTGGCATCCCGTGTCGTGCGCCTCGTGCCGTGCCAGACTGGCCGGGTGAGCCAGATCGTGACCGGAGACGCGGTGGTCCTCGATCTCCGCCCGGCCCGGGTGCCGAGCATGCTGCTCGCCGCCGTCGTCGATCTCGCGGTGATCTCGCTGGCCTCATCCCTGTTCGGGTACGTGATCTCGGTCGTCGCCGGTTCGTACGCGTACCGCGAGCAGACCCTGACCATGATCGGCGCGATCGTGTTCGGCTTCGCGTACCCCATCGCCAGCGAGACCGCGACCCGCGGCCGTACCCTCGGCAGCTGGGCGCTCGGCCTGCGGGTGGTCCGCGAGGACGGCGGCGCGATCAGGTTCCGGCAGGCGCTGCTGCGCACCATGGGGTTCTGGTTCGCCGACTTCGCACCCTGGACCGGGTTCTGCGGCGGGCTGGTCTGCGCCTCCATCCATCCGCAGTCGAAACGGATCGGCGACCTCGCCGCCGGCACCCTGATGGTCCGGGTCCGGTCGCCGCGGCGGCCGCAGCCGATCCCTCCGGTGCCGGCTGAGCTGGCCGGCTGGACGTCGCAACTGCAGCTGAGCGGCCTGTCCGACGAGCTGGTCACCGCGTCCCGGCAGTTGGTGCAGCGCCATGACGGCCTGCTTCCGTACCCGAAGGAGCAGCTGGCCCAGGAACTCGCCCGCCAGGTCGCCCTCCGGACCGCGCCGGCGCCGCCCGTCGCACTGCCGGCCCGGGATTTCCTGGCCGCCGTGATCGCCGAACGGCGGGACCGCGAACAGCGCCGGCTGACCGACGGCGGCTGGGTGCCGACCGCCGCCGAACTGCCGGATGGCTGGCGATGATGCTGCGCGTACGCTGAGCCAGCGGCCACCTGCCGGATGTCTCCACGTAACCTTCGGCTCGCTTTTCGCACCTAATCTCGAATCATGACCTCGCCGAACGACCCGCCTCGGCGCACACTGCTGCTGGCCCGGCACGCGAAGTCCAAATGGGGCCTCGATGTCGACGACCACGACCGGCCGCTGTCCGGGCGCGGACGGCGCGACGGTGTCGCGATCGGCGAGTTCCTGACCGGCAACGGCTACAAGCCCGACGTCGTGATCAGCTCGACCGCGACCCGCGCCCGGCAGACCTGGGAACGTGCCGTCGTCGGCGGCGCCGTCGCGCGGGACGTCCGCTACGACGACCGGATCTACGAGGCCTGGTCAGGCGCCCTGGTCAAACTCGTCCGCCGACTGCCCGAGGACGCCGAGACCGTCCTGCTGATCGGCCACTCCCCCGGCATCCCCGACCTGGTCCGCCTGCTCGCCGGGCGGCGCGGCAAGAAGAAGGCCTGGACCCGGCTGGAGGCGAAGTTCCCGACCAGCGGCCTCGCCATCCTGCACTGCGACCACGATTGGGCCGACGTCCAGCCCGGCACCGCCGAACTCTCCGACTTCGTCGTCCCGCGCGGCTCCGACTGAGACGCGTGGAGCACGAGCGATCCGGTCCTGAGAGACTTGGCGCCATGACTGAGGGCGGTTCGGCAGAGTTCTGGTCGGGGACGGATTTTCCGTACATGTGTCTGCGGGACGAGGTTCGTACCGCGGCGCTCGGAGCCATGATCGAGAAGGTGGTGCAGCCGGGCGACGTCGTCCTCGATGCGGGTGCCGGCACCGGGATTCTTTCCCTCTTCGCAGCGCGCGCCGGCGCCGGCCGGGTGTACGCCATCGAGGCCGAGCCGGTCCTGGCCCGCAACCTGGAGCGGACCGTCCGGCTCAATGACTACTCCGACGTGATCGAGGTGATCGGCGGCGATGTGCGGACGTTCGACCGCCCGGTCGACGTCGCCCTGATCGAGTTGATCGAGACCGCGTTGCTCGACGAGTCGGTGGTCGAGGTGTACAACGAGTTGCTCCGGCGCGGTGTGCTCGGTCCGCAGACCCGGATCTTCCCGGCGGCCTACACGACGTACGGCGAACTGGTGCGGATCGACCGCGAATTCCACGGCTTCGTGATCGACGCGGTCGGCCACGAGTGGTCCTTCTACGACGACTCGCCGCAACGGTGGGGCACCCGGACCGTCGAGCCCTTGACCGAGCGGCAGGCGATCTGGAGCGGCAGCTTCGGAACCGACCCGATCGAGCCGGAGGTGGACACCCTGCTCCGCTTCCCGGACGACCTGCCCACCGGTCCCGGCGGCGTCGGAGCGCTCCGCCTCACCGGGGAGTTGCAGCTGCCGGACGGTTCGGTGCACACCGACTTCCCGTCCCTGAACGGCCCGAAGATCATTCCGCTCGATCCGCCGCCGACCGCGGCGTCGGCCCTCCGAGTCCGGTACGTGATGGCGGCCGGCCTGTCGAGCCTGCGGTTGGACTGGGTCGACCCGGCCTGATCAGTCCAGCGCCGAGCGCAGCTCGGCGACCCGCAGCTCGAGTTCGGCGAGTTGCGCGGCGTCGGGCTCCCGCAACAACAGGTGCTCCACCTGCCGGGCCACCTCGGAGGCAAGATCGAATCCGAAGGTCCCCGCCGACCCGGCGATCTGGTGCGCCAGATCCTTGGCCTGCCGTCGGTCGTCCTCGCTGAGTCCGGTCGGGTCGGAGCGCACGATCAGGGCGGCCAGCGCGTCGACCCGGATCCGATTGGTCTCCTGCGCCTGAGCGCTGATCGAGTCGAACACCGCTTCGGGCGACGGCGACGGAACATCGGAGAAATCGGTCATCGCGCCCATCCCAGCAACGCCGCGACCTCGTCGGCGAGCGTCATCGGGTCGAAAGGCTTCGCGATCACACCGACCGGGTCCCCGTCGTCCGGGAGCCGGGAATCGAACCCGCCGAGCTTCGCGGTCAGAAAGATGACCGGGAGTTCGCGGGTCTCCTCGTGTTCCCGGAGCTCGCGCAGAGCGGTCGGCCCGTCCATACCCGGCATCATGACGTCGAGCAGCATCGCGTCCGGACGCTCGGCGACGGCGAGCTGCCACCCTTCGGTGCCGGAGCTTGCCGTGGTCACCCGCCAGCCGCCGACCAGCTCGAGGGCGAGATGGGCGACCTCACGAATCGAGCTGTCGTCGTCGACGACCAGGATGTGACGCTCCGTCATACGTCAGCCTTCAAGGCGACGACGGTACGCAGACCTCTTCGATTCATCCGCTTCATTCACAGGTCCGCCCTCCAACCGCCCCGTTCAGTCGCCCTACTGCCGGGGAGCCGATGCGCGAGCGCGCGCCATCCCCCCGACGACCGCGATGCCCCAGCCCCGGGAATCACGACCGATTGACCTGCCCGCAGATTTCACAGTCGGTCGTCATCGTAGCGTTATGAAGCCTGGCATGCGGGGCGGGGCCGAGTCTTCGCCGTCCGCCGAGGGGCAGGGAGAGCGCCTACCCGGGGCTGATACACCCGGGTGTCGGGCGGCTCCCGGTGATAGCGTCCTCTGCATGACGGAGTCGGCTGGGGACCCCGGATCGAACTCCCGGCAGTCCCGCACCCGAGCTTACCGGCGGTTCATCGCCTGGTGCGTACTTGCCGCCGTCTGCCTGCTCGCCGAACTTGCGGTACTGGTCAGTCCGCTGCCCCAGTCGACCCGCGAATTCAGTGGCCAGCTGCTCCTGTCCGCCGGTGGGCTGGTCGTCGGCCTGAGCGCCGGCCACCGCATCCGCAACGTACGGGAACGACGATCCCGCGCCTGGCTGATGCTGGCCCTGGCCGGCGTGATCTGTGCCGCGGCGAACCTGTACGAGTTGGTCGAGTCGCTGGACAGCACCAGGACCACTACCGAGATCGGCACCCTCGGGCTGGCCATCGGCGTGGTGTTCGGCATCCTGGCCATGATCAGCTTCCCGCCCTCCCGGCGTCGCGGCACCGACCTCGCACGCATGGTGCTGGACGGCGTGGTCGTCGGCGGCTCGATCCTGTTCTTCACCGCCGTCGTGGTCTACCCGCCGCTGCTGAGTACCCGCTCGATGGCGATGCCCACCGACATCGGTGTGCTGGTGATCCCGATCGCCGACGTGGTCGTGGCAACCCTGGCCGTGTTGTTGATCATGCGCAGCAGCGGCACCGACCGCCCGTCGCTGATCCTGGTCGGTCTCGGCTTCGCCTTGTACGCAACGTCAGACCTCACCTTTGCCCTGCTCAGCGCCCAGCAGACCTTCACCTTCGGATCGATTGTCGATCTTGGCTGGATCAGTGGCTACGCCCTGATCGCGCTGGCCGCCCGCCATCCCGCGGCGGCGCTGCCGACAACGCACGCCACTCCGCGCGAAGCGTCTCCGGTCGCGGGCACCGTGATCATGTTCGCGATCTTCATCGCGGCCGCGTTCGTCGGACAGCTCGGACCGGTCAACCCGGTGACGAACGCGCTCTGGCTGGTCGTCCTGGTCGCCGTCGCCGCCCGGCAGATCCTGTTGATCATCGACAACCACGCCCTCCGTCGAGATCTGGAACGGCGGGTCGCGGAACGAACCCGGGATCTGCGCCGGTTGACCGAGCAGAGCGAACTGCTGCTGAAGTCGGTGGGCGACGGCATCTACGGTGTGGACACCAGTGGCCGGATCACGTTCCTCAACCCGGCGGCCGCCCGGGTGCTCGGCTATCCGCCGGCCGAGCTGATCGGCCGCAGCGCGCACCGTACCTTCCATGCGCCCCATCCCGACGGCACCCGGACCTCGGAGAGCCAGTGCTACGTCACCGAGGCGGTCCGGGACGGCTTCGCCGCGATGGCGGAGGAGGACACCTATGTCCGCGCCGACGGCCGGCACATCCCGGTTGAGGTGACGGCAACCCCGCTGACCATCGGCGGCGCCTCGCCGAACGGCCAGGCCGCGTCCACCCGCGGCGCCGTCGTCGTGTTCCGCGACATCACCCAGCGGCGCGAGGTGGACCGGATCAAGAACGAGTTCGTCTCCATGGTGAGCCACGAACTGCGGACCCCGCTGACTTCGATCCGCGGCTCGCTCGGACTGCTGGCCGGCGGCGCGCTGGGCGACCTGCCGGAACGAGCCGGGCAGTTGATCACCATCGCCCAGCAGAGCTGCGAACGGCTGACCCGGCTGATCAACGACATCCTGGACATCGAGCGGTTCGAGTCCGGCACCATTCCGATGGAACTCGACGAACACCACGCCCCGGAGTTGATCGCCTCCGCCATCCGGCAGGTCGACCTGGTCGCCGCTGAGGCGAAGGTCCGGCTCCGGATCGGGCGGGCCGAGGGCACCGTCGTCGCCGACGCGGACCGGGTGCTGCAGGCCTTGATCAACCTGATCAGCAACGCGGTGAAGTTCTCCAAGCCCGGCGACGAGGTACTGATCGCCGCGGTGCCGCGCGGCGGCTTCGTGGAGTTCAGCATCACCGACCACGGCCGCGGGATCCCGCCGGACAAACTGGACACCATCTTCAACCGGTTCGAGCAGGTCGACTCGTCGGACTCCAGGGAGAAGGGTGGCAGCGGTCTCGGTCTCGCGATCAGCCGCAGCATCGTGGAGCGGCTCGGCGGCCGGATCTGGGCCCGCAGCGACCCGGACCGCGGCACCGTCTTCACCTTCACCCTCCCCCGGGCCGAGCGTTCCGTGGCGGTGGGCCAGGAGGACCATCCGACCGTTCTGGTCTGCGACGACGACGATTACGCGGTCGAGGTGATGAGCCGTCTGCTGGAGGCCCGCGGCTACCGGGCCATCGGCGTCACCGACGGACAGCAGGCGATCGAGCGCGCGCTCACCGCTCCGCTGGACGCGGTCGTTCTCGACCTGGCGATGCCCGGGACGTCCGGAGCCGATGTGATCGCCGCCCTTGGCCGGCACAGCGCGACCCGCAACCTGCCGGTCGTCGTCGTCTCGGGTCTCAGCCCGGCGGGCAGCCCGGAACTCGCCGCGAGGGTGGCGGGATGGCTGGTGAAACCGATCGACGAGGAGCGACTGGCCCATACCGTCCGGACCGTGCTGGCCGACAAGCCGGCGGAGAACACGGTGCTGGTCGTCGAGGACGACGACGACCTGGCCTCGGACGTCACCAACCTGCTGGAACGCCGCGGACTGACCGTGCACCAGGCACCCTCGGTCTCCGGCGGTCTCGGCTATTTCGAACGCGCCAGCCCGTCGGTCGTCGTGATCGACCTGGAGCTACGGGACGGAGCCGGCGGCGACCTGCTGACCGTGCTGCGGCAGCGGGGCGCCCAGGGCCTCTCGGTGGTGGGCTACGGCACCGGCGACGGCAACCTCAACGGCCACGCTGCACTGCCCGGCGGCCGGGCTGTGTTCCTCACCACAACGCCGATCTCAGCGCAGCAACTCGAGGATTCGGTGATCGAACTGCTGGACGCCGGCTACGGCACACCGGCCCGGGCGGCACCGATGGATCCGTCCGAATTGGATCGAGACAACGGCGAGGAGGTGGAGGCACCGCGCCCGCGCCGGGCGCTCGACGTTACGACCACAAATCCATGACCAATCATGATCTCCCAATGAGGTACTTGACGACTGTCTAAGGGAGAATGTGGCCGGAAAACACCGCACGCTCACAGGCCGTCCTGCGAAGGGAAAGCAGTCGGCCGTGCGGAACCGCGAAGGGACGACATGACGCAGGGCAATGTCGGCGCGCTCCAGATCAGGGTTAGCGCCGGCCGGGGGATTGGCTTGACTCGACTCTCCGCTTTCGACGCGGCGTTACGGGACGCCGGCGTCGCCGACTTCAACTTAGTTCGGCTCTCCTCGGTGATCCCGCCGAGGGGAGTCATCCGCGAGGTCGCAGGCCCGGAACAGTTGAAGGGCCGGATCGGAGACGTGCTCTACTGCGTGTACGCGGACTCGTACGCCAGCACCCCCGGTGAGGAGGCCTGGGCCGGTGTGGCCTGGGCCCAGCGGGACGAGGTGGAGCCGGTGCCGGGCGAGGAGGGCGAGAACGAGCTCTCCGGCTCCGGCGTCTTCGTCGAGCACAGCGGCATCTCGCAGGCACTGGTGGAGCGGGACCTGAGGGCAAGCCTCGCGGATCTGACCCGGAACCGGGTCGGCGACTTCCCGCGCCAGGGGCGCATGCTCAGCTCGGCACGTTGCGTGGACCACCCGGTGTGCGCCATTGTCGTCGCGAGCTACTCCATCCAGACCCTGACCCAGCCCTAGCGGAGGCATCAGATGGCCCAATCCGTCCGAGTGACCGTCGAGGCCGAGCTTTCGGACGCAACCGTCGATCAGTTCTGGGGGTTGTACCAGATCGCGTTCGAACCTCTGCTGACTCGCTCGGCGGCCCGGCAGGTGCTGACCGAGACGGAGTTCCGGGCCGAGATGACGGATCCCAGGGTCGACAAGTACGTGGCCTGGGACGGGTCCGAAGTGATCGGGTTGAGCACGCTGACCCGTCACCTCGACACGGTGCCCTGGATCAGTCCGGAGTACTTCACGGCCCGGTTCCCGGACCACGCCGCGCGGAACGCGATCTTTTATCTCGGGTTCACCCTGACGGCGCCGAGCCGCCGCCAGTCCGGTGCCTACGTCGCGATGATCTCCTCGGCGATCTCCACGATCGCCGAGGCCCGCGGAATCTGTGGATACGACGTCAGTGCCTACCATCGGGACGAGATGAACTACGCGGACAATCTGGCCCGATTCATCAAGCGCCAGTCCCCCGCTGAGGTCGAGGTCATCGACGAGCAGACGTACTTCCTCGCCAACCTCGACCAGGGCTGACGGTCAGGCGCCGCACCAGAGCCGAACCGGTTCGGTACGCTACCGCCATGCCAGATCGCGTGGCGGTGATCATCGAGGACGACGCCGATATCAGAAACCTGCTTGAGGCCATCCTCGCCCAGGCGGGATTCACGACGCATGCCGTGTCGGAAGGAGCGGACGGCGTCGCTGCGGTACGGGACCATCAGCCGATACTGACGACCCTGGATATCAGCCTGCCCGGTATCGACGGCTTCGAGGTCGCGCGCCAGATCCGACACTTCAGTGACACCTACATCATCATCTTGTCCGCTCGCACCGAAGAGGTGGACACGTTGATGGGGCTGGACGCGGGAGCGGACGACTACCTGACCAAGCCGTTCCGGCCGCGAGAGCTGCGGGCCCGGGTCGAGGCGATGATGCGGCGCCGCAACCTGTACGCCGCGGACGGCACCGTCCCTGGCGATCGTCCGGCCGGTGAGCCCGGCGCTCCGGAAGAGACCGAGCCGACCGGCGACGGCTGGCTGAGCCACAACGGCCTGCGGATCCATCCGGAGATGCGGCTGTGCGAGCTGGACGGCTCGTCGGTGACGTTGACCCGGAGCGAATTCGATCTGCTGCAGGCGATCATGAACGGCAAGCGCCGGGTCGTCTCCAAGGACACGCTGTCGCTGGAACTGCGCGGCGACCACAGCACCGGCGGCTACGTCAGTGAGTCCGACCGCCGCGCCGTCGAGGTGCATCTGGCCAACGTCCGGCGCAAGCTCAACGACCCGGTCAACGCCCCGCGGTTCATCGAGACCGTGCGCGGTGTCGGCTATCGGCTGGCGACCCGGCAGGCGCAGTAGCGATCAGCGATCGGAGTCGTGCGCGGCCCTGGCCCGTTCCAGCCGGCCCCGGTCGGTCGACTGCGCCCGGCGCAGTGCGGGCAGTTTCGACCGCGCGACACCGAAGTCGATTCCGCTGACGGCGGCCCGGATCGGTCGCACCGCCCGGACGATCGCGTCGGCACCGACCATCAGGCTGGTGCTCTCCAAGCTGAGCAGGGCGACCTCGGCGCGTTCGGCGTTCCCGGCCGAGACCGCTGAGGTCACGGCCGTGACCCGATGCTCGAGCAGGTCGAGATAGTCGCTGACGAACTGCCAGACCACGGCCGTGTCGCCGCCGACCTCTTTGGTCAGCTCGACCAGGGCGGGACCGGAACCGGCGTCGGACCTGGCCCGGCGAGGCTTCGCGGGACCCGGCACGGCCGCATCGGCGGTGCGGTCCTTGTTGGCGCGACGCGGCTTGGCCAGCGGTTTCGCCGGAACGGCCGGCGGAGACAGGGGCTCGGGTTCCATGGCGCTGCTCATGGTCGAATCACCGGCCCGTAGTCTGCGGCTTGCCATGGTCCCGTCGTGTCCTGATGTCCGGCGCGTACGTGACGGCCGGACCAGTGCGGTGACGATGGGGTCTGGGACACCTTCTCCCTCGCTGAACCGCTGACCTTGAAGATCAGGCATCCGACCTTGATAGACATGGTCAGGCCGGGGCGGCAACAGGCACGTCATAGCTGCGGGTCTACGACGCCGGCCACACCCGGCCCGACATGAATCATCTTGGACCAGAGGATTCAGTGACCGGCTCGTTTTGGCTCAGCGGCGTCTCAAGATTCGATCAAGAACCGGTGGACCGGTTCGGGGCGCTCAGGAGGGCCCGAGCTGCCGTCCGGTAGGGCCGGAAGTCAGCCGCTGGCGTACCTCGAGGCCGATCACCGAGGTCGAATGCCGACCGTCGAACGTCTTCGCCTCGTAGCCGACCTCGGTCACCCAGCCGACGAACCCGAGCACCGGTACGACCTCGATCCGGCCGTCCTCGAGCACCCGGTAGCTCGCCTGTCCGGGCACCTCGAACTCGGACACGGGCAGCCCGGTCAGCGGGTTGAGCAGCCGCACCGAGGCGGGATCGAAGCCGGAGTCGCCGTCCAGGACGCCGTCGTTGGCCAGCGGGTCGAAGACCAGCGTCTGGCCGGAGACCGTGACCGGGAAGTCGGGATTCGTCACGCCGGGCTCGGCCGGCACCTCAGCGAACAGGTTGCCGCTGGACACCTCGTCCTTGGCGACGACGACCTCGATGGTGTCGTTGTCGACCAGCACCGCGCCGTTGCCGGCGGCCTCGACACCGTCCCGGTACGCCTTCGGCTGGTGCTCCAACAGCCGGTACGTTCCCGGCTGGAGCCCCTCGAACGCGAACAGGCCGGACTCGTCGGTGGTCGTCGTGGTCACCTTGACGCCGCCCGATTCGAGGGTGATCCCGACTCCGGCGAGCGGAGTGTCGTTGACGTCGAAATAGCCGTCGTTGCCGGCGTCCGCGTACACGTAACCCTTGATTCCGGCCGAACCGCCCGGATCGGCGGCGGCAGGCAGTGCGGCGGTCACGCCGCAGCAGAGAACTGTGGAGGCCAACACCGCGAGGGAGCCTCGTCGGAGGGTTCGCGTCAGCGCGGGTCGGGCGTTTCCGCCTGAGAGCGCCTGGTTCATACCCCGTCCTGTCGAGTCGGCCCGGGGCGTGGCAGAGCCACCTCCCCGAGTGATCCAGCTGGCATTCGGTCCCCGCATGCCGGTTTGATCAGACCCCACCGTAGGTTGGGGTCACGGGGATGTCAACGCGCCCGTACGAATTTCGGGCGGGACAAAAATACCGCGGTCGGGGCCCGCATTCCCCGACCGCGGAAGTTTTGTGAGGACCGGCGGACCGTTCCTCAACCTCGGCGGCGCCGCCCGGATCCGAGGAGCCCCCCAGCATCGGGTCCGTAGCGGCTGCCGTGTTGAACCATTCCAGGCAGGCGTACATCCGTCGTACATCCGGCTCATCGGCATGCGATATACCCCGGTAATCTGCCGCCGTGCCGCCCCTTCCGGGGCACAATGTGCATGCCGGACTCAGGAGTCCGGAACCCGACCAAGGACCGATACGGCGTGATCTTCCAGATCCTGGGACCGATGCTGATCACCGGTGAGGCGGCAGCGCGCTTCATTCCGGGTACGAAGCCGCGCCAACTTCTCGGTCTGCTGCTGTTGCACGCCAACCGGTTCGTCTCCACCGATCACATGGCGGACAGCCTGTGGGACGGCGAACCGCCCGGCTCGGCCGGAGCGAATCTGCGCAGCTACATCCGCAAGCTGCGCACCACCCTGCAGGAGCGCGGCGTCACCGCGGCCATCGAGACCCGGCCCGGCGGGTACGCCTTGATGGTGGGCACCGACGACGTCGACACCTCCCGGGTCGAGGCGATGCGGTCCGAGGTCCGGCACCTGACCACGGTCGGCGACTACGCCAGCGCCCTGGTGCTGCTGGACACCGCGCTCGACCTGTGGCGGGGCTCGCTGCTCGAGGACGTGCCGGTGTGTCTGGCCTGGCAGCCGCAACTGACCCGGTGGGACCTGGCCCGGGCCGAGATGCTGGACGACGCGATCGGGCTGCAGATCGAGCACGGCGATCCGCGCCGCGCGGCCCAGCTGGTCCGGGAGGCGCTGGATCGGGACCCGTACAACGAGGACCTGTGGTGCCTGCTGCTGCGCTGCTTCCTGGCGGCCGACCAGCCCGCCTTCGCCCGGCAGGCCGCCGACGAGGGCGAGAAGCTGTTCGCCGAGGAACTCGGGGTCGCCCCGGGCGCCGACTTCGCTGCGCTGGCCGCCGAGGCGCGGGCGATGCCGGCCCGGCGCACCCTGACCCCGGTCCCCCGCCGGCCGCCGGAGGAGCCCGCGAAGCCGGACCGGCTTGCGGAGTCACCGGTCCCCGAACGGGGCGACAGCGGGGATCCGCCGTTCCGGCGCGAGGTGCCGACCCAGCTGCCGATGGACGTGGCCGACTTCACCGGCCGTACCGAGCACCTGACGGAGTTGGTCGAGTCGCTGCGGACCCGGACCGCGGACCGGCCGCTGGTGGTCGCCATCTCCGGGCCGCCGGGGATCGGCAAGTCGGCCCTCGCGATCCGGATCGGGCACCTGGTCCGGGACTCGTTCCTGGACGGCCAGATCTTCCTCAGCCTGCACGGCGACCGCCACGTCGACCCGACCTATGCCGTAGCCGAGGCGCTGGCGGCGCTCGGTGTCCAGACCGTGCCGGAGCGCCTGGACCGGGCGGCCGCCCTGCTCCGGTCCGAACTGGCCAGCCGGCGGGTGTTGTTGATCATCGACGACGTCGGTACGGCGAGCCAGGTGGAGGAACTGCTGCCCGGCACCGGCGACACGGTGACCCTGCTGACCAGCCGGCGCCGGCTCACCGAGATCGCCGGCATCCGCTCCCTTGAGCTCGGCGAACTGGAGCCGGCCGAGGCGGAGGCGCTGATCGAGGAGATCGCGCCGGGCCGGGAAACGGCGGACAGGCAACGGCTGGCGACCGCCTGCGGCCGGCACCCGCTGGCGCTGCGGATCGCGGCGGCCCGGCTCAGCCGGCGACCGGATCTGAGCGTCGCCGAACTGGTGCGCCGGCTCTCCGATCCCGACCAGGCGCTGAACGAGCTCACCCTGGGCGAGACCGCGTTCCGGTCCAGCGCCGACCTCAGTGCCCGGTCCCTCGATGCGGCCGACGCGACCGCGTACCGGGTGCTCGGCGCGCTGGAGGCGACCGAGTTCCCGGGCTGGGTGGTCGAACTGGCCAGCGGCTCCTCCCGTACCGCGGACAACCTGCTGGAGGAGAACCTGCTCCAGCTGGTCAGCCGCGGGCAGGCCGGGACGGCCGAGTTCCGGATGCACGACCTGCTCCGCTGGCACGCCCGCGAGTGGGGCGCCGAGCATCGGCCCGAGACCGTCGAGGGCGTACGGCGAGTGCTGCTCGGCTGGCTGGTGCGGGCCCGCGAGGCCGCCGCCGCTCTGCCGTTCGAATTCCTAGGCGTGGCGTTCCCGATGCCGGACGAGGCCCCGGACCCGCCGGCCGACGCGACCGCCGAGGACTGGTTCGCCGGCGAGCAGGGCCGGCTGATCGACCTGGTCGCGACCGCCCGGCGGTACGGCGCCGACGACCTGGCCTGGCGGCTGGTCTGCACCTGGTCGGCGTACTTCGACCTGCGCGGGCACACCCAACTCTGGCACCACGCGCTGACCGCCGTACTGCCGTCGTCGAACGGCCTGGACGATCCGCTGGGCGAGGCGACCGTGCTGCGCGATCTGGCCCAGATCGATCTGTACCGCGCCGACCTCGATCTGGCCGCGGACAAGTTCCGTCGGAGCCGGTCCCTGTTCCAGCAACTGGACCACCTGCCCGGGGTCGGTGTGACCGAGATCGGGCTGGCCACCACGCACCGGATGATGCGCCGGTTCGACGTCGCCGAGCAGCACGCGAAGGCGGCCCTCGACTGCTTCCGTACGCCCTCGGAAAATCATCTCAAGGCCACCGCGATGAGCGCGATCGCCGCGATCCACATCGCCGCGAATCACAAGGACCAGGCGGAAACCTGGCTGCTCCGGGCCCGCGACCTGGCCGCCCGGATCGGTGATCAACACCGGGTCGCGACGGTACTGCGCCGGCTCGCCGCGCTGCATCACGCACGGGAGGACTACCCGGCCGGCCGGGCCGCGATGACCGAGGCGCTGGCGATCTTCGACGCGCTGAGCGACGACCGGTGCGCCACCCAGACCCGGGTCACGTTCGGCATCGTGCTGACCAAGACCGGCGACCTGGCCACCGCCCGCCGGGAGCTGAACCGGGCCCTGGGCTCCGCCGAGCGGGCCGGAGAGCTGGACGATCAGGCGCTGATCCTGGAGTCGCTCGGCGAGGTCAGCCTGCTCGCCGGACGGCGCAACGAGGCGATCCGGCTGTATCGCCGGGCGGCGCGGCAGTGGCAGGTCTGCGGCCTGCAGTCCGAAGCCGATCGCGCCGAGCGGCGCAGCCTGGACATCTCCTCGGGTGAACGCGGGGCCGTGCAGTAGCTCGCGGGATGTGCCAGAAATGTACGAGGCCGGTCCACATTGAGCCCATGCGGGAGATCCAGGGGGAATCATCGGGTGCACCACGTGCCGACCAGTCCACGGACCTTCCACGTCAGGACTCACAGCACACGTCGGGGGTTGCGGTGATGATCACCGATGCCACACCACGCTCGGCCGAAGAGGCCCTGCGCTGGCAGTTACGGCGGATCGGCAGCTCGGCCTGGGAGGGCTGGGCCCTGCGGTTCCAGCGGCTCGCCTTCGGCTACGCGTCCGAGGCCGGCTGGCGCCGCTGTGACGAGGGTCTCGACTGGTTCAGCGATCATGATCTGATCTCCCAGGGAAGTCCCCCGCGCGGTGCTCTCGCCTGGTTCGAGGTCGGCGGGAAAGTGACCGTCCGCGGCAGCCTCGGCGACGGCGAGGTGATCGGCCCCGGTGTCGAGGGCCGGATCGGCATCGTCCCCCACGACACCCTCGGCCGCTACCTCGGCTGGACCCCCGCCATCTTCCCCTTCGCCCGCTGACCCCTCCGCCGACCCGGCACAACCGCAGGCGTTTCTGCGGCGTGTCGCTGCGCTGGTGCCCGGTCGGCAGGGATCTGGGGGAGACTCGGGTCCGGCCAGGCTGAGGTCCGGCCAGGGCTGAGATCCGGATGGGCTGAGATCCGGATGGGGCCAAGATCCGACTGGACCGAGATCCGATCATGGCGCTGCCCGGCGCGCTCCGCGACCACCGCATCGGCTGACCATGCCCATCCGATGTGCGTCCTCGGCGTCGTGAACTCGCCGCGGAAGAAGATCTCCCAGACGCGCTTCTGGCCGACCTGGCGGGCCAGGTAGGCCGAGCCGAAGCCGGCGTCGAAGGAGCCGACGTCGGCGTCGGTCTGCTTGAACCGGGTGTGCTCGGCGCTGGCCGGGGTCAGGTCGCAGACCAGGTGCGGGCTGTGCCCGCCGCCGGGTGCCCAGCCGTTGACCAACGCGATCACCTCCCTTGGCGGCGCGGCACGCACCAGTGCTGGCTCCGGCGCCAGCCGGCTCAACCCCGTACCTCCGACAGGTCCGCACGCCGTACGCGCGCGGCAAGCGACCGCCGAGACCGCACGCCGAATCAACCCGATTGCAGAGTCTTCTGCCGACGCGGTCACCTACGCCGAGTGGACGCAAAGGACGCCCCGCACTGCGTCGAGAGCGGTCAAAGCGTCCACTCGGCGTAGCCAGCACCGGGGCTGGATTCACGCCGGCGCTTCGGTTCCGCGGTCCGGGGCCGAGGGGTCAGGCCGGGTCGGCTGTCCCCTCGCCAGCTCCGCATCCGCCGGTTCGAGCCCGCTCGTTCCGGGGCCGTGCACGTCGCTGACCTCACGGATCCACGGCTCCTCACCGACCGCCTAGATCCGACCCGCCGCTCCGCACGATCTCGATCGTGCAGGGTGCCTCCGCGTCACTGCCGGGGGTTGACCCTTCGCGGCTGCTGGAAATCACGCGGGCCCGGAGGCGTTGGAGGGTGTCCCCTTTACTCCCCGACCGGCTCAAAGCTCCCCGACTGGCTCCGACCTCCCTGACCCGACCCGACCCAACTCCCGACCCAACCCAACTCCCGACCCAACCCCCGACCCTGCCCAACCTTCCGACCCAACTCCCCGACCCAACTCCCCGGCCCGACCCGGCTCCCCCGGCCCGACCCAACTCCCCGACCGAACCCGCCTCCCCGGCGGCCTACCTCCCCAGGTTCTCGACCTCCCCACCTCCTCACAGTCGTCCACACCTCCCCAACCGCCCGCCGACTCGTCACCTCTGCTGCGACACGCCGCAGAAACGCCTGCTGTTGTGCCGGGTCGGCGTTTCTTGGGGGTGGTGGGTCGGGCGTCGTTAGGGTCGTGGGCATGCGATCCGACGACGAACGCGAGCGGTTGCGGCAGACCTTCGGCGCGGCGGCCGAGCGGTATGACCGGACCCGACCCTCCTACCCCGAGTTGATCTTCGACCGGCTTGCCGAGCTGGGCGGGCTGACGGCCGGGGACCGGGTGTTGGAGATCGGCTGTGGGACCGGTCAGCTGACCCGGTCGCTGGTCGCCCGCGGCTACCGGGTCACGGCGGTCGAGCTGTCCGAGGACCTAGCCGCGGTGGCGCGGCGCAACGTTCCCGACGCCGAGGTGATCACCGGCGACTTCGAGCAGTGGGAGTTGCCGGCCGAACCGTTCGCCGCGGTGGCCGCGGCGACCTCGTTCCACTGGATCGACCCGGCGGTCCAGTTCAGCAAGACGGCGGCGGCGTTGCGGCCGGGTGGCGCGCTGGCGATCATCGGTACTGCGCACGTCGACGGCGGCACCAGCGAGTTCTTCGCCGAGGTCCAGAAATGCTACGAGCGTTGGGATCCCGAGCACACCAGGCCCGACTTCCGGCTGACGAAGGCGGAGTCGATCAAGGACGACTTCGACGTCACGCCGGGAGGATTCTTCGAGCCGGTCGGTACGGCGCGCGAGGTGGTCGAGATCCCGCACGACACCGAGACCTACCTCGACCTGCTGCAGACGTTCTCCGGCCACCTGGCTCTGCCGCCCGAGCGGCTGGACGGTCTGCTCGGCTGCATTCGTGGCCTGATCGACGACCGCTACGACGGCCGGGTGATCAAGGCCAACCTGTTCCGGATGATGGTGGGCCGCAAACGCTGAGGTACGGTCAGCGACTCGGCCACTGCCAGGACGGGCGCTCGAAGCGACCCTGGCCGGCGATCATGGTCTCACCGAGTTCCTTGATCAACTCGATCCGGACCAGATCGTCCGCGTGCTCCGCGATGATCTTGTCCACCAGTCCCGGCGCGTGGCTGACGATGATCACCTGGGACCGTTCTGCCGCGGCCACGATCAGCCGGGCCAGGCTCCGGGTAGAGGTCCGGGTGCAGGCTGACCTCCGGTTCGTTCAGCACCAGCAGCTCCGGCGGCCGGGGCGACAGCAGGGCCGCGACCAGCATCAGGTAGCGCAGCGTGCCGTCGGACAGCTCGGCGACTCCGATCGGCCGCAGCATCCCGGGCTGCCGCAGCGCCAGCGCCAGGTCAGCGTCGCCGGAGACCAGGCTCGACCCGTCGAACGCCTCCGCGATCGTCGCGGCCAGCAGCCGGGAGTCGCCGACCTCCTGGATCGTCGCCAGCGCCGCCGCGACATCGCCGCCGTCATGCCCCAGCACCGGGGTCCGGGTCGGGATCCGGGCCGCCCGCGCCGGTGCCTCCGGGTCCGTCCGCAGCTGGTCGTAGCAGCGCCAGCCGCGCAGCCGTTCGCGTACCGCGGCGATCTCCGGCGACGCTCCCGCGTATTCGCTGAGCAGCGACTCCGAACCGGCCAGGGTCCGGCTCAGTTCCGTCCAGGACCGGCCGTCCCGCATCCGGACCAGCGGCCCGGCCCGGTCGATCAGGGTCGCCGCGGGCCGCAGGATCGGGCCGGACCAGATCGCCTCGGCCTTGATCCTCGGGTCGTACGGGAACGCGCCCGCCTCGGCCGGGGTCGGCAGACCAAGATCAATTCCGTACCCGAAGCTGTCTCCGGCGACACCGAGCCGCAGCCGGACCGGCCCGGTCCGGACGGTGCCCTGGACCGGCACCTCGCCGGACCGCATCCGTTCCGAGATCTTCTCCGGGCCGGCCCAGCGCACCGAGTCGAGCCCGCCGGACCGGGCCAGGCTGCCGATCAGCTGACCGTGCCCGGCGTCGGCGAGCAGCCGGATCGCCCGGTACAGGTTGGATTTCCCGGTCCCGTTGGCCCCGGTGATCACGGTCAACCGACCCAGCTCGACCACCACGTCGCGCAGTGATCGGTAGCCCTCGACGGCCAGCGTGGTGATCATGACGTGCTGATCATGGATTCGGGCCGGGTCGGCGCCCAGAACCGCTTCTTGCCGCGCCGGGTGTCCTCGTAGACGCCGCCACCCTTCCTGATCACCTTCTCGGAGGCGACGTTGTCCTCGTCACAGGTGATCAACACCGGATCGAGGCCGAGTTCGTACGCGATCGGCAGCGCGGCCAGCAGCATCGCGGTGGCGTGACCGCGCCGCCGGGCGGTCGGCCGTACGTCGTAGCCGATGTGGCCGCCCCACTCGAGCAGGTTGGCGTTGAGCCGGTGCCGGATCGCCAACCGACCGAGATATTGATCACCGTCGACGTACCAGAGCGTGGTGCCCGGCACGTAGCCCGCCGGCCGCGGCGAATCCTCCTCCGCGTCTGCGCGAACCTTGATCACGTACTCCGCGAACGCCTCCGGCGCGTGCCAGCGGTCGGCATTGCTGCGGATATCGCTGCCGACCATGGAGTTGTCGCCGGAGTCTCCCCGTCCCTCGGCCTGGAATTCGTTCATGGCCTCGACGAAGGACCGGTGGACTCGGGTCACTGGCGCGATCAGTTCAGGCATCCGCCCATTCTGGTACGCCCCACTGACGCTCGGCGACCGGTTAAGCCGCCCGCATGGGGTCGGCGGGTGCCAGCTCGGGAATCGTCGCGCGGACCGACGGCCGCATCAGCCACGCGGCGACGGCGATGAGCAGCACCCAGCCGAGGAGCTCGGCAGCCAGGTGATCAACGGGCCGCAACGGCACCGACTGCAGCAGGTACACCCGAACACTGTTGATCGCGCCGTGGGCCAGCACCGGCGGCCAGACCGAGCCGGAGCGCAACCGCAGGGCGAACAACAGCGGCGCCCAGGCCCCCATTCCGAGGAAGTAGATCACCTTCTCGCCCACGGTCTGGTCGGCGAGCGTGCCGAGGACCGGAAGATGCCAGATCATCCACACCGGGACGAAGATCAGCGAGAGTCGCCAGAAGCCCCAGTGCGCGGCGCGGTCGACCAACCAGCCGCGCCAGCCGAACTCCTCGCCGATCGCGAACACGGACTGCATCGCGAACACCAGGACCAGAATCGGCAGCAGGCCGACGATCTGGCCGACCGGCGCCAACTGCGCCGTCCCGGTGGCGAGGGCGAAGATCAACTCGGCGGCCGCGACCGCGGCGATGATCCCGACACCGATGGAACCCCAGCGCAGGACTCCGGCTCGGCGAACGGCGAACACGTCCCGGAACCGGCCCGGTCGCAGCACCCGGAACATGATCAACGCGACGATGAACGGCGTGTACTGCAGCACCGGCACCACGGCGTTGAGCAGGTCGGCCGGGATCAGCCCGGTGATCATCGGGATCCCGAGCAGATTCACCACCACGACGGTCAGTCCGAGGTACGCCGCGACCTCAGTCCAGCGGGCCCGGCCGCCCGCCCTCGTCATTCCCGCACTCGACGCCCTGCCCGCATCGGCCTCTGCCATGCCGCAACCGTAGACCTGCGAGCACCCTGTCGGTGGTGATCTCCGACACCTCGGTCGTCGGGCCGGCTCTACGGCTCGGCCCGACGGCTCCGAAGGCTCTCGGTTCAGGCAGAAGGTGCTTCCTGAAGGGCACGGACCTCGACCCGGCTGCGCAGGGCCTTCGAGGCCTGCTTGGTCCACTCGATCGCGACGTCGTCGTTCTCGGCCTCGATGATCCAGAACCCGCCGAGGTACTCCTTCGCCTCGACGAACGGGCCCGGGGTGAGGACGGGGCTGTCGCCGGAGTAGTCCACCGTGGTAGCGGTCGAGGGCGGCTGCAGGCCGCCGGCGGTCACGAAGGCCCCCGCCTCCTCGAGCGCGGTGTTGAACGCACCGACCGCGGCGAACAGCTCCTGCAGCTCCGCGGGGTCGATGTCGGCCATCGTCGGCTCTTCTTCGGAGTCGTGCGGAAGGCTCAGGAAGTACTGCGTCATGATCGTCTCCTTGTTGTCCAACTGGTGTGAGCATCGCGTCCGGGGACGCGCCCTCTGATACCGGAAACGTTAGGCGGGAACGGATCGGCGCCGCATCAGTCATTGTGACTGGTGTCCGAGCCCCGATGACTGACTCAGACCAGGCTGCTCAGTTCGGCGCGGGCGGTGACGCCGAGCTTCGGGTACGCCTTGTAGAGGTGATGGCCGACCGTTCGCGGGCTCAGGAACAGCTGGGCGGCGATCTCCTTGTTGGTCCGACCGGCCCCGGCGAGCCGGACCACCTGCAGTTCCTGCGGCGTCAGCAGGTCGAGCGGTCCGTTGCTCCGCGGCTCGTCGTCCCGCTGGCCGAAGGCGGCCAGTTCGCCGCGCGCCCGCTCCGCCCACAGCTTCGCGCCGAGCCGGTCGAACGCCGACACGGCCGCCCCGAGCTGCGCCTTGGCTTCCGTACGACGACGCCGGCGGCGCAGCCATTCGCCGTAGACCAGCTGCGTCCGGGCGCGCTCGTACGGACCGCCGCTGCGCTCGTGGATCCGCAACGCCTCGGCATACAAGGGCCAGGCGTTGGCGTCGTCGGCGAGCAGGGCCCGGCAGCGCAGCAGCAGCGCCGTGGCCACCGGCCGGTCGACGTGCTCGGCCCAGTCCCGCAACCGTGCCATCGGCTCGTCGGCGCGATCAGGCCGACCGCTGCGTACGGCGGCCTCCACCAGGTCCGGCAGGGCCCGGATCAGGAACGGGTCCTGACCGCCGGGGCTGCGCGAGACGCGGTCGAGCCCGTCGAGAGCAGCCGAGAACCGCCGGGCGGACAGCTCGAGCATGCCGAGCCCCCACTCGGCGATCGCGGCATTGACCCGGTGCCGGGTGCGGGCCTGCGGCAGGATCTGTTCCGCGAGCCCACGGCAGCGTTCCTCGTCACCCGCCACGGCGTGCAGCCACACCTCGAGCGAGCGGTTCGCCAGGCGCTCGGTCACGTTCCCGAGTTCGTCGCTCACCGACGCACCTTCGGCGGCGCACGCGCGGGCGTCGGTGAACTCGCCGCGGAACAACCGGGCCGTTGCGAGCAGGTTCAAGGTGTACGGAATCCAGGCGGCAGCTCCGGTCGCACGCACCTCGGCCAGCAGGTCCTCGACCTGGCCGACCACCAGCTCGTCGTCGGCGATCATGAGCCCGCCGATGCCGGCGGTGATCCGCCACATCAGGTCCTGGGTGCCGCCGGGAGCCGCCGGATAGAGCTCCCGGATCCGGTCGGCGGCCCGTTGCGGCCGGCCGTCGTACAGCTCCACCCACCCGAGCAGGGCCGCAACCACGGGCGCCCAACCCGGCGGCGCAGCGAACTCCTGCATCAGTTCGGCCGCCCGCTGCAGCAGGTCGTGGGCCGCCGCGTGCCGGGCGGCGTGCACGGCCTCGTACAGATTGAGGGCGGCCCGTTCCGGATCGGCGTCTCGCACCAGCGCGGCGGCCTCGAGCGTGAGCTCCGCGTCGACCCGGGGATCGGTGCGCTCGTACTCCACGGCGCCTCGGGTGTAGCTGGCCGCTGCCCGTACGCCGGGATCGGTGGTCAGGGACATCGCCTCGGCCGCCAGCCGGGCCGCGCGGTCGGCCTGGCCGGCATCGAACGCGGCCTGGCTGGCCTGGGCGAGCCGCCTGGCCTTCAGTTCCCGGTCGGCGCTGAGCCGCCCGGCGCGGTCGTACGCGGCGGCCACGGCGATCGCGCCGCCCCGGTGCAGGGCGCGTTCCGCCACGCGTTCGAGTTCGACGGCCACCGACTCGTCGGGGGCGGTCGTCGCGGCGGCCAGGTGCCAGGCCCGCCGGTCGGCATCGGCGTCGGCGCGCAGCCCGTCGGCGTACGCGCGGTGCACCTCGATCCGCCGGTGCAGCGGCGCGTCCTGGTAGGCAGCTGCCCGGACCAGCGGGTGCCGGAAGGCGATCCGGCCGTTGATCTTGATCATCCGGCTGCGCTCGGCGGGGGCCAGGTCGTCGGCGGCACCGCCGAGAGCCTCGATCACGTACAAGATCGTTTCGAGAGGAGCGGCGGTGTCCGTGGCCGCCACCAGGAGGGCGCGTTGGGTGGGTTCGGGCAGGTCGACGATCTGACGACGGAACGTGTCCTGGACGCGGCGCGGTACCGGCAGCGGACCGACCGGGTCGGACGCGTCGGCGTCACCGGCCGCGAGGCGCGACGAGCCGAGCTCGATGATCGCCAGCGGATTGCCGGCGGACTCCGCGAGCACCCGGCTCCGTACCGGTTCGACGAGACCCCGAGCATGATCATCAAGCAGTCGGGCGGCGTCGGGCGCGGCCAGACCGGACAGCTCGACGACCTCGACTCCGGTGGTCTCGACCGGCATCGGCGTCTCGCGCATCGCGAACAGCAGGGCGATCGGGTCGGCCACGAAGCGACGGGCCGCGAACAGCAGTGCCTCCGCCGAACCCTGGTCGAGCCATTGCAGGTCGTCGATCACGCACAGCAGCGGGGCGTCCTCGGCCACTTCGGCGAGCAGCGACAAGGTCCCGGCCGCGATCAGGAACCGGTTGGTGTCCTCTCCTCCGGCCAGCCCGAACGCGCACCGCAGCGCCGCCGCCTGGGGCGCCGGAAGGGCGTCCAACCGGTCGAAGTGAGGAAACAGGAGCTGGTGCAGTCCGCCGTACGCCAACGCGGCGTCGGATTCCACGCCGGTCGCCCGGACCACCTGCATCCCGCCGGTCCTGGCGATCGACACCGCGTGGTCGAGCAGCGCCGACTTCCCCATTCCGGCCGAACCCCGCAGCCCCAGCGCACCGCTGCGTTCCTCGCGCGCGTCCGCCAGCAGGCGCTCCACCCGTGACTGTTCCGACCCCCGTCCCACCAGCGACATGCGGTCACAGTAAACGAGCAGGGTCCGGGCGGAGGCATGCCCCCGCGACCCCGTGACTAGGGTCGGCCCAGTGAGAATCGGCCTCGGTCACGACATCCACCGGCTCGTCCCGGGGCGCCCGCTGGTGCTCGGCGGCGTGCCGATCGAGGCGGACGTGGGCTTCGACACCCACTCCGACGGTGATGTGCTGTGCCATGCCCTGGTGGACGCGCTGGCCGGGGCGCTCGCGGACGGCGACCTCGGCACCCACTACCCGGAGGACGACCCGGCCGCCGACGACGCCCGCAGCCTCGACTTCGTGATCGAGTTCGCCGAGGTGGTGGCCGCCGCCGGCTACCGGGTCGAGTCGGTGGACAGCTTCGTCGTGCTGGGTACGATCCGGCTCCGGCCGCACCTGGACCGGATGAAGATCAACATCGCGAGCGCGCTGGGCCTGGACCCGGGCCGGGTGTCGGTGAAGGCCAGGTCGAACGACGGGATCGGCCCCGAAGGCGAGGGTACGGCGGCCAGCGCGTCCGCCGTCGTCCTGCTCCGGGAGCCGGCCGAACCCGGCTGATTTGCCCGCCTGCAAGGGATGTGAGAATCTGGAGTTGCCTGACTGGCACCGGACGAGGTGCGTCGTACCCGGCCAGCGACAAGACGACGCAAGAAAGCCTGTCATGTCATGGGTCATCTTGATCATCTCGGGAGTCCTGGAAGCCGTCTGGGCCACCGCCCTCGGTAAGTCCGAAGGATTCTCCAAGCCGATACCGACCGTCACCTTCGTGGTCGGACTCCTGCTGTCGATGGCTGGTCTGGCCTTCGCCATGCGCGACCTGCCGACCGGCACCGCGTACGCGGTCTGGGTCGGCATCGGCGCCTCGCTCACCGTCACCTACGCCATGATCACCGGCGCCGAGCCGTTCTCGGTGCTGAAGTTGATCTTCATCCTGGGCATCGTGGCGTGTGTGATCGGGCTCAAGCTGCTGCACTGAGCCCGCGGCAGGTGCGGCGTCAGCCGTGGCTGATGTAGGCCTCCAGCTGCTCGGTGTTGTCCTGCAGTTCCCGCATCCGCACCTTGACCACGTCGCCGATGCTGATGATGCCGAGCAGCCGGCCGTCCTTGACCACCGGCAGGTGGCGGATTCGCCGGTCGGTCATCACCGCGTTCAGCCGGTCCACCGCGTCGTCGAGGGCGCAGGTGGCGACGTTGGTGGTCATGATCTCTGCGACCGGGCGGTCCAGCAGCCCACCGCCGAGGTCGTTCAGCCGCCGCACCACGTCCCGTTCGGACACGATGCCGACGATCCCATCCGGTGCCAGCACCACCATGGCCCCGATGTTGTGCTCGGCGAGCCGAGCCAGCAGCTCGGCCACGGTCGCGGACGGACCGATGGTGGCGACCGCGGCGCCCTTGCCCCGCAGGATGTCGGATACACGCATGGCAACCTCCTCGATGTGAGCCGTGTCACACAGGTTACGGCGTCGGGCCTGTCGGCGGAACCCCTTCCGGCGGCTCCCCGGATTCCCCCGCGGGCACGGCTCACATTTCGGGGTACGGCAGCGTCTACCGGGCATGGATCTCCAACTGAACGACAAGATCGTCATCGTGACCGGCGCCTCGAAGGGCATCGGGCTGGCCACCGCCCGGAGGTTCGCCGCCGAAGGAGCCCAGGTGGTGGCCGTCTCCCGGACCCCGAGTTCCGCGCTGGCGGAGTCGGGCCCACAGATCCGGCACCTCGCGGTCGACCTGGCGTCGCCCGACGGGCCGGCCGAACTGGTCGACGCGGTGGCTCGTGAGCACGGCCGGATCGACGTCGTGATCAACAACGCCGGCGGGCCGCCGCCCGGCACCCGGATGCCGGTGTTCGGCTTCCTGGACCGGACCGACCGGGACTGGCAGGCCATGATCGACTTCAACCTGCTGTCCGTGGTCCGGCTCTGCCGCGCGGCGATCCCGGTCATGATCAACAGCGGCGGTGGCGCGATCGTCAACGTGAGCTCGACGCACGCTCTCGTACCGTCGGCGATCAACGTCGACTACGGCGCCGCCAAGGCCGCCCTGCGCAACCTGACCCAGGCCCTGGCCGAGGAGTTCGGGCCGCAGGGCATCCGGATCAACACGGTGACGCCGGGGCCGGTGCTGACGCCGTGGTGGACCGATCCCGGTGGCGCCGCCGACGTGCTGGCGGAGCAGACCGGGCGCACCCGCGATGCCGTGATCGCCGAGCTGGCACCCGAACTGATGTCCCTCACCACCGGCCGGCTGGCCCACGCCGAGGAGATCGCCGACGGGATCGCGCTGCTCGCTTCGCCCCGCTCGGGCAGCACGGTCGGTGCCGAGCTGGTGATCGACGGCGGGCTGGTGAAGACCGTCTGAGCTAGCCCTGTTCCTTGATCACCACGACGCCGCCCGGCTCGACAGTGACCTGGCCGGCATGGCGCTGCCCGGTGAGCAGGTCGGTGCCGGTCGCGGTGAGGTTGCGCGGGGCGTCGTCGTGGTTGATCCCGAACAGGTAGCCCTGCTCGCCCTGCCGGCGGCGGACCACCTGGAGTCCGTCGTCGGCCGCGGCAACCACCGGTACGTCGGCCCGGCCGAGCAGGTCGTCGACGAGGGCCTGAAGATCATCGTCGGTGGGCCGGGTGGCCAGGTAGTTCGCGGCGCCGGCGCCGAGCTCGAGCCGGGTGTACGCGGGCGTACCGGCGAGCGGTCCGTCGACGTAGTGCGCGACCCCGGTCGCCGTGGTGGTCTGCAGCAGCTCGGTCCAGGATCCGCCCGTCCAGCCGTTGTCCAGCGGTTGGGTTTCGCCTTCCAGCAAAGGGAAGAACTCCTCGCCGCGGATCCCGAGCAGGTCCCGGTAGGCGCCGGGGTAACCACCGGTGATCACCCGGCCGGTCTGGTCCGCGATGCCGGAGAAGTAGGTGATCAGGACCTCAGCGCCGGACTCGACGGCCGCGGCCAGGCGCTCCGCGAGCCCGTCGTAGGCGAGGTGCAGCATCGGCAGGATGATCAGCCGGTAGCCGTCCAGCGAGGCGTCCGGCCGGACCACGTCGACCACCCGGTGCCGCCGGGTGCAGGCCCGGTGCAGCACCGACGGCAGCTCGAGCGGATCCAGCTCGACGGTCGGCTTGCCCCAGGAGCGCAGCGCCCACTGCGAGGCGTAGTCCATGATCATCGCGATCCCGGGCCGTTCCACCGTGCTGCCGCGCAGTTCGGCCAGCGACCGCAGGTGATCACCCAGCCGGACCACCTCGCGCCACACCTTGGTGTCGGTGCCGGCGTGCGGCAGCATCGCCGAGTGGTACTGCTCGGCCCCGGCCGTCGACTGCCGCCACTGGAAGAACATCGCGCCGTCCGCGCCGCGGGCGACGTGGCTCAGGCTGTCCCGGATCAGCTCGCCCGGTGCCTTGGCCCGGTTCCGCGGCTGCCAGTTCACCGCGCTGGTGGAGTGTTCCATCAGCAGCCACGGCCGGCCCCGGCTGACCCCGCGGGCCTGGTCGGCGGACAGGGCCAGCGACCAGTGCCGGTGCGGATCGTCCGCCGTCGTGTAGTGATCGTTCGCGACCAGGTCCACCTCGTCGGCCCAGGCCGCGTAGTCGACCGGGGCCAGGGTCGGCTTCACCATGAAGTTGGTGGTGATCGGGACATCCGGGGTCAGCCGGCGCAACAGCCCTCGTTCCAGCCGGAAATGATCAAGGAGCACGTCCGAGGAGAACCGGTGATAGTCGAGCACCAGGGCCGGGTTGTGGTTGCCGCTGATCGCCCGCGGCAGCGGTACGTCGGCGAACTGCAGGTAGTGATGGCCCCAGAACGCTGTGCCCCAGGCCTGGTTGAGGGCTTCGATGTCGCCGTAGCGCTGCTCCAGCCAGCGCCCGAACGCCGCCGCGCACGCGTCGCAGTAGCAGCGCCCGTTCTCGTTGCCGATTTCGTTGCTGACGTGCCACAGCCGTAGCGCCGGATGATCACCGTACCGGTTCGCCAGCGCCTCGACGATCTTGGTCGCCCGCTCCCGGAAGATCACCGAGCTCGGGCACCAGCCGAGTCGCGCACCGGGTCCGTTGCGGCGCCCGTTCGCGTCGACGGTGAGGACCTCGGGATAGCGGCGCAGCAGCCACGGCGGCGGGCCGGCGGTCGGCGTCGCCAGCGCTGCACCGATCCCGGCGCCGGCCAGCCCGTCCAGCACCCGGTCCAGCCAGCCGAACTCGAAGCTGTCCTGATCGACCTCGAGCAGGCTCCAGGCGAAGATGCCGACGCTGACCACCGAGACACCGGCCTCGGTCATCAGCCGCAGGTCCTCGGCCCACACCTCCTCGGGCCACTGCTCGGGGTTGTAATCGCCGCCGTAGCCGAGCCCGTCGGCCAGCCAGCGGAACGTCCGCGGCGCCGTCAGGTCCGCCGCGTGGCTGGTGAAATCCCGAGGTGCGTTCACTGGGACTCGTCGATCCACTGCCAGGTGGCGGGCAGCGCCTCGGCCAGCGGCGGCAGGTCCGGATGCCACTTCCGCTCCCACTCCAGCGACTGCGCCCAGGCCGGGTCGATCACGGCCATCAGATCGGCCATCGGATAGTCACCGGTGCCCGGGAACACCGGCCGGTACTCCTGCCGCGAATCCGTGTCCTTCACTTGTACGTAAGCGATCCAGGGCCGCAGCAGCTCGATCGTCTCGGCCGGGGTCTCGCCGGCCCGCCAGGAATGTGCGGCGTCCCAGATCACGCGTACCGGATGATCACCGAGCCGGTCGTCGACCGCCCGCAGCAGGCGCGCCAGCCGGGCGCCCGCCGAGTGCGAGTCGTGCAGTTCGACGAAGATCGAGACGCCGAGCTCCTGGGCCAGCGCGGCGGCCGGCTCGAGCCGGTCCAGCGCGGCCAGCTCGCCCGCGGTCAGTTCCGCGGCCCCGTCCCGGTCCGGATCGCCGGGGAACACCCGTACCCCGTCGGCACCGAGCGCAGCGGCCAGCCTGAGGTGAGCGGCAAGATCATCGTCGACGTCCTCCTGCCCGCAGATCCGGACGTAGGAGGCGACGCACAGGACGTGCAGACCGGCCGCCGCCAGTTCACTCCGCATCGCGGCACGATGATCATCGTCGAGCTCGGTATGGACGACTTCGTCGATCGCGGACCGCAACTCGACCCCGGTGCACCCCGACTCCGTCGCCAGGCTGATCACCTCCGGCAGGGTCGCCCCGGAACAACCAAGCGTCGAGAACGCACGCATCGCCATGATGGCTGATCCTAAACTGCTGCCAGTTCCGGTCTGGATGCGGGCCGGTTCGGAACGGCTGGCACAATCGAGTCGTGACCGAACCGAGCGAGACCGACGTCCTCGTCGTCGGCGCCGGTCCGGCCGGCTCGGCGGCCGCCGCCTGGGCGGCCCGGCAGGGCCTCGACGTGGTCCTCGCCGATGCGGCGGTTTTCCCCCGTGACAAGGCCTGCGGCGACGGATTGACGCCGCGCGCGATGGCCGAACTGGACAAGCTGGGCCTGGGCGACTGGGCCCGCGGCCACGTGACCAATCGGGGGTTGCGGGCGCACGGTTTCGGGCAGGTGCTGGAGCTGCCGTGGCCCGGCGGCTCGCTGCCCGGCTTCGGCTCGGCGGTGCCCCGGACCGAGCTGGACGCGCGGATCCGGCAGGCCGCACTGGACGCCGGCGCGGTCCCCGTCGACGGTGCCCGCGCGGTCGACGCCACCCGGACCGGCAGCCGGGTGTCGGACGTGATCTTCACCCGGGCCGACCAGTCCACCTGGACGATCCGCTGCCGCAGGCTGGTCGTCGCGGACGGCGTCCGGTCCCCGCTCGGCCGGGTGCTCGGCCGGACCTGGCACCGCGAGACGGCCTACGGCGTCGCCGGCCGCAGCTACGTGGACAGCGGCCGCGACGACGACTGGATCTCCTCCCACCTGGAGCTGCGCGGCGAACGCGGCGAGCTGCTGTCCGGCTACGGCTGGATCTTCCCGCTCGGCGGCGGCCGGGTGAACCTCGGCGTCGGCACCCTGGCCACCGCGAAGCACCCGGCCAACCTCCAGCTCCGGCCGCTGATGGAGTTCTACGCGCGGCAGCGGCGGGACGAGTGGCAACTGGGCGACCGGCTGGCCGAGCCGAAGTCGGCGATGCTCCCGATGGGCGGCGCGGTGTCCGGCGTCGCCGGCTCCAACTGGGCCCTGATCGGCGACGCCGCCGCCTGCGTGAATCCCTTGAACGGCGAGGGAATCGACTACGGACTGGAGACCGGACGGCTGGTGGCCGACCTGCTGTCCGCCGAAACTGATCTTGCCGAGGCGTGGCCGGCGTTGCTCCGTGATCATTACGGGAAGCCGTTCTCGATCGCCCGCCGGCTGGCCGGCCTGATCACGGTCCCGGGTCTGCTGGCCCGGCTCGGGCCGATCGGGATGCGGTCCCGGTTCCTGATGACGATCGCGCTCCGGGTGATGGGCAACCTGATCACCGACGAAGATCACGACCTGGTCGCCCGGCTCTGGCGGCAGGCCGGCCGGCTGTCCTCCCGGTTCGACCCCCGGCCACCGTTCGCCCCAGCCTGAACCAGGCAGCAGGACGGCGACCGATCAGGGCCACCAGGCCTGGGGAAGGTTCTTCCGAATGGTTCGGTCCTTGGTCATCAGCGGTGTATCGGTGGCTGCGGCCTGCGCGGCGATCAGCCGATCGAAGGGATCGCGCGTCCAATCAAGCGTCGCGGCAACCTCGCAGATCAGTGCCGACGGTGGATCACTGATCACCAGTTCCAGCTTCGGAGCAAGCTCGTCGATGACAGCCTTTGCCGGCGCGTTGATCTTGCCAGCCTCGTACAAGAACTGAAGCTCAAGCGACACGAAGGGCGACAGCACCAGTGTGTCCCTGTCCAACCGTCGGCGGACCTTTTCGGGAAGAAGGCGTTCCGGATCCTTGCCGAGCCAGAGCACAACGTGCGTGTCCAGGATCGTCACGGCCGCCACTCACTGGACCAATCAACATGCACCAACTCTTCAGGGTCACCATCGAACAAATCCGGATGGGGAGTGAGCCGTGACAGTTTGCTCACATCGTCGGCCACCACGATCCGCAGTCGCCGACCAGCCCGCTCGATCTCGAGCGGCATTCCGGTGTCCAGGACCTCATCGAGCAGCCGATAGACGTTCTGCCGGAGTTCCGATGCGCTGACGGCCATGATGACCTCCTCACGTACGTACCCCCAGGATAACACGTACGTGCGGGTGACCTCAGGGGACGATGATCAACTTTCCGCGGGTGTGGCCGGAGCGGCTGAGGTCGAAGGCCTCGCCAACCTGGTCGAGGCCGAATGTTCCAGAGATCTCCACGGTCAGCTGTCCGGCCTCGGCCAGGGCGGCCAGGCGGGCGGTCTCGGCGCCGTCGGGCCGGACCCAGACCACCGAACCGCCGTGTTCCGCCACCGAGGCATCGGCGATGGAGGCGTGCCGGCCGCCCTTCCGCAGTACGGCAAGCGTCGTGTCGAGCTGACCGCCCACGAAGTCGGCCACGGCGTCGACGCCGTCCGGGGCCAGCGCGCGCACCCGGTCGGCCAGCCCGTCGCCGTACTCGACCGGCTCGGCGCCGAGGTCCTTCAGGAAGTCGTGGTTGCGGGCGGAGGCGGTGCCGATCACCCGGGCCCCGCGGGCGACGGCGATCTGGACGCCGAGGCTGCCGACGCCGCCGGCCGCACCGTGGATCAGTACGGTCTCGCCGTCGGTGAGCTCGATCCGGTCCAGCGACCGCAGCGCCGTACCGCCGGCGAGGGGCAGCCCGCCGGCCTGCTCCCAGGACACCGAGGCCGGCTTCCGTGCCACGTACGCGGCCGGCACCGCGACCTGCTCGGCGAAGGTCCCGGCGTGCACGACGTCCTTCCGCGCATAGGCCAGCACCTCGTCACCCGGCGCGAACTCCGGCGTGTCCGGCCCGACCGCGATCACCGTACCTGCTACGTCCCAACCGGGGATGACCGGGAAAACCGTCTCCAGCAAGGGATCCAGGCCACCGGCGAGCACCTTCCAGTCGACCGGGTTCACGCCCGCGGCGTGCACCTTGATCAACACCGAACTCGGCGCGACCTTCGGCGGATCCACCTCGCGAACCTCGAGGGTCGAGTTGTCCTGGCTGTAGGCCGAGTAGGTGACGGCGCGCATGGGCTTCCTTCCTGGTTGTTCGTGACTCAGGAAGAGACACCGCCGAGCCCGCCGGTATTCCCGGCCTGTCAGATCCCGGTCTTGCCGTACCCCTCGGGCATCCGGAACGGGCAATAGAGATCCATCTGCGGCGACACCCTGGCCTGCGCCACCCGGAGTGCCTCGATCGGCGACGCCGAACCGAGCTTGATGCTCTCCTGGGCGGCGAACATGGCCTCCCACCAGACCTGGCTGACCGGGAACGGCGGCCGCGAGGTGGAGTACGCCAACTGGTCGATGAAGAACTTCGCGTCGCCGAACGCCGGATCGCCGAGCAGGTCCCGGTACGTCGGCAGCTCACCCGTCTGCGGGATCATGATCGACTGTCCCGCCCGACCGGCGTAGAACT
Organism: Microlunatus sp. GCM10028923; assembly: GCF_042666975.1. NCBI lineage: Bacteria > Bacillati > Actinomycetota > Actinomycetes > Propionibacteriales > Propionibacteriaceae > Microlunatus > Microlunatus sp. GCM10028923. The sequence goes on along the minus strand of NZ_JBHTFF010000021.1, from coordinate 38,206 downwards.
TCATGAAGTCCCAGGCCGCCTTCGACTTCGACGAGCCCTTCGGCATCACCAGCGAGAACCCGCCGGACCAGGTGTAGATCGGGTCGTTCGGGTCGAACACCGGCAGGTGGGTGTAGCCGAGCTCAAGATCGGGAGCGTACTTCTTGACCGAGGTCCGGTAGTTGTTCGTCTGGATCACGAAGCCTTGCTGCTGGCCCAGGAACGAGGTCTGCGCCGGCGGATGGTTCGGCGGCTCGTAGGTCGCCTTGAACGCGTCCACCCGGTTGTAGTCCTTCTCCCGGGTCCACTGGTCCAGATAGACGTACGCATCCAAGATCGGCTGCGCGGTCAGATCCACCCCGCAGGTCTCGTCGTCGAAGAAGCTCGCGCCGTTGCCCAGCGAGTAGAGGTAGCCGGAGCCCTGGTCGGACCACGGGATCAGACCGAGCTGGGCGTAGTTGCCCCGGCTGTCGGTCTTGATCAACTGGTCGCTCAGTTCGTCCAACCGGGCGACCGTGGGCGCACCGTTCGCCGGGTCCAGTTCGTCCAGGTCGATCCCGGACTCCCGGAGCACCTTCTTGTTGTAATAGAGAACTCGGGTGTCGGTGGAGGTCGGCAGCCCGTACGTCTTCCCGTTCAGCTTCAGCTCGTTCATCGCGAACGGCAGGTACTGCTCCCGCAGGTCGTCGTCCTCGTACTTCTCGATCAGGTCGTCGATCGGTTCCAGCAGGCCGAGCGCCGCGTACTGCGCGCCGCTGAAGCGGTCCATCCACCACAGGTCGGGCGCGGTACCGGCCCGCACCGCGGTGATCACCTGCGTCGCGTCGCCGGTCCCCGACGACGGCACGTTGTTCACCGTGATCTTGACGTCCGGGTTCTCCTTCCGGAACGCCTCGACCACCTCGGTCTCGTACTGCCGGGTGCTGCCGCCGACACCCCAGACCAGGATCTCGTTCTCCCCGCGCTCCGGCCGGGTGCAGCCGGTCAGGGCGCCGCCACCGGCCACCGCGACACCGGCCGCGCCGGCACTGGTCAGGAATCCTCGCCGATTCATCATGTGAAGCCTCTCGATCATTTGAAGCCACCGAGGGAGATCCCGCGGATGAAGTACCGCTGGAACACGAAGAACAAGATCACCAACGGCAAGATCACCAGGAACGAGGCCGCCATCAGCTGGTTGAACTGGATGTCCTCGGACTCGGTCTGCCGGAAGCTCTGCATGCCGATGGACAGCGTCTGGACGTTCTCGTCCTGCAGGTAGATCAACGGACCCATGAAGTCGTTCCAGGCACCCACGGCGGCGAAGATCGCCACCGCGGTCAGGGCGGGCAGCGCGTTCGGGAAGACCAGCCGCCAGGCGATCTTCCACTCCCCCGCCCCGTCCACCCGGGCCGCGTTGAGCATGTCCCGCGGGATCTGCAACAGGAACTGCCGCAGCAGGAAGGTGTAGAAGGCGCCCGCGAACAGATGCGGTACGACCAGCGGCGCCCAGGTGTTGACCCAGCCGAGGTTGGCGTACAGGTCGAACATCGGGATCAGCGTCACCGGGAACGGCAGGAACATCGTGGCGATCACGATGTAGAAGACCTTGTCCCGGCCGCGCCACTCCAGGCAGCCGAAGCCGTACGCGACGACGAAGCTGGACACCACCGAGAAGACGACCGACATGATCGTGATCGCCGCGGTGTTCACGAAGAAGCGGGCGAACGGCATCGCGTTGACCGCATCCACGAAGTTCTGCCAGCGCAGCTCGGTCGGGAAGAACGTCGGCGGGTACTGGGCCAGCTCGGCCTCGCCCTTCAGAGCCGAGATGATCATCCAGTAGAGCGGCAGCAGGAACAGGCAGCTCAACCCGATCATCAGCACCCGCGCGAGAAGCGAGCTGTACCAGCGTTGCCGGCTGCCGTCCTTGGCCAGTCCCGTCTGCCGTCGGCCCTGGGTGATCTCCCGGCCCTCGTCGTAGCCGGGGCCGGTCTGCGTGGTCAGAGTCATGATCGCCTCCTCAGCCTGCGGCCGTGTCGTAGTTCACGAAACGCCGGGACAGCCAATAGACCAGGCCGGCCAGCAGCATCCCGACGATGAAGAGCACCACGGCCATCGCCGACGCATAACCGAGCGAGGCGTATTTGAAGGCGTTCTGGTACAGATACATCATGTAGAACAGGGTTCCGTTGTCCGGCGCTCCGGTGCCGTTGGTCAGCACGTAGGCCTCGGTGAACACCTGCAGCGCGCCGGAGATCCCGGTGATCAAGTTGAACAAGATCGCCGGGCTGAGCAGCGGCAGCGTGATCGACCAGAACTGTCGCAGCGGCCCGGCCCCGTCCACCCGCGCCGCCTCGTACAAGGTCTTCGGGATGTTGTTCAGCCCGGCCAGGAAGATCAACGCGGCGTTGCCGGCGCCCAGCTGCAGCATCAGCACGATCACGATCTTGGCCGAGATCGGCTCGCCGAGCAGGTTCACGCTCTCCCGGCCCAACGCGTTGTTCAGCAGGCTGAACAGGCCGAACTGCGGGTTCACGAAGACCACGAAGATGAAGCTCAGCGCGAAGGCCGGCACCAGCGACGGGATGTACAGCGCGGTCCGGTAGACGGCGACCTCGCGGACGTTGCGGTTCATCGCCAGGGCCAGCAAGATCGCGACGACGAGCCCGATCGGCACCGCCAGCCCGGCGTAGAAGATCGTGTTGAACGAGGACGTCCTGATCAACGGATCGGTGAAGATCGTCAGGTAGTTGCCCAGGCCGACGAACGTCGGCGCGAGCATCCCCGAGTAGCGGGTCAGGCTGATGATGATCGAATAGACGAGCGGGTACGCGACGAAGACGGTCACCCCGATCAGCCAGGGCGAGATGAACAGCAGGCCCATCCGCAGATTGCGCTTGTCCCGTGCGCTCCACGGTCTTCGGGACCGCGCCGCAGGGCGGTCCCGTGGTCCTTCAACCCCGGCCTCGGGCCCGGCCGTGGGCATGGCAATATCTGTCGGATTCGACATCGAATTCCTCTCCTGGGGCGGGTGTGGCCGAAGAGAGTCCACTTCCTGATCACGGGCGTGCGTTCCGCAGCAACGACCGATAGCGTGAAATTACTCCATCACTTGGAGTTTGTCGACACAAGGCCCTGACAAGACCGACAGAGACGAGGTCAACAGATCGTGTCCAATCCCCTCAGAGTCGCGGTGCTGAGCTTCTGGCACGTGCACGCAGGCGACTACTCCCGTTCCACCCAGGCGCACCCCGACACGGAGCTCGTCGCGGTCTACGACGACGATGCCGAACGCGGCGCGGCCGGCGCGAAGGACTTCGGTGCCGAGTTCACCGATGACCTGGACGCCCTGCTGGCGCGGGACGACATCGACGCCGTCACCGTCACCACCGAGACCAGCCGGCACCGCGACGTGATGGTCGCCGCGGCCCGGGCCGGCAAGCACATCTTCACCGAGAAGCTGCTCGCACCGACCGTCGCCGAAGCCGAAGAGATCATCGCCGCCGCCGACGAGAACGGCGTGAAGCTGATCGTCTCGCTGCCCCGGCTGTACCACGGCTACACGGCCAAGATCAACGAGATCGTGGCCTCCGGGGTGCTCGGCGAGCTCACCTACGGCCGGGTCCGGCTGTCCCACGACGGGGCGGTCAAGAACTGGCTGCCGGACCGCTTCTACGATCCGGAGACCGCGATCGGCGGTGCACTGACCGACCTCGGCTGCCACCCGGTCTACCTGACCCAGCTGTTCCTCGGCGACGATCCGGACACGGTCAGCGCCACCTACCGTTCGATCACCAAGCGGCCGGTCGATGATCATGCCGTGGTCACCATCGGCTACCCGAACCAGCGGATCGGCGTGATCGAGGCCGGCTTCGCCAGCCGGAACCCGTTCAGCATCGAGCTGTTCGGCACCGAGGGCGCCCTGGTCTACAACGACGCCGAGAACGTCGTCCGGGTCTCCGGCGCCGACCGGGACTGGACCAGCCACGAGGTGCCCGAGCACGGCCAGGACGCCTACGGACAATGGGTCGACCACATCCGCAACGGCACCCGGGCCGACGACAACCTGGCCCGCGCCGTCGAGCTGACCCGCCTGGTCGTCGCGGCCAACGAAGCGGCCGGCACCGGCCAGTCCGTTTCCTACACTCACTGATCTCACTGAGGAGCCTTCCAGCATGAGCAAGATCAAGGTCGGCCTGATCGGGGCCGGCGGCATCGCCTCCGCCCACATCCGCGGTTACGCCACCCACAGCGACAAGATCACCATCACGGCGGTCGCCGACGCCGTACCGGAGACGTTGGCCAAGCGGGCCGAGGAACTGTCCGCGGAGTCGTACGCCGACTACCACGACATGATCAACTCGGCCGACATCGACGCGGTGGACATCTGCCTGCCGCACCACCTGCACGCCGACGCGATCCTCACCGCGGCCAAGGCCGGCAAGCACATCCTGTGCGAGAAGCCGCTCTGCCTGAACGCCGACGAGGCGCGTCAGGTGCTGGACGCGGTCGCGTCCGCCGGGGTCACCCTGATGAGCGGCCACAACCAGCTGTTCATGCCGGCCGTGGCGAAGGCGAAGGAACTGATCGAGTCCGGCGCCCTCGGCAAGGTGTACGAGGTCCGGACCACCGACAGCTTCTACAACAACTTCGACCCGGCCAACATGGGCTGGCGGGCCAGCAGCAAGACCAGCGGCGGCGGCGAGCTGATCGACACCGGCTACCACCCGACCTACCTGATGCTGCACCTGGCCGGCGGTGTCCCGGTCGAGGCGACCGCGATGCTCTCGACGCACCGGCTGACCTTCGCGGAGGGCGAGGACTCCGCCCAGGTGTTGATCAGGTTCGACAACGGCGTGGTCGGCCAGCTGGTGACCAGCTGGGCGTACACCCCGGCCTCGATCACCGAGCGGTTCTCCGTGGTCGGCGAGCTCGGCTCCCTGTACGGGACCAAGTCCGAGCTGTCGTACACGCTGCGCTCCGGCGAGTCGAAGACCGAGGAGTTCGAGGAGGTCGACACCTTCACCGCGGAGATCAGCCACTTCGCCGATTCCTTGATCAACAAGACCCGCCCGCTGCACACTGAGAAGGAAGGCATCGAGGCCCTCGGCATCATCCTCGCCGCCTACGAGGGCGCCAAGACCAAGACGATCGCCCCGGTGATCCAGGTCTAACCCTCCCCTGCACCACCCGTCGCCGAGTGTGACGTTACCTACCGCGGAAATCGAGTTCGCGGGTCCGTAACGTCACACTCGGCGATCCTGGTTCCGGGTCAGTCGGAGGTGCGGGTCATCGCGTAGGTGTAGCCGCCGCCGGGCCAGGTCCAGGCGCCGTCGATCCGGTTCCGGTCCGTGCCCGAAGCCTCCCCGCCGAAGGTCCAGGTGCCGCGCAGGAACTGGGCCAAGGATTGAATCGTCATGGCGAGGTTGACCAGGGCCCGAACCGAAATTCATCGGTCGAAGTAGGGTGACCTGCATGGCGAATCCGCTCATTCTTCCGTACGGCGACACGGCTCCGGTCATCGATGCCGAGGCCTGGGTCGCGCCGAACGCGACGATCGTCGGCGAGGTGACGATCGAGGCTGCGGCCAGCGTCTTCTACGGTGCCGTGGTGCGTGGCGACATGGCCGAGATCCGGCTCGGTGCGGGCAGCAATCTCCAGGACAACGTGGTGGTGCACACCGACACGGGGCATCCGTCGATCATCGGGTCGGGCGTCAGCGTCGGGCATGCGGCGGTGGTGCACGGCTGCACCATCGAGGATGACACGCTGATCGGGATGCACGCCACGGTGCTGAACGGTGCCGTGGTCGGCCGGAACTCGCTGGTGGCTGCGGGCACGGTGGTGCTGGAGGGCACGGTGATCCCGCCCCGGTCGCTGGTCGCCGGGGTGCCCGGCAAGGTGCGTCGCGAGCTGACCGACGCCGAGGTGAGCAAGGTGATCGACAACGCCAAGCACTACCTCGACCTGTCCGCCGGCCATCGCGCGCTGGGATCATGATCATGGACGACGTACCCTGGCTCGACGAGCGTGAACGCGACTGCTGGGTCGCCCTGGTCAACATCGCGATGCGACTGGAGAGCACGCTGGATACCCAGCTCAGCAAGGATTCCGGCCTGCGCATGGTCGACTACTACGTGATCGCCATGCTCTCCGAGAGCCGTGACCTGACCCTGACGATGGGCGAGCTCGCCGCCCGCAGCAACTCCTCGCCGTCCCGGATGTCGCACGTGGTGAAGCGGCTGGAGGCACGCGGCTGGGTCCGCCGGTCACCGTCCGAGGTGGACGGCCGCGGCACCCTGGCCACCCTCACCGATCTTGGGCTGCAGACCATCGAGACGGCGGCACCGGAACATGTCCGGCACGTCCGCCGGCTGGTCTTCGACGCGCTCGATCCGGAGGACCTCGGTCCGTTGACCGCCGGGCTGACCAAGATCGCCGAACGGGTCACCCCGCCGCTGGCGCGGCGCTCGGTGGCCGATTCCCAGGCAACCGAACCGGCCTGACCTCAGGGCGCGCTGACCTCAGGGAGCGGTGGCGGTCGCCAGTACGCGGCGCAGGCTGCCCCAGTGCCGAAGGGACTCGACACCCTCGTCGTGGAAGGACCGCAGCGCGGGGTCGTCGCCCGGTTCGAGCGCAGCGGCTTCCTCCCACATCGCCCGCTCCGCCCCCTGCCACTCGGGCCGTTCGACCACCGTGACGTCGTCGAAGCCGGCCCGGGCCAGCTCGGCGGCGAGCTGCAGCCGGGCCAACCGGGCATACCGCTCCGTCGCCGGTTCACCGCGCGGCTCCCAGCAGGTCAGCACCACCCGGCCGCCGGGGACGAGGATCCGCCGCAGCTCCGCGAAGGCGGCCTCCGGCGGGTCCGCGAACTGGATCGAGTCGATGCAGACGATGCCGTCGACCGAACCGTCGGCCAGCCCGGTGGCGGCGAACTCGCCGACCCGGAAGTCGGCCTCCCGGCCGAGCCGATCGGCCAGCGCCGTGGCCTGCTCGATCGCGACGGCGGAGTGGTCGACCCCGACCTGCTTCGCTCCGGTACGGGAGGCGATCTCCAGCCCGTAACCACCGCGGCCGCAGGCCAGGTCGAGCAGCGTCCGGCCGGGCGCCAGCCGCAGTTCGTCGGTCACCTCGGCCAGCCCGTCCCAGGTGAGCAGACTGGTCGACGGCAGCCCCGGCGGCAAGCCGAGGTGCCGGCGCTGGATCTCGTCCACCAGCGGGGATTCCGCCATGTTGGCGTACCAGGTGTCGAAGTAGCGGGCGCGCTCGGTGGTCATTTCGTCAACCTACCGCGGGCCGCTCCCGTTGCCGCTAGGATCCGGAGATAGTTCGGATCCGTACGATCTCGGGGAGTTGATCATGCTGACGCGACGGACCTTGATCACCGGCGGCGTCGGCGCCGCGACGGCGATGGCCCTCGGCGCCGAGCCGGCCCAGGCCCGGCCACGACTGCCGGACGAGTACCTGGTCAGCACGGCGCCCGGCTTCCAGCCCGAGGGCATCGCCGGCGGGCCCGGCGGCCGGTTCTGGGTGGGCAGCCTGACCACCGGCGATGTCGTCGTCGGCGACCGCCGGTCGGCCCGGATGCGGCCGTTCGCCGCCGGCGCCGAGGCGGGTCGGGGTAAGGCGCTCGGGTTGTCCTGGCACCGCGGCCGGCTCTGGGTGACCCGGCCGGACGGCCTCGACCTGTACGACCTCCGCGGCCGGCTGGTCCAGCAGGTGCAGGTGCCGGACGGCACCCCGTCGTTGAACGACCTGGCCTTCACCCGCGACGCGGTCTACGTCACCGACGACGCCAACGCTGTCGTCCACCGCGCCCCGCTGTCCGGCCCGCGCTGCGGCGAGCTGCGGCCCTGGTTCGTCGCGACCGACTGGCATCCGGAGTTCCAGACCGGCTGGTGGTTCCTGAACGGGATCGTGACCAGCCGGGATCCCGACCTGCTGCTGGTGTCCAGCCAGGGACTGGGCAGCCTGATCCGGCTCGATCCGGCCACCGGCGCCGCGGCGTTCGTCGAGGTCGAGGGCGCTGCCGACGGCTTCTTCGGGCCGGACGGGATGCGGCTGTCCGGACGCCGGCTCGCCGCGGTGCTCAACTACCGGGCACCGGCCGGTCGGCAGGGCGTCTACTTCGTCGAGCTGAACCGCGACCTGACCGCCGGCCGACAACTCCCGCAGGTGCTGGACGCCGGCCTGGACTCGCCGACGACGCTCGAGCTGGACCAGGGCCGGATCCTGGTCGTCAACAGCCAACTCGATCATGCTCCGGGCACTCCGCCGTACACGGTGACGGCCTTCCCGGATCCGCGTTCCTGATCAACAGGCCTGGTCCGCGGCCTCCTCGAGCCGGCCGATCAGCCAGGTCAGCCGGCGCTGAGTTTCCTTGATCGACTTCGGGTCCTGCCGCTCGGTCCAGTGCCGTGCAACGGCCCGCTCGGCCCGCCGGTGCAGGCGCCGGCCGGTTGCGGTCATCGTGATCAACGCGCTCCGGCCGTCCTCGACCGGCCGCCGCTCGATCAGGTCCTTGCGTTCCAGCGAGGCCAGCAGCCCGGACAGGGTCGACCGGGTGATCCCGAGCCGTCGACCGATCGCCCCATGGGTCCGGGGACCAGCGGTGATCAACAGGCTGGTCACGGCATACTCGCTCGGAGTCAGCCCGAGCGGTTGCAGGATCACCCGGAGCAGCGCTCCGACCCGCTCGTGGGCGACCAGCACGTCGAACAGGATCCCGATCGCCACCTCGTCGCCCGGATCTTCAACCATGCTTGCGATCCTAGTGTCGTCATGAACTGCTAAAGTCGGGTGGCTCCGGAAGGAGCACACGATGGACATCGGCGTCGTCCTGCAGACCACTCCCCCGTCGTCCCGCGTTGTTGATCTTGCCGTGCGGGCGGACGGTTACGGGTTCAGCCACGTCTGGACCTTCGACAGCCACATCCTGTGGCCGGAACCGTACCCGATCCTCAGTCAGATCCTGGACCGCACCGAGCGGGTCGTGGTCGGCCCGATGGTGACGAACCCGGAGACCCGGGACTGGACCGTGACGGCCAGCCTGTTCGCCACCCTCAACGAGATGTACGGCAACCGGACGATCTGCGGCATCGGTCGCGGCGACTCGGCGGTCCGGGTCACCAACGGCCGGCCCAGCACGCTGGCCACGCTGCGCGATTCGGTCGAGGTGATCCGCAGCCTGGCCGCCGGCGAGGAGATCGACTACCGGGGATCGACGATCCGCTTTCCCTGGGTCGACGGCAGCAGCCTGGACGTCTGGATCGCCGCGTACGGACCACGGGCGCTGGCCCTGACCGGCGAGGTGGCGGACGGTTTCATCCTGCAGGTCGCGGATCCGAGCATCGCCGCCTGGACGATCGCCGAGGTCCGGGCCGCTGCCGCCGCGGCCGGCCGCGATCCGGAGTCGCTCACGATCTGCGTCGCGGCGCCGGCGTACGTCACCGAGGACGATCCGGCCGCCCGGGCCCACGCCCGTGATCAACTTCGCTGGTTCGGCGGCATGGTCGGCAACCACGCGGCCGACATCGTCGAGCGCTACGGAGAGTCGGCGCCGGTGCCGCGGGAGCTGACCGAGTTCATCGCCGGGCGGGTGGGCTACGACTACAGCACCCATGGCCGGGCCGAGAACGATCATGTCGGCTTCGTCGCCGACGAGGTGCTGGACCGGTTCTGCCTGATCGGCCCGGTCGATGATCACGTACGCCGATTGAAGGGGCTGGCCGAGCTCGGGGTGGATCAGTTCGCGATCTACCTGCAGCACGACGCCAACGACGAGACGCTGCGCCGCTACGGCGAGGAGATCCTGCCCCGGCTCGCCTAGTGTCGTGCGTCACTAGTGTCAGGTCGGTGTCAGGCCGATGACAGGCTCCGCTCGGAGGGTGGTTCCACGAACGACGACGCATCCGAGTGAGAGGGACGACACGATCATGAGCACAACGAACGCAGCCACCGTGCAGGGCCACGTCGAGGACGGTTGGGGCAAGGTCGCCGACGCGTTCCGGGCGAACTTCAGCGGCGATCCCGGCGAGGTCGGCGCGGCCTGCGCCGTGTACCACGACGGCCGGCCGGTGGTCGACCTCTGGGGCGGGCTCAGCGACAGCGCGACCCAGCGGCCGTGGAACGAGGACACCATCGCCCTGGTCGCCTCCACCACCAAGGGGGCCACCGCGATCTGCGCCCACCTGCTGGCCCAGCGGGGGCAGCTGGACCTGGACGCCCCCGTGGTCGAGTACTGGCCCGAGTTCGGCGCGGCCGGCAAGGAGGAGATCCCGGTCCGCTGGCTGCTCTCGCACCAGGCCGGACTGCCGATCGTCGACGGTCCGCTGACCTTCGAGGACGCCTGTGCCTGGGATCCGGTGATCAAGGCGCTGGAGGCGCAGCGGCCGCTGTGGCAGCCGGGCACCGAGCACGTCTACCACAGCATGACCTACGGCTATCTGGTCGGCGAGGTGGTGCGGCGGATCTCCGGGAAGTCGCTCGGCACGTTCTTCGCCGACGAGATCGTCGCCCCGCTCGGCCTGAACGCCTGGATCGGACTGCCCGAGGAGCAGGAGCCGCGGGTGGCCACGATCGGGTACGCGAAGCCGTTCACCCTCGAGGAGATGACCGAGGGCATGATCGCGACCATGGGTCTGGACGCGGAGACGGTGACCCGGTGGATCCAGGCGCTCTGGAGCGAGGACTCGGTGCAGGCCAAGGCCGCTTCGGTCGGCGGTGCGCTCGATGATCAGTCCGTCTTCGAGTCCCGGGCCTACCGGGCGGCGGAGTTCCCGGCTGCCAACCTGCACACGGACGCGCGGTCGGTCGCCCGGATGTACGCGGCCACGGTGAGCGACGTCGACGGCTTCCGGCTGCTCGAGCCGGCGACGGTGGAGCGGGCGACCGAGGTGCAGACCGACAAGACCCGGATGTACGGGCTGCCGGCGGACCTGGACATCCCGGCGAACCGGTCCTTCAACATGTCCCTCGGGTTCTGGAGGTCCTGCCCGCCGATGCCGCTGACCGGGCCGAAGGCGTTCGGGCATCCGGGTTCGGGCGGGTCGGTCGGGTTCGCCGACCCCGAACTGGGGATCGGGTTCTGCTACCTGACCAACCTGTGGTCGTTCCGGATCGGCGAGCCGCGGGCGTCGAGCCTCGCCGAGGCGGTCCTAGCCAGCCTCTGACCGGTGCACCGGCCGTGGCCCCTCCGGCCACGGCCGGGCCCGTTCCAGCTGGGCGGCGACGGAGATGATCATGGCGTCGGCACCGTACCGACCGGTCAGCATGATCCCGATCGGCAGCGTCCGGCCGTCCCGTTCGATCCGGTGCAGCGGCAGGCTGATCGATGGGCGGCCGGTGACGTTGGCCAGGTTGGTCCACGGCGTGTACGCGTACTGGGCTTCGAATTCGGCGACCGGATCATGATCATTCCTCAAGCCCCCGATCGGCATCGGCGGCTGCGCCAGGGTCGGGGTCAGGATGAGGTCGTACGACTGCCAGGCAGCGGCCACCTCGCGGGTGATCAACTGCGCCGTCTGCACGGCCTGGGCGTAGCGCAACCCGCTGACCCCGCGACCGACCTCGCGCAGGTGCCGGGTCAGCGGTGTCAGCCGGTCCTCCGCCCCGGCCGGAACCGGGGCGCCGAGGGCGCCGATCGACCAGAGCGCCTCGAACGCGTACAGGCCCCGCTGCTGCGACTCGGCCGTGAGCGGCGCGGGCCCGGCGTCCACCCGGTGCCCGAGCTCGGTCAGCAGTTCCGCCGTCCGTTCGGCCGCCTCCCGGCAGGCCGGATCGACCTCGCCCGGCGTTCCGTAGAAGGGATCCAGGACCAGCCCGATCCGCAGCGACTCCGGCTCGACGTCGCACGCGGCGAGGAACGGACCTCCCGGCGGGGCGACGAACGCGTCACCCGGCCAGTCGTGGGCGAGCAGATCCAGCGCCAGCGCGGTGTCGCGGACATCCCGGGTCACCACCCCGTGGGTGCTCAGCCCGGCCGCCTCCGCACCGTACGGCCCCGGGCTGACCCGCCCCCGGGACGGCTTCAGCCCGACCAGCCCGCAGCAGGAGGCCGGGATCCGGATCGATCCGCCGCCGTCACTGGCATGTGCGATCGGTACCAGCCCGGCGGCCACCGCGGCCGCCGCACCGCCGCTGGACCCGCCGGCCGACCGGCCCAGATCCCAAGGGGTACGGGCCGGCGGCGCCACGTCCGGCTCGGTGTACGGCGGCAGCCCGAACTCGGGCGTATTGGTCTTGCCGATCATGATCGTTCCGGCCTCCCGGAGCAGGGTGACCACCCCGTCGTCGACCGGTGCCGGATCCGCCGGCAGCGCCGCGCTACCGCGCCGGATCGGCACTCCGGCGACCTGGGTCAGATCCTTGATCGGACAGGGAACCCCCGCCAGCGGCGGCAGCTCCTCGCCCGCCCGGAGCCGCCGCTCCAGCTCGGCCGCCTGGGCCAGCGCGAGCTCCGGCGTCAGCGTCACGAACGCCCCCACCTCCGGCCCCAGCCGCTCGGCCCGCTTCAGGGTGTCCTCGACGAGTTCGGTCGGCGACACCGCCCCGGTTCGGACGGCCTCGGCGGTTCCACGTGCGCTCAGCATCACAGCCCCACGCTAACCGGGCCCACCGATCGGTGGTGACGGGTGCCCACCAGCCGTCGAGCTAGCCGGCGAACAGGTCGCGGATGTCGTCGGCCGACAGTCCGGCCGCGGACATGGTGTCGCCGCCCAGCACGGCATCGAAGAGCTCGGCCTTGCGCTCCTTGAGCGCCATCACCTTCTCCTCGATGGTGTCCCGGGCGACCATCCGGTACACCATGACGTTCCGGGTCTGGCCGATCCGATGCGCGCGGTCGACGGCCTGCGCCTCGGCGGCCGGGTTCCACCACGGGTCGAGTACGAAGCAGTAGTCGGCCTGGGTCAGGTTGAGGCCGAAGCCGCCGGCCTTCAGGCTGATCAGGAAGACCGGCACCTCGCCCGAGGTGAACCGCTCGATCTCGGCCGCGCGCTTCCGGGTGCTGCCGTCCAGGTAGCCGTACCCGATCCCGTCGCCGTCCAGCCGGTCCTTGATCAACTTCAGGAAGCCGGTGAACTGGCTGAACACGAGCGCCCGGTGGCCCTCGGCGATCACCTCGGACAGTTGCTCGATCAGCAGATCGATCTTGCTCGAACCGACGTCGGCGTACTCGGGGTCGACCAGTCCCGGATCCAGACTGAGCTGGCGCAGCTTGGTGATCGAACTCAAGATCGTGAACCGGTTGGAGTCGAGGTCGTCGACCAGGCCGAGCACCTTCTGCCGTTCCCGTTGCAGATGGGTCTGGTAGATCCGCAGCTGTTTCGGCTGCAGCACCACGTCCAGCACCTGTTCGATCTTCGGCGGCAGGTCGAGGGCCACCGACTCCTTGGTCCGGCGCAGCATCAGCGGACGGATCCGGCGGCGCAGCCGGCCCAGCCGCTCCGGATCCTCGCCCCGCTCGATCGGCCGCCGGTAGTACTCGGCGAACCGGTCCGGGTGCGGGAACAGCCCGGGCGCCACGATCGACAGCAGCGCCCAGAGATCCATCAGGCTGTTCTCCAGCGGCGTGCCCGTGATCGCCAGCTTCACCGGGCAGCGGACCCGGCGCGCCGCGGCATAGGTCCGGGCCCGGTGGTTCTTCACGAACTGCGCCTCGTCCAAGATCATTCCGGACCAGCCCGCTTCGGCGTACGCCTCGGCGTCGATCCGCAGCAGCGTGTAGCTGGTGATCACCAGGTCGGCGCCGGCGATCGTCTCGGTCAGCGGCGTCCGGCTCTTGCCCTCGGTCTTCTCCACCGCGACCACCCGCAGGCCGGGCGCGAACGTGGCCGCCTCGCGAGCCCAGTTGCCGACCACGCTGGTCGGCGCGACCACCAGCCACGGACCATGATCACGATCTTCGGCCTGCTGCCGGGCCCGGCAGATCAGCGCCAGTGCCTGCATGGTCTTGCCGAGACCCATGTCGTCGGCCAGGATCCCGCCGAGTCCGTTCCGCCACAGGGTGGTCAGCCAGCGATAGCCCTCCAGCTGGTACGGCCTCATGGTGGCCTCGAGCTCCGCCGGCGGCTCGCTGTCCCCCTCCGCCACGGTGGTCAGCTCACGCACCGCCGTCGCCCACCGGTCGGACTGGTCCAGCACCACCCCGAGCCCGACCAGCTCCTCCCAGACGCTCACCGCCAGCCGGCTGACCCGGATCGTGCCCGGGTCGTCGTCGGCGTCGATGATCGCCCGCGCCTCGTCGATCAACTCGGCCAGCCGGGTGAACTCTGGCCGGTCCAGCTCGACGTAGACGCCGGTCTCCAAGATCAGGAACTCGTCGCCGCGGGCCAGGCCGGCGAAGAGCTCCTCGAACGGGACCTGTTCGCCGTCGATCGACACGTCGATCCGCAGGTCGAACCAGTCCGAGGTCTCCGACGTGGTCTCCAGCTTGACCAGCGGGTCCGCCTCGGAGCGGCGGTAGTCGAGCCGGTCGCCCTCGATGATCACCGCGACGCCGGCCTGCTCCAGTTCGTCGATCACCTCGGCCGAGAAGATCGCGGCCGCCATCCCGGTCAGCTCGACCGTCGGCGCAGGCAGGAGCTTTCCCTTGCGCAGCGCGAGTTCCGGGATGCTCTCGTACGGCAGCGGCAGCCCGCCCGCGATCCGCGCCTCCGCGGCCGGATCGCGCACCGTCGGAGTCCGTACCGGCTCGTCGAAGTCGAACCGCTGCGCCGCACTCGCAGCCGGGTAGACCCAACGCCACTGGAGCCGGAGCCGGTGCCCCGGCTCGTAGCGGACGGTCAGCTCCGGCGTCGGCGGCGCCACCTCGGGCAACTCGACCGAACCGTCGCTGGAGACGATCTGCGCCTTCCGCCGCACCTGCGGATAGAACTCGCCGGTGAACCGACCCTCGTCCGCGGCCGGGATGTCGACGCTGCGCCGCTCGATGATCAACTGGCGCAGTTCCCGCGGCAGCGGCTCGGCCAGCCGATACAGCCTGATCCCGCCGTCATGGCTGAACAGTCCGTGGGCCGGCTCGCCGAGCAGCCCGATCCGCTCCGGCGCCAACGCCAGGCCGCCGATCATGATCACCGGGCCGAGCAGGATCGAGCCGTCCAGCAGCCGCCGGGCGTCCAGCCGCACCGCGGCATGATCAACTCCGACCTCGATCGGGTCCCGGCCCTCGATCAGGCCGAGCCCGAGTTCCGGCGCCGCCTCCAGCAGCGACCAGACCCGTGGAGCGACCGTGTCGAAGGAGATCCACGGCGAGCGTCCGTACACGTACCGCGCCATCGGCCCGCAGGCGAACCTGAACTGGAGCAGCAGATCCTGCTGTGGTTGGGGATAGCCGAGATGCCGGGCGTCAAGATCATCCCAGGAGATCCCGCCGCGGACCCAGCCACCTTTCGCCGTGCGCCGCACCGGCCGGGCCCGCAGGCTCGGCGTCTCGGTGCCGGTGATGTTCCCCTGCCCGCGATAGGTGGTCCGATGGTGCACCTCGAACTCGATCCCGAGCGCCGTGCCGACGTCGGACGGAGTCGGGTCCGGGGCCGTGCTGAGCCGGGTCAGCACCTGCTCCCACTCGGGCCGATCCAGGCTCCGGACCAGCCCGTCCAGACCGCGGGCAGTGATCAACACCGCGACCGCGTGCTTGCAGTCCCGGGCCACCGGGCAGGAGCAGCGCCCGAACGGGATCGTGCCGCGACGCGGATCCGAGTCGTTCAACCCGACCACGGTCCGGTACGTGTGCCCGCCGCTGCCCCGGACCGACGCCGTCAGCGTCTTGGTCGCCGAGTCGAACTCCACCCCGGACACGTTCCCGCGGCGCGCGTACACCATCCCCCGCGCGTACGTCTCGTGGCCGGCCATGGCGATGACGGCGTCGTTCGACAACGCCCCCTGCCACCCGTTCGGCCCACTCACCGCACCGAGCGTAGTTCCTCCCGCTGACGACGTGGTGCCGCCTGATCAGGCGCTGGCCGGCAGGCTGCGACGGAGGCGGGCGACATCGTGCGCCAATTGCTCGGCGATGGCGGCTGGATCATCGTTGCGTTGTGTGGCCAGACCTTGCCGGACCCACCCCCGGACCAGGACCGAAGCAGGCACTCCGGCAAGATCAGCGGCCGCGTTCACGGCCTGAACCTCGTCGGGGGTCAGCCGAATCGAGTACACGGCGGACCTGGCTCGGCCCGGCCTGGTGACCTTGGTTCCTGCCTTCAACGGCGCGTCCGGATTCTCCTCTGCGGCAAGGCCCTCCGACCGCACCAACTCCTCCGCCTTGCTGACCTTCGATTTCGCCATCACACCTGCTGCTCGCCGCGGGTCCAGTCGATCTGCACAGTGTGCCCGCCGCCGTCCGCCCGATCGAGCACGCCCGTAACTCACTTGCGTTCGGCACCGGAAGCACGATGTGCTGCAGCCATGCCGCCTTCGCGCCGCTCCGCGTGCTCCGGAGCCTGGCGGCGGCCCGATGTCTGGGGAGTCCCGGTCCTGCTCGGACTGGCGATGTTGGCCAACGCCGCGATGGTGCCGCTGGTGCCGTACGCGCTGGCCACTCGGCTCGGCTGGCCGTTGTGGTGGGTGGGCGCCTATTCGTTCGCCGTCATGGTGATCACGATCGCGGTGAACCACAGGCTGTCGTCGGTGATCGACGCGACGAAGCGGCGATCCCTTCTGTGCCTGGTGTGCGGACTGGGCCAGGCTGCCGCCGCCCTGGCCGGCATCGGCGCACTCAACGGGCTGGTCTGGCTGCTCGTCCTCACGGCGCTCGGCACTGCCGTCGGCGGCGCTGCGGCACCGCTCTACTACACGCTCGGCCGGATGATCACCGAGGCCGAGCATCGCGATCCCAGCCGGGTGAACTCCGCCCTTCGGGTGATCACCTCCGCGGCCTGGATGGCCGGGCCGGCGATCAGCTTCGCCGTCGTCGGCGGCCATGGGATCGCGACCGGATTCACGGTGATCGCCGCGATGGCCGGGGCCGGTGCGTTGGCCGTACTGGCCGCCTCGTCCTGGCTCGACCGGCGTTCCCAGCGTGCCGCAGAGATCGCCGCTGCGGGATCGGTGGCTGACGACTCGGACGGTTCGCGTTCCACTGAGCGTGTGCTTCGGCACCTGCCGGCCGTCGCGGTCGTGCTGTTGTTCTCCTTCGCCCACATCGCGACCGCGACGTCACTGCCCTTGCTCCTCGTACGCCGGTTCGCGATCCCGGAGTCGATGACCGGACTGCTGCTGGGTCTCAAGGCGGCCGTCGAGATGGCGGCGATCCTCGCCAGCCCCTTCCTTGCCCTCCGATTCGGGCCACGAGTCACGTTGACGATCGCCGGGGCGGTCGCCGCGCTGGCGTACGGCACGTATCTGCTCGGCGCGGGTACGGCGGCCGCCGTGGCCGGGTCGATCCTCGAGGGCGCCTATTACGGCGTATTCGCCGCGACGGCCCTGACCTGGGTTCAGGCGAGACCCGGACTGCGGCTGGGGAAGGCGACCGGCCTCTACATGAACGGGATCTATGCCGGTGTCCTGATCGGGGCCCCGCTGAGCGGGCTCGTCGCGACCTACAACCTCGGCTGGATCGCCGGCCTGTCCCTGCTTGCGGCCGCCACCGCTGTCGCGTCGTTGCACGCCGCCCGTCGCACCGAGCTCAACCGGTCGTGATCAGCCGCTCCAGCGTGGCGTGCGCGCCGTTGTCGATCAGGGAATCGAGGGCCTCCGTGTAGGCGGCGACGAACCGCTCGTCGTCGATCAGGTCACCGAACAGTTCCCGGTCGGCGATGAAGGCGGTCTTGTCCTCGCGCTGGGTCCGGGCCGCGGCGGTCAGCTGATCGGCGAGTCGGTCGACGACGGTGATCGGCTCACCCTTCTCGTCGACCCCCTCGGCGTAACGGGCCCAGCTGGCGACGATCGCCGCCGACAGCCGGACCGGGCCGCCGGACTCCAGGTTGGCCTTGATCACCGGGACCAGCCACTTCGGGATCCGGTCCGAGGACTCGGCCGCGAGCCGCGCGACGGTGTCCTTGACCTCGGCGTTGGAGAACCGTTCGATCAAGGTCTTGGTGTAGTCGTCAAGATCGATTCCGGGCACCGGCCGCAGGGTCGGGATCGCTTCGGTGTTCATGTAGTTCAGCAGGAACGTGGCGAACACCGGGTCCTGCGCCGCCTCGTGCGCATAGGTGTACCCGGCCAGGTGTCCGAAGTAGGCGATGCCCTGGTGGCTGGCGTTGAGCAGCCGCAGCTTCATCAGCTCGTACGGCTCCACGTCCTCGACCAGCTGCACCTCGCCGCGGTCGTATTCGGGCCGGCCGGCGGCGAAGTGGTCCTCCAGAACCCATTGGAAGAAGGGTTCCGCGACGACCGGCCAGCCGTCCCGGACGCCGAACTGCTCGGCGATCTCGGCCCGGTCGGTGTCGGTGGTGACCGGCGTGATCCGGTCCACCATCGAGTTCGGGAACCGCACCTCGGCGGCGATCCACTCGGCCAGCTCCGGATCCTTGGCGCGGGCGAAGGTCGTGTACGCGTCCCGGGCGACGTGGCCGTTGCCCTGGATGTTGTCGCAGGACATGATCGTCACCGGACCCGTGCCGCGGTCCCGGCGCCGGCGCAGCGCCTCGGTGATCAGGCCGAAGGTGGTCTGCGGCACCGCGTCCGGAGCAAGATCGGCAACCACCGCAGGGGTGGAGAGGTCGAAGTCACCGGTCACCGGCGAGATGTTGTAGCCGCCCTCGGTCACGGTCAGCGAGATGATCTTGGTGTCCGGGTGGGCCAGCCGTTCGAGCACCGCCTCCGGATTGTCCGGCGCATACAGGTAGTCGATGATCGAACCGATCACCCGGGCGTCGCGGCGGCCGTCGGGATGCTTCTCGACCAGCGTGTAGAGCCCGCCCTGCTCGGTCAGCACATCGCGCATCCGCTGGTCCCCGGGCAGCAGCCCGACGCCGCAGATCGCGTACTCCCGGGCCAGGCCCTGCCGCAGCAGCCGGTCGATCACCAGCGCCTGGTGTGCCCGGTGGAACCCGCCGACGCCGACATGGACGATGCCCGCGACCAGCCCCGAGCGGTCGTACTCCGGCCGGGCCACGGCCTCGGTCGCCTCGGCCAGCAGCGCGCTGGCTGCCGGTTCCTCGATCCTCATCTACCTGCCTCCTCAGCCGTACGTCCTCGACCCACCATCTTGCTGCATCCGCTCCGCCGCCGTGCCATGGGCCAGACTGGGCGCCATGGCTCAGCGGCGACGACTCGGCTCCGTGCTGTGCGGCCTGCTGCTGCTCCTTCCGGCAGCCTGTACGGCGACCCGGCCGGCTCCGGTCTGGACGGCCGTCGACACGCTGCCGGCCGGGTTCGCGGCGGAGACCCTGGCCGACGGGCCGGACGGCCTGATCATCGGCGGCCGCGCGACCGACCCGGCCCGGCCGATGCTGCTGGTCGAGCAGGACGGCGGGGTCCGCGAGGTGCCGCTGAGTCCCGAGTCCGGCTACGGCCACACGGCGGCTCTGTTGTCGGTCGCTGTCGCCGGCGACGAGGTGTACGCGTTCGGCGGTGACCGCGGCGGCGCCCACGCCAACGTCCGGTGGAGCGTGTGGTCCGGAACCACGGCCGGGGTTCGCGAGCACGAACAGATCTTCTGGGTCTTCGGCGGCCAGGACGCCGGCTCGCTGACCGCGATGGTGGCCCGGCCGGCCGGGCCGATGATCATCGGCAACTGGGGATCGCCGCGTGGGTTGGACATCACGGCCTGGACGGCCCGCAAGAACACCTGGACCAGGGTCGACTCACGCGGCTCGGCGCTGGCCAGCACGGCGCGCGAACTGCTGTCCGAGCGAGCGGCCGCAAGGCTCGGTGACCGGGTGATCATCGCCGGCAGTGCCCTGCAGCTGGACGAGAGTCTGCTCAGCCGCGGCGCGACCTGGGTCCAGGACCGGGCGGGCGCGGACTGGCGGCGGGTCGACCTGCCGACCGCCGGTACGGCGAGCACCGCGCTCAAGCTCGCCTGCGCGGACGAGTGCCTGGTCGCCGGGGTGGTCGACGGCAAGGTCGCCGGCTGGCTCGGCGACGGCGCGAACTGGCGCCGGATCGAGCTGCCCGACCTCGCCGTCGACGCCGGCACGGCCGTCCTGCGCGCGTTCCGGGTCGACGCGGGCTGGCGGATCGCGGTCGGCGACGGCGCGGTCACCACCGTGATCGGCCCGGACACCGACCTGATCAAGGGCCCGGCCGGCCGGTTGATCGATGCCGCCGGCGGCGCCCAGGCCCGGCTGCTGGTCGAGGATCCGGACGGGGTTCGCCGCCTCCACCAACTCGCCTGATCCGGCCGGACGCCGCCCTGCCACCTCAGCGCGCCCTCTCTTCATCGCGCGCGCCGCCCGCACGGCCGCCGCCTCCCGCCACCCTCAGCCCCGGCCCACCGAACTCCCCGCCCGGACTGCCACCCAGCTCTCGTCACCATTTGGGAAAGGGCTTGCCCGTTGGTATCGCACGATACTACGATCGCGCTCATGTCAGTCACCGATGACGGAGCGCGGTTGTCGCTGGAGCAGCCGATCTCGCGCGGGGACCGGGTCCGGGACGCGCTGCAGGAGGCGATCCTGAACGGCACCCTCAAGCAGGGCAGTCCTCTGGTCGAGCGCGAATTGTCGGCCCGGCTCGGGGTGTCCAAGACCCCGATCCGGGAGGCGCTCAAGCAACTCCGGTCGAGCGGCCTGGTGGTCGCGAACTCGTACCAGGGGATGAGCGTGCGGACGCTCGACGCCGCCACCGTCCGGGACGTCTCCGGCGCCCGCGCGGCGGTCGAGCCGGCGGCGGTCCGGATGGCGGTGGAACTGCGCGAGCCCGGGCCGCAGCCCTCGGCCCGGCGTGCCCTGGCCGAGGCTCAGGCCTTGCTGGCGGCCGACCAGCCGGCCCAGCTCGGCTTGATCAACCGCCGGTTCCACCGTGATCTCTACGCGGCGTGCGGCAACGAGCTCATGATCGACTTCCTGGACAAGCTGCAGGCGATGAACGCGTTCATCGCGACCGCGGGCTGGCGTGCGGACGCCACCCCGTCCGACTCCGAGTGGGACGAGCACACCGCCGTCCTGGACGCGTTCGAGGCCGGCGATGCCGATCAGGCGGCCGGTCTGCTCCGTGATCACATCGAGCGGTCCGCGGCCGGCGTCCTGCGGGCCCTCGAGCAGAGCGACCTGTCATGACCATGATCACCGGCGTCCGGCTGACCCCGGTCGCGATCCCCCGTTCGACCGGCCTGGTCTGCGGCCACGTGATCGTCGAACTGGACACGACCGACGGGGTCACCGGGCTCGGCGAGATGTCGGACTTCCAGCACCTGCCGCGGTTCCACGTCGACGTCCCCGAGCTGGAGCGCACCCTGACCGAACTGCTGGCCGGGCTGCCGGTCGGCGTCGAGGGCGCGAACGAGGCGGAGCGCCGGCTGGCCGAGTCGTTCCCGCTGGCCGGTTCGCTGTACGACAAGACGTCGGTGATCAGGTGCGGTGTCGATCTTGCTCTCTGGGACGTCCGCGGCAAGCTGGCCGGGCTGTCCGTCAGCGACCTGCTCGGCGGCGCGGTCCGCGAGTCACTGCCGGTGGCGTACCCGATCTTCCGGCAGCAGTCGCCGGACGACATCGACGCCAATCTTGATCTTGTGGCCGACCGGCTGGACCGGGGCTTCACGCTGTTCCGGGTGTACGTGGGTCGCCGGCTGGACCTGGACGAGGCGTTCCTGCGCCGGCTCCGGGACCGGTTCGGTGACCGGGTGGCGGTGAAGTCGCTGGACTTCTCCAACCTGCTGGACGCCCGGACCGCCGCGCGGTTCGTCGAACGCACCCGGGAGGTCGGCTACCAGTTGGTCGAGGCGCCCGCGTACGAACGCGACACCGAGGGGCTGGCCTTCGTCCGCAGCCGCACCCTGGTCCCGGTCAGCGAGCACGTCCATGATCGACGGTGGGCGATCGAGCTCGCGGCAGCCCGGGCCGTCGACGTGTTCAACCTCGGCCTGTTCACGCTGGGCGGGATCACCCCGGCGCGATCGATGGCCGCGATCGCCGAGGCGGCCGGGCTGCGCTGCCTGATCGGGACCACCCAGGAACTCGCCATCGGCACGGCGGCCGCGGCCCAGTTCGGCGTCGCGACCATGATCGCCGACGAGCCCGCCGATCCGGTCGGGCCGCTGCTCTACACGACCGATGTCGTCACCACGGAACTCGACTACTCCTCCGGCGAACTGCACCCGCCGACCGGTCCCGGCCTCGGCGTCACCCTCGATCCGGAACGGCTCGCCGCCGCCCGCGGACCGCTGCGCTGGACCGACACGGCCGTCACCGACGTGGTGGACCGCACCGGGAAGAAGAGTCGATCATGAGGTTCGCCGGACGCCGGGTGCTGGTCACCGGAGCGGCTCGCAACATCGGCCTCGACATCGCCCGGCGGTTCCTGGCCGAGGGCGCCGCGGTGGCGGTCAACGATCGCGATCCCGACGACGTACGGGCCGCCGTCGACGGCCTGGCCACCGACGGTGGCACCGTGCTCGCCGCACCGGCCGACGTGGCCGACCCGGCCGCGATCGAGTCCATGATCGATGCAGTGGCCGGCGGGCTCGGCGGGCTGGACGTGTTGATCAACAACGCGGCCGTGCAGTACGTGGGCCGGGTCCCGTTCGCCGAGGTCAGCCTGGCCGACTGGGACGCGACGTTCACGGTCAACGCCCGGGGTACCTTCCTCTGCACGGCGGCCGCGGCCAAGATCATGCCGCCCGGCTCGTCGGTGATCAACGTGTCCTCGATCGGCGCGACCAAGGCGCACCGGCGGGCGCTGGCGTACGACAGCACAAAGGGCGCCATCGAGGCGTTCACCCGGGCCGCCGCGCTGGAGCTGGCCCCGCAGGGCATCCGGGTCAACGCGGTCGCACCGGGCGCGGTGATCACCGACATGAACCGGGACCGGGAGGACCAGCTGCGGGACCGGCACCGGGCCCAGATCCCGCTCGGCCGGGCAGCGACCGGCGCCGACATCGCCGCCGCCGTGAGCTTCCTGGCGTCCGCCGACGCCGGCTACATCACCGGGCACGTCCTCGCCGTGGACGGCGGGCTCGGCATCCAGGCGAGGCAACCGTCCGAGGAGGCACACCCGTGAACCTGCAAGCGTTCGCCGGCATCACGACCATGATCATCAGCCCCTACGCGGAGGACGGGACGGTGGCGGCCGGGGTCGCGACCGAGCTGTCCCGGCGGGCCGACGCGGCGGGCATCGACGTGATCGCCGCCCTCGGCAACACGGCCGAGATGCAACAGCTCGACGCGGGCGAACGGACGATCATGCTCCGTGCCGTCGCGGCGGGCCGGCAGCAGGCGCAGTTGCTGGCCGGGGTGATCGGCAGCGTCGGCGACGTGATCAAGACGGCGACGGAGGCGGCCGGGCTGGGCTACCACGCGATCATGGTGCACGAGCCGGCCGACCCGTTCGGCGACAGCGCCGACGTGGCCCGCTACTACGAACGGATCGCCGACCGGTCGCCGCTGCCGGCGGTGCTCTACCTCCGGTCGCCGCGGCTCGCGATCGGTGAGCTCGGCCGGCTGGCCGGTCATCCGGGTATCGCGGCCGTGAAGTACGCCCGGGACGATCTGCTCGGGCTGTCCACACTGCTGAGCGGCCCCGCCGGTACGGACTGTGTCTGGGTCAACGGGCTGGCCGAGTCGCGGGTGCCGGCGTTCGCCGCGCTCGGGATCACCGGCTTCACGACCGGGATCGGCAACGTCCGGCCCGAGCTCTGCGTCGCCGTCCGTGACGCGGTGATCAACAACGACCTGCCCCGGCTGTACGCGCTGCTTGACCTGGTCCGACCGGTCGAGGTGCTGCGCGCCGCCGGCAACAACCGGTGCAACGTCTCCGTACTCAAGGAACTGCTCCGCCTCGACGGCCTCCCGGCCGGCGACGTCCGGCCGCCGCACGCACCGCTGGACGACGCGGCCCGGAGCCGGCTGCAGGACGCCTGGCGCGCCTGGACCCCCGACCGGTTGGGGTCCCTCGGCGTGGCCGTACCCACCCACTGAGAAAGACGAGGTCGACGATGACAACTCCCCTGACCCGGCGCACCGCCCTGCTGCTCGGCGCCGGTGCCCTGACCGCGGCCGCCGGCTGCAACCGGTTCGGCGGCGGCTCCGCCACAGCGGACGGCACGGCCGTGAACATGGTCTGGTGGGGCGACGCGCAGCGCGCCGAGGTGACCGAGGCCGCGCTCGAGCTCTACCGCAAGGCCAATCCCGAGCTCAAGATCACCACCGAGTTCCAGTCCGGCAGCGCCTACGACGACAAGCTGGCGGTACGGTTCGGCGGCGGCAACCCGCCCGACCTGCTGGCGGTCCGCCGCGAATCCCTGCGTGACTTCGCCGATCGCGGCTCGCTGCTCGATCTGGCCACCCAGCAGGACTTGATCAAGACCGACGACATCCCGGCCGGCGTCCTCAACGCCGGCAAGGTCGGCGATTCCCTGTACGGCGTGCCGGGTGGCGTCACCTCGATGGGCTGGGCGCTCAACAAGGCCGTCTTCGACCAGTACGGCATCGATCTTCCGGACGGCAGGTCATGGAGCTGGGACGACCTCGCCGAGCTGGCCGCGGAGTTCGCCAAGGCCAGCAACAAGAAGGCCTACGGCGTCGACTACTCGCTGGACGACCTGCTCACGCTCGGCATCTTCGTCCGGCAGCACGGCGAGGACCTGTGGACGGCGGACAGCAAGCTCGCGGTCTCGGCCGAGGTGGTGACGGCCTGGTTCCAGCAGGCTGTCGATCTTCGGGCCAAAGGAGCGATGCCGCCGCCGGGCTGGGCCGAGTCGCTCGGCCCGTCGGCCGACCAGTCGCCGATCGCCCGCGGGCTGGTGGCCACCCAGGCGATCCCGTCCAACAGCTACGCCACCTTCAACCGGGCCGCGAAGCAGACCCTCGACATGGTGTGGTTCCCCGGCGAATCGCAGGCCACCCGGCGCGGCATGGCGATCATCCCGGGCCTGTTCTGGTCGGTCACCGCGCAGTCGAAGGCGCCGGACCAGACGGTCGCCCTGCTCGACTTCCTGATCAACGACGTCGAGGCCAACAAGACGATGGGCGTCACCCGCGGCAACCCGGCCAGCACCGTGGTGGCCGGCGCCGTCAGCGGCGTGCTGGAGCCGGATGATCAGTTCGCGAACGACTACGTGGTCGAACTGTCCAAGGAGAAGCTGGTCGACCCGGTCCCGGATCCGCTCGGCACCACCGAACTGCACGACCTGCTGTCCACGCTCGCGGACGAGGTGAGCTTCGGCAAGACGACGCCCAAGGATGCCGGCACGGAGTTCACCACCCAGGGCGCCGAGATTCTCGGGAAACGCTGATCATGGCAGCAGCTTCCGCCAAGCAGGACTGGGCCGGCTACGTCTTTCTGATCCCCTGGTTCGGCGGGATGCTGCTCACGATCGTCCCCTTCGGCGCCTCGTTGTATCTCGCCTTCACCGACTACAACCTGCTCAACGCGCCGCAGTGGGTCGGCCTGGCCAACTTCGAGCAGCTGGCCGTCGACGAACGACTGCACCATTCCTTGATCGTCACGTTCGTCTACACCTTCACCTCGGTGCCGTTGTCGCTGGCGGCCGCGCTGGCCGTCGCCCTGCTGCTCAACCAGGGCCTGGCCGGCCTGCCGATCTATCGGGCTGTCTACTATCTGCCGTCGCTGCTCGGCAGCAGTGTCGCGGTGGTGATGTTGTGGCGGGCGATCTTCGGCCGGGACGGCGTGATCAACCAGCTGCTCGGCTTCTTCGGCATCGCCGGTCCGGCCTGGGTGACCGACCCGGACTACGCGCTCAGCGTGTTGATCACCTTGAACGTGTGGACGTTCGGCGCGCCGATGGTGATCTTCCTGGCCGCGCTGCGCCAGGTGCCCGCGATGTACTACGAGGCCGCCGCCGTCGACGGCGCCTCGAAGGTGCGGCAGTTCTGGTCCGTGACCGTACCGTTGATCAGTCCGGTGATCTTCTTCAACCTGGTGCTGTCGCTGATCGGCTCGCTGCAGACCTTCACCCAGGGGTACGTGATGAGCAACGGGTCCGGCGGCCCGGCGAACTCCACCCTGTTCTACAACCTGTACCTCTACATCCAGGGGTTCAACCAGTTCAACATGGGTTACGCCTCCGCGATGGCCTGGCTGCTGTTGATCATCGTCGCGGCGTTCACCGCGGTGAACTTCCTGGCCCAGCGGTACTGGGTCTTCTACGAGGACAAGTGATCGTCGATCATGGTGACGCTCAATCTGCCCAAGGCCCGGCCGGTGCTGGCCGGCCGTCCGACGCCGATCCCGGGTCGGACCGACCGGCGCCGGTCGGCCGCCTGGTCCCGGTTCGCCCGGCACCTGCTGCTCTGCGCGATCGGCGCCGTGCTGCTCTACCCGCTGCTCTGGCTGATCTCCAGTTCGATCAAGCCGGACACCCTGATCTTCACCGACCTGTCGCTGTGGCCGAAGGAGTTCGACTTCTCCCACTACGCCGAGGGCTGGAACGCGCTGGAGTTCGGCTTCGAGAACTACCTGTTCAACTCGGCGCTGATCGTCGTACTCAGCATTGCCGGCAACCTGATCTCCTGCTCGATGGCCGCGTACGCCTTCTCCCGGCTCGAGTTCCGCGGCCGGAAGCTGTTCTTCGCCCTGACCCTCGGCACCCTGATGCTGCCCGGGCACGTGCTGCTGATCCCGCAATACATCCTGTTCTCGCAACTGGGTTGGCTGAACACGTACCTGCCGCTGATCGTGCCCAACTTCCTGGCCACGAACGCGTTCTTCATCTTCCTCATGGTGCAGTTCATGCGCTCGCTGCCGCGGGAAC
Organism: Microlunatus sp. GCM10028923; assembly: GCF_042666975.1. NCBI lineage: Bacteria > Bacillati > Actinomycetota > Actinomycetes > Propionibacteriales > Propionibacteriaceae > Microlunatus > Microlunatus sp. GCM10028923. The sequence continues at coordinate 11,430 of NZ_JBHTFF010000021.1, read as the reverse complement.
TGGATGACGCGGCCCGGATGGACGGCTGTGGCCCGTTCCGGATCTTCTGGCGGATCACGGTGCCGCTCTGCACGCCGGCGTTCGCGACGACGGCGATCTTCACCTTCATCTCGACCTGGAACGAGTTCTTCTCGCCGCTGCTCTACCTGACCGACGCCGAGCTGTACACGGTGCCGCTGGCACTGCGGCAGTTCATGGACACCGAGGGGCAGAGTTCGTGGGGTCAGATGTTCGCGATGTCGGTGGTCTCGCTGGCCCCGGTGATCGGTTTCTTCATCGCCGGACAAAGATATCTGGTACGGGGCATCGCGACGACGGGCCTGAAGTGAACGACTCCGATCCGACGCAGGAGGAGCAAGGATGACCACCGCCGATCTCACTCACGACTACTCACCCTGGAGTTTCTACGGCCGGGCGACCGACGAGGAGAAGAAACTCCAGTTCGAACACCAACAGCAGCTGCTGGAGCAGCATCCGGGCTGGCAACTCGGCGAGGAGGTGTTCCTCAGCCCGCTCGCGGCGGTCCAGTGCGAGACGCTGCGAATGGGCAAGCGGAGCTACGTGGCGGCCCACGCCTACCTCTCGCACGAGGTCGTCCTGGGCGAGTTCTGCACCGTGAACGCCTTCACCGTGGTCCGCGGCAAGATCACCATGGGCGACGCGGTCCGGATCGGCGCGCACACCTCGATCCTCGGCTTCAACCACACGATGTCGGACCCGGACACCTGGGTGTTCCGGCAGCCGACCACCGCCAAGGGCATCACGATCGGCACCGACGTCTGGATCGGGTCGCACGTGGTGATCCTCGACGGGGTGACGATCGGTGACCGGGCCATGATCGCGGCAGGAGCGGTGGTGACCAGGGACGTGCCGGCCGGAGCGGTGGTCGGCGGCAACCCGGCCAAGGTGATCAAGTGGCGGGTGCCGGCGCTCGCCCAGGCGCCGAAGGATGATCTTGGTACGGCGCTGACCGAGCTCGTGGCCCGGGCCAAGGAGCAGGGTCCGGCCGTGCTCGCGTCCTACTGGGACGAGGAGCGGCAGCGCTACGTCGACCCGATGGCCGGCCGGCTGACCGTACGGGCCGACTGCGACGCGATCGAGATCGCGCAGTACCTGACCGGCAGCACCCCGCCGCCGTGGACCGCGGAGCAGGCCGTCGAACGGCTCTCCCGGCTACAGGACCGGGAGTCCGGGCTGGTTCCCGATCTTGCTGCGGACGGCACGCCGGAGCCGGCGCCGACCGACGTGGTGGCCGGCGGCAGCTACGAGATCCTCTGCGTCGGCTACGCCCTCGACGTGCTCGGCGCGGCGTTCCCGCATCCGATCAAGGCCGTGTCCGGACTCGCGCCGGACCGGCTGACCGCACTGCTGGACGGGCTGAACTGGACCGGTAACCCGTGGGGCTCGGGGCACATGATCGACGGGATCGGCACCGCACTGCTCTGGGATCTGCGGCATCCCGAGGCCGACCATGATCAGGCGAAGCTGCTGCTGGACACGGTGATCGGCTGGATGGTGCGCAACGCGGACCCGGCGACCGGGATGTGGGGGCGGGCCGACACGTCGACGCTGCTGCTCGTGGTGAACGGGTTCTATCGCGCGTCCCGCGGCACGTTCGCCCAGTTCGGGCTGCCGGTGGCGTATCCGGAGCGGGTGATCGACACCGTGCTGCAGCACGTCCGGGACCGCAGCCTGTTCACCCCGGAACGGCAGAACGCCTGCAACGTGCTCGACGTCGCCCACCCGCTCTGGCTCGCCGCCCGGCAGACCAGCCACCGCTCCGACGAGATCGCGTCGGTGGCCCGGACCCTGCTCGGCGACGCCCTGGGCAACTGGGTCGATGATCGAGGCTTCGCCTTCCTGGCCGCGCGGCCGGAGAACGCCGGCCTGCCCAAGGCCGTGCCCGGCCTGCAGGGCACCGAGATGTGGCTGGCGATCATCTGGCTGCTGGCCGACCTGTCCGGCATGAGCGACGCGGTCGGCTACCGGCCGCGCGGCGTGCACCGCCCCGAACCCGCCCTCCGGCTCGACCGGATTCCCTGAGGAGCCCTGTGATCATCCGCATCGCCCACCAGCCCGACCCGTCTCCTCGGCTGAGGTACGGACTCGACCTGATCCTGGCCGCCCTCCGGGAGACCGGATCGCTCCCTGAGCTTGTCGAAGGGCAAGATCCGAGGTCCTTCGACGGGCTCAGGACACAGAGCGGCGAGCGGATGATCTTCGTCGGCAACCGCTCCAGTTCCGTGATCACGGAGCTGGAGCGGGACGACGTGCTGCTGTACACCACCCCGGAGCCGCGGGACGACGGCTTCTACGTCTCGTCGCTGCCCGGCGACGTCACGGTGATCACCGGCGGCAACGACACCGGCGTGCTCTACGGGTGCCAGGAACTGGCCCGGGCGATCCGCCGGGAGGGCGGGCTGCCGCATGATCTCGATCATGGCGAGAACCCGGACCTGGTGCTGCGCGGCCCGGCGATCGGGTTGCAGAAGACGACGCTGGAGCCGCCGCGGCAGACGTACGAATATCCGATCACACCCGACCGGTTCCCCTGGTTCTATGATCGCGAGCACTGGCTCGAAGTGCTGGACACCCTGTGTGCACAGCGATCCAACGTGATCTACCTGTGGAGCGGGCACCCCTTCGCCTCATTCGTCCGGCTGCCGGACTATCCGGAGGCGCAGGAGGTCACCGACGCGGAGCTGGTGCAGAACCGGGAGCTGCTGCACTGGCTCACCACCGAGGCCGATCGGCGCGGCATCTGGGTGGTGTTGAAGTTCTACAACATCCACATCCCGTTGCCGTTCGCCGAGCATCACCAGATCCCGCTGCGCCAGCCGAAGCCGACCCCGCTGGTCGCCGGCTACACCCGGGCCGCGATCGCGGCGTTCGCCTCCGAGTACACCGGCATCGGTCTGTACGTGTGCCTGGGCGAGGTGTTGCAGGGCGACATCTACGGCGCCGAGTGGTTCACCGACGTGATCTTGGCCGGGGTGGACGACGCGGTCGCCGCCCGGCGGGCCGTGGACCCGACCGCCGAGGCGCCGCCGGTGATCGTCCGCAACCACGCGATCGACCTGAAACCCGTTCTGGAGAAGGCTCTTCCGCGGTATCCACGGCTGTTCACCGAGGCGAAGTACAACGGCGAGTCGCTGACCACCCGGAGCCCGCGGGGCGCCTGGCAGGAGCGGCACCGCTACCTGGCGTCGCTCGGCAGCATCCACATCGTCAACGTGCACATCCTGGCCAACCTCGAGCCGTTCCGGTACGGCGCCGTGTCCTTCATCCAGCGCTGCGTGCAGGCCATGAAGCACCGGCTGGACGCCGGCGGCCTGCACCTGTATCCCTTGTTCTACTGGGAATGGCCGCACTCGCCGGACCGGGTCGAGCCGCGGCTGCGGCAGCTGGACCGGGACTGGCTCTGGTACGAGGCGTGGCACCGCTACGCCTGGCGGGCCGACCGGGATCCGGAGGCCGAGCGGTCCTATTGGGTCGGGCGGCTGGCGGAACAGTTCGGCAGCCCGGAGGCCGGCGTCGCGGCACTGGACGCGTACGAGGCGATCGGCCGGATCGCCCCGCAGCTGGTGCGCCGATTCGGGATCACCGAGGGCAACCGGCAGACCCTGAGCCTCGGCATGCAGCTGAGCCAGCTGACCAACGCGGCACGGTTCCGGCCCTGGGCCGATCTCTGGGATTCCCATGCCCCGCAGGGCGAACGGCTCGATCTCTACGTGGCCCGGGAGGTCGCCGGCGAGCCGCATGTCGGCGAGACCCCGCCGAGCGTGATCGAGGACGTGCAGCGATTGGCCCGCGAGGCCGAGGCCGCGATCGCCCGCGGCCGGTCGGCCGTGATCACCGACGCCGAAGAGTTCGACCGGCTGGGCAGTGATGTTGCGGCGTTGGCGCTGTTGGCCCGGTTCTATGCGCTCCGGGTCTCCGCGGCGATCGACATCATGATCCACCGGGAGACGCGCGGTGGTGATCATGCCGATGTCGGCCGGCTCAAGATCGCCGTGGACAAGGTCGCGGACAGCGTGCTGGCGTACCGGGAACTGGTGGAGCTGACCGACCGGACGTACCACTACGCGAACAGCATGCAGACCCCGCAGCGGAAGATCCCCTTCCCCAACGGGGAGACCTACGGTCACTGGCGGCAGTGCCTGCCCGAGTACGAGACCGAGCTTGATCGACTCCGCCGGAACGTCGACCTGCTGGACCGGGGTGAGCTGCCGGCCGCCCTGCGGCAGTTGGACCTGCGGCCGGATCCGTACCGGGCGGCGGAGTTCGAGCTGCACACGCCCGAAGCCGAGACCTTCACGATTGCCAAGGGAATCTCGGTCTTCGCGGACAGCGACGGCAACATCCGGCAGCTCGCCGAGGAACTCGACGGCCTGCGCGGGATCAGGATCCCGCGGCGTTCGGGCTATGCCGGCGAGTTCGCGGTCGAGTTCACCCTGCCCGAGCCCGCGACGATCTTGGTCGGCTACTTCATGGACCCGGAGCCGGTCTGGCTGCAGGTGCCGAACCTGGAGACCGACACCCACGCCGACGCCCGCGGAGGCCTGGAACCCGTGCTGCGCAACGGGATCGGGGTGGACTTCCTGCCCAAGATCAACGTGCACGCGTTCCGCTACGAGGCCGGCCGGCACACCCTCGCCCTCGGCCGAGGTGCCTACGTCGTCGCCGGTGTCGTCGCCGCCGATCAAGAACTCGTTCCGCGGCAGGTAGAGCACACCGAATCCACGCCGGACTCGCTGGACTGGCTGTACGAGGATCCGGACGGCGCGTCCACGGCCTGATCGGCGGTCTGCGAGGATCAGTGCATGGCCAGTGCCACGCCGACTGCCGGTGACCTGGCAGGCCCGTTCCGGTTCCTGAGCTGGCTCGCCCGCTCGCAGGCACGGCGGATCGCCCTGGCCGCCTTGTTCGGCATCACCTGGATGGCCGGCCTGGCCGTGCCGCCCTGGGTGCTGTCCCGCGCGGTTGATCAAGGACTGGTCGCCCGCGATCCCAACGCTCTGGTCGGGTGGGCACTGATCCTGCTGGCCGCGGCCGTCCTGATCGCCCTGTTGTCGATCGCCCGTCACCGCACGATGACCAAGATCAGGATGGACGCGTCGTTCCGCTGCGTCGACATCACCGTCCGGCACACGTCCCGGCTGGGTGCCTCGCTGGCCCGTGGGGTGGGCGCCGGCGAGGTGGTCACGGTCGGCATCGCCGACGTGCAGGTCGTCGCGCAGGCGCTGACGGTCACCGGTCCGGGCGTCGGTGCCGTGGTCGCGTACCTCCTGGTCGCGGTGGTGCTGTTCGCCACCTCACCGGTGCTGGCGGCCGTGGTGCTCGCCGGGGTCCCGTTGCTCGCGCTCGCCGTCGGTCCCCTGCTGCGACGGATCGAGCGCACCGGCGGTGAATACCGCACGCACCAGGGGCGGTTGACGACCCGGCTGGTCGACGTCCTCGGTGGGCTCCGGGTCCTCAACGGCCTCGGCGGGAAACCGTTCGTCGCCGAGCGGTACGAGCAGCAGTCGCAGGACCTGATCCGGCACGGCTACCGGGTGGCGGGGCCGACGAGCTGGGTCGGTGCGTTGTCGGTCGGCCTGCCGGCTCTGTTCCTGGCCGCCGTGGTGTGGCTGTCCGCGCGGATGGCGGCCACCGGGGAGATCAGCATCGGCGAGGTCGTCGCCGTCTATGGCTATGTTGCGATGCTGGTCATCCCGGTGGCGTCCTTGATCGAAGGCGGCGGTGATCTTGCTCGGGCCCGGGTGGCCGGTCAGCGCATCATCGACGTGCTCGACCTGCCGATCCTCCGGCTCCCGAACGGCGCCTCGGTGGACCTCCCGGCGGCCGGCGGCCCGCTGATCGATCCTCGCTCGGGAGTGATCATCCGGCCCGGCCTGCTGACGGCCCTGGTGGCTGCCCGGCCGACCGAGGCCGGTGCGGTGATCGAACGGCTCGGACACCTGAGCACCGATCCCGCGGCCGGCGTGACCTGGGCCGGGGTGCCGATCGCCGAGGTCGACCGGGATGCGCTGCGGAGCCGGTTGACCGTGGCCGACAACGACGCCGAGCTGTTCGCCGGCACTGTGCGGGACGTCGTCGCCGGGCGGCTGGAGCCCGACGACCGGCGGATCCAGGCTGCGCTGCGGGCGGCCGTGGCTGAGGACATCGTGGACGCCCTGCCCGACGGCCTGGACTCCATGATCGCGGCCGGCGGAACTGATCTTTCCGGCGGTCAGCGACAGCGGATCCGGTTGGCCCGCGCACTCTATCCCGAACCGGAGCTCCTGCTCGCCGTCGAAGCGACCTCGGCCGTCGACGCGAACACCGAGGCCGCGATGATCGACCGGCTGCGCGACTTCCGGAGCACGGCGACCACGGTGATCACCACCACCTCGCCCCTCGTCCTGGACCGGTCGGACGAGGTCGTCGTCCTCGTCGACGGCCGGGTGACGTCGGTCGGCCGGCATGCCGACCTGGTACGGAGCGACGCCGCCTATCGCGAGCTGGTGTCCCGCATCCAGGGCGACGATGATCATCGGGCCGGCAATGAGTAAGCAACTCCCGGTGGCCTCACCGGCCGAGGTCCGTGCCGCGGCAAGGCGTGACCTGGGCGCGGACCGCCGGGCCGTCGTGATCATCGTCGTGGTCAACGCGCTGGCGGCTGCCGCCGGACTGATCGGCCCGTGGCTGCTCGGCCGGATCATCGACACGATCCAGGCCGGCGGCAGCGAGGCGCTCGGCACCGTGGACCGGCTGGCCCTGGTGGCCCTGCTCTGCACCGCCGCGCAGACGGTGCTGGCCTGGTGGGCGCTCAAGATCGGTTACCGGTTCGGCGAGCGTACGGCCGCCCGGGTGCGCGAGCGATTCCTGAAGCGTGCCCTGGCGTTGCCGGCGCGGGTGGCCGACCAGTTGCCGTTCGGCGATCTGATCGCCCGGGGCAGCACCGATGCCTCACTGGTCGCCTCGGTGTTGCGGTTCGCGGTGCCCGAGGTGCTCGTGGCGGTGGTGCACGCGCTGTTCCTGATCATCGCGGTGATCATCCTGAACCCGCTGCTCGGGCTGTGCGGCCTGGTCTGTCTGATCGGGGTCGGAACCGCCCTGCGCTGGTATCTGCGCCGGGCCAGACCCGCCTATCTGTCCGTTGCGGCCACCGGTGCGGAGCTTGCCGACGTCGTCGCCAGTACGGCGCAGGGCTCCCGTACCGTCGAACTGCTCGGGCTGGAGCAGCGCCGGGCCCAAGTGGCCGAGGTAGCGATCACGAACGCCCGGTCGGCGCGACTGGCGGCCCTGCGGTTGCGCTCGGTCCTGTTCCCCTGGTCGGACGTGTCGCTGGCGCTTCCCGTCGTCGGCGTCCTGCTCGTCGGCGGCGCGCTCTATCTGGGTGACCTGGTCAGCCTCGGCGCCGTCGTGACCGCCACCGTGTTCCTGCGCCAGTTGGTCGGGCCGCTGGACACGCTGATGCTCTGGATCGAACAGCTCCAGGGTGCCGGCGCCTCGTACGCCCGCGTCGAGGGTCTGACCGACGTGACCGGCACAGCGCCCCGGCCTGACGGCCCGGCCAAGATCATCGGCGAGGCGTCCCGCGGTGATCGACTTCGGGTGGACAACGCCCACTACAGCTACACCGGTGCGCGGGAGGTGCTGCGCGGGATCGACCTCACCGTACAGTCCGGCGAACGGCTGGCCATCGTCGGAACCTCCGGTGCCGGCAAGTCCACCCTGGCCCGGCTGCTCGCCGGCCTCGACCGCCCGCACACCGGGTCCGTGACCATCGACGGCACGCCCGTGGCCGACCTGCCGCCCGAGCAACTGCGGGAGCACGTCGTCCTGATCACCCAAGATCATCACGTCTTCCACGACACCGTCCGCGACAACCTCCGGATCGCGAAACCGAACGCCACCGACGACGAGTTGCGCGCCGCGCTGGCGGCCGTCGGCGCCGAGTGGGGTACGGACCTGCCCCACGGCCTGGACACCGAACTCGGCCGCGACTTCGACCTCGACGACGCGGGCGCCCAGCAGCTGTCGCTGGCCAGAGTGGTGCTCGCCGACCCACACACGCTGATCCTCGACGAGGCCACCGCGCTCCTGGATCCCAAGACAGCAAGGCGAACCGAGCAGTCGTTGGCCGCCGTGCTCCACGATCGCACCGTGATCGCGATCGCGCACCGGCTGCAGACGGCGCACGACTCCGACCGGATCGCCGTCATGGAGGCCGGCGAGCTGGTCGAGCTCGGAACCCATGACGAACTCGTCAGCGCCGACGGTGTCTACGGTGAACTCTGGCGGACCTGGCACGCGGAACCCGACGACCCGACGACCTAGCGGGTTCGAAGATCGACCGCGAGCGCCGTGACGTTTCGCTCCACCTCGGCACGCCACCAGGACTCCTCGCGGCGGGCGGGCAGGATCGCCCACCAGAGCAGGGCGGACCAGCCGAGGATGACCGTACGGAGCCGATCGAACTGCTCGATCCCCGGCACCGGCAGCCCGAGTCGTTGACGTTCCTGGGTGAGCAGCATGATCAGGTCCGGGGTCTCCGGTAGGCCCGAGGTCAGTTGGGCGTAGCCCGCGTCCCAGGCCCAATGCGCGGTCCGCGGGATCGGATCGATGAGGCGCCAGGGCCCGTCGGGCGTCGGCGCGAGGGCGTTCCAGAAGTGGACGTCGCCGTGACCCTTCAGATGTCCGCCGAGTGATCGCAACCAGTCCTCGTCGGTACCGATCCTGGCCAGCACGTCGGAGGCGGGTCCGGGGCAGCCGGCGTCGATCGCCTGCTGCGCGTAGGTGATCATGAAGTCCGCGTCGATCGGGTAGGTCGCCAGCTCCAACTCGGTCGCCTCCTGCTGGAACCGGGCCGCCGCGCGCATGACGTCGCGAGCGATGTCGTGGCGGTCCGAGCGCCCGCGATGCGGCAGGTCCGCCAGCAACAACCAGGGCCGCTCGAGCTCGGTCAGGACGCCGTGGGCCAAGACCTCGGCCACGATGTCGGAAGCGCGTGCGCTGATCGCCGGCATCCAGATCGCCTCGAGTTCATCGGCGAGCTTGAGAATGCAGGGCGCGCCGGAGGCGAGCAGGCGGGTACGGAAGATCCGAGCCTGTCCCGGCGGCTCCGCCCTCAACTCGCCGACCAGGCGTCCGATCACCGGGTCACCCCGGAGCGTCGCGAGGATCATCGAGGGATCCGAGTCAGCCATCCGGCCACGATCCCTCAGCCGAGCGGGCCAGTCGAGCGAATTTCTCTGCGGAGCCGGCACGGTTGGCAGGTCCGACCTCGACGGCGATCGCACGAAATACCTCGCAATCGGGCCGATCCGGCCCGATCCCCGTCGATTTCGGTCACTATCCCCGACCCGCCTCCAATCCGCGCGGCACCGACACACCCGAGCTTGTCGAAGGGCAGGCCGCGATCCGGCATGGCCCTTCGACAGGCTCAGGGGGATTGATCAGGTCGAGGACCGGGGGTGCGGGCGACCGACCCGGCACGAAGATCACGAGTGCCGGAACGGTTCGCGAGAGACCTGTCTGCACGAGCAGCGTTAGGCAACACGTTCCCTGAGCTTGTCGAAGGGCAAGGCCCGATCCGACTGGGCCCCTCGACAGACTCAGGGCCGCTGAGGGTTGATCAGGTGGTGGACCGGAGGATTAAGCGACCAGACCGCACCAAGATCACGAGTGCCGGTTCGAGAGAGATCTGGCTGCGCCACCAAACGCTTGGCAACACGTTCCCTGAGCTTGCCGAAGGGCAAGGCCCGATCCGACCTGGCCCTTCGACAGGCTCAGGGCACTGACGGTTGATCAGATCGCGGACCAGAGGTGCGAGCGACCAGCCCGGCACCAAGATCACGAGTACCGGAACGATTCACGAGAAGGACCTGGCTGCGCGACCAACCACCAGGCACACGTTCCCTGAGCCTGTCGAAGGCAAGGCACGATCCGGTTTGGCCCTTCGACAGGCTCAGGGCACAGGGGTTGGTCAGGAAGCAGCCCAGAGGGCGTGGGCGACTGGTCCGGCACCAAGATCATGAGTGCCGGTACGGTTCGTCAGGAAGACGTGGCCATGGGGTGATCGGAAGATCATCGTGGTCGGATCAGGTTTTCGTCGCCGCCAACCACCGTGAGTGACGGCGCGATGTTCCGTCCTCGACAGCGGAATGAGCTTCTCGACCCGAGTCTGGCCGGGCGGACCATTCCGTCGGTACGGATCCGTGTGATCAAGATCAAGATTCCGGGTCGCGGTCGACCACGGGAACACACTCCCTGGACAGCGCAACATCGCCTGATCACGATGCCGGTCCGGGATCTCATAGTCATCCACCGGCGGCGGCGCATCATTCAGATCAATCACCGGACGCACCACGACACGATCATGACCCAGCCACTCACCAACCACACTCTTCAGAGTCGGCCCGACCTCGGGCACCCGGCAGACACCCTCACCCTGACTGAGGTCTTCGGCGGAGATGTGCACCACCACGGTCGAGGTCGGCACCAGCAGACGCGGATCCAACTTCTCGACCAGCCGCTGCACCGCAGCCTCGAAGATCGCTGACTCCACATCCACTTGAATCGGACGATCCCGCAACGCCGGATGGACGTCGGACTCCTCGATCGTCAGCTCGGGTTCGTCGTCAGGGGTCAGGGCGGCGACGGCCTCGGCGAGCTCGTCGTCGAACAGTTCCGGCTGCCGACGCTTCGCCCGCAATCGCGTGATCGCCGCAGCATCGCCCAACAATCCGAACGCCTCAGCACGCCGCTCATCCGCAGTGCCCTCGGACAGACAATCGGCAAGCTCCTGGACCCGCGCATACAACCGCTCTGCCGCCAGCGGCTCAAGTCGACCAAAGACGCCCTTCAGCCCGTTGTCATCGGTCTGCGACTTCCACACCCCGACCTGCCGCCGCCGCTCCTCATACTCCGCCCGAGCGCGATCACCATCGATCCGCAGAATCGTCGCCTCGACCGCATCGAAGAGCTTCCCGGGCGGCTGGGTCCCGGCGAACCATGCCACCGCACGATCCACCTCACCGGCCTGATCTTGGGAGAGCCGGTGCGTCATACGGGCGACCCGGAGCGCCTGCCACTCCTCGAGCTCACAGCGCATGACTTTCGCCCAAAGCAGGGGCAGTCGGTGACGAAGATCAAGAACATCACCCAGGAACAGCATCCCGGAACCGGTGCTCTTTCCCAGCTTGGCGAACAACTCCACCATCGCCAGATCATTGACCGCCGGTGTCCCCTCGCCACCCGGCCGGACCGCCCGCGCCAACCCCGGTCCGGTCTCCATGATCGACTCCGCCGGATGGGCATCCGCCCAGGCTGCGACCCAGACCAGGAGTTCGTTCGCGACCGCGATCCGGGCACGCTTCAACCCGTCCACGGCCTTCAGGATGTCGCGGCTGCCGTACCCGACAGCCTTCGACTCCAACGATT
>NZ_JBHTFF010000020.1:0-153748 GCF_042666975.1 Microlunatus sp. GCM10028923 | reverse complement strand
CCAGGCGATGGGCGGGCAGCTGACCAAGATCGAGGACATCGCTCCGATCGTGCAGTTCCTGGCCACCGACGGCTGGTGGATCACCGGGCAGACGATCTTCGCCAACGGCGGCTACACCACCCGCTGATCCCGAGACACCGAGGAGCATGATCATGACCACGATTCCGGAACCCGTCGCGTCGTTCGTCGCGGCGGTCAACCGGCAGGACGAGCCCGCCTTCCTCGGCGCGTTCACCGACACGGGCTACGTCGACGACTGGGGCCGGGTTTTCTCCGGCCGGAACGCGATCAAGGCCTGGAGCGATGTCGAGTTCCTCGGCTCGCACGGCACCCTGACCCCGGACACGGTGACCGAGGAGGGCGACACCGTGACGGTCGTCGGTGACTGGGCCAGCAGTCACGCCAACGGGCGGTCCCGGTTCGAGTTCACCGTCGCCGGCGACAAGATCGCCGCGATGATCATCCGCGAAGGCTGATCAGGCGAGGCCGCGGGCGGACAGCCAGGCGGCGGCGACCCGGTCCACCGGTTCGCCGCTGCCGACCTGGCTCTTCAGCACCGTGAGTTCCTGGGTGGTGAGGGCCGCGTGGACGGCCTCGATCGCCGCCTGCGCGGTCGGGTTCGCCTTGAAAGCGCCGCTCCCGACGGCCGTGATGTTCTCCGGCAGCACCATCGACTCGGTGTCGTCCAGCCGGACGAAGCTGTCGCCGGCGAGCACCGGATCGGTGCCGCTGAACGCGCCGACCGAGACCGTACCGGCACCAAGATCACGAGCCAGCGCGGCCGAGTCCTGGTACGGCTTGAAGGAGGCGAACGTCGCGCCGTAGATCGCGGCCAGCGCCTCCGGGCCGTACTTCTGCCGGGGCAGGTCGGCCGGGCCGCCGAGCACCGTACCGTCGGCGATCTTGGCCAGGTCGTCGAGCGTGGCCACCTGCTTCGCGTCGGCCGTGGCCTTGGTGATCACGAAGCTGACCTTGGCCGAGGCCGGTGCCGGTTCGAGCACCACCAGGTCGGGCCCGGCCGCCTCCGGAAGCTGTTCCTCGACCTCGGTCGCCGTGCTGGCGGCCTGGGACGGGTTGAGTTCGGTGAGCAGGGCGCCGGTGTGGTCCGGGACCAGAGCCAGCGAGCCCTGGCGCAGCCGCTGCAGATAGTCGGCCCGCTCGCCGACCGGCTCGGTGCCGGCCGAGAGCCCCTTGGCCTGCAGGGCGCTGACGTACAGCTGGGCGAGCAGGGCACCTTCGGCCGACTCCGGCGCACCGACCACGAAATCCGGCGCGGCCGAGGCCTGGCCACTGCCGCGCAGCGGATCGGCATCGAGCGAGCAGCCGGCCATGATCATCACCAGCAGAGTGATCATGGCCGGAACGGCGAGACGGCGTCGCATCGGCGTCAGGCGACGCGCCGCCGGGCGGCCCAGCCGAGCCCCGCGAACGTCAGGTAGAACAACCAGCCGAGCCCGATCAGCAGTACCGCGCCGGCGAACACCTGCGGGTAGCCGGAGTCGAAGCCGGTCTTGATCACGCCACCGAGACCGGGGGCGCCGATCATGCCGGCCACGGCGAGCGCGGTCACCGTACCGGCGCCGACCCGGGCCAGCGTGCGCAGCACCAGCGGCAGCAGCAACGGCAGCCGGTAGCCGAAGAACAACCGCGCCCGGGACAGGCCCATCGCCCGGCCCGATTCGATCACCGCGACGTCACTGACCCGGAGTTCCCGGGCGGTCACGCCGGCGACCGAAAGCATGATCAACAACAGCAGGCAGCCGGCCAGCACCGGCAGCCCGGCGCCGAAGATGATCACGCCGACGGCGAGCAGGCCGAGCACCGGAACCCCGGTGCCGAGCCAGGAGACCAGGCGGATCACCGGCCGGCTGCCCCGGAAGGCGCCGAACAGGCAGCCGAGGCCGAGGCCGAGCAGGCCGCCGCCGACCAGCAGCACCAGGGTGGTCAGCGCGTGGACCGCGAGCGCGATCAGCAGCGGGCTGCTCCAGGTCCAGTTGGCCGCGTCGAACAGGTATCCGGTGAGATTCATGCTGCCACCTCCTCGATCGGCTCGGTCGCGGCGATCCGGCGGAGCCCGCGGAAGATCAGGTCGACCACGATCGCCAGCACGACCACCAGAACGATCCCGCTCACCGCCTGGGTGAGGTCCCGGGTGTCCAGGCCGCGCCAGATCAGGCCGCCGAGCTCACCGCCGGGACCGAAGGCCGCGGACACGATCACCCCGCCCAGCGTGGTCAGCACGACCGTGGCCACGGCGACCCGGCCGACGGTGCCGAGCACCCGCGGCGCGAGGTAGGCCAGGTCGAGCCGGAACCGCGTCGCGGCACCGAGACCGGCCACCCGGAGATACGCGTACGGGGCGGCCGGACGCTTCCGGTGCGCCACCAGGACCGACCGGCAGATGCGCAGGATCGCGAGGGTGCCGAAGGCCATGATCAGGTTGAGCCGGTCGTCGATCGCCGTACCGCGCACCAGCGGGGCGATCAGCAGCAGACCCAACGGCGAGGCGTACGAGAGCAGGTCCAGGACCGGCGCCAGGACCGGGCCGACCCGCAGCTTCGCCAGCAGGTAGCCGAGCGGGATCCCGATCACCACGCCGGCGGCCAGCGCCAGGCCGAGGACGATCGCGTGCCCGGCGAGCAGGGTGCCCAGCAGACCGGCGTTCTGGACCACCCAGTCCCAGTTCACCGCCGGCCTCCGGCGGCGACCGGCTGCCGGTCGTCGCTGTCCGTTTCCGGATCGGCCTGGTCGGTGCTCGGACGCACCTTGTCCACCCCGCCGGCCTGAGCGCGGCGGGCGACCGTGGTGCCCGGCTTGGTCTCGGCGGCGTCGTCCGCCTCGGCGTCGGCTTCCGCTTCCTCGTCGGCGGCCCGGATCGCGGTCTCCTGATCGGCCTCGTCGACCGGGCGGACCGTGGTCTCCTCGTCGGCCTCGCTGAGCACGATCTCCGGCGAGCGCGGGCTGGTCGGAGCCGGCCGGCTCGGGTTGGCCGCCGCGTCCTGGGCGGCTTCGATCCCGGCCCGTACCGCCGTGGTCCGCTGTTCGACCGCGGCCGCGACGATCTCGGCCGCGCTGAGCACGCCGGCGTAGCGCCCGGTGCCCCGGGTGACCGCAACGGCCAGCCCGACCGGCGAGGTGAGCGCGGCGTTCAGCGCGTCCTGCAGGGATCCGCTGCCCGGATCGAACACGTCACCGAGCGGCAGGACCGTACCGGAGCGTTCCGGGTCCACCCAGCCGAGCGGCACCGCGTCGTTGTCGACCAGCAGCGTCGCGCCGGCGTCGGGATCGGCCGACGCCGGGTCGCGGACCACCGGGACCCGCTGCAGCGGCAGCCCGATCGTCGTCGCGTACGCCAGCGCCCGGTAGCCCCGTTCGGCGCCGACGATCTCGGCGACCAGGGGGTTCTGCGCGTCCAGCACGGCCTCCGGCGGGCCGGAGTCGATCACCGTGCCGTCGGCGATGACGACCAGCCGGTCCGCGATGGCGAGCGCCTCGTCGACGTCGTCGGTGGCGACGATCGCGGTGAACTCGCGGTCGGCCTGCAGCCCGCGCAGCAACTCCTGCAGGGCCGTCCGGTCGCCCGGATCAAGATCGCCGAACGGGTGGTCGAGCAGCACCAGGCTCGGATCGCCGGCGATCGCGCGGGCCAGACAGACCCGCTGCCGCTGGGCGGCCGTCAGCCGGGACGGCTTCAGCCGGCCGGTGGCGCGGTCCAGCCCGACCTCGCGGAGCAGATCGTTGGCCTCGGTCAGCGCCTTGCCCCGGCCGGCCGCGCGGACCCGCGGCACCATGGCGATGTTCTCCGCCGCGTCCCGGTGCGGGAACAGCCCGCCCTCGCGCAGCAGGAAGCCCTGGCCACGCCGCAAGGCCTTGCGGCGAAGGGTTCGCAGCGGTTTGCCGTTGATCATGATCCGGCCGTCGGCCGGCTCGATCAGGCGGTTGATCATGCGCAGCACGGTGCTGGTCCCGGAGCCGGGTTCACCAAGGAGCACCGTGATCTGGTTCTGGTGGGCGGCGAAGGTGACGTCGGTCACCGCAGCCGAGCCGCGTCGAGAGGCCCGACTCACCGATTCGAACTCGATCACAGGGATCACCAACTACTCTGCCCAACCGTTCGGGGAAGTTTTCTGTGGCCACGGGGGCAGACTTAGCCACGAATCTGAGGCTAGAGGGAGGTTGCCGACTTCCCGTGGAACCACTCCGGCGCGCCTCCACTTTCCCTTCTCACCAACGCCCACAACGCCAATCCCGGACCCAGCCGCGACCGATCCGCCCACCCGCGACTGGTGCAGAGCCTGTCGCACGATGAAGATTGTCGACAACGCGACTGCAGTTCTTGCTGCGTCGGAGTCCGATGCGCCGCTCAGAACCCCGGATCCGACCCGATTTCATGATCAACAAGGCATCCAGCGCCACCGGCCGGACGAGCCACGAGAAATCTTGCGGTGAGCCTCACAGCATTCCCGATTCTGCAACGGGCTCTGCAACGATCGCGAACGCGAGGAACGGTCGCGGATCAGCGCAGCGAGCGGGCGCGTTGGGTTCGGCAGGGAGGACCTCACCGAGGTGATCGGGCCGGTCACCGTCCCGCCACGCCACGCCACTAATCCTGCGGTACGGAAGCGGCCCGCGCCAGGATCTCCCGGGCGACGGTCGCCGGATCCTGCTCCGGGATCCAGTGCGTGATCCCGTCCAGTTCGACGAAGCGGTACGGCCCGGTGACGTGTTGCTCGCAGCGCAGGGCGCCGGCCCGCCCCAGCGCCTGGTCCTCGGTGCTCCAGAGGTAGCTGGTCGGCACGGTCGAGGGCCCCAGCTCGTCGGCTTCGTCGCTCAGCGCCCGGTACCAGTTGAGCGCCGCAGTCAGCGAGGCTCGGTCGGCCATCAGTTCCAGGTGCGGCGCGGCCTGCTGCTCGGTCAGCGGTGGTACGAAGAGCCCACGCAGGGCGTCCGGCCGGCCGGCGAGCCGGTCCTCGAGCTCACCCTCACGCCGGAACAGTTCGATGTAGGCGGATCGCCGTTGCTGGTCGGCGTCGTGCCGACGGGCCCAGGAGAACGCGGCGGGATGCGGCACGGACAGCGCGGTGAGGCTCCTGGTCCGCTCCGGGTGGCGGACCGCGACGTGCCAGGCCACGATCGCGCCCCAGTCGTGGCCGACGACGTGCGCCCGGTCCACGCCCAGGGCATCCAGGATGCCGACCGCGTCGGCGACCAGCGCCGGGATCCGGTAGTCGGCGACGGACGGCGGCCGGGCACCCGGCGAATAGCCGCGCTGGTCCGGGGCGATCGTGCGGTACCCCTCGGCGTTGAGCCGTTCGACGACGCCGTCCCAGCAGTGGTGGGACTGCGGGAATCCGTGCAGCAGCAGGATCGCCGGCGCACCGGCAGGCCCGGAATCCGCGACCTCGAAGATCAGGTCACCGAGTCGGACGGTGGTCAGCGGCAGGGGCGTGAACGTGCCCTCGCCCGATCGATCGGTCATGAGAGCTGGCCCTTCCGAGTTGCCCGACCAGATTCAGACATCTGTCAGATTATGCGGAAGTCGGCCGGACGCAAGTGCGCGGGCTCAGGGCCGCGCGGGGAGGAGGTCGGCGGCGAAGTGGCAGGCGGAGCGGCGGCCGGGGCCGACCTCGAGGACGGGCGGCGGCGGGTCGGTCCGGCAGACGTCCTGGACCCGGCCGCAGCGCGGATGGAACGGGCAGCCGGCGGGGATCCGGGTCAGCTCGGGCGGCCGGCCGGTGATCACCTCGAGCTGCTGGCCCTTCCGGTCCACCCGCGGGATGGACCGCAACAAGGCCTCCGTGTACGGATGCGCCGGCGCCGCGAACAGGTCGTGCACGCCGGCCTGCTCGACGGCCCGCCCGGCGTACATCACGGTGATCTCGTCCGCGACGTCGGCCACCACGCCGAGATCGTGGGTGATCAGGATCAGGCCCATCGACCGCTCGGCCTGGATCTCGGCCAGCAGCCGCATGATCTGGGCCTGCACCGTGACGTCCAGCGCCGTGGTCGGCTCGTCGGCGATCAGCACCTCGGGCTCCATCGCCAGGGCCATCGCGATCAGGACCCGCTGCCGCATCCCGCCGGAGAACTCGTGCGGGTAGTCCCGGACCCGCTGGGCGGAGTTCGGCACCTGGACCAGGTCGAGCAGTTCGACCGCCCGGGCCCGCGCCGCCCGCCGGGACAGGCCGCGCCGCGCGACCAACGCCTCGCCCAGCTGGAAGCCCACGCTGTAGACCGGATTGAGCGCGGCCAGCGCGTCCTGGAACACCATCGCGATGTGCTCACCGCAGACCGCCCGGTGCTCCCGCCGGGACAGGGTCAGCAGGTCGACCCCGCGGAAGTTGATCTTGCCACCCGTGATCTTGGCCGGCGGGGTCTGCAACAACCCGAGTACGGCCTGCGCGGTGACGCTCTTGCCGCTGCCGGACTCGCCGACGATGGCCAGGGTCCGGCCGGCGTCGACCGCGAACGAGACCCCGTTCACGGCTCGGACGATCCCGTCGTCGGTACGGAACTCGACGGCGAGCTGATCGACCTCGAGCAGCGGGCCGTCGTGATGCCCCTCTTCGAACCGGTCCATGATCACCTCAGCTTCGGATCCAGGGCGTCGCGCAGGTTGTCGCCGATCACCACGAAGGACAGGATCGTGGCCAGCAGGCAGCCGAGCGGGAACAGCAACAGGTGCGGGAAACCGCCGGTGAACCATTCGGCGCCGTCGGAGATCATGATCCCCCAGCTGACCGCGGGCGGCCGGACCCCGATGCCGAGGAACGCCAGCACCGCCTCGGTCGCGATCACCCCCGCGATCGACGTCGGCACCAGGGCGGTCACCGGACCGATCGCGTTCGGCAGGATGTGCGAGAACATCAGCCGCAGATCGGAGGCGCCGAGCGAGCGCGCGGCCGCGACGTAGTCGAGGTTCTTCGCCTCCAGCACGCTGGCCCGGACGTAGCGGGTGTAGCCCATCCAGCTGAACAAGATCAACACGATCGCCGGCTGCACGATCGAGGACAGCTGACCGCCACCGAAGTCGACGTTGCGGAACAACGAGAGCAACAGCAGCGCCGCCAGCAGGAGCGGGATCACCAGGAAGATCTCCAGCACCCGGGAGGTCACCGCGTCCACCCAGCCGAGGTAGTAGCCGGAGACCGTGCCCAGCACCAGCCCGATGATCAAGGAGATGCCGACCACGGTGAACGCGAGCACCAGCGACGGCCGGGCGCCGTGCACCAGTTGGGCCAGCACGTCACAGCCGTGCAGATTGGTGCCGAACGGGTGCTCGCCGCCGAGGCCCTGCGGCGGCAGCCGCGACTCGGAGATGTCGCAGCGTTGCGGATCGGTGGCCGTGAACAGGGACGGGAAGACGGCGACGATCACGAAGAACAGGCTGATCAGGGTCGCGATGATCACGTCCGGCCGGCGCCGCATCCGGCGGAACACGTCGGACCAGAGTGACCGCGCGGCCTGGTCGACCCGGCCGCCCGGTTCCGTCCCGGCCGCGATCGCTGCCGAAGTGGTGGGGTCAGTCATAGCGAATCCGGGGATCGAGGACCGCGTACAGGAGATCGACCAGGAGCATCACCGCGATGGTGATCACGGCCAGGATGGTCACGACACCGATCACGACCGACACCTCGCTGCCCCGTACGGCATCCCAGAGCACTCCGCCCATCCCGTAGATGTTCATCATGCCCTCGGTGATCACGGCCCCGGCGAGCGCCTCGGCGAACACGAAGCCGACCGCGGTGATCACCGGGATCGCCGAGTTGCGGACGATGTGGTACGCCGCGACGTGGGTGTCACCGAGTCCCTTCGCGCGGGCGGTCCGGACATGATCGGCGTTGTAGTTCTCCAGCTGGCTGGCCCGGACCAGGCGCAGGAACGGCGCCGCCCCGGCCAGGCCGAGCAGCAGGCCGGGAATGATCACGGTCGCCCACGGATGCTCGGGCGAGAACGAGGGTTTGAACAGCAGCGCCGGCAGGCTGTCGTCGCCGAACCGATCGCTCATCCAGTTGCTCACCGGCACCGTCACGATGAACTTGTAGACCAGCAGCATCACGAACACCGGGAACGCGTCGATCAGGATGCTGAGGAAACGGATCGAGTGATCGGGAGCCCGGCCGCGGAACCGGGCCGCGACCGACCCCAGCAGCATGCCGGCGATCATCCAGGTGATCGTGACGATCACGAACAGGCGCAGCGTGTTCGGGGCCGCGGTGGCCACGATGTCGGCCACCTCGCGACCCCGGTGGTTGGTGCCGAAGTCGCCGGTCAGGTAGTCGCCCATCCGCTTCACGAACGGTCCGACGCAGGGGTTGCCGGGCTGGTCGTAGCAGGGGTCGGCCAGCCCGAACCGTTCCTCCACCGCGGCCAGCTGGGACTTCGACGGCACCCGTTCGCCGAAGAACGCCAGCGCCGGGTTGCCGTTCAGCTGGATCGCCAGCGTCATCAGCAGGTGCAGCAGGAGCATCACGCCGAGCAGTGAGCCGACGCCCTGCAGCACCCGCCGGATGAGGTAGCTACCCAATGATCTTGTCCTTCGACAGCCTCAGGACCCGGACGCTGATCAGCCGACGTACTTCAGCAGGCGCAGCTTGGTCGCGCCGCTGAACGGATCGATGACGACGTTCTCGACCCGGTCGCTGTGGAAGGTGACCGCGAGCGCGAAGCTGAGCGGGACGGTCGGGAAGTCCTGGGCCAGCACCTTCTCCGCCTCGGCGTACTTCGCCACCGCCTCCTCGACGCTCTTCGACTGGTCGCCCTCGGAGATCAACTTCTCGAAGTCCTGGTTGTAGTAGCCGAAGTTCGTGTTGCCCTTCGGGTCGCCGCTGGCGTACACGGGAGCCAGGTAGTTCTCGTTCAGCGGGTAGTCCGGGAACCAGTTGTTGCGGAACGCCCCGTCGAAGTCGCGGGCGCCGCGCCGGGAGAAGAAGTCCGGCGTCGGGTCGAGCTCGTACGGGATGCCGAGGTTGAGCTTGATCTGATCACCGATGGCGCGGAAGTACTGCTCCTGGGTGTCGTCCTGGCCCAGCGAGATGGTCAGTGTCTTGCCCGCCGGCCAGCCGCCGGCCTTGGCCAGCGCCGCCTTCGCCGCCTCCGGGTCGAACGTGCACCACTCGCAGGTGCCCGCCTCGCCGCCGGGAACGCCGCCCGGCACCACCCAGCTGTCGGCCGGCACGGCCTGGCCGGGCAGCACCTGCTCGATGATCGACTTCCGGTCGATCGCCATCGAGATCGCCTTCCGGAACTCGAGGTTGTTCCACGGGGATCCCTTGTACAGCGGGAATCCGAGGTACGTCAGCCCGGCGCCCGGCCGCTCCACCTTGCGCGCCGTCAGCTCCGGATCGTTGTTGGCCGACTGCCATTCGGCGGGCGGCGGCGCACCGGTGTCCAGGTCGCCCGCCTGGAAGTCCGGCCAGGACGAGGAACCCGAGTACTCGGTCCACTCGACCCGGTCGAAGTTCGGCGTCTCCTCGCCCTTGTAGTCCGCCCACTTGTTCGCGGTCAGCTTGACGCCCTGTTCCCACTCCTCGACCTGGAACGGGCCGTTGCCGATCGGCTTCACGGCACAGGCCTTGATGTCGTCGAGGCAGGCCTTGGCGACCGGGAAGAAGCCGGTGTAGCCGAGCATCGTGGAGAAGCCGACGAACGGGGCGTTGAGGGTGACCTTCAGGGTCGCGGCGTCGACCACCTCGACCCCGGACAGCTCCTTGGCCGTCGGCTCCTTGGAGACGGTGACCTTGCCCTCGTCGTCCTCCTCGTACTCGCCCTGCATCTCCTCGTAGCCCTTGAATCGCTCGAAGAAGTAGTTGTTCTCCACGGCGTTCGGGCCGTACGCGGCGTAGTTCCAGGCCCGGGCGAAGGACTCGGCGTCCACCGGCTCGCCGTTGTGGAACGTGAAGCCGTCCTTGATCTTGATCGTCCAGACCGTGTTGTCCGGCGAGCTGATGTCGGAGGCGATGTAGTTGTACGGCTCGGTGGTCTCCGGCTGGTAGCGGACCAGGCCGTCGTAGATCACGTCCAGCACCGCGATGTTGTCGTTGACGTTGGAGTCCATCGGGAGCAGCGTCTCGACGTCCTGGGTGAGCGCCAGCCGGACCGTCTTCGGCCCTTCCGGCTCCTCGCCGCTGGGAGAACTGCCACCGCCGCAGCCGGACAGTGCCAGCGCCGATGCGGCCAGCAGCGCGAGGGCTGCCGTCACCTTCGACTTGATGATCGACATCGATTTCCTCCCGGTCGGCCGAGCTCAGGGTGAAACGGATCATGCCACGATCCACCCCGACACGTGCCAGACGCGCATATTTGTTACACCGCTGTAGCCGGTTACCGGCCAGTAGGGTGTGGGCGTGAGGATCATCGCCATCGTGCTGGCGCTCGCCGTATCGGTCGTCGGCGTCGCCCTCTTCGCCCGTGCCATCGCCGGCATCGCCGGCGTCGTGCGCCTCGGTCGGCCGGTCGGCGGGCTGCGCTCCGACGCGCCCGCCGAACGCTGGAAGCACCTGCTCGCCGAGTCGCTCGGGCACACCCGGATGCTGCAGTGGACCAAGATCGGCGTCGCCCACTGGTTCGTCTTCGTCGGCTTCGGGCTGCTGTTCTTCACCCTGGTCACCGCGTACGGGCAGCTGTTCGACCCGACCTTCGCGCTGCCGCTGATCGGGCACTGGGTGGTCTACGAATGGGCCAGCGAGATCATCAGCTGGATCATGATCATCAGCATCCTGTTCCTGATGATCATCCGCTTCCTGCAGCGGAACAAGGGCCGCGACTCGCGCTTCTTCGGGTCCCGGACCTGGCAGGCCGTGTACGTCGAGCTGACCATCCTGGGCATCGGGATCTGCATCGTCGTGCTGCGCGGGCTGGAATACCGGCTGCTCGGCGCCGAGACCTCGGCGATCCACTTCCCGCTGACCAACTTCCTCTTCCCGGCCGGGATCTCGGCGGCCGCGCTGGCGACGGCGGTCGTCTGGGTCGCCGCGATCAAGATCATCATCTCGATGGCCTGGATGATCACGATCAGCCTCAACCTGACCATGGGGGTGGCCTGGCACCGGTTCACCGCCTGGCCGAACCTCTGGTTCAAGCGGGAGTCCTCCGGCCGGCCGGCCCTCGGCGCCCTGCAGCCGATCATGGTCGACGGGAAGCCGCTGGACTTCGAGCAGATCGAGGACCTCGACCCGGAGGCGACGCCGCTCGGGGTCAGCAAGATCGAGGACTTCACCTGGAAGGGCCTGCTCGACTTCACCAGCTGCACCGAGTGCGGCCGCTGCCAGTCCCAGTGCCCCGCCTGGCACACCGAGAAGCCACTCTCGCCGAAGTTGTTGATCATGGGCCTGCGCGAGCACGCGTACGCCAAGGCTCCGTACCTGCAGGCGGCCGAGGCGGCCCGGGAGACGCTGCCGGCCGAGCTGCGCAACGAGGCGGCCCGGCCGCTGGTCGGCCCGATCCAGGTGACCGACGGGCTGGCCGGGATCGTCGATCCGGACGTGCTGTGGTCCTGCACCAGCTGCGGCGCCTGCGTGCAGCAGTGCCCGGTCGACATCGAGCACGTCGACCACATCATGGATCTGCGCCGGCACCAGGTGCTGCTGGAGGAGGAGTTCCCGGCCGAGCTGAACGGGTTGTTCAAGGGCCTGGAGAGCAAGGGCAATCCGTGGAACCAGAGCCCGCGGAAGCGGATGGACTGGGCCAAGGACCTGGAGTTCGAGGTGCCGGTGGTCGGCGACGACGTCGAGGACCTGACCGCGGTCGAGTACCTGTTCTGGGTGGGCTGCGCCGGCGCGTACGAGGACCGGGCGATCAAGACGACGCGCGCGGTGGCGGAGCTGCTGCACCGGGCCGGGGTGTCGTACGCGGTGCTCGGCAACGGCGAGACCTGTACCGGCGACCCGGCGCGGCGGGCCGGCAACGAGTTCGTCTTCCAGCAGCTGGCCCTGGAGAACGCGGCCACCCTGACCGAGGCGAAGGCGAGCAAGGTCGTCACCACCTGCGCGCACTGCCTGAACACGCTGAAGAACGAGTACCCGCAGGTGGGCGTCGAGCTCGAGGTGGTGCACCACACGCAGCTGCTGAACCGGCTGGTCCGGGACGGGAAGCTGACCCCGGTCGCCCCGCCCGAGGGCTCGGTGGCCGGGCGGACGATCACGTACCACGATCCTTGTTACCTGGGCCGCCACAACGAGATCTACGAGGCGCCGCGGGAACTGCTGGACGCGCTGCCCGGCTCGACGGTGGCCGAGATGCCGCGGAACCGGCAGCAGTCGTTCTGCTGCGGGGCGGGCGGCGCGCGGATGTGGATGGAGGAGACGCTCGGCACCCGGATCAACGCGAACCGGACCGACGAGGCGGTCGCCACCCTGGCCGCCACGAACGGTCACGCGAAGGGCGCGATCGCCACCGGCTGCCCGTTCTGCCGGGTGATGCTGACCGACGGGCTGGCCGCGAAACAGGCCGACGGGACCGCGCCCGAATCCGTCGAGGTGATCGACGTGGCGCAGCTGTTGCTGGAGTCCGTGCAGCGCCCCGACGCTCCCTGAGCCGGCCGGAGGGGAGTGTCAGTGGTCGCACGCAGAATGGCGGCCATGGATGTGACGACGCTGAAGGCGCAGGCCGACCGGCTCCGGGACCTGCATTCCGGCGAGCTGCTGGTGCTGCCGAACGTGTGGGACGCAGGGAGCGCGAAGGTGGTGGCCGAGGCCGGGTTCCCGGCGGTGGCGACGGCGAGCGCGGCGGTCACCGAGATGCTCGGCTACCCGGACGGTGAAGGGGCGCCGTGGCAGGAGATGTTCGCCGCGGCCGGGCGGATCGCTGCGGCGGTGCCGGTTCCCATGACGGTCGACGCCGAGGCGGGGTACAGACTCGCTCCGGCCCAGCTCGTCGAGGAGTTGATCAAGGCGGGCGCGGTCGGCTGCAACCTCGAGGACACCGACCACCGGGCCGGCGGACTGAAGGACGCCGAGGCGCAGGCCGGGTGGCTGGCCGAGGTGCGGGCCGCGGCGGACGCCGCCGGGGTGCCGATCGTGATCAACGCGCGGGTGGACGCGTTCCTGCCCAGCTCCGGAGTCGCCGAGACCGACCGGATCGACGAGACCGTGCGGCGCGGCCGGCTCTATCGCGAGGCCGGTGCCGACTGCATCTATCCGATCGCGGTACGGCGAGCGGACGACCTGGGCGCGCTGATCAAGGGGCTGGACTGTCCGGTCAACGGCAACCCGAGCGACGAGCTGGACCTGCCCCGCCTCCGCGAACTCGGCGCGGCCCGCGTCTCGTACGGTCCGACCTTCTACCGCAAGGCCCTGGCCGGCCTGAAGTCCGCCGTCGAGGGGTTGCGAGCTAGTCTCGACACCTGAGCTTCACGGAACATCGGGGATCAATGATGATCTTGGTTCGCGGACGACCCTGGCTGGTCGTCGGGTTGGTGACGGTACTGGCTGGCCGGGTGGCCGCGGCAAGATCACGAACGAGACGGCCGAGGCGCTGACCTACCAGGACCAGTCGGGGATTGTGCTGCAGTTCGTGCCGGGCGACGGCAAGATCGAACCCTGCGACTGACCGTGGGCCTTGGGGGAAATCCCGCCGGGTAGACGCGGCGGGATCTCACCCAGTCGAAGGCGAAGGCGATCAGCCGAACATGCCCGGCTGGTAGCTGCCGGCGGGCTGCTGGATCATCACGTTGACCCGGTTGTAGGCGTTGATGATCGCGATCTGGACCACCAGGGCGGCGAGCTGCTCCTCGTCGAAGTGCTTGGCGGCCCGCTGCCACACCTCGTCCGGGACGCCGCCGGCCGCGTCGGCCACCCGGGTGCCCTCCTCGGCCAGTTCGAGCGCCGCCCGCTCCGCCTCGGTGAACACCGTGGCCTCGCGCCAGGTCGCCACCAGGTTCAGCCGCTGCTGGGTCTCCCCGGCCGCCGTCGCGTCCTTGGTGTGCATGTCGGTGCAGAACCCGCAGCCGTTGATCTGGCTGGCCCGGATCTTCACCAGTTCGGCGGTGGACTGCGGCACGACCCCGGACTCGGCGGCCTTGCTCGCCGAGGTGACGTACTTGAGGACCTTGCCACCGACCGCGCTGCCCATGAGGTTCAGTCGAGCTTCCATCGTGCACTCCTTCTGCCGTGTGTGCTTACACCTCCTTTGACAGCACGGCCCGGCCCGGTGTGACAGCCCCTCGACGTGATCCGACCCACACCCGGCTCAGAGCCCGTACGTCTCCAGCAGCCGGAGCCAGATCTCGCTGATCGTCGGGTACGACGGCACCGCGTGCCAGAGCCGGTCGAGGGTGACCTCCCCGGCGATCGCGACCGTCGCGGCATGGGTCAGCTCGGCGATGCCCGGGCCGACGAAGGTGGCGCCGACGACGGTCCGCCGGTCCTCGTCGACGACCAGCTTGGCGGTGCCCTGGTAGCCGTCCGCGAACAGGGAGGCGCCCGCGACGTTGCCGATCTCGTACGTCACCGCACGGACCCGCAACCCGGCCGCCTTGGCCTGCTCCTCGGTCCGGCCGACCGCGCCGACCTGGGGCACGGTGAAGATCACGCTCGGCGTGGCATCGTGATCGGCGGTGGCGACCGCCGTACCCCAGGCCTGGTCGTCGACCTCGGTGCCGGCGGCCCGCTGCAGGATCGCCGTACCGCACATCCGGGCCTGGTACTTCCCCATGTGGGTGAGCAGGTTCCGGCCGTTCGCGTCGCCGACCGCGTAGAGCCAGCCGTCCTCGACCCCGGTGGCCCGGCAGGTGTCGTCGACGTCGAGGAACCGGCCGGGTTCCAGGCCGACCGTGTCCAGCCCGAGGTCGGCGGTGGCCGGGTTCCGGCCGGCCGCGACCAGCACCTGTTCGGCCGTGACGGTCTCGCCGCCGACGCTCAGGTGCACCTCCGCCCCCTCGCGCCGGGCCGCGTCGACCGAGACCCCGGTCCGGACCTCGACGCCGGACTCCCGCAGGGTCGCGGCGACCTGCTCGCCGGCGAACGGCTCCAGCCGGTCCAGCAGCCGGTCCCCGCGGACCAGCATGATCACCTTCGTGCCGAGCGCGTTCCAGGCGGTCGCCATCTCGCAGGCCACGACGCCGCCGCCGATGATCGCCAGCGAGGCCGGCGGCTGCTGGGCCGAGGTGGCGTTCCGGCTGGTCCACGGGTCGACGTCCTTGAGCCCGTCGATCGGCGGGATCGCCGCCACGGAACCGGTCGCGACCACGACCGCCTGGCGCGCGGTCAGCGTCGTGCCGGCGCCGTCCGGGCCCTCGACCGTGACCTGGCGCGGGCCGGACAGCCGGCCCCGGCCGCGATGCAGCGCGATGCCCGCACCGTCCAGCCACTGCACCTGGCCGTCGTCCTTCCAGCCCGAGGCGAACGAGTCGCGCCGGGCCAGCGTCGCCGCCACGTCCTGGCTCCCGGTGACCGCGGCCGCCGCGCCGGAGACCGCCTTGGCGTCGACCAGCGCCTCGGTGCCGCGGAGCAGCGCCTTGCTCGGCATGCAGGCCCAGTAGGAACACTCGCCGCCGACCAGTTCGGCCTCGACGATGGCCGCAGTCAGCCCGCCGTCCACCACCCGTCCCGCAACGTTCTCGCCCGGCGGCCCGGCCCCGATGACCACCACGTCGTACTCGAATTGATCAGTCATGGTCGCCATCCTCGCCCCTCCACCCCGGCCGGTCAGCGGCGGGCCCGAAGCCGGCGGGTCATTCGCCGACGCGACTCCAGAAGGTCGTCTCGATGCCGTGGTCCTTGAGGGTGCGTTCCAGTTCGGCCGAACCACCGGGGTGGGCGAACCGCCGGCGGAGCTCGTCGCCGAGGTCCGCTTCGGGGTCGAGGTCGAGGACTTCGCGGAGCCGGCCGACGCCGGCGGCGGTCACGGTGCGGGTGAACTCGTACTCGGTGTTGCCCTCGCCGAAGAAGCGCTCCACGCCCACGCCCAGGTCGTGGCCCTCGATCGTGAGGCCACCGTCGTCGGCGAACAGGACTCTGCGTACCGAGAAGCCGCGGTCGTCGTCGGTCTGTTCCAGGGTCAGGTGCACGGCGGAACGCTCCCGGTCTTGAAGTGACGCCACCATGGTGTCATGATGGCGTCATGGATCTCTCACCCTATCTGGCCTCGGTCCGCGAGGGCGTCACGAACGCCGCCGCGCTCGCCGACGAGAATACGCAACAAGTCGCGCAGCGCCTCGGCACGGCGATCGACTCCTCCACCCGGCTGGCGATGATCCGGGCCCTGTCCGATGCGGCGAGCACGATCAGTGCGGACCTTGCTCCGGCCTCCGTCGAGGTACGGATCGTCGGCGGTGACCCCGAGTTCGCCGTGTCCGTACCCACCGCGCCGAGCGAGCCGACCATGATCGCCCCGGCCGCCGAGGAGCCGGCCGAACCCGAGGAGCCGGAGCCCGGTGCCGAGGACGAGCCGATCGCCCGGATCAGCCTCCGGCTGCCCGCCTCGGTCAAGACCAAGGTGGACGAGCTGGCCGACGCCGACGGCATCTCGACCAACGCCTGGCTGCAGCGCGCCATCCTGGACGCCATCAACGAGCGGCGCCGGCCGCCGCACGCCCCGCACCCGCCGGGACCGCCGTCCGGCGGCGTGTTCGGACCGGACGGACCGTTCGGCCCGAACGGGATCTTCGGCCCGGGCGGCGTCTTCGGCCACAGCGGTCCCCCCGCCGGCAAGAACCGCAACCGTGAGGGCCGCGGCCGGTCCCACCCCGGTGGCCAGAGTGTCCAGGGGTGGGTCAAGTGAGCCTCTTCGAGCAGGTCTACCGCGGCATCAGCTCGGTGTCGGTGAATCTGCCCGGCGAGGGTGACGTCCTGATCAACTCGGGTGCGGAGCCGGAACAGGTCCGCTGCACGATCGAGGAATGGGACGCGAACGATCCGTACGCGCTCCGGGTCGAGCAACGGGACGACCGGCTGACGATCTCCGCCGACCGGGTCTGGGGCCGCGGCTCGAACTCCGACGTGTTCCTCGAGGTGCCGGCCGGCCTGGACGTCGAGGTCACCACCCAGTCCGGCGATGTCGTGATCAACGCCGAGCTCGGCTCCAGCCGGATCGTCACCGGCTCCGGCGACATCGCCGTCGGCACCGCCCGGGCGCTGTCGGCCAAGTCGGGTTCCGGCGACGTCGCCGCCGGTACGGTCGCCGAGGCCGCCGAGGTCACCACCGGCTCCGGCGACATCGTGATCCGCGAGGCCAACGGCCCGGTCACCGCGAAGTCAGGGTCCGGCGACGTGCAGCTGGCCCGGCTCCGGTCGGCCACGCTCAGCGTGTCCACCGGCTCGGGCGACATCAGCGCAGCCTCAACCACCGGCTCCGTGGACCTCCGGTCGGCCTCCGGCTCCATCGAGGTCGGCGTCGCCGACGGGCTGCCGGCCTGGCTGGACCTGAACACGGTGAACGGCGACATCACGATCGATCTCGACGCCAGCCAGCAGCCCGAGGAGGGCAAGCCGTACGTCACGGTCCGCTGCCGTACCGCTTCCGGCGGAATCGACATCCACCGCGCCCGCGACTGACCGGGCGAACACGTTCCCTGAGCCTGTCGAAGGGCGAGGCCCCATCCGGCTTCGGCACTTCGGCAAGCTCAGTGCACGGTGGGTCAGGGGATGTCGGAGCGGTGGAAGTTCAGGTGGGACCGGCTCGGCGTCGGGCCGCGCTGGCCCTGGTAGTGCGAGCCGTACCGCTCCGAACCGTACGCGTGCTCGGCCGGCGAGCTGAGCCGGAAGAAGCAGAGCTGGCCGATCTTCATGCCGGGCCAGAGCTTGATCGGCAGGGTGGCGACGTTGGACAGCTCCAGCGTCACGTGGCCCGAGAAGCCGGGATCGATGAAGCCGGCGGTCGCGTGGGTCAGCAGCCCGAGCCGGCCGAGCGACGACTTGCCCTCGACCCGGGCGGCGACATCGTCCGGCAGCGTGACCGACTCGTACAGCGAGCCGAGCGCGAACTCGCCCGGATGCAGGATGAACGGGTCGCCGCCGGTCACCTCGACCGGCCGGGTCAGCTCGGACTGCTCCTCCGCCGGGTCGATGTGCGGGTAGCGGTGGTTCTCGAAGACCCGGAAATGCCGGTCCAGCCGGACGTCGATGCTCGAGGGCTGAATCAGCCCGGCATCGAAGGGCTCGAGCACGATCCGACCAGCCTCGACCTCGCTGCTGATGTCGCGATCCGAAAGCAACATAGGCAGACCCTACCGACGAGCGCCCGCCGGAGCCCGGTCAGGGGCGCTTGACCTCGAGCCAGTGGTCGCCGAACGACACGATCGTGCCGGCGTCGACCTGGACGACATCGCCCGGCGCGCAGGGCCGGGTCTGGCCCTCCGAGTCGGTGGCCGTCGAGCCGTTGGTCGAGCCGCGGTCCATCACGT
Organism: Microlunatus sp. GCM10028923; assembly: GCF_042666975.1. Taxonomy (NCBI): domain Bacteria; kingdom Bacillati; phylum Actinomycetota; class Actinomycetes; order Propionibacteriales; family Propionibacteriaceae; genus Microlunatus; species Microlunatus sp. GCM10028923. Next base: position 135,408 of record NZ_JBHTFF010000020.1, on the reverse strand, counting down.
ACATCCCGCCGGCGTCCACGCCCAGCGCCAGATGGGTCTTGGACACGGTCCGGGTCTCGTCCGAGATCTTGATCAACTGGGCGTCGTCCTCGTTCGGCCGCGCCTGCGGATTGCGGCCCAGCAGCACCAGCCCGTTCACCGCGATCTCCCGGCCGTCGTCCAGCGAGGCCCGCCAGCCCTGGTTCAGCGGCCGCGGGTCGGCGTCCCGGTAGTCCGCCGATCCGGCGCTGCTCCCGGAGACCGGGGGCGGCGCGGCGGCCGGGAACTGGGTGGCGCCGGGGATCGGTGCCGCGACCGCGGGTCCGGAGTCGTAGCCCTGGTCCTGGCCGAATTGATCTTGGTACTGGTCGCCGTAGCCCTGCTGGTACGCGTCCTGCTGCTGACCGTACTGGTCCGGCTGGGCGTATTGATCTTGCTGCTGGCCGTACTGGTCCTGGCCGTACTGCTCCTGCGGATAGGCGTCCTGGGGCTGGCCGTACTGGTCCTGCTGCGGGTACTGCCCCTGCTGTTGCGCGTACTGATCCTGCTGGTACTGGTCCTGGCCGTACTGGTCCTGCGGGTACTGGTCCTGGCGGTACTGGCCCTGCTGCTGGCCGTACTGATCCTGGCCGGCCTGCTGGTACTGGTCCTGCCCCTGCTCCGGGTACGGGCTCTGCTGCGACTGCTGCCCGTACTGGTCGCGGCCGTAACGGTCCGTGTGGCCGTAGCGGACCGGCGTCTGGACGCCGTGCTCCGGCTGCTGCGGGAACAGGCCGCGGTCGCCGGGTCCGGCCGGACCGGGCGCGTACTGCTGCTGGTGGTCCTGCGGCAGCTGCTTCGGGGCGAGCGGCCGGGCCTGGATGACCACGGCGTCGGCGATCTGGTCCGGCCAGGTCTGCCGGCGCGGGTTCTGCAGCATGAAGACGAGCAGCAGGATCGCGCCGATGCCGGTGCCGGCGATGACGCCGAGCAGCAGCCAGCGCAGAATGACCCGGCCCCAGCTGAGCGGCCGGCCGTCGGAGTACCCGACCAGCTGCAGCCCCATCAGCTTCATCCCGGGCCCGGCGGCCTGACTCACGTAGCTCCACCAGACGAACACGACCCAGCCGATCAGGGCGATGAACGAGACGATGCCGAGGACCAGGGAGAGCACCGCGCTCTGGGCGAGCACCCCGATCAGGGACAGCAGCCACACCACGATGCCCGGCGCGGCCCATTCGATCAGGTAGGCGGCGACCCGCTTCCCGACGTCACCAGGCTGCACGCCCGGCGGCAGGCCAGTGCCCGGCGCCGGTACTGGCTGCGGCGATTCCATCTGCGGCTCCTATCCGGACGGCGATCGATCCCCCGTAACGACAACTTATGCGTCACGACAACCTTCTACGGTCAGGCCACAACCTATTGGCTGCACCGTCAACCTGTGCCGATTATCAGCCCAAGCGAAATGTAACTTGGCATCCGGTACCCGGAATCCGGCCTCAGGAGGCCGGATCAACGTTGATGCTGACCCCGTCGCCGAGCTCGAGAATGCTGCCCACCGGCACCACCATCGACTCTCCCGGAGCCAGCCGCCGGCGCACGATGTCGGGCCCGCCGAGCACCACGGCGGTGCCGTTCGTGGAGTGCAGGTCGGTGACCACGATCTCCCAGCCCTCGGCCTCCACCTGCGCGTGGGTACGGCTGATGTCGTGGCCCGGGCTCAGCACCGTCATCAGGCTCGGGTTCTCCGCCGTGCTCCGATCACCGTTCGGGGCCCGGCCGATCACCACCGCCGCGTCCAGCTCGGCGACGACACCGTCCGGGCCGCGCAGCGTGGCCAGCGACGGCCGGGTCACCAGCCGCGGGTTCTGCGGCGGGATCTGGTCCCCACAGACCCGGCAGGAGATGCTCTCCGGCGGATTGCTGTGCTGCTGGACACAGAGCACGGCCATGATGAGCGACTCGCCCGCCATCAGCTCGGCGTCCGGCGCCGCCCGCCGGCCGCGCGGCTCGTCGGCGTAGATCCCGGCTGCGTCGGCGGCCGAGACGTACGGCTCCTGGTAGTCCTCGCGGACCCGCTGGGTCGGCTCGACGTCCTCTTCGTTCCAGCCCTGCTGGTCGTACTGGTCCTCGAACCCGTACTCCGCGGCCTGGCCGTACTGACCCGCGTTCGGGTCGTACGAGTAGTCGGCGTCGGCCGACATCAGCTCGGTGTCGGCGTTCTCGGTCTCGACCTGCGCCGCCGACACCGGCCCGCCGGCCTGCGGCGAGACGACCCGCGCCTCCACCCCGGCCTCGAGCGTGATCGACGACGCGGTCACCACGCCGACGACCAGCGGCAGCTCGAGCAGCGTCTGGTTGCCGTTGCTGGCCAGGTCGACCCGGACCTGCTCGACGGTCTCCAGCCCGACCTCGCGCCAGGTCTGGACGCCCTCGCCGTCGGCGACGATCTTGCCGTCGGCCAGATTCATCACGGTGATGCCGCCGCGGATCAGGGAACGCATCCCGTCCGGTGACCAGAAGAAGGCGGCGAAGCTCGCCATCTCGTCGATCCGGTAGTGGGCCAGCCGCTCCGCGACCTCAGCCAACGACGAGGAGCCCATCACCTCGGCCCACAGCGTGTTGATCAGCGAACTGTGCCCCATCGACGACGGCTCCAGCACCACCAGCGATGTCGGTCCGGACAGGACCACCCATTCGCCGGGGGTGTAGGCCGCCCGCCAGCGACTCACCTCTCCGCTGCCCCGAACGGACTCAGCTGTGTTCGTCACGCGCACTCCCATCGTTTGCCCCGTTCACCGGCAGGCCAGCGCCTGAGCCAACGCGCGCCACACCGGGTTCCCCGACGCCGCCCGACCTTCGAAGCCCCCCGCTTCCGGCTCCGACCGGGCATGATCGTGCCTATTGTCCACGCGATGCAGGACGATGGAAAGCCCGCGGCGGGCGCACCCGCGGCGCGAGCGGTGGATCGGGAACCGTCAGCCGACCAGGGCGTCCCGTTCGGAAGCCTCCATCTCGGCCACGAACTGGCCCTTCGTCGACTGCCACCGATCCTCGGTGTACTCGGTCCGCCAGTAGCCGGAGATCGAGGCCTGGGAGCGGTCCAGCTTGGACTCGACGAAGAGGAACCGGCGCAGGTCGCGGACCAGGTAGGCGTTGCCGTGCACGAACGCCTGCACCCGCCCCTCGGGCAGCCCGGCCGAGCGGACCGCCTGGGCGAGCGCGACGCCGTAATCGGTGCCGGTGTCGTCGCGGTGCACCCAGGTGACGGTGGTGTTGTCGGTCTGCCGCAGCGGGAGTTCCTCGTCGGCGTTGGCCACCTCGACGAAGACGTACGCCCTCGCCTGCGGGTCCAGCCGGTCCAGGGCCGCCGCGATCGCCGGGATCGCCGCCTCGTCGCCGACCAGCAGGTGGGCGTCCGCCTCGGGATCCGGGGCGTAGTCGCCGCCCGGGCCGTAGAAGCCGAGCTGATCGCCCGGTTGAGCCCGCGCCGCCCACGGTCCGGCCAGGCCGGAGTCGCCGTGCACGACGAAGTCGATCGCCAGCTCGTTGCTCTCCGGGTCGAAGGACCGGATCGTGTACGTCCTGGTCACCGGCCACCGCTCTGCCGGCTCGGTCTCCCGCAGTTCGTCCGGGTCGAACGGCCACCGGTAGTCGGCGCCGGCCGGCGGGAAGATCAGCTTCACGTAGTGGTCGGTGAACGTCAGCTCGGGAAGCTGGCGCAGGTCGTCGCCGGTGAAGATCACCCGAACCATCGAGGGCGCCAGCCACTCGGTCCGAACGACCTCGACGGTCCTGGCGACCCGCTTACGGCGGGTCTGCTGCTGGTTCAACGGTCCTCCCCCAACGGATGTGGTAAGGCCGACCTTACCTGACTCGGAACGGCTACCGTCAGGGCATGGTCCACGCCGCGGAATCCGCCGTTCGGGAGTATTTCGACCGGATCTTCGGCCGGCGGGACCTGACCGCGTGCGCGGAACTGCTCGCCGGGAACTATGTTGATCATGATGCTCCGGCCGGGACGCCGCCCGGCCCGGCGGCCACCCGCGCGTTCCTGGAGACCTTCCTGCGCGAGCATGATCCGCTCGAGTTCGAGCTGGTCGATCTGGTCGCCGGCGATGGTTCGGTGGCGGTCCGCGCTCGCTGGCGCGGCCGGCACCGGGACACCGGAGCGCCGCTGCGCCAGGACGGGTTGTTGTTGATCAAGGTCGATCGGGATGGCCGGCTGGCCGAGCGGTGGTCGACGTACCGGGGAGAATGAGGGGACATGTCCGATCTGACCAGCTTCATCGCCGGCCTGCCGAAGGCCGAGTTGCACGTCCACCACGTCGGCTCGGCGTCGCCGCGGATCGTCGCCGAGCTGGCCGCCCGGCATCCGGGCGTGGTGCCGACCGACCCGGCCGAGCTGGTCGACTACTTCACCTTCACCGACTTCGGTCACTTCATCGAGGTCTACCTGTCCGTCGTCGACCTGATCCGGACCGCCGAGGACGTCCGGATGCTGACCTACGAGGTGGCCGCGGACCTCGCCGCCCAGCAGGTCCGGTACGCCGAGCTGACCGTGACCCCGGACTCCTCGATGGTCCGCGGCATTCCGGGCGAGGCGTTCGTCGAGGCGATCGAGGACGCCCGGACGGCCGCCGAACGTGATCATGGAATCCGGCTCCAGTGGATCTTCGACATCCCGGGCAACCGGGGCCTGGCGGCGGCCGAGTCCACCCTGGCGCTGGCGCTGGAGCACGGGCCGTCGTCCTTGATCGGCTTCGGTCTGGGCGGTCCGGAGGCGGGCGTACCACGGCCGCAGTTCAAGCCGTACTTCGAACGGGCCCGGGCCGCCGGGCTGCACTCGCTGCCGCACGCCGGCGAGGTGACCGGTCCGGAGACGATCTGGGACGCGCTCAACGAGCTCGGTGCCGAACGGATCGGGCACGGCACCTCCTGTGTCCGCGACGAACGGCTGCTTGATCATCTGGCCGAACACCGGATCCCGCTCGAGGTCTGCCCGACCTCCAACTACGCGACCGGTGCGGTGGCCGGAACCGAGGTCCATCCGATGGTCCGGATGGTCGAGCACGGCCTGGTGGTGACGATCAACAGTGATGATCCGCCGATGTTCGGCACCACCCTGAACACCGAGTACGGGATCGCCGCCGACCTGCTCGGCCTGGACCGGAACGGCCTGGCCGAACTGGCCCGGACCGCCGTCCGGAGCAGCTTCCTCGACCCGGCCGGACAGACCGCCCTGCTGGCCGAGATCGATGATCACCTGGCCGCGGCCGATGATCAGACGGCGGCGTCGCGATGATCACGGGTGATCAGGTGAGCCGGGTGATCATGGCCGAGGCGGACCGGATCGGCCTCGAGGCGCCGGGCCGGGTGACCGTACTCGATGATCAGGACGGTTCGTTGCTGCTGGCCGCCGCCGAACGGTGGCCGGACGCCGGCCTTGCCTGGTACTGCGACGATCTGGCCGACGAGCGCGCCTGCCGGGCAGCCGCCGAAGCGGCCGGCATCACAGCCCTGGCCGATGATGATCTTGATGCGGCGACGGCCGGGAGCGCGCTCTGCCTGGCCCGGCTGCCGAAGAGCCTGGACGCACTGGACCTGCGCGCCAGCACGCTGGCCGGGCGGGCCGACCCGCCCGTGATCATGATCGCCGGCGGCCGGGTGAAGCACCTGACCCGCTCCATGAACACGGTGCTGGAGCGGCACTTCGGCGAGGTCCGCGGCTCGCTCGGCCTCGGCAAGGCCCGCGCCCTGGTCGCCGCCGGGCCGCGCGACGGGGCCGCGGAACCGGAACCGCACCGGGCGACCGTGACCGGGCTCGAGGTGGTCGCGTACGGCGGCGTCTTCGCCGGCGCCGCCCTCGACCCGGGCACCCGGCTGCTGCTCGACCAGGCCGACCGGTTCCCCGCTGCGGAGACCGCGATCGACCTCGGCTGCGGCACCGGCCTGATCGCCGCGACGCTGGCCAGGCGGTTCCCGAACGCCACCGTGACCGCGATCGACAGCTCCCACGAGGCCGTACGGTCGGCGCGGGCGACCGCGGCAGCCAACGGCCTCGCCGAACGGATCGACGTCCGCCGCGGCGACGGCCTGGCCGAGATCCCGGACCAGTCCGCCGAACTGATCGTCTGCAACCCGCCGTTCCACCGCGGCACCGCGAAGGACAGCTCCACCGCGCTGGCCATGATCAAGGACGCCGCCCGCGTCCTCCGCCCCGGCGGCGAACTCTGGCTCGTCTACAACACCCACCTGCCCTACCGCTCCACGCTGAGGACCATGATCGGCCCGACCGACCTGATCGCTCAGGACCGCAGCTACCTGGTCACCCGCTCCCGCCGGCCCGACTGACTCAGCGGAGGCGAGCGACGTGGCCGAGCAGGTCGGCGTGCACCTGCTCGGAAGCGCTCAGCACCAGCCCCTCGCCCTGATGCAGCGGACCCCCGGAGAGGTCGGTGACGATGCAGCCGGCCGCCTGGGCGATCGCCAGCCCGGCCGCGAAATGGACATCGCCGCGGAGTCTTCCGTCGGACACATACCCGGCCCGGCGGCCCGCGGCGACCCAGGCGACGGCCAGCGTCGAGGACAGCACCCGGGGCGGGTAGTGCGCCCGGAACCCGGCGTCGGCGATGAGCCGGTCGCTGACGGTCGGGGCGTCGCCGGAGCGGTCCAGATTGATCTCGACCAGTCCGGTCGCCGGGCTGGGCACCAGTCGATGATCATGGCCCCGGCGCCGCACCTGCGCGGACCGGCCGTCGGTCCAGAAGATCTCCTTCGCGATCGGGTCCACGGACGCCGCCGCGAGCGCCCGGTCGCCGTCGAGCAAGGCAACGTTCACGGCCAGCAGCGGAGTCACCGCACCGAAGTTGAGCGTCCCGCACAGAGGATCGATCAGCCACCGCCGGGTCGCCGTCGCCGGACCCGACCGGCCGAACTCCTCGCCCTCCCGCGCATCGTCCGGTCTGCGGGCCGACAGCACGGCGACGATGGCGCGCTCGGCGTCCAGATCGGTCTGGGTCGCGAAGTCGGTCGCCGACTTCGCGTACCGGACCTGCTCCTTGCCGTAGGCCGCCGCCACGACCGCGGAGCCGGCCTCGGCGGCCTCGATCGCCACGGCCGCGTCGCCGGAGGTCATGACTCGAGCTGACGCACCCGGCGGCGCCCGAAGTCCCGCAGGGCCCGGACGAAGTCGAGCTCGCGGAAGCCGGGCCAGAGGGTGTCGCAGAAGGAGAACTCGGCGCCGGCGCTCTGCCAGAGCAGGAAGTTGGACAGCCGCAGCTCCCCGCTGGTCCGGATGATCAAATCGACACCGCTCATGGTCGGCGCATAGAGCCGGCTGGCCAGGTCGGCCACCTCGACCCGGCCGGCCAGCTCGGACAGGTTGCCGCCGGCCCGCCGCTCGTCCCAGAGCAGCTCGCGTACGGCATCGACGATCTCCTGCCGGCCGCCGTAGCCGATCGCCAGGGCCAGCCGGCCGCCGGTCACGTCGGCGGTGGCCTCGGCGGCCCGCTTCAGCGCGTGCCGGGTGCCGTCCGGGAGTACGTCGAGCCGGCCCATCAGTTCGATCTTCCAGCGGTTGCCCGGGCGCGCGGCGCGTTCGGTGACGACGCGTTCCATCGCGCCGAGCAGGAAGTCGACCTCCTCGGCCGGCCGGCGGTGCAGGTTCTCGGTGGAGCAGACGAAGATCGTCACCTCGTCGATGCCGTACCGGTTGCACCAGCCGAGCAGCGTGTCCACATGATCGGCACCGTGGGCGTGCCCGACGCTCGGGTTGTCGAAGCCCTGCTGCCGGGCCCAGCGGCGGTTGCCGTCCATCACCAGCGCGATGTGCCGCGGCCGGGGCAGCCGGCGCAGGCCGTGCCGCAGCCCGGACAGATAGGCCCGCCGCAGCAGATCCCCGATCACGCTCATCAGGCGTACGGCTTCCCGGCCTGGGCCAGGGCGTCGCCGGCCAGCCGGTGCACGGTCCATTCCTCCATCGGCACGGCGCCGAGGCTGCGGTAGAAGTCGAGCGCCGGCTGGTTCCAGTCCAGCACCGCCCACTCGAACCGGCCGTAGTCGCGGGCCACGGCGATCGCCGCCAGGGACTGCAGCAACGCCTTGCCGAGACCGCTGCCACGGCTCTCCGGGCTGACGTACAGGTCCTCCAGATAGATGCCCAGCTTCCCTTCCCAGGTTGAGAAGTTGAGGAAGTAGATGGCCATGCCGGCGACCCGTTGTTGATCTTCGGCGACCAGGGCGTAGACCCGCGGGTCAGGCCCGAACAGGAGCGCGGTGAGCTGCTCCTCGGTGATCTTGACCGCGTCCGGTTCGCGCTCGTACGCGGCGAGTTCCTTGATCAGGCCGATCAGGGCCGGCACGTCGGCCTCGGTAGCCGGCCGGATGGCGGGATGGAGTTCGGGCATCGGAAGAGTCACGCGTCCAATATGACCGATCCGTCCGCGGAGGTCTTGTCCAGGCGATGTTAATGCGATTAACATCGAAGCCATGGACGGACGTCGGCAGCGGATCGCGCTGCGCACGGTGCACCTGCTGGTGGCCGCGGCGCTGGGCTGCTACGTCTATCTGCCGCCGGCCTGGACCGGCGGTCTGCGGCTGGCGCTGATGATCATCGGCGTGCCGCTCACCGTGATCACCGGACTGGCCCTCTGGCAGCACGCCCGGGTGCGCGGCTGGCTGCGCAGCCGCCGCCCCGCCGGCGACCGGAGCCGATGATCATGACCCGGAGGCTCGCGCTGGCCCTCGGACTGGTCGCCGTCCTAGCGGCGCTCGCCCAGGTCGCGGTCCAGCGGACCTTCGCGGAGGTACGGCATCCGGTCAGCCTCGGCCAGGCGAACACGACGGCCGATCCCGGCATCGTCCGCGGCTGGTATCGGCAACTCCGGGAGCAGGACACCTTCGGCTGGATGGTGGCGACGGAGCTTGTCGACTGCCTCTGGGTGGCCGCGGTCGCGAGCTTCGTCCTGCTGGGCACACTGCTGTTGTCCCGCCTGGTGTCCCGGCGGAATCCGGCGGCCGCGTGTCTGCTGCGCCGGGCGGCTCCGTGGGTGGCGCTCGCCCCGGCCCTGGATCTGCTGGAGAACGGGCTGTCGCTGGCGATGCTGGCCGACCCGGCGGGCTTCGCCGACTGGCTCGCGGTCGCGCATGCCGCGGTCTCCCGGGTGAAGCTCGGTGCAATGATCGCGGTGGGCGTGGCCGTGCCGGGCTTCGCCCTGGTGGCGTACGTGCTGGGCGGAGGTGGTCGCGATGACGGCGAAGGCGCCGTACCACCACGGCTCGCTGCGCGGAACCCTGATCGACGTCGCGGTTGAGCTGATCGCCGACGACGGCGTCGACGGGTTCACCCTCGCCGAGGCCGCCAAGCGGGCCGGGGTGAGCGCCGCGGCACCGTACCGGCACTTCGCCGGCAAGGCGGCCCTGCTCGGCGCGATCGCCGACGACGGCTTCGAGCGGCTCGCCGCCGACCTGCGCGGCGCCGTCTCGGAGCAGGCTCCGGACGGCGGTCTGGTCGACCTGGCGCTCGCCTACGTCGACTTCGCCATCCGGGAGCCGGCCCGGTTCACGGTCATGTTCGACTCGACCGGACGGTCGCCGCGGAGCCGGGCCGGGCTGGCCGCGCTGGGAGTGCTGGGCGATGTCCTCGAAGGCCTGCACGCGCGGGACCGGCTCGCGATGCCCGTCGACACAGCCCTCCGCGCCACCTGGTCACTCGCCCACGGCATGGCGATGCTGCGCCTCGGCGGCATGCGTACGATCGCGGAGGAGGACTCGCCCCAGCTGCGTCGCCAGGTGTTCACCGCGATGCTGGCCGGCGTCCTGCGACCCGGCCCGGCAACCGATCCGGGCGCGGCCGGATGAACGCCCTGGCCGAGGTGTACGCCCGGATCGAGCGTGGCGAATACCCACCGGAGGATGGCCGAGTACGGATCGTTGAGCCCTCGTCGGATCGGGACACCGTGGTGGCCTCGTTCACCGCGCATTTCGTGGTCGCAGCGAAGGTCGACGAGTCCTGGGCCCGCAGCTACCTTCCCGCCGGTGACTTCTCCGCGCCGGTCGGACCGGCCTTCCTGTCCGCGCTGGAACAGCGGCTCGGCAAACGAGCCGGTTGCCTCGACCACGCCCTGCTCGCGACCGGCCTTCCCGACGACCCCGACCTCGAGCTGACCCGCGTGACCTCCAGCAATCACGGCCGGGTGGAGCGAAGCCTGCGGCATCGCGACGAGGTACGCACCTACCTCACCGAGGGCGGCGTGCTCACCGTCGGGCGTGGGCTCGCCGGACGATGGGAGGCCGCGTTCGAGGTCGAGCCTGCCCATCGGGGACGAGGATTGGGCCGCCGGCTCATCCGCGCCGCGCGGCACCTCGTTCCGGACGGAGCCGGTATCTGGTGCCAGGTCACCCCCGGCAATGCCGCGTCCCTGCGCGCGGTGCTCGCCGCGGGCTTCCGGCCGGTCGGGTCCGAGGTGATCTTCGAGCCTCGCTGAGCCAGCCCATCCGCCCACCAGACCACGGAGGTATCGATGGCGTACGACCCGACCAGCTACGGCGGCGCGGCAAGGCACTACCGGCCGGGCCGGCCGCCGTACGCACCGGACCTTGAGGCCGTGCTCGCCCGGGAGGCGGGCCTGGACGGCACCGGACGGCTGCTCGACGTGGGCTGCGGGCCCGGCATCCTCACTGTGCGGCTGGCTCCACTGTTCTCCGAGGCGGTCGGGCTCGAACCCGATCCGGACATGCTGGTCGAGGGCCGGCGGGTCGCCGAGGCGAAGGGCCTGGACCTCGGGTGGGTCCGGGCCGTCGCCGAAGAGCTGCCGGAGGCGGCGCCGGGACCGTACCGGATGATCACGTTCGGGCAGTCGTTCTACTGGACCGACCAGCTCGTCGTCGCCGAACGGGTCTACGACCTGCTGGAGCCGGGCGGCACCCTGGCGCTGATCGGGCACGCGGCCGACGGGCGGACCAGGCCGCCGAATCCCGGATCGCCACCGATCCCGCACGACGAGCTCGAGGCCCTGGTGCGCAATTACCTGGGTCCGGAGCGCCGCCTCGGCCAGGGGACGACGCCGGCGCCGGGGACGCATCGTTTCGAGGACGTCCTGGTCCGGACCCGGTTCGGCGCCCCACGGACGATCTTTGTCCCGGGCATCCCGGACCTGCGGCGCGACATCGAGAGCGTACTGTCCGGCTACTTCTCCTTGTCCTTCTCGGCGCCGCACCTGTTCGGCGACCGGGTGGACGACTTCGCCCGAGAGGTACGTGAGCTGCTGGCCGGCCACTCGCCAGACGGACTCTTCTGGGACTGGCCCGGCGATACCCAGGTGGTGCTGGCCCGCAAGCCGTCCAAAGCGCACTGAGCCTGCCGAAGTGCCAAGCCGGATCGTGCATTGCCCTTCGACAGGCTCAGGGAACGTCAGCTAGATCGGATAGGTGCCGGCCAGCGGCGAGCCGACCCGAACCCTGATCGGCACGGTGCCGCCGACCGGAGGGATCGGGGCGGCGTCCACGGCGAGTACGGTGCCCGCGACGATGCCGAGGTAGTCCTGCCGGGCCTTTCGGGCCTTCTCGATCCGGGCCCCGACGGCGGAGCGGACGGCCGGGCTGAGGAAGGTGAGCCCGCGCGGGAAGAGCTCGGCCAGCGTTTCGTCGCCGGCGATGAAGAAGTCGACCGTGACGATCCGGTCGCCGCGCAGCGACACCCGGAACTCCTGGAACTCCCGCCGGCAGTAGACCTGTGGTGGGTAGAAGCACTCGTAGCCGGAGTCCTGCAGGTCGCCGACCGCCGCGCTCATCCGCCCGGCGTAGTGCACGGCGTCCGAGGGCCACCGGTCGATCGTGACGCCCCGCGCTTCCATGATCAGCCCGTCGGCGCTGGACATCGTGTAGTCGGCGTGATCATCACGCCAGCTCCGGGTGAACGCGCCCTCGACCGATCGGCCGCGTTCGAGCTGCTCGCGATGATCACGCCCGTAGCCGTCCAGCCCCTCGGCGATCCGGGCGGCACTGTCCGGCCAGAGCGCACCGAGGCTCGGCCCGACCAGCGCGGCCAGCCGCTCGGAATCCGAAGGACGGTTGAGATCCGGACCCTGCGGTGCGGGCAGGATCGGATACCAGGCCCAGTCCAGGCGATCTTGATCATCGAGCAGGAACTGGGCCACCCAGGGATCGTCGGCGTCCCGGTTCCGGCACCACAGGGCACGCCCGTCGGCGTTGCTCCGGACCTGCGCACAGAAGGCGCCGGCGGCGACCAGCGGGGCGGTGATCGTCTCCGCGGCGCCCGGCGGCACCGGGCGGGCGACGCTGTCCTCGCCGGCCGGGTCCAGCGGCTGATAGCGGTCCGGCGGCGGCAGCCGCACCCGCTGCGGCTCGGGGGTACAGGCGGCGGACATGATCACCGACAGCATCATGATCAGGAACGAGACGAGCAGTCCCGCGGGTCCGCGCATCCGTACCTCAATCCTGTCGTCGACGCGCGATTCAGGATAGCCGCGACCGCACAGGCCTCCGGCCGGCTTGTGCGGCGGCTTTCACCACCCGGAGACCGCTCCGTAACACCGCCGGAACCCGCCGCTCTTAGCGTCGGCCAGCAACACCCGTCGCACGCATGCCCTTCAGCCTGGGGAGGCTCCAGCCCATGTCGTACGTCAATCCGTCCGAACTCGCGCAACAGATGATCGCCACCGGCGCCGCGAAGGTGCAACTGAGCACCCGCGACACGCTGATCCGGGCCTTCATGGCCGGCGCGATCCTGGCCCTGGCCGCCGCGTTCGCCGTCACCATCTCGACCAAGACCGGCCAGCCGCTGGTCGGGGCGCTGCTGTTCCCGATCGGGTTCTCGCTGCTCGTCCTGCTCGGCTTCGACCTGCTGACCGGCGTCTTCACGCTGGCGCCGCTCGCCTGGCTGGACCGCCGTCCCGGCATCACCGTCCGGGCGGTGCTCCGCAACTGGGGCCTGGTCTTTCTCGGCAACTTCGCCGGCGCGCTGACCGTCGCGCTGATGATGGCCGTCTATTTCACGTACGGCTTCACGCAGGCACCGGACGCCGTCGGGCAGGCGATCGGCCAGATCGGCGCCAGCCGGACGATCGGCTACGCCGATCACGGCGCCGCGGGCATGCTGACCCTGTTCCTCCGCGGCGTGATGTGCAACTGGATGGTCTCCACCGGCGTGATCGGCGCGATGATCTCCAAGAGCGTGCCCGGCAAGATCCTCTGCATGTGGCTGCCGGTGCTGGTCTTCTTCTACATGGGCTTCGAGCACTCGATCGTCAACATGTTCCTGTTCCCGTCCGGGCTGCTGCTGGGCGGCGAGTTCACGGTGATCGACTACCTGCTCTGGAACGAGATCCCGACCGTGCTGGGGAACCTGGTCGGCGGCCTCGCCTTCGTCGGGTTGCCGATCTACCTCACCCACGCCCGTACCCGGCGCGCCCGGGTCGTCAGCCCCGCCACCCCGGCGGCCACCGCCACTCCCGCGGCCAGCAGCACCGCCGCGGCCGGTGACCGGGTCGACGTATCGGCTCCGGCCGTTGCCGGCATGGCGGAGCGTTGATCATGGACGAGCCGATCCTGTCCAAGGCCGACGCCGCCGAGTTGATCGACTCGGCCCGGACCCGCCGCGGCGTCAGCTGGGCGGAGCTGGCCGCGGTCGTCGACGGCCCGCTGGTCTGGACGACGGCGGCGCTGCTCGGCGCGCACCCGATGACGGCCGAGCAGGCGAAAGCGGCCTGCAGCCTGCTCGGCCTCGACGACCGGGTCGCGGAGAGCCTGCAGCGCCAGCCGGCCCGCGGTCCCGATCCGCGGCTGGCCGCGGACCCGACGATCTACCGGTTCACCGAAGCCCTGGCCGTGTACGGCCCGGCGCTGAAGGAACTGATCCACGAGGAGTTCGGCGACGGCATCATGAGCGCGATCAACTTCAAGATCGACATCGCGCGCCGGGCCGATCCCGACGGTGATCGGGTGGTCGTTACGCTGGACGGGAAGTTCCTCGACTACCGCTGGTGATCAACTTGTGCGTGACACACTGCGTCGATGGACGAGTTGACCGACTACCGCGGTACGGACTTCTACTGTGACGTGGCCTTGCGGCGGGTCGGTGATCTTGACGTCGTCGCCGAGACCGACCAGGTGCTCGCGTTCCGGCACACCAGGCCGTACTGGCGTGATCATGTCGTGGTCATTCCCAGGACGCACCTGGCCTCGTTGATCACCGTGACCGAGGCCGACGAGCCGATCCTGCGGGACCTCTTCGCGGTCGTCCGCCGGGTCGCCGCCGAGCTGACGGCCGATCGCGGCGCGGCGCGAGTGCTGACCAATCTCGGCGAGTACCAGGACTCCAAGCACCTGCACGTGCACGTCGCGAGCGGCCCGGTCCTCGACTGAGGGCTAGGAGGGTGGTGTCAAACGGTGGTGGTGGCGAGCGGCGTCCAGGTGCGTGCTGGACAAGGCGGAGGAGAGAGGCGTAGCGGTGTTCTACGTCGACCGACGACAACGCAGTCCAGTGCGTGCCTGGGCGTCGCTCGCTGCCGCCACCGTTTGACACCACCCTCCTAGTCGGCGGCCCGCCGGCGCAGCGCCCGGTCCAGCACCACCAGGCCGATGCAGCCGATCAAGGTCAGCACGGCCGGCAACAGGAACACCCGGGGCAGGCCGAACGTGCCGACGGCGACCCCGCCGATCAGCCCGCCGACGGCACCGGCCACCGGGATCGAGCTCATGAACAGGCCGGAGGCTGTGGCGACCCGCTCGGGATAGAGGTCCTGCGCGATCGTCACGCCGAGGACGCCGATGCAGGCCCACAGCAGGGCGATCTGCAGCTGCCCGGCGAACAGCCCCGCAGCCCCGTCCGAGAAGGCGTACGTGAGGTTGCCGGTGACGCCGAACGCGACGCCGACCGGCAGCACCCGGAGCGCGCCGAACCGGTCGGCCAGCCGGGCCGCGATCGGCATCAGGGCGAACTCGAGCAGCGGCTGGACGCCGATCACCGCACCGCGGAGCAGCGGCGTCAGGTGCAACTGCTGCTCCATGTAGATCGGCAGGTAGCCGAACTTCATCGTGTCGCCGGCCATCGCCAGCACGATCAGCGCCATGAAGATCAACAACGGCAGCAGCCGCCGGAAGCCCGGATCCCGGACCGTGCCGGGCGTCTCGGGCCGGTGGTAGCGGAGCACCCGCTGCCGGCCGAGCGGCACGATCTGCAGCAGCACCAGGACCGCGGTCGCGAACACCATCGAGCGCAGGCCGGCGACGCTGCCGTACCAACTGCCGAGCACCGGCCCGAGCACCCAGCCGGCCGTGAACGCCATCCGGACCAGCGCGATCACCTGGTTGTCGACCGTGGTCGGGTGCCGGCTCAGCTCGTCCCGGCAGGCGGCGAACAGCTGACCCATCGCGGCACCGCCGATGCTCAGCGCGACGACGCTGACCACGAACGGCACCCAGATCGCCTGGGCCAGCCCGACCACCAGCCAGCCCGCCGCGCCGACCACCGCACAGACCCGGAACATCGCGAGCCGATCGTCGGACCGGTCCGACCAGCGCCCGACCAGGTAGCCGGCGACCGGCGCCGCCAGGTTGGTCAGGTAGTACAGGCCGGCGACCGGCAGCGACGCGTCCAGTTCCTCGACCAGGAACAGGGTCAGTTGCGGCGTCACCGCCGAGACCCCGATCCCGGAGCAGAACAGCGCGACCACGGCCGCCCGGAGGAACCTGGAGCGGGCGACCACACCGATCGCCGAGTCGCCCGCCTGCATCCCGTACGCCTTCCCGCCGGCCCGCTCGGACCGCCCTGCCCACGGTACGGTCAGCGGACCCGCCCGGCTGCGGCGGGTTCCGGAGTCAGCCAGCCGGGACCGAGAACCGGATCGGCATCATCCGGTTCGGCTCGCGGGTCAGGAACTCCCCGACCAGCGCCCCCGTCTCGTCCGGCCGTTCCCACAGCAGCAGGTGACTGGTGCCGGGCAAGATCGCCAGCTGGGCGTCCCGGATCGCCTGATAGACCTCGACGGTGTGGGCCAGGCTGACGATGTCGTCGTCGGCGCCGAGCACCAGCGTCGGGCAGTCGACACCGGTCGGGTCCAGCGCCGGGCCCTGCTCCATGCCGGCGAACTTCCGTACCACCTCGGGAAAATGATCACGCCCGTCCGGCGACACGTCGGCGTAGGCATCCACCACCACGGCAGGGAACTCCCCCTCCGGGTCCGGATGGACCAGCCAGCCCTCCCGGCTCGCCGCGGTGTTGATCAAGATCAGCCGGCGGACCAGGTCCGGCCGCCGCAGCGTCGTGGCGAGGGCGACGACGCCGCCGAAGCTGTAGCCGGCCACGGCCGCCGGGCCGCCGACGACCTCCTCGAGGAAGGCCGCCGTGTCGTCCGCCAGCTCGTCCAGCGTGACCGGGCCGGGCACGTCCGGGGTCCGGCCGTGCGCCCGCCGGTCGAACCGGTAGACGGTGAACCGGTCGGCCAGCCGGCCCAGGTTGTCGTCGAAGTCGCGCGAATCGGAGAAGCCGCCGTGCAACAGCACAAGGGGTTCGCCGCCGCCCTGGACGTCGTACCAGGCTGGATGGCCGTTCAGGGTCAGGTTTCCGGACATGGAGATCCTTTCGTTGCTCGCTCTCACACTCCGGTTGTACGAACCGTGACCCGGAAACTCATCGGAACGCGTCGGCGCAATTCGATCGGCAGGCCGAACCGGGCGAAGTCGTCGGCGGCGTCGAGGAACGTGGTCATCCCGACGATCCGCCCGTCGGCGAGGTCGAGCACGTCGATCGCGAAGGGCCGGTAGCGGTCGCCGTCCGGGTGGTACTGCCCGAAGGCCGGCGTGCCGTTGACCGCGACCGGCAGCAGCCGGGCGCCGAGGCAGGTCCCGTCCGAATGTTCCAGCGCGGTACGGATCGCGGCCCGACCCCGCAACCACCAGGCAAACGGCGGCATCGACATCGTCGCGTCCTCGTGCAGCAACGCGGTCAGGGCCTCGATGTCGAACCGCTCGAACGCGTCGACGTACCGGTCCAGCAGGGACCGGTGCGCAGCGTCCAGCGGCGCCGCCGGAGCGGGCTGCCGGAGCGTGGCCCGGGCCCGCTGCAGGGCGCTGTTCACCGAGGCGACCGAGGAGTCCAGCAGCGTCGCGACCTCCGCGGCCGGCCAGCCGAGCACCTCGCGCATGATCAGCACCGCCCGCTGCTTCGGCGGCAACTGCTGCAGCGCCGCCACGAACGCCAGTCGAACCGACTCCCGTTGCGCCGCCAGGTCGGCCGGGTCGCCGGGCAACATCCGGGCGTCCGGCATCGGACGGACCCAGTGATCATTCGGCAGCGGAATCCCGAGCTCGGGCCCGGTCGCCGCCGGACCCAGGTCGATCGCGATCGCCCGGCGGGCCGAGCCGCGGAGCAGGTCGAGGCAGAGGTTGGTCGCGATCCGGTAGAGCCAGGTGCTGAACGCACCCCGGCTCGGGTCGTAGGAGTCGGCCGCCCGCCAGGCCCGCAGCATCGTCTCCTGCACCGCGTCCTCGGCCTCGGCCGCGCCGCCGAGCATCCGGTAGCAGAATCCGGTCAGGCCGATCCGGTGCTCTTCCAGCTGCTCGGCCGAGAAGAGCGTCACTGGCGCGAGGGGTGCCAGGCCGGGAGGTTCTCGGGGCTGCGAGGGTAGGCCTCTTGATCATCTTCGAGCAGGTCGGCGGTGTACTCACCACCGAACGGAGGTTGGTCGTAATCGAAGTCGGAGTCGAGTTGCCCGTCCGCGCTGAGCGTGAACTTGGCGTTGTACCAGGTGCCCAGGCTCTCGCGGTACATCGAGTCACGAAGATCATCGAACGCCAGCAGGGTGCCGGAGTCGATTCTCGTCGACTCGTTCACGGTGCCGTCGGCGAGTTCGAAGATCGGAACGACCTGCGTCCTGGAAGCGACGGCCGACACGGTCACGGATGCTCGCGACCATCCGTCCGGAGCGGCAGCCGACAATCCTCTGGCAATAGCCTGCAGGTGATCTTCACGTGTCATCGTTCTGTCCTCGTGTCCTCGCTGGCCGATTGTGAATAACGTCGTAGTGGATCTTCCCGTCGATCCAGTAGGTCACCTGGAACGCATCCGCACGCATCTTCTCTGAGCGGTAGACGAGTTCGACTTCCGCCCTGACCTCCTTGCCCTCCAGGAGCGCCTTCCTCCAAGAGTTCTCAACGGCCTTGTACGCGCTGAGGTTGACCCTGTTCCCCTCCATAGGCGTGAGGTTGATGGCATCACCCGGGCCCTGGAAGATTCTCGCGAACAGATGTCCCGCATGATCACCGGGGAGTTTGCCGATCAGGTTCGCCTGCGCCGATCTATCCCGTGGATGATCAAGATCGACGACCTCCAACTTCGCCGAGGCGTGGACGACGCGTCCCCGATCATCGGTGCGATAGGTGAAGCGCTCGTCGACCACCACGGTGCTGTCGCGGGGCGGCTGATTCAGCAACTCCTTGTGCTCCGGATTCGAGGTCGACAGGCGCAGTGAACCGTCCTTCGCCTCGTCGGCGTGACCGTACTGCTCGTGCAACTCCGCATCGACCAGCCAGACCGTCCGGCCGTCCTCGGCCTTGTGCCAGGTCTTGCCCTCCGGCGTGCGCTCCCAGCCGAAGATCACGTTGGCCCGGTCGTCCACCTCGGCATGCTCCGGGCGGTCGAAACCGTTCCGCAGCTCGACGGTCTTGCTCGCGTACCGACCAAGATCAGGATGACCGTTCTCGGTGTAGTCGACGCCGGCCGGGTAGCGCTCCTGCAGCGACTCGGTGGCCGGCTGGGTGCTGCCGGCCAGGTCGGTCCGGCCCTCGGGCATCCGCCCGGACTCCCGCTCCTGATCGGAACTCTCGTACCGCTGGTACACCAGATCGTCCCGACGACTCAGATCGCCCGCAGGGAACGGCGGATCGCGGCGGCCCCACTCCGTTGCCGGGAAGCGCCGTCGCCGATCCGGGTCGATCGGCGTGTTCTCGGGCCCCTCGACCGGCACGGTCCGGAAGTGCTCCAGCGCCCGGTCCTGCCGTTCGTACGGCTCCCGCCGCTGCGCCTCGTGCGTCTCCGGCGGCCCCCACAACGTGGGCTTCCTGATCTTGTCCCGGGCCGCGGAGAGTTCCTGGGCCTGCCGCGCATCCTCGCGGGCCGCCTCCTCCTTCGCCGCGAACTCCTCGCGGGACACGCCGCGCTCGGCGGCCTCCGCGATCCGCTCCTCCCGGGCCTCGTGTCGCCGCCGCGCATACTCCAGCCGCAGCTCGTCCAACGCTCGCGCCGCCGGGCGTCGATCCTCCTCGGACCGGCTCGGCAGCTGCGACTCCGGAACGCCCCGCCCGTCCGCAGCGTCCCGTTCGCCCTCCGCCCGGCCCAACTCCCGCACCGCCATCACCTCCCGCCGCTTCGCCGAGGCTAACCGACCGCACCGGCCGGGAACAGACCGTCCGGCCCACGCCCGCATCCGTGGCATCGTCGACATCCCCACCCATCTCGAGCCCCCGTACGTGGCGTTGTCGACATTCCCACCCATCTCGAGCCCTCACGCGCGGCGTTGTCGACATTCCCACGCATATCGAGGCCTCATCCGTGCCGTTGTCGACAAACCCACACCTGTCGCGGGCCGGGCCGCTCGGCTCGGCTCGGCCGAGGGTCACGAGGTCGGGTAGTCGATCTTGATGGGGGCCGTGGTCGGGTTGCCGGGTGAAGGTACGGGTGCCGGCGGCGTATTCGATCATGAGCCGGTCCGCGGCGCGCCAGGTACACCGGAGAGCGAGCGCCTGCCGAGGCGAGCCGCGGAGCAGGTCGAGGCCGAGGTTGGTCGCGATCCGGTAGAGAGCCAGGTGCTGAACGCACCCCGGCTCGGGTCGTACGCGTCAGCCGCCCGCCAAGCTCGCAGCATCGTCTCCTGCACCGCGTCCTCGGCCTCGGCCGCGCCACCGAGCATCCGGTATCCCGATCCGGTGACCCACCAGTTACTCGGCCGCGAATCCCTCCACGCAACGGGATCCTGTCATGAGGTCAGGCCCCCTGCCGTCGACCGGTGCAGTCCGGCGGTCACGGCGTCCAGCTCGGTCACCTACCGGAGCGGCTCGCGCCGGATGTCACACCTTCGCGTCCGAAAGGGCTTCCTCCAGTGAAGGCACGGAAGGACCGCGCCGGACACCCGAAGGAGTCCCATGATCACGTTCAGGTTCGCCAGGAAGCGGTGAGTCCGGGACTGTCGAAGGATTGACGATAGCTTCGGAAATCGCCCGTTCAGGGGCCGCTTTCACGAACTACCGTCAATTCTGCGACAGCCGTTCCGAACCGTCAGCGTTTCGCGAGGTCGACCTTGATCACCTTGCCGGTGAGCGTGACGACGAAGGCCCGGTCACCGATCAACTCGAACGACGTCGGCCGGTCCAGCCCGCCGACGACGGTCAACAGGCCGCCGCGACCGTCGGCCCGCAACACCTTTCCGGTGTCCGGCGATGCCGGCTTGCCCTCGTTCTCCGGCGTCTGCGGCAGATCCCAGACTCCCTGGGACAGCGCATACAGCTGCTGCCGACGGCCCAGTTCGACGTCGACGATCAGCGGTGCACCGGACGCGACCTCCCGTACCGCCGACTGGTGCGAGAGTCGCACGACCTTGCCGTCCTCGGGATGGTGCGGGATGGGCCCGGCCTGGGCGACATAGATCCGGTCGCCGTGGGTTTCGAGCCCGGTCGGGACGACGTTGCCGAACGCCTCCAGCTCGCGGATCTGGCCCTGCCGCGACACCCACAACACCCGGTTGTGGTGGCCGTCGCTGACCAGCAGGCCGCCGCGGTACGACTCCAGCGCATACTGCACGCCGCTGGCGACGAAGAAGTCCGTCTCCGGCGGGTGTGCGGCCGACCAGGCGCCGAGGTCCGCGATCACTGTCGCGGAGCCGTCCCGGGCGATGCGATAGATGCCGGCGACCACGCCGGGCTGGCCGAGTTCGGGGCCGACCGCGGAGACCAGCACATAGGCGGTACGGCCGAGGAAGACGACATCCATCGCGCCGCCGGTACCCACGGCAGGGATCATCGGTGGCAGGCCGTCGGCGAAGACCTCGACGTCTCCCGTACGGGGATCGACCCGGAGCACCCGCCCGCCGGCGGCGTCGGTGACGTAGAGCGCCCGATCCGGTCCGACCGTGCTCCCGGAGCCGCATCCGACCTCGCAGCCGGGCGCCGCGAAGTGCACCAGCTCACGGACCGCCGGGCTTTCTCGATGACTCGTGGTGGCGGTGGCGGATCCGGTGATCATGACTCCCGACAACAGGAGCGCGGCCATGGCTCTGGCGAGGAATGGTGGTTTCATCAGCTTGTCCTTGTCTCGATGCCCGCGTTCCGCAGTTCGTTCGCGGGCGTGAAGTTCTGATGGACCCGGAAGAATTCGTCGGGTCGTACGTGGCCTTGACCTTGGTCGACCGGTCGCGGTTGCCGCGATATCCGACCCTGATCCGGTGCACCGCGCCGTCGCCGGGATACAGCCGATAGCCGGCGGCCGGGTGATCGTGACCAAGCCACTCCGGGGCACGCATCGCCTGCGATGCAACGGCGTTGCCGTGATGCACCGCGTTCGCTGCATCACTGATGGTCACGGTGTGCCGCCCCGGTCGGCCCCCACTGGGGCCGCATCCTTGCGACCTCTGGAACCGATGCCAGCCTACCGTCGGGCGACCGTCCGGTCTGCTAAACGCCTCAAAGAAACGGCAATCGCTGCCACGGGTCAAGACTCGCGGTAGTCGATCTTGATCGGGCCGCGGTCGGGCTGCTGGGTGAAGATCCGGGTGCCGGCGGGATATTCGATCATGAGCCGGTCCGCGGCGGACCAGGTGACCCGGAGGGCGAGCGCGTTGTCGGGACCGAGCGGCACTACGCCGTCGTCGCCGTCGGCGCTGAAGATCTCGTTGTCGTCGCCGACCGCCTGGTCCGGCGCGACGACCGAGACATGGGTGCTGTAGCCCGTGGTGGCGCCGCAGTTCTTCACAAAGACGACCGCGGCCCGGTCGCCCTCGGGAGCGGCCACCCGCTTGACCTCGGTCCGTTCGCACAGATCCGGGCCGGTACTGCAGCCGGCCGCGCCGAGTACGCCGAGCAAGATCAACAGCAGGGCTCCGAGGCCGCGAGTCATCACAGGGACGAGGTTCGCACGGACCGGGACCGAATTCCCCCTTGCCCAATGCGTAACCGATCGGTTACGCTTTCGACATGGACGGAGCACGAGCGATCGCGGACCCGGTGCGCCGGGAGATCCTCGAACTGCTGCACGCCTCCCCGCTCCCCGCGGGTCGGATCGCGGAGCGGTTCCCGATCAGCCGGCCGGCGATCAGCAAGCACCTCCGGATCCTGACCGAATGCGGCGTGGTCGAGGCCGAGCTCACCGGACGACAGCGGATCTACCGCCTGCGTACGGAACCGCTGGCCGAGGTCGCGATCTACCTGAACCGACTGCTCGGGCCCTCCCTGCCGAGCCGGCTCGACGCGCTGGCCACCGAGGTCGCCCGGGCCCGCCGCGATCGCCGTACCGCAGCACCGAACACCAAGGAGCAATCAGCATGAGCACACCCACCCCACCGGACGCCTGGTGCCGACCACCGACGGCCACGACCTCGTCCTCACCCGGAGCCTGCCCGGCTCGATCGACGACGCCTGGGCCAGCATCACCGAGCCGGACCGCACCGCCCGCTGGATCGGCCACTGGGAAGGCGAAGGAGCCGTCGGCGCGTCGGTCAAGCTGCGGCTGGGCTTCGAGGAGGACACCCCGTGGACCGAGGTCAAGATCATCGAGTGCGCGGCGCCGCGCCGGCTCCGGGTGCTGACCATCGATGAGCAGGGCACCTGGGACCTCAGCCTCGAACTGAGCAGCGCCGGTGATCACGCCGCCCTCCGGTTCGTCATGCACCGGATCGATCCTGCGGTCGTCGGCTCCGTCGGACCCGGCTGGGAGTACTACCTTGATCAACTCGTGGCCTCGGTCACCGGTGCACCGGCACCGAGCTTCGACGACTACTACCCGGCCCAGAGTGCCCACTTCGAGAATCAGGTTTCCTGATCATGAACGGGCCGTGTTAGAACACGAGGTATGGCCTCCCCCTCCTTGATCGTCGTCAGTGGTCCGCCCGGTTCCGGCAAGACCACGCTGGCCCACCGACTGGCCCAGGGGGTCGGTTGTCCGGCGCTCTGCCGGGACGAGCTCAAGGAGGGCATGGTGCACGCGCACCCCGGCTTCACGCCCGGCCCGGTCGACGAGCTGAACCTGCGCACCCTGCCGGCCTTCTTCGGGGCGGTGGAATACCTGCTCCGGGCCGGGATCACGGTGGTCGCCGAGGCCGCGTACCAGGACAAGTTGTGGCGCCCGGGCCTGACCCCGCTGCTCGAGCTGGCCGCCGTCCGGCTGGTCCGCTGCCAGGTCGATCCCGACACCGTCGCGGACCGGATCCGCCGTCGCTACGAGGAGAACGGACTTCGCGCCGCCGCCCACGGCGACCTGGCCCACCTCGCCGAGGTACGGGAGCGCACCCTCACCTTCGACCCGATCACGCTGGACGTCCCCACCGTCGACGTGGACACCACGGACGGCTACCGGCCCGGTCTCCCCGAGTTGATCAACTTCGCTCGGGAGCGAGCCAGTCGATGATCGTCTGCCGGTAGACGTCGAACCAGTCGCCACCGGCCATCAGCTCGTAGTGCAGGGCGTCCACCCGCTGGATCGCGCGATAGCAGGCCAGGGTCCGGGACAGGTCGGCGTCGAGCGTGAGCCCGTACCCCTCGAGCGCCGGCCGGAAGATCGCCTCGTCGGACACCGACAGCCGGGCCAGGTCGTAGCGCGGATCACCGTAGGACGTGTCGCCCCAGTCGATGATCGCCGACAGCCGTCCGTCGGCCACGAACAGGTGGGCCGGCTTCAGGTCGCAGTGCATCAGCACGCCTTCGCCCTGGTACGTGATCGCGTCGGCATGATCGGCCACCGCGGCCCGGAATCCCTCGGCCAGCTCCGCCGTGATCACGCCGTGCCGGACCAGCGGCTCGGCCTTCGCCATGATGGCGGCGATCCGCTCGGCCCAGCTGCTGTACCTGCCGACAGCGGCCCCGCCCGCGACGTCGACCAGCCCGAAGCCGGGCCCGCTGATCCGGTGGTAGCGGCGGATCGCCCGGCCGGCCTCGACCAGCGCCTCGACGTCGTCCGCGGTCGCCGGCCCGCCCGCAACCCAGCCGGTGATCATGAAGCCGCGTTCGCCGCCCAGGTCGCCGGCCGCGGCGACCGGAGGCACCGGTACGCCGACCTCGGCGGCCCGTTCCAGTCCCCAGCGCTCGCCCGCGAGTTCGCTCTCGGCGGCGAGCTTGATCGAGAAGGTGCCCCGCTCGGTGTCCAGCCGCAGGTTCTGGTTGCCGACCGATCCGGACAGCGGGGCGGTCGCGGACACAGTGACGCCCAGGGCCTGCTCGGCGAGGGCGCGGATCTCGGCCTCGGCGAGCTGAGGGGCGGATACGGGTTCATTCATCGCCGGCCAGCTTAGTGTCGCGAGTCAGTAATGCGGCACCGATATTCGGAACCGTACTACTGACTCACGACACTAGGCAGAGCACGCTCACCATGCGACCGGATTTCGAGGCGCCGGACCCGTCTCGTACCCTCGGTCGGGTGAGTCCCGTCGAGATCCTGCTGATCCTGCTCGCCGGAGTCGGCGCCGGCACGATCAACGCGGTGGTCGGTTCCGGCACCATGATCACCTTCCCGACCTTGATCACCTTCGGGTACGAGCCGGTCACGGCGACCATGTCCAACGCGATCGGACTGGTCCCGGGCAGCGCGTCCGGGTCCTGGGGTTACCGCAGGGAGCTCAAGGGCCAGGGGCGGCGCCTGCTGCAGCTGCTGCCGGCCTCGCTGCTCGGCGCGATCTGCGGCGCGTGGCTGTTGCTGCACCTGCCGCCGAGCGTGTTCCGGTTCATCGTCCCGTTCCTGCTCGGGCTCGCCCTGATCTTGGTGATAGCCCAGCCCCGGATCCAGGCCTGGGCCCGGCGCCGGACCGAGGCGACCGGCGCCGACGGACAGACCCTGACCCGCGGCCGCACGGTGCTGTTGATCTTCCTGGTGTTCCTGGTCGGCATCTACGGCGGCTACTTCACCGCGGCCCAGGGCATTCTGCTGGTCGGGGTGATGGGTGCCTTGATCCCGGAGAGCCTGCAGCGGCTGAATGCGGTGAAGAACGTGCTCGCCCTCGCCGTCAACGTCGTCGCCGCCGTCACCTACACGCTCGTCGCGTTCGACAGGATCAGCTGGCCGGTCGTCGGCCTGATCGCCGTGGGCTCGCTGGCCGGTGGCTTCCTCGGGGCCCATTTCGGCCGCCGGCTGCCGCCGATTGCGCTGCGGACCATCATCGTCGTGCTCGGCGTGATCGCCATCGCGCGCCTGCTGCTCATCCCGTAACTTCCGCCCGGAACGGGGCTCCCCGCGCCCCTTCCAACCCAGTTGTGAAATCGATTACAATCGCCTATCGTCGGGCCGTTCGGAACCCGAGGCCGAGGAGGGTCAGTTGGCCACCGCAACACCGAGCCCGCCGGGCACCGCCGCCGCACCGTCGCGAGCGGCCCGCCCCGCTGAGCCCCGCCGGACCGGCCGGCTGCACCGCTCCAACCTGATCGCCTACCTGATGCTGGCGCCACTGATGGTGCTGCTGGCGATCTTCGTGATCGTGCCGTTCTTCCAGGCAGCTTCGCTGTCGTTCTTCGACTTCTCGTTCTACCTGCCGTCGACCTTCATCGGCTTCGACAACTACCGCAACGTGCTCAGCGACCCGATCTTCACCCAGTCGATCGTCCGCGGCCTGCTGTTCATGGTGCTGGTGGTCCCGGTCGGGCTGGTCCTGGCGTTCGTCTTCGCCTCGGTCGTCAAGGGCATGGGCCGCCGGCTGGCGTCCTTCGTGAAGACCTCGATCTATCTGCCGACGATCGTGTCCGGCGTGATCGCCTCGATCGTGTTCATCCTGATCTTCGACTACTACGGCGGGATCCTGAACTGGTTCCTCGGCCTGCTGGTCAGCCCGTTCCGCGACTTCGAGCCGATCCCGTGGCTCGGCGACCCGGCCACCGCGCTGCCGTCGCTCGCCGTACCGGCGGTCTGGATCGGCTTCGGCGTCACGGCGTTGATCATGCTCGCCGGCATGCTGGACATCCCCGACTCCTACTACGAGTCGGCCTCGCTGGACGGCGCGACCTGGTGGCAGCAGACGGTCCACATCACGATCCCGATGCTGAAGAACGTGCTGATCTACCTGCTGATCGCGGGTTGCACCGGCGCCATCCAGCAGTTCGAGCTGCCGTTGATCATGACCGGCGGCGGCCCGCTGAATTCGACCATGATGCCGAACCTCTACATCTTCCAGCACTTCACCCAGGACCAACGCCAGGGCCAGCCGCTGGCCGCGGCGCTGATGCTGTTCGTGGTGCTCGGCCTGGTGTCGGCGCTGATCTTCCGGTTCATCAACTCCGAGAAGACCCAGGAGGGCTGACCGGTGGCCAAGAGTCCCGCTCCGGTCCGGGTGGCCCGGACCCTGGTCGGCCTGCTGTTCGCGGCCGTCGCCCTGTTTCCGCTGCTCTGGATGGCCCTCTCCGGCTTCAAGCCGAACAGCGAGGTCACCGCGACCCCGTTCAAGCTGCTGCCGACCGAGTGGATGGTGTCGAACTACGTCACCATCGCCACCGACCCGGCCTTCCAGCGCGCCATGGTGATCACCTTCGTCGGCGCGGCGATCTTCACCGTCGGCACGCTGGCGGTGAACTCGATGGCGGCGTACGTCTTCGCCCGCCTGGAGTTCTCCTTCAAACCGCTGCTCTGGGTGCTGGCCATCGGCACCATGTTCGTCCCGTCGATGGCGATCCTGCTCACCTCGTTCATCATGGTGACCCGGCTCTACATGCTGGACACGCTGACCGTGTTGATCTTGCCCGGGATGGCCTCGGCCGGTCAGATGTTCTTCATCCGCCAGTTCTACCTGTCGATCCCGACCGCCCTCGAGGAGGCGGCCATGATCGACGGCGCCGGCCGCTGGCGGATCTACACCCGGATCTTCCTGCCGCTGTCCCAGCCGGCGTTCGTCGTGGTCGGCGTGGTGTCGTTCCTGGCGTACTGGAACTCCTACATCTGGCCGATCATGACGATCACCAGCCCGGACCTGTTCCAGATCCAGCAGTACCTGGCGAACTTCCGCTCCGAACGGTCCCCCGAGCGCGGACTGCTGATGGCCGGGTCGTTCCTGGCCGCCCTCCCGGTGATCTTGATCGTGATGATCTTCCAGCGCCGGATCATCAGCAACATCAAGATCGCCGGCCTGAAGTAGCCCATGAATTCACGAAGGAGTGCACCATGACCTCACCCACGCCGCGGCTGCTCAGCCGCCGCAATCTGCTCGCCACCAGCGCGATCGCCGGCACCGGAGCGTTGCTCGCAGGTTGCGGCTCCGGGACGCCCGGGCAGTCCGCCTCCGAGGCCCAGAACCCGCAGTCGCCCGGCTCGACCACCACGGTGCAGTTCTGGCAGTCCAAGCTGACCAACGCCGAGGACGCCTGGTACAAGAAGATGGTCGAGCAGTTCAACACGGCCCAGTCCGAGGTCAAGGTCGTCCTCACCCAGGTGCCCGGTGACGCCTGGGAGCAGAAGATCAAGGCCGCCCAGGCCGCCGGCAAGGCGCCGGACATGTACATCGGCGTCGGCAACAACGTCTGGGTGCAGGTGGAGAACGGCGAGCTGGCCGACCTCACCGACGTGCTGCCGAAGGAGTCCTGGGACGACCTGACCGACACCGCCCGCGAACTGGTCACGGTGAACGGCAAGCACTACGCGTACCCGATGCTGTTCGAGCCGCAGACCGTTCTGTACTACCGGAAGGACTTCTTCGAGGCGGCCGGCCTCGATCCCGAGGTGGCGCCGAAGAGCTGGGCCGAGCTGGTCGACTTCGGCGCCAAGACCAAAGCCGACGGCCGGTTCGGGCTGGTCATGGGCGTGACCGGCGGCGACTTCGGCTGGCAGTCCTGGCCCTGGCAGCGCAACGTGGCCGGTCACCTGCCGATCAGCGACGACTGGTCGACCGCGCAGGCCAACGATCCCGCGTATGCGAAGCTGGCCCAGCTCTACCGTGATCTGTTCGACGCCCAGGCGATCCCGAAACAGTCGCTCGGCCCGGCCAACGACTCGACGCCGTTCGGCCAGAACAAGGCCGCGATGATGATCAACGGCTCCTGGGCGATCAGCCAGATCCTGGACGAGTTCGAGGGTCTCCGGGACAAGGTCGGCGTCGCACCGATCCCGACCCACGACGGGACCGGCGCCGCACCGGCGACCAACGGCAACATGAAGTGGATGATCGACGCCAAGTCCAAGCACATCGAGGCCGTCGGGAAGTTCTTCCTCTGGGCGCTGGCCGGGCCCGATCCGGCGGTCATGCTGGACTACTTCAAGGTGACCGGGTTCTCCAAGTTCCCGACCCGCACCTCGCTGGTCGACGCCGTCGCCAAGGCGCCGGACGCGGACACGCTGAACCCGTGGCGCAAGGTCATCCAAGATCAGGTGCTGCCGTCGGCCGCGCTCGAACCGCAGTACGACTGGACCGTCGCGGAGGCGTTCGGCCAGGCGATGGAGAAGTCCATGCGCGGCGCCGACATCCCGAAGAGCCTGGAGGCGGCGAACAGCCAGATCCAGGACATCATCACCAAGCTGAAGCTGACCGGGAAGGCACCCAAGAACTAAATCCTCTGCTTGCGGCAGAATATGGGCATGAGTGACGAAGCCTCGGGTGATCATCCGCAGCCGCCCACTGACGATCTTGTGGTCACGACCCACCAGATCGGCAGTGGGCGGTCCAAGCTCAGCTACACGGCGACGACCGGCCGGGTGGTGCTGCGGGAGGAAGTGATCACCGACGGCAAGTTCACCGGACACCAGCCGCGGGCCCAGATCTTCCATACCAGCTACGTCCTCGACGACGCCGATCCGGCGACCCGGCCGGTGACCTTCGCCTTCAACGGCGGCCCCGGCTCGTCCTCGGTCTGGCTGCACCTGGGGCTGCTCGGTCCGCGCCGGGTGATCATGGGCGACGCCGGTGAGCTGGCGCCGCCGCCGTACAAGATCGAGGACAACCTCGAGTCGCTGCTCGCCGTGTCCGACCTGGTCTTCATCGATCCGGTCACCACCGGCTTCTCCCGGACCACCGAGGGACACCAGGCGGACGACTTCCACGGGTACGGGCGCGACATCGAGTCGGTCACCGAGTTCGTCCGGCTCTGGACCTCGCGGAACGGCCGCTGGCTGTCGCCGAAGTACCTGGCCGGCGAGTCGTACGGGACGACCCGCGCGGCCGCGCTGGCCGCCCGGCTGGCCGAGAACGACGGCCTGTACGTGAACGGGCTGATGTTGATCTCCTCGGTGCTCGACCTCGGGTCGGTGCACTACAGCGAGGGGAATGATCTTCCGTACGCGCTCTACTTCCCCACCTTCACCGCCACCGCGCACTACCACGGCAAGGTCTCCGGGCGGCTGCGCACGCGGGTCGCCGAGGCGGAGCAGTTCGCCGCCGGTGATCTCTGGGTCGGCCTGGGCCGGGGCAACCGGCTCTCGGTGACCGAGCGCAGCGATCTGGTGCAGCGCTACTCGGCGCTGACCGGCCTGGATCCCGAGTACGTGGACCGGGCCGACCTCCGGGTCACCCTGCACGGGTTCGCCGCCGAACTGCTGCGCGACCGCGGCCAGGTGATTGGCCGGCTGGATATGCGGTTCACCGGCTGGCCGACCGATCACAACCGTGATCACATGGACTACGACCCGTCGCACGCGGCGATCACCGGTCCCTACTCGGCGGCGCTCAACTCCTATGTCCGGTCCGAGCTCGGCTACGCCACCGACGTCGCGTACAACATCCTGACGCCGAAGGTGCAGCCCTGGTCCTACAAGGAGTTCGAGGGCGAGTCGGTCGAGGTGGCGACGGCGCTGACCAGGGCGATGCGGGCGAATCCGCACCTGCGCGTGCACGTCGCCTGCGGCTACTACGACGGCGCGACCCCGCACTTCGCCGCCGAGCACGTCTTCGCCCACCTGAAGCTGCCGGAGGACGCGCGGGACCGGATCGAATGGGCGTACTACGAGGCCGGGCACATGATGTACGTGCACGAACCGAGCCGGCTGCAGCAGTCGGCGGACCTGGCCAAGTTCGTCACCGAGACCTCCGAGCGGTCCTGACCGGACGATGAGGCTGGACGAGGCCACCTGCCGGCGCCTGGTGCAGGGCGCCGCGGTGGCCCGGCTGGCCACCACCGGGGCGGACCAGCTGCCACACCTGGTGCCGGTGACGTTCGCGATCACCGGCGACACCGTGATCATCGGGATCGACCAGAAGCCCAAGACCACCACCAGGCTGCGCCGGCTGCGCAACCTCGCCGAGAACCCGCGGGCCGCTCTGCTCTGTGATCACTACGAGGAGGACTGGACCCGCCTCTGGTGGGTCCGCCTGGACGGCACCGCCACGGTGATCACCGAAGGGCCGGAGCGAGTGGCCCCGGTCGCCGCCCTGGTCCGGAAGTACCCGCAGTACCGGGACGACCCGCCGGCCGGTCCGGTGATCATGATCACCGTGGAGCGTTGGACCGGTTGGTCCGGCGCGCCCGGCTGACCAGGGACCAGAAGATCATCTTGGCCAGTGCCGCCGGCCGGTAGCGGACGCCGCGGCGGAACGGGCCCTCGCCGCGCAGGATCACCTCGGCGCCGCCGTCGACGAAGATCAACTGGCCGGCCATGAACGAGTTCTCCGCGCCGACCGCCCAGGCGACCGCATCGGCCGCGGCCGCCGCCGGGCCGGGGAAGCCGAGCGGTTGCGGCAGCGCCTCGGCCAGCACCCGGGCCTGAGCCGAGTCGCCGAGCATGGTGCGCCGCGCGGTCTCCGTGTCCACGATCCCGGGCAGGACCACGTTGAGCGGGATGCCGCTGCCGGCCCAGTCCGGGCCGCCGGCGTGGCGGCGCACCCAGCGGTTGATCGCGATCTTGGTCGACCGGTAGATCACCGCGCCGCGGCCCCGGGCGATCGCCCGCTCGGCGGCCCGGTCGGCCGCCGCCTCGTCGCCGCGCAGGCAGGCGTGGATCAGGTCGGTGGCGCCGGCCGAGAGCGACGAGGCCGACGAGACCAGCACCGCCCGCGGCGCCGCGGACCGCAGCAGCAGCGGCCGCAGGGCACGGAGCACGGCGAGGCTGCCGAAGTAGTTCAGCCGTACGGTGCGTACCGACGGCTCCGCGATGCCGGCCACCAGCGCCACACCGTCCAGGCCGGCCGGAGCCAGCCGTTCCGCCGCGGCGGCCAGCCGGGCCGGCTCCGCCGGGTCGGACAGGTCGGCCCGGATCTCCATCCCGGGCCCGATTCCGCAGCGGATCACCGTACCGCCGGCTTCGGTGAGCCGATCCGCGACCAGCGCACCGATCCCGCTGTCCGCGCCGGTCACCAGATACGTACGCTTTCGGTGCATATGTGCAATATTACACTTGTGCAACCAGAAGGCTTACGGGAACGCAAGCGGCAGCAGACCCGGCAGGCGCTGGTCGAGGCCGCCACCACGCTGTTCCTCCGGGACGGGTTCGACGCGACGTCGGTCGCCGAGATCGCCCGCCTGGCCGGGGTCTCGCCGCGCACCTTCTTCGTCCACTTCGCGGCGAAGGAGGACGTCCTGTTCCACCACGTCGAGCGGTACGCCGAGCTGGCCGTCGCCGCCGTGAACGCACTCGCCGACGACGCCACCCCCTGGCAGGCCGTGCACGCGGCCATGATCGCGCTGATCGATGCCGCCGACCCGATCGGGGACGAGGCCGACCGGCTGGCCCCGGTCCGGGCCGAGCTGGCCCGCCGCGGCCACGGCGCCCCGGCCTCCCTGGCGCGCCGGCTGCAGGCTCTTCAGCTCACCGTCCTGGAGGCGATCCGGGCCAGATTCGGCCGCGCACCGGGTGCCGGCCGGGTCGCCGCCCACCTCGGTGCCGCCCTGGGCGCGGTCACGGCGACCGCCGTTCATGATCAAGTTCCGGGACAGAGCCGGCTGGCCCGGCGCCGGGCCATGCACCGGGCGCTGCGGCTGGCGGAGGCAGGGTTCTCAGCGCCCTGAGCCTGTCGAAGGGCCAAGGCTGATCATGGCCTGCCCTTCGACAGGCTCAGGGAGCGTTCCGTGCTGAAGAAGTCAGAGTTGGAGGAGCTGCTGGTCCATCCAGTCCGCGGCGACCTGGAGCGCGCCGCTGCGCAGGCAGTCGGCGCCGAGGTCGGAATAGATGATCTTGGTGTCGCCGTACAGATAGGGCTCGAGGGCGGCCCGGAACGGCTCCAGGAACACGTCGCCCGCCTCGACGATCTCACCGCCGAGGACGATCACCGGCGGGTCGAGGACCAGCAGCGCACCGACCCGGTCGGCGATCTGCGCCGCGTACCGGGCGACCAGGGTGCGGGCCCGGCCGGGCTTCAGCCGGGCGGTCCGGAAGACGGCGGCGACGGACTGGCCGCGCTGCTTCGCGTAGTCGCGGATCGCCCGGTTCGTCGCGGTCCAGGACCGGGACGGGTCCTCGCCGAAGAACTCGCCCGCCGCGCCGTGGGCGCCGCGGTAGAGCTCGCCGTTCAGCACCAGCCCGCAGCCGAGTCCCTCCCCGATCAACAGGCCGACCACGTTGTCCGGTCCGGCCAGGGTGCGGTGCTCGGCCAGGGTGGCCAGGTTCGCGTCGTTCTCGATCAGGACCGGGCAGTCGAACGCCTCGGTCAGCCGCCGGTGCGCGTCCTCGCCGACCAGCGACGGCAGCTCGCCGGAGATCTCGATCACCCCGCCCGCCGAGACGATCCCGCGCACCCCGAGGACAACGATCCGCAGAGCCGCTGCCGACTGGGCGCATTCCCGCAGCGCGTGGTCGACCGCAGCCTTGATGCACGCCGGCGGGTCCGGCTCCGCGTTCAGGTCGTCGAAGCTGGTCCGCCGCTCGCCGATCACCTGGTTGCGCAGATCCGCGATCACCACCAGCAGGTCGTGGTTGGTCACGGTCACCGCCGCGACGCAGCCCGCCCAGGCGTCGAACCGGAACTCCCGGGCCGGGCGGCCGCCGCGCGGCGAGCTGACCGTCTGGGTCGTCTCCAGCACCAGACCCCGGTCGGCCAGGTCACGCAGCGCAAGATCAACGGTCGGCCGGGACAGCTCGGTCTCCCGGGCGATCACCGAGATCCCGTGCGCCTCGCCGGATCTGCGGAGGAACCGGAGCACCGCATTCCGGTTCAGATGCCGCAGCAGCGAGGTCTCGGCCCCGTAGACATCGATCGCGTCCTTGAGGCTCACCGCCGGTCTGCCGGACCGCTCCTGCATCTGGTCAACCCCTTCCGGTCCGCTCCGACGACCCTTCGGTCCCCACGATAGGCGGTTATTCGTATCACCGAGCCTTCTCCGGCCGGTCAGGCCCGCCGGGTCTGCAGGATCGAAAGGTACGCGACCGCGGTGATGAACAGGTTGTCCCAGTCACTGTCGATGATCAACTTCAGGTAGCGGCCGGAGATCTCCGGGAACCGCACCGCGTGGGCGGGCTGCTCGTCGGGCAGGATGCCGGACCAGGCCGGGCGCCAGGTGCGCCGGTCGGTGCTCACCTCGACCCGGATCGCCTTCGGTCGCGCCTTCGTGTGATGGAAGTTCTCGACCACCTTGCCGTCCTGGCGCGGCCAGACCTCGATCCCGGCCAGCGGCCGGGCGGCACCGGTGTCGATCACCACGTGGTGCGGGGTGATCATCAGGTCGTCGCGGTACTGCGTCACCCACTGGGTCTGCGGGTCCGGATCGAGCAGGTGCTGCACGGAGCCGTCCTCGTCCTTGAGTTCCTCGCTGCTCGCCTCGACGACCCGGCACTCCCGGACCAGGACGGCGGTGCGTTCGTCGTCGGCCGCTCCGATCGCGTCGGCGCGGGCATAGAAGTCAGTCGCCGACGCGGCGGCCGGGCCGCCCCAGGTCCGGTCGGCCAGCACCTGCAGCGGCCGGTGCGAGAAGAAGTGCACCCACGAGGTCGAGCGCGCCTCGGACTTGTCCATCCAGCGGCCCAGCCGGTGCCCCTCCAGCAGGTCGTCGCACGGATAGTCGTCGTCGGCGTAGATCCGTTCGGCCGGCATGTGGCCCTCGAACCCCTGCGGCGAGGTGCCGGTCGGCGTGGTGCTGTAGCCGGGAGTGACGTAGTTGCCACCCCAATTGACGCCGACCGTCCGATAGCCGCGCCGGGTCAGCTCGGCCGGATCCCCGTCCAGCCACTTGCTGATCCTGATGTCGGCGGCCGGGGCGATGCTGGCCGGTTGATCTCCGTAGTTCCACCATTCCCAGAGTTCGGCGCGCTTCCCGTGCTCGTGCAGCGTCGCGGCAAGATCATTGGCGAAGTCGATCAAGGCGTCACCGGAGTAGCGGAGCCCCTTCGATTGCGCGTACGCCAGCAGGGCAGGATCCTGTTTCTCCGCCGTCTGCAAGGGAATCTCGTCGCCGCCGATGTGAACGTACTCGCCACGGAACAGGCCGGCCAGCTCGATGATCAACCGCCGGACGACGTCACGCGCGAACTCCGAGGTCAGGTCAAGGGTCCAGCCGCCGCCGAGGCCGCCGGGCCAGCCGGCGTAGTCCATCGCGGGCGACCGCAGCCGGAGCCGCGGCTCGTACCGGGTCAGCCAGACGGCATGGCCGGGCAGGTCGAGCTCGGGGACGATCGTGACGCCCCACCGGGCGGCGTAGGCGTCCAGGTCGCGCAGCTCGTCCTGGGTGTAGTGATCGGCCGAGGCCAGGCCGGGGAACTCCAGGCTCTCGAACCGGAAGCCGTTCCATTCGGTCAGGTGCAACTGCAGGCTGTTCAGCTTCAGCCAGGCCATCCGGCGGATCTCCGACCGGAGGTACGTCAGCGGCAGGAACTTCCGGCCGACGTCGATCATCTGGCCCCGCACGGCACAGCGCGGCCGGTCCACGGTCCGCCCGCAGGGCAGCGACCGGCGCTCCGGATCCTGCTTGATCAACTGGCCGACGGTCTGGCAGCCGTAGAGCAGACCGGACCGCCCGGCCGCCCGGATCTCGACGCCGTCGGCGATCTCGAGCCAGTAGCCCTCCGGGCCGAGTTCACCGGTCAGCCGCGGGTCCATGATCAGCCGGATCTCGGCCGTCGCCGGATCGGAGTCGATCACCGGCCGGGCGCCCCGGAACAGCCGCAGGTCGTCGGCGAGCAACTCGGCGACGTCCGCGGCGTCGTCACCGGAGTGGCCGATCACGCCGGGACTGCCGAGCAGGCACCGGCCGACCCCGGGTGACCAGGTGCGCAGCGCCGGCAGGGTCGCCGGGACCAGCTCGGCGGGCGTCGACGTCATCGGGTGGCCTCCGCTCGGGCCGGCCGGGTGATCACGTGCTCACCGGCGCCGACCCGCTGCCGATGTCCGTCCGGGGTCTCGATCAGGCAGGACGACTCGTCCGGCACGGTGGCCCGGAGCCGGAACACGTCGTCCTCGATCCGCCACTCGACGGCGAAGACGCCGCGCTCGGTACGGTGGCTCGCCCTGGCCCAGTCGATGCCGCCGCACGGCCGCGGCCGGATGATCAACTTCCGGAACCCGACGTCGCCCGGTTCCTGCTGCAGCCCGGCCAGGTGCGCGAAGAACCAGTCGTCGATGGCACCGAGCATGAAGTGGTTCTGGCTGATCCCGTAGGTCGGGCCGTCCCAGGTCTCGGTCAGCGATGTCGCGCCGTGCCGCAGCTGGTAGCCGTAGCCGGGCCGTTCCTCCTGCCGCGCGAACCGGAAGATCGTCTCGTGCCGATCATGCTCGGCGAGCAGTTCCAGCATGGCCGGCAGGCCGACCTCGCCGACATCGGCCACGTAGCCGTCCTCGATGATCCGCCGCTCCAGCCGGTCCACCACGTCGGCCACCCGGTGCGGCGGCACGATCCCGTACCGGGCGGCGATCGCGAGCTCGCCGAGGGTGCCGTCGCCGGCGGTCAGGTCATGATCATTCCAGAACTCGGAGCGGACCCGCTCGGTCACCAGCCGGGCCTCGTTCCGCCACCACGCCGCGTCCGCGGCCCGGCCGAGCCGTTCGGTGGCCTCGGCGAGCACGCCGAGCAGTCTGGCCAGGGTCGCGGTGCTGACCAGCGGGACCGCCCGGAACTCCCGGCCGTCCCAGTCGCCGAGTCCGTACCGGATCAGTCCGTCGGTCCGGCTGTTCAGCAGGTGCCGGGCATAGCGGCCCATGGCCTCTTCGTTGTCCCGCAGTACGGACTCGTCGGCATAGGCCCGGTGCAGCAGCCAGGGCAGCATGATGATCGCGCCGCCCCAGTTCACGTCGCCGCGCCACGGGTCCGGGAACGGGTCCCACTCCGGCACGTACAGCGGCAGGTGGCCGTCTCGGCCCTGCGCCTCCCGGATCAGCCGCAGCGTGTTGGACAAGATCGCCAGCACGTCGTAGTTCCACCGCAGCACAGGAAAGGCGAGGTGCAGTTCCTCGAGGAAGTTGAGCTTCTCCCGATGCGGGCAGTCGGTGAAGACCGAGAACATGTTGGACGTCACGGCCCGGCGGATGATCGTGTGCAGCGCCGTGATCTTGGTGTCCGAACAGGCGAAGTCGCCGGCCGACCTGGCGGCGGCGGAGATCACCAGGCCGCGGACGTCGCCGGCCTGCAGCGGCTCGGCCAGGCCGCTCACCTCCACGTAACGCAGCCCGTTGTAGCAGAACCGCGGATGCCAGGTCAGCGGCCGCGATCCCGCGGCAACCGTGTGGTAGACGGGATCCCAGCCCTCGGTCCGTGGATCGATCGTGCCGTCCGGGTGCAGCAGCTCGGCCGGCCGCAGCCGCACCCGGGCGCCGGCCGGAAGATCAAGTTCGGCCCAGCCGGCGAAGTTCACCCCGAAGTCGATCACCTGCGTGCCCGCCGTCACCGTCCGGAGCTCGACGGGATCGAGCACCTCGCGCACCCGCAGCGGCGGCGTGGTCTTCACACTGAGCTTCAGCCGGGGCGGCACGGCCGCGATCACGGCCCGAGGCCAGCCCGGGATCCCGTCGACCGAGGCGTCCAGCGGCAGCTCGGCGTCGAAGTCCTCGCCGCCGGTCCAGTTCGAGGACCGGGTCTGGCCGACGGTCGCGCCCCAGTCGAACCCGGTGCGCACCGTCGTGGCCCGGCGGCCGTCGTACTCGACGGTCAGCGAGGCACAGGCGGCCAGCTCGCCGTACTCGGTCTTGATCTTGGTCCAGCGATCGTCCAGCCGTTGCGACCGGTACAGGCCCGGCCCGAGTTCGATCATGATCACGTTGTCGCCCGGCGTGATCAGGTGGGTCACGTCGTAGCGACAGAACTCGGCCCGCTGCGCGTAGTCCGAGTAGCCGGGTTCGAGCAGGTCCGCCGACACGGCACCGTCGTTGATCGACGCCGAGAACACGCCCAGCCCGGCGATCCGCAGCACCGCCGACACCGGCGCCGCCGGGCAGCGGAACACGGTGCCGACCACCGGCAGCGGTCCGGCCGGGTCGGTTCGCCAGGCCGGCGCGGTGATCCAGCGGGCGCCGTGCGCCAACGGGTCGTCGCGCTGTTCCTCGGGATCGGAGTTGATCATGCCAGGCCGGCCTCGAACTCTTTCCGGATCGTGTCGCCGCCGCGGCTGCGCCAGCGCTCCCGCCACTCGGCCAGCTGGCTGATCGGCCGCCGGCCGGTGATGATCCCGAACAGGTAGTCGTCGGTGAGCTGGCCGAGCGCCGCGGACTGCCGGATGTCGGTCTCCGAGATCAGGCTGCGGACCGGATTCTCGATCGACAACGGCACCGCCTTCGCGATCGCCTGCTGCGCCTCGGTCGCGGCCTTGTCGTCGCCGGGGAAGAAGAACACCGCCTCCAACGGCTGCACCAGGAACGACGGTCCGGCCACTTCGGTCAGCGGCCGATCACCGTCGACGGCGACCGGAGTGCCGCGGTCGTCGTAGGCGAAGTGCCGGCCCTCGATCCCGTAGTTGATGAAGGTGTGCTCCTCGCTGCCGAACGGCGCGCACCAGTAGTTGATCACCCGGAGCAGCTCCGCCAGTCGGGCCTCGTCCTTGCCGACCTCGGACGGGATCGCGGCGATGCCGAAGTAGCCGCCGCCCTGGTGCACCACCGGGTCGCCGCCGTCGTGCCCGGGCGGGCTGACCGCGACCACCTCGGCCGACGGATCGTTCTTCCGCAGCGTCGGCACCATGCTGCGGTAGTGCGGCGCGATGCCGGCCGGCATCAGCCCGATCCGCCCGCTCATGAACAGATCCTGCGAGTCCAGGGTCGGCAACGTCGCAGCGTCCGGATGGAACGCCCCGGCCTTCCACAGGTCGACCAGCCAGGCCACCGCGGCCTCGTACTCGTCGGTCTCGATCACGTTGATCAACGTGCCGTCATCGTTCAGCCGCCAGTCGTTCGGCACCCGGAACATCTCCAGCGCCCAGCTGACGCCGTTGCCCAGCGTGGCCAGCCCCCAGCAGTCGCCCTTGGCCTTGCCCCGATGATCACCCTTGGTGAAGCCGACCAGCAGCTCCTTCACCTCCTCGGCGTTCTTCGGCGGTTCGGCGAGACCAAGATCGGCAGCCCAGTCGGCCCGATACATGGTCACGCCGTTCACCAGCGGCAGCGCCCGCGGGACGCCGAGGATGCGGCCGTTGATGCTGGAGTTCTTCCAGGCATAGGTGGGCAGCCGGGCTAGGTTCGGGTAGGCGTCGATGCCGGATCCGGCCAGCACCTCGCTGAGATCGGTAAACGCGCCCTGCTGCATCGGCTTCACCACCGACGGCGCCGCGCTGCGTTCGACGAAGCAGAGGTCCGGAAGATCACCGCTGGCCATCAAGGTCTGCACCTTCTGGCCGTACGCGTCGCCGGCACCGAACGTCGCCTTGATCTTGGCACCGAGCCGTTGGTCGAACTCGGTCAGCCAGGGGTTGTTCGTCGGTGGCGGCGCCTGGAACAGCACCTGGAACGTGGACACCTCGCCGCCACCGCCGGGCGTCTCGGTGACCGACTTCGCCTGGTCGCTCGGATACCGGCTGTAGGCGGGCGAGACCCCGTCGATGTCGCTGATCATGGCGCCGGGCACCTGGTCCGGCGGCACGTAGTTCGGCGCGACGAACCTGGCGGTCTGTTCGGCGCCCGGAGCATCCTTCGGCTGGGTACGACAGCCGGCCAGCGCGGCCAGCCCGGCACCCAGGCCCAACACCCCGCGACGGGACAGCCGCCCTGTCCGGGTTGATTCGTTGATCATGAAAACTCCTTGTCTGGTCAGCCCTTGACCGCGCCGGTGAGGACGCCCTTGGTGAAGAACCGCTGGAGGAAGGGATAGACGATGAGGATGGGCACGGTGGCCAGCACGACCACGGCCATCTGGACCGACTTCGCCGGCGGTGGCGGGGCGGCCGGGTTCTGCAATTGGGTCAGCGGGGTGCCCTGCAGGACGTACTGGTTGAGCACCAGTTGCACCGGCCACTTGGCGGTGTCGTTGAGATAGATCATCGCGCTGAAGAAGTCGTTCCAGTACGCGACGCCGTAGAACAGCGCGACCACGGCGATCACGCCCTTGGACAACGGAACCATGATCATGCTGAGGATCTGCCAGTCGTTGGCGCCGTCGATCCGGGCGCACTCGATCAGTTCGGCCGGGATGCCCTGGAAGAAGTTGCGCACCACGACCATGTTGAACGCGCTGATCGCGCCGGGCAGGATCAGCGAGGCGTACGTGTCGAGCAGCCCGAGTTCCTTCACCAGCAGGTAGTTCGGGATGATGCCCGCACCGAAGAGCATCGTGAACAGCACCAGGTACAAGATCACCCGGCCGCCCGGGACCTCCCGCGTGTTCATCA
The DNA here is from genome assembly GCF_042666975.1 of Microlunatus sp. GCM10028923. Classification (NCBI taxonomy): domain Bacteria; kingdom Bacillati; phylum Actinomycetota; class Actinomycetes; order Propionibacteriales; family Propionibacteriaceae; genus Microlunatus; species Microlunatus sp. GCM10028923. Next base: position 95,600 of record NZ_JBHTFF010000020.1, on the reverse strand, counting down.
GGCCGAACGCGAGCAAGATCGTCAGCACCACGCTGAGCAGGGTGCCGACGACCGTCACCCCGATGCTGACCAGCAGGGCCCGGACCACGATGCCGCCGGACAGCACCGAGAGGTAGGCGTCGAGCGACGGGCCGCTCTCCCCGGGCGGGGCGGCGAAGCTCTGCGCGATCACGTACAGGAAGGGATAGATCATCACCACGACAGTGACCGCCAGCACGACGGCCTTGAGCACCGTGGAGGTCAGGGTCGGCTGGTTCCAGCGCGGCCGGACCGCGACGGCGACGCTCATCAGAACGCCCCTTCCCCGCCGAGCCGCTTGGCCACCCAGTTGGCGCCGAGCACCAGCACCGTGCCGACCACGCCCTTGACCAGGCCGGCGGCGGTGGCGAGGCCCCAGTCGCCGCCGAGCACACCGCGGTAGTAGACGAAGGTGTCCAGCACCTGCGCCACGTCGGCGCCGACCGCGTCCTGCTGCAGGATGATCTGCTCGAAGCCGACCGTCAGCACCGAGCCGAGCCGCAAGATCAACAACAGCACGATCACCGGAGTGATCCCGGGCAGCGTGATGTGCCACATCCGGCGCCAGCCGCCGGCGCCATCCACCGCGGCCGCCTCGTACCGCTCCAGCGGGACCAGCGCCATCGCCGCCAGGAAGATGATCGTTCCCCAGCCGATCTCCTTCCAGATCACCTGGGACGTGATCAACAGGGCGAAGGTGTCCGGGTTGGTCATCAGGTTCACCGGGCGGTCGAGCAGCCCGGACAGCACGTCGCTGATCGCGCCGGTGCCGCCGAACAACGCCTGCCAGATCGAGACCACGATCACCCAGCCGATGAAGTGCGGCAGGTAGACCACCGACTGGACGAACCGCTTGATCCGGTCGCTGACGATGCTGTTCAGCAGCAGCGCCAGCAGCAACGGCGCCGGGAACGCGAACCCGATCTGGAGCAGGCTCAGCACCAGCGTGTTGATCAAGGCGTCGGCGACCTCGGGATCGGTGATCAGCCGCTCGAAGTTGTCCCAGGCGACCCAGGGACTGCCGGCCACGCCGAGATAGGGGCTGTAGTCCTGCCAGGCCACCGCGTTACCCAGCAGCGGGACGTAACGGAAGATCACGAAGTAGATCACCCCGGGCAGGATGAACAAGTAACTCCAGCGGGCCTGCCAGAGCCGCCGCTTCAAGGTCCGTCGCCTGGTGGCCCGCTCCAACACTTCGCCTCCCTCGCGAGTGTCCTCATCAAATCCGACCCTCCGGGAGTTAGTCAAGATGGTTACATATCCTGTCTTCGCTTCTGGGATCGACCGCCGGCCGTTACTGTCGGCGCATGATCGACCAACGGAGTTCGGGGCCGACCGAGGTGTTGATCGTCGGCATGGCCCACCTGTCCGCCGACGTACCCGACGCGGCGATCGCGGGCGGCCGGGACCGGCTGCTGGCGTGGCGCCCGGACCTGATCGCGATCGAGAATCTGCCCGGCCACCTCGTCGTCGAGTACGAGGAGCGCGGCGGCGCCTTCACCGACTTCCCGGTCGGCGGCGCGGCCGTCGCCCGGCAGGCTGCGGCGACCGTGGCCGGGCTGCGGCCCTGGTCCGTCTGGCAGGCGCGCCGGGTCGCCGTCGACGCCGAGGCCGAGCTGACCGAGCGGGTGATCGGCTGGCTGCTCGCCCGCGAACCCGAGAACGCGCTCCTGCTGCCGTGGCGGGAGGCGGAGCTCCCGGACGCAGCCGTCGACGCCCTCACCGACTTAGAGCAGTCACCGTCGGAAGGGATCCGGGTCGGGGCTGCGATCGCGCGGGAACTGGGCCACCCGTACCTGGTCCACTTCGATGATCATGCCGGCCTCGAGCTATTGGAACACTGCCCGAGCGACTGGGGCGAGGCCGAGGAGGCGTACTTCCGCACGGCCCATGATCAACTCCGGCACCCCGGCTGGGACGGGACGGACCATGATCATTGGCGCAAGTGGGTGCAGGCCGCGACGGCACTGTACGCAGACTTCTGGGAGCAACTAGAGAGCGGTGGCCGGGTCGACTATCCGGACCCGAGTGGTGTGATTCGGGTCCGGCTGGCTCAGTGGCGGACCCGCAACCTCGCCATGGCGGCCAGACTGCGGGAGGCCACCGGGCTGGTTCCCGGCGGCCGGGTGCTGGCGATCGTCGGCTGGTCACACGCCCGTCCGCTGCGGGCCGCCCTGGCGACGGATCAACACGACCTGAAGCTGCTCGTACCGGGCGATCTGGAGATTCCCGAACCGGCCCGATGAGTTTCCGAGACCGTCTCGGTCTCAACCACCAGCAACGACACAGGGCAGTTCAAGGAGAATGATCATGGGCAAGATCCGCGTTCACGAGTTCGTCAGCCTCGACGGAAGCTACGAGGACCCGAGCTTCACCTTCGACTTCGGCTGGACCGATGCGATGTTCGAGCGGATGGGCGCCGTCACCGGCAGCAGCGACGCGATCCTGCTCGGCAAGAACACCTTCGAGGGCTTCGCCCCGGCTTGGAAGGACCGCACGCCGGAGGACGACCCGGGCGCGCCGTTCTTCAACGACAGCACGAAGTACGTGGTGTCGTCGACCCTGCAGAACCCCGAGGACCAGTGGCAGAACTCGACCGTGATCGGCGGCTACGACGCCACCAAGATCCGTGAGCTCAAGGGCAAGCATCAGGGCATCTACATCAGCGGCAGCGGCACCCTGGTCCGCGCCCTGCTCGCCGACGGCCTGGTCGACGAACTGCACCTGCTGACCTACCCGGTCGTCCTCGGCACCGGCGCCCGCCTGTTCCCCGACGGCACCGACCCGCTCACCCTGTCGCTGGTCGAGTCGACCACCTACGACAACGGCGTGGTGCATCTCGTCTACGGCCCGAAGGCCGACTGACTCTGACGGCGGGCTCCGGGTGCTAGCGTCTCGGCGGTGATCGAGTTCGAGCCGGTCGAGGTCCATCGCGGTGGCCACGAGTACGACCCGGACGACCTGTTCGGCCCGCTGCCAGGGATGCGCCGTGGCGACGTGCTGGCGTACGAGATGCAGGCCCCGGACCGCTTCGAACCCTGGCCCGGCCGGTCCCGAGTGGAGCGGACCTACGTCCTGCTCGATCTCGGAATCAGCCTCGGCGTCCCCTGCTGGCGAAGGGCGTCACTCGGGGACGGGACGCTGGTCGAGATCCCGGCCGCCGACGAGAAGACCTGGTACATCGATCTGATCACCGTCGAGCGGCCGAGCCCGAACAGCTATGTGCTGCGCGATCTGTTCATCGACGTGATGGTTCCGGCCGATGCCCGGCACTACCGGATGCTGGATCTGGACGAGTTCGGCGATGCCATCGAGGCCGGCAAGATCAGCATCGGCGACGCGGTGGACGGACTGCGTCGCTGGCAGCGGTTCCTTGATCGGCACCTGCACCGGGATCGCTTCCCGCAGGCCGACTGGACCGACTTCCCACCCGCGTGCCTCCGACCGCTGATGGATTTCCCGGACGCGTTCGGCCCCGCGGTCACCTGGCCAGGCTGACCGAATCCCAGCACACATCACCCGATCCAGGCTGATTCAGGCCCGGGTGAGGAGAGTGCGCTGGATTCCGGTCATCACCTACGGTCGGTGCATGTACAACCACGAGCCGGCCGGCTACGACTGCCCGTTCTGCCGCGAGGATCCGGCGCTGGCGACTCGCCCGATGGAGATCCTGCACCGCTACGAGCGGGTCACGGTCCGGCTCAACCCGAAGTGGTGGCCGAACAATCCGGGCAGCGCGCTGGTCGTGCCGCATGATCATTTCGAGAATGTCTACGATCTGCCGCCGGAGCTCGGAACCCCCATGCAGCAGGCGATCCGGGACACCGCGCTCGCGATGAAGACCGCGTTCGACTGTCCGGGTGTCTCGACCCGGCAGCACAACGAGCCGGCCGGCAACCAGGACGTCTGGCACTACCACCTGCATGTCTTCCCGCGCTTCGACGACGATCAGCTGTACGGATCGCTGGGCGACTGGGTCGACGCCGAACGGATGCGCCGCTACGCGGACCAGCTCCGCGCGGCGTGGCCACGATCATGATCAGACGTGTAGTCGCATCAAGACGGCGGTCTCGCCGTCCCGCCCGGCCACGGTGAAGCCGAGGCGTTCGAACATCGACATCAGGCCCCGGTGCGGTGCGGTCCGCACGCCGGCCTCGGCGGCGCGGACCCAGCCGACCCGGGGGACGTTCTGGACCGGCCAGACCTCGAGGTGCTCGGCGACCTCGCGGGATCGTGGCCCGAACTCCCGGCGGGCCTTGCCGAGCTCGGGATCGTAGTGGCAGTGGACGACCGGCCGGGCCTCGACCCAGCCGCCGCCCTGCTGCCGGATCGTCTGCACCGCGACGGCCAGCGCGAGGGTGGCGACGCCGCGGCGCCGGAACGGCAGCAGGGTCAGGAAACAGGTGATCCGCCAGTCCGAGGTCGGGTCGGCGGCCAGCATCCAGTCCGGAGTGCTGCCGTTCCGCGTGATCGGCAGGTCCTCGACCCGGCCGTACTGGCACCAGCCGATCACCTGCCCGGCGCCGTACACCAGGACGCCGCGGGCCCGGCCCTGCTTGATCAACTCCCGCATCTCGTCGAGGTTCTGGTCCCGGCGAAGATCACGACTCGGCAGTTCCTTGCCGACCATGGGTTCGGCGGTAGCCGGCGGCCGGCCGCACGGATAGCGCAGACAGCCGCAACTGCCGCGGCCGTTGACCCGGAAGAACCGCTCGTAATCGCGCCAGGTCTTCGTCGAGAGTTCTCGTGTCGTGAACTGACTGACTTCCATCCATCGCCCCCAAGCTCCGACGGTGAACCAGACCAACTTTCGGCCACCGCTCGGACCGGCGTCAACTACATAATCCCTTGCCAGGCGGCAACCAGTGTGACTCGATGGTGCCATGGCCCAGTCCGAATTCCTGGTTGATCTGCATCGGCGCTTCGCCACCCCGCGTGTCGCGGTGACCGACCTGGTGCGTCGGACGACCGGTGCCGAGGCCATGGAACTGGACCGGATCGCGCGCGGGTACGACAACGAGGTGTACCGGGTGACGCTCGACTCCGGGACTTGCGTCTACGTACGGATCCGGAGCAGGGGCGACGACTTCACGGAGGAGCTGTGGGCCATGAGCCAGGCCCGTGATCACGGCGTCCCCGTCCCGGAGATCGTCGGGGTCGACCGGATCTCCGACGATCACGGCGACCGCGCGGCGATGGTGATCACGCCGGCTCCGGGACGGCAGTTCGCCGAGAGCGCCGACAAACTGACGACCGAGGAGCGAGGATCGGCGCTCGCCGATCTTGGCCGGGTGGTGGCTCGGCTGCACGAGGTCTCGACGCCCGGCCCCTGGCGTCCGGACGATCATGGACAGTGGCCGGACCCTGCCGAGCTGCGCAAGGGCTTCATCCGCGACCGGCGCGCCGAGCATGATCGACTCGCGGCCGCCGGAATGTCCGCGGCCGAGATCGAGGTGACGTTCGCGATGCTGGAGATCTCGCCGGAGCCGGCCGCCGCCGGGTTCGTCCTCTGCCACGGCGACCTGAGCCCGGAGCACGTCTTCATCGACGACGGCCGGGCGACCTGCCTGATCGACTGGGGCATGTGGCACGGCGGCTCGCGACTCGGCGAGCTCACGTACCTCAGCAACACCTTCGCCCGGGACGACTTCGCCGTGATCCTGGAGGGTTACGGTCGCCCACTCGACGACGAGCTGCGCCGCCAACTCGCGACCGTGACGATGTCCCAGCGGATCGGCCACGTCGCGCACCACGTCAGCATCGGCGACCGGGCCGCCACCGAACGCAATGTCGGCCTGATGCGCCGCGCGCTGGCCGAACTCAGGGAACTGGGTCCGGCCAGCTGACCTCGGCCAGCCGCCGCTCGGCGAGTTGCTGCCGGTCCGGGTCGCCGGCCGCGAGCTCGGCCTCCTGGTAGTCGCGGTAGAGCAGCAGGAAGTGGTTCAGAAAGTCCGGGACCCGACGGCACAGGTCACGCAGCTGGGCCCGTTCATGATCATCGTCCGGAATCCCGTACGCCCAGCGATTCCGGCACAACTCGTGGGTCTGCACGACCAGCTCGGTCCACTCGTCGGCGACCTCGCGGCGATAGAGCTCGGCGCAGGCCGCCTTGTCGCGAACGTAGCGGCCGGTGCGCAACGCGATGATCGCCGTCGCCGTCCAGCCGACCGTCGCCACCAGCAGCTTGGTGCTCGGACGCTCGACCCCGTCCGGTCCCGGCATCGCCCACTGGTCGAAGCCGAAGAACGGGCCGTCCGGATCGAGGTGCTCGAACGGATAGCTGAGGACGCCGTCATCGCTGCGCTGCGTGGCAAAGCGGTAGCTGTTGAAGGGCGTGTGGATCACCGACCGCAGGTAGCCGTCCGGCTCGAAGTCCGGCAGGCCCGGCCGCACATCGGTCCCGTACACGAGCCGCGTGCCGAGCTTGAAGTCCAGGGCCGTGCTGACGGCCTCCGGGAGCTGCAGGACCGCCTCGCCGATCACGATGATCTCCAGCAGAATCGGGCTCAGCTGTGCACAGTGATCGGCCAGCGCCCGGGCCCGGTCGAACTCGGCCCGATCGGCAAAACGATCCCGGAACAGGACGTACAGATCAAGATCACTTCCGCCGATGCTCGCGCCGCTGGCATGGCTGCCGCGCAGGTAGACGCCGAGAACCCTGCCGGGGAAGGCGATGTCGAAGATTCCGATCAGGCCCTGAGTGATCAGGTCGCAGCGGTGGTCACCGGTCGACTCGATCAGCTCAGGGCCCATCGGGTGAACCTATGCGGTGTTGTTCGCGAGCGCCAACAGCCTGGCGTCGCTGCCGTTGAACACGTTCCGGTCCACCGCTCCGGAGATCCCGGAGACGGAACCGGAGTCGGTCCACTGCCAGAACGTGTAGGTACCGAAGCCGGTCGGCATGGTCGGGCTGGACGCCGACGTCCAGCTGGCCACCCAGAGCGGCGTCAGTGCGGCGAATTGGCTCGTGCCGCCGGTGCAGGCGTTCCACCAGCTGCGCGAGGTGTAGATGACGACGTCCCGACCGGTCCGCGCCTTGTACGTGTCGTAGAAGCTCTTGATCCAGGTCCGCGTGGCGGTCTGGCCCAGCGTGCAGGAACCCTCGAGGTCGAGGGCGCCGGGCAGGGTCAGGTTGTCGGCGCTCCAGGCACCGCCGTTGGACGCGAAGTAGTTCGCCTCGGCGGCACCGTCGGCGACCGGGTCACCGTTCGGCCGGGCGAAATGGTAGGCGCCACGGATGACCCCCGCACGGTGTGCGTTCGGATAGTTGGCGTTGAACTGCGGGTCCTTGTAGTTCGTGGATTCGGTCGCCTTGATGTAGGCGAACTTGATCCCCGCACCCTTGACCGCGGTCCAGTTGATCGTGCCCTGCCAGTGCGAGACGTCAATCCCGGGCAGCCCCGCCGGCGCAGCCTGCGCCGGTTGCACGAACGTGAATGCGAGTGAGACCGCAGCGAGAGCGACGGCCGCAGTCCGCGCCAGACGGCGCAGGTGAACACTTCCCATCATGCCCACTCCTTCGGTAGAGATTTGCCATCCCCCCGGGACAGGAACCTACGGCACCGAAGTTGACTTGCCTAGACCCAAAAGTGAACCGTGTCACACTGTTCGCTGACCGGACACGCGGAGTGACTGCTCCGCAAGATGTTCCGGCCGCGCGGTGCGCCGGCAGGCGAAACCGCTCTACTGTATGTGCCATGCCGGGGGACATCTGGACATTTCTGTTGCAGGCCCAAGCGCCGTGGTTGGTCGGGCCGCTTGGTGTCCTCGTCGGCGTCATCATCGGCCTGATCGGCGCAGCCTGGGCCGCCGCGGCTCAGCGGAAGGCCGATCTGGTCCGGGCCGCTCAGGATCGGGCCCAGACCGCAACCCTCGGCGAGATCGAGCGAGTCCGGGAAGTCTGCACCGCGCTGTTCCGCGATCTGCAGGACTACTCCCGCCAGGCGCTGCTGCTGCGGACCGACGCCAACCTCGGCCGGAAGGCCAGCTTCGAGGTCACGCTGGCGATCACCGAGGCGCAGGCGTCCGTGATGGAGACGTACGCGACCGCGCGACTGAGCTCCCCGGGCCCGGTCAGCGACGCCACCGCCCGGATCGTCAGGGCGATCGGCGACTGCCCGATCCTGGAGACCCAGGAGGAGTTCGACATCTGGGCGGACTCCTGCCGGAAGCTGTCCGGGTTCCTGCTGCAGGTCGGCGAGCAGCGGATCAAGGAGTTGTCCGGCGGGGCCGTACCGAAGAATTGGTACGAGACTCTCATCCGCACCGAGCTGTCCGGGGAATCGGCGTCGACCCCGCGCGGGCCGAAGCGGGGAGCTTCGACCAACGGCCGCAGCTACGCCCGGGCCAAGTCGAACTAGTCGCCGCGGGCCGGGTAGGCCACGATGGTGGCCATGTCGGCCGAACCGTACGAGAGCTTTGCACTGCCGCACTACGCGGACCGCGACCCGGCCCACAACGCCGACCACATCCGGCGGATCCTGCGCCGCCTGCCCGACCTGTCCCGCGGCGTCGAGCCGGAGCCGCAACCGCGCCTGCTGCACTTCCTGGCCTGCTTCCACGGGCTGGCCGAGCGGATCCGTCGCGACGACGCGTTCCGGGCCGAGACCGAGTCGTTCCTGATCATGAACGGCTGGACGCCCGAGCAGGTGGCCGAGGGCTTCCTCGCGCTCGGGCGTCACCACGTGATGCCGATGACGTCGGAGGAGAAGGTCGTCCACGACGCGAACCACCTCGAACGCCTCGGCGCTTTCGGGGTCGCGAAGGCCTTCACCCGTGGCGGTGCGGACGGGCAGAGCTACGAGAGGACGCTGGCGATCTTCGAACGGAACCTCCGGATGACCCGGTTCCTGACGCCGCGCGGGCGGGCGCTGGCGACCGAGGGACTCGCGTACTGCCGGGACTTCATCACGAGGCTGCGGCTGGAACTGTGATCTTGGTGAGGAGTGATCATCATGGCGCGACGTGAGGTGCCGCCCTTCGGCGACGAGAAGGCGAGTCTGCACGCGAGCCTGGACCGGCACCGGGACGCCGTCGTGTGGAAGCTGGACGGGCTCGACGATGATCAACTACGCCGCCCGCTGGTCCCCTCCGGCACCAACGCGCTCGGCCTGGTGAAGCACCTGGCGTCGATCGAGTTCGGCTGGTTCTGCGAGCCGTACGGACGCCCGTCGGAATGGATCCCCTGGGACCCCGAGGACTGCGACGCCGACGCCCGGGTGCGGCCCGACGAGACCACCGCCGACATCCTCGCCTACTACGCCCGCGCCCGGGCCGCCGCCGACGCGGTGATCATGGACTTCCCGCTCGATGATCGACGCACCACCCCGCCCGGCCTCGGGACCGGGGAACCGGTCACCCTCCGCTGGATCCTGCTGCACGTCCTGGAGGACACCATCCGCCACTCCGGCCACCTGGACATCGTCCGCGAACTGATCGACGGCCGGGTCGGCACCTTCCCACCGCGGTCGCCGACGTGACCTCCACAGGAGCCCAGACCGACCTCAAGGAGGAGCTGTGGTCGGCACTGCGCGGTGCCCGGACCAAGATCATCGGGAGGCTCGACGGGCTCTCGGAGTACGACCTCCGCCGGCCGCTCACCCCGACCGGCACCAACCTGCTCGGGCTGGTCAAGCACCTGGCCGGCGAGGAGTACGGCTATCTCGGCGAATCGTTCGGCCGGCCCCCGGTCGAGCGGCCGACCTGGTTCCGCGACGACCCGTACACGGAGATCGATCTGTGGGCGACCCCGGACGAGACGAGCGCGTACATCCTCGACACCTATCGCCAGGCCTGCGCGCACGCCGACGCAACCATCGGCGGGCTCACCCTGGACAGCCCGGGCCGCGTCGCGCACTGGGGCAACCAGGAGACCACCCTGGCCAACCTCATGATCAGGATGATCGGCGAGACCTCGGCGCACGGCGGGCACGCCGACATCGTCCGCGAACTGATCGACGGCCGGATCGGCGGCCACGAGTCGACCGACACCGATCAGTGGCGTGCCCGGCGGGCCGAGATCCAAGCCGCAGCGGAAGAATTCCACCATGATCACTGACCCGATCCTGACCCGCATCGGCCAGGGCGCCGAACTCAACCACCACCGAGGTCAACCCGATGCCGCGCGTGACCTGTTCGCGCAACTCTGGGACGAGATCGGCGGCGAGGAAGGCGATCCGCTGCACGTCTGCGTACTCGCCCACTCGATGGCCGACGTCCAGGACGACCCGCACCAGGAACTGGTCTGGGACCTCCGAGCCCTGGCCGCCGCCGACCGGATCAAGGAGGAGCGGGCCGCCGAGGCCGGCGTCACGCTGCCGGTGGCCGGCCTCTACCCGTCCCTCCACCTCAACCTCGCCGACTGCTACCGCAAGCTCGATGATCTTGATCATGCCCGTGATCATCTTCGCCAGGCGCAGGAGTCGATCGGCGTGCTCCGCGACGACGACTACGGCCGGTTGATCAAGGAAGGCCTGGACCGGCTGACCGACCAGCTGAGCCAGGCCTGATCCACCTAGATGATCTTGCCGGGCTGCTCAGCCGTTCCATTCGTTGACGCCAAGAGCGAAGTCCCAGTGGCCCACCCCGTTGCCGGCGAGCCCCATCGTGACGAGGCCCATTCCTTCCAGCCAGTGCGCCATCTTCAGGCCGCCGACGTCCAGCGGGCGCAGCCCGATGCTCTCGATGAAGGCCTTCACGCTCGCCTTCGACCGCGCATCGTCGCCGGCGAGGAAGACGGCGGGTCGGCCCTTCTCCAGGACATTGCGGAAGATCGTGTTGAAGGCCTTCACTACGCTGGCGCCGGCCGGGGCCACCTTGGCGACCTCCTGCGCGATCGAGGTCTCCTCGCCGTGGGCCAGCCCGTCGACCGTGGCGTTGAAGGGGTTGCTGATGTCGACGATGATCTTGTCCGCGAGGGCGTCACCGTACTCGACGACAACCGGAACGACACCATCGGCCAACAGGGCCGTGATGACGATGTCCCCGGCCGGGACGGCGGCCCACTTTCCTGCCGTCGCGCCGCTGCCAAGGGCGTCGGCCAGGCCATCGGCCTTGGCCTGATCGCGGCCCATGACCTCGACCGTGTTGCCGCCCGCAATCGCCAGCGTGCCGATGGTCCGGGCCATGTTTCCCGTACCGATGATGGTGATGTTTCCCATGGGCTGTGCCCTCTTCCTGATCTTGGTTTCCGGTGGATGATCAGATTGCGGTGGTGCCGCCGTCGGCGACCAGTTCCAGGCCGTTGACATAGCTGGAGTCGTCGGAGGCGAGGAACAGGGCGACGGTGGCGATTTCCTCGGGCCGGCCCATCTTTCCGCGGGGGATCAGGGACTCGAACGCGGCCCTTGAGGGCTCGTCGAACAGTTCTTCCTGCTTGGCGGTGGCAACCTGGCCGGGGGTCAGGACGTTGACTCTGATCTTGCGGTCGCGCAGTTCGTTGAGCCAGACGCGGGCCCACGCCTGCTGGACGGCTTTGCTTCCGGCGTAGAGGCTCCAGCCGGGGTAGGCACCGAGTGATGCGTTGGAGCCGGTCATGAAGATCGAGCCGTTGTCGTTGATCAACGGCAATGCCTTCTGCACGGTGAACAGGGTGCCGCGGGCGTTGATGGAGAAGGCGCGATCGAACTGTTCCTCGGTGATCTCGCCGAGGACGGCCGGTTCGCCCATCCCGGCACTGGCCCACAGCACGTCGATCGAACCCTTCTCCCGCTTGACGGTGTCGAACAAGCGGTCCAGGTCGTCCAGCTCGGCGGCGTCGCCCTGTACGGCGGTGACGTTGCGGCCGATCAGCTTGACGGCGTCATCCAGGGCCTCCTGCCGCCGGGCCTGGATGAAGACGTGAGCTCCCTCGTCGACGAACAGCTTGGCTCCGGCCAGCGCCAGACCGGTGGATCCGCCGGTGATCACTGCAACCTTGCCATCGAGCTTTCCCACGGTCACTCCTCTGGGGATCAAGCGTTCGGGACAGTCGGCAAGTTATGTACACCGATCTGTTTGCGTAACGTACTCCCCGGTCGACCCTCGACGCAAGCTATGTACACCGCCTCGTACCCAACCGCCCTACACTGATGCCATGACGGAGTTGGAGAAGGGCCCCCGGGGCCAACGCCGTGGACGCGGCGCGCGCGAGCGCATCCTCAGCGCGTCACAGCAGCTGTTCCGAGATCAGGGCATCAACCGCACCGGCATGGACCAGCTCTGCGCGGTGGCCCAGGTGTCCAAGCGCACGGCCTACCAGCACTTCCCCAGCAAGGACGAACTCGTCGCCGAATACCTGCGCCGATTCGATCCCGACCTGATGCCCGGAGTGTTCGACTGCACCGACCTCACACCCCGCGAACGACTCCTCGCCGCCTTCGACCTGCCCGAGTCCACACCCCTGTGCCCCTACCTCGCGGCCGCCGTCGAACTCCACGATCCCCAACATCCCGCATCCGAGTACGCCCGCGACTACAAGACCGCCCTCGCCGCGAAGTTCACCGAAACCGCCCGCGAAGCCGGCGCCACCGACCCCGAGCAACTCGGCGAACAACTGGCACTCCTGCTCGACGGCGCCTCGGCCCGCACCCGAGTCCTCAACAGGGAATCCTTCTCCACCGCCGCCGCCATTGCCGCCGTCCTCATCGACAACGCCGTCCCTACGTGATCAAGGTGATCGCAGAGTCGCTGAAAGCCATGCCTGCCGCAAGGGGTTTCGATCTTGGAGCGGATGACGAGAATCGAACTCGCATTCTCAGCTTGGGAACCGGCCCAGAACTCACGATCCGGCCCTGATCCGCCGAGCTGATCGTGCGCGCTGTTGGCCTGGAGTGAACTCATCGGCCCGGCTAATGGCACGCGAGTGGCACGCCGCCACCGCTGTTCGAACCTCGGCCTACACCAGCCGCGTCCCTCGTGGACGCCAATCGTAGGGGCTCCGGGCACTGGTCCGGAGAGGGGACGCGACGAGGCCGCTACGTCTCAGCCCTTCACGGTTCTCAGCGCGTCCGAGTGCTCGAAGATCAGGCCAGCTGCCTGATACTCATCGAAGGTCGGCGGCTTCTGGACGAGGGTGTTGTCCGGGTACTTGAACCATCGCTGTCCATGGACGTCCGTGAATAGCAGATACACGTCGAACCTGAGCACATTGATCAGGAAGAAGTCGGCCATCTCCGCCCGTGGACTCAGCTTGGCCGTCAGTTGCTTGATGATTTCCGTTGCCTGCGGTACTTTTCGGCGCTCCGATGCGTTGACCTGACCAATCGGAAGCGGGTTACATCTATCCGGCCCCGGGACGAACGCGTAGACGTCGCGGATTGGCTGTTCACTTCGGTTGTCGACAAATACCAGGGGGACTAGTCGGCCGTCGCCTAGATCACGTACGTTCTCCTGGGCCGTGAAAATTGCTCGCGCCTGACGCTCGAGTTCCTCGGCTGCCTTCGTCGCGGTTTCCTCCTGGACATGGACGAACTGGGCGTAGGCGGTATAGCCGCCCCAGATTGCGATCAGGATGGCGCAAAGTGTCAGTACTGCTGTCATCCATTCGGCAACAGTTCCTGCCTGGAGGTCAATGTCAGGGCCTGCTAGCGCAACAATAGTTGCGGCTAGCGCCCAAGCACCGAGCAGGCCAATGGCGATCCGTTGCAACACGCGAAGGCGACGGTCAGCAATACCTGCTCGGCTCTTGCTTGTCGCTGGCGTTGGGTTCTCGGTCACACAGGCATCGTGAGGCATGCGGCATGCCGCAGGTGAGGATTCCATGAAACTAGCCGCGCGGCCCGCAGCGATGCGAGGACACGTGCCGCTTCCCTGCGGAGCCGGCGCCTTGATCTAGCTGTGATCAATCCAGCAGATCAGCAGCTTTGCGGTGGCCAGCATCTAGGACGCTGATCGAGCCGGTTCCCTTGCTTGTAAGGAATCGGGACGCCGGATCGGATGACGAGAACCGAACTCGCATTCTCAGGTTGGGAACCGGCCCGGGACTGTCGACCCGGCCCGGATCCGTCGATTGATCGCGGGCACGGGTGGCCTGCAGTGACCTCCTCGGCCCCGGCTAGTGGCACGTGAATGGCACACCGCCCACCGGAGTTCGAATCCTCGGCCCGCACCAGCCGGTCCCCTCGTAGGCGCCAATCGTAGGGCTCCGGGCCGTGTGTCAAGGATTTCAATCCGGAGGACGCGCAGCACCCTTGACGCGCGGCCCGGAGACTGGTCCGGAGAGGGAACACGGCCAACGGAACGTACGCAGCTATCCATCCGCCGGTTTCAATCTCCGCGAGACATCGTTAATGATCATCTGGGTCACGTCGAGCAGTTCCTGACAGTACGTCTGGACATCGGTAATGCTGCGAGCACGGCGGATACGTTCGAGCGGCTGCCGTACTTCGGCCTGGGGCTTCGTAACGTCGAGTTCGTGCGCAATCTCATTACGAGTGAGAAACGCCTGCTCAAGAAGGGTCTTCTTGGCCTGAGGTGCGATGCGCTTCCGGAGGTCAGGATCGGTGACACCAAGTGCACTGGCAATTTCCGTCACCCGCTCGGATGACTGCGCACTGCCGTCCGTAAGTGATCGGATCCAGCGGGACGTTAGGACCTCGCGTGGTGTCTCACCTGCGCTCAAGAAGAGCGCGACAACTTGCGCTGGATTAACTGCCCCGGTAGATCGGTCGGTGATCGACTGCGTTGCGAAGGTCTCCAGTTTCGCGACGGTCATGTCGTCGACTGCGACGAGCCGACCGAGCGACTCTTCGACCAGTCTCTTTAACGCTCGGTCCAGGCCCGCGCCGGCAAATAGCACGGCGGCTCGAAGGTTATCCTGTGCTGGCATGCTCCATCTGCCGCGCACGGCCTTGCCTTCCGCCACCTTCAACAGTCGATTGACGATGCTTCCGAGCCAGATGGCGCTGTCGGTCGACTCAACGGCGGCACGTAGAGCATTCTGGGACTCACGTGCATGATGCGCTACGGCTGGATCGGGCGCACTGACGGTGTCTGCTACACCGCCTTTGCCGATCACGTGACCCATCAGGTCCTGAGCAGCTCGCCTCAACTGATGCTCTGTTAGCTCCCCCATGCGCGGCCACTATAGGTATGGCTTCGATGGAATGCGTCAACGGCGCGAAATTGGCGGCGCGGCCCGCAGCGAAGCGAGGACACGCGCCGAAGGGCCGGATTCGTCTTCCCACGGCGCAGGGAGCAGGTTGCCGACCTGCTGCTGAAACAGCGCACCGGATCGCCGGGTCGTGCGCTCAACGATGCGCACCTGGGTGAAGCAAAGGCCATCGACTGGCGGGCCGCGGTCCGTGAGCGTGCAGGGAGGTCCGGAAGAGGAGTCAAGGATGCACGGGGGGATGCAGACAGCCTCGCAGAGGCCAGCACCAAGGACGCTGATCGTCCCGGTTCCCTTGTGTGTAAAGGAATCGGGCCGTTGGAGCGGATGACGAGAATCGAACTCGCATTCTCAGCTTGGGAAATGACGGCCGGCGTTCTTGATCATGACCGGCGGGTGCAGCTCCGGCCAGCTCGTGACCGTGAGTGACCGTGACTCGGGGCATGTTCTGGGCACGCTCCACCCGGTGTTCGATTCGTCGGCCCACACCAGCCGCGTCCCCTCGTCGGCGCCAATCGTAGGTCGCCGGGCCGTGTGTCAAGGGTGAAATCCGAAGGACGCGCAGCGCCCTTGACGCGCGGCCCGGAGACCGGAGACTGGTCCGGAGAGGGGACGCGGCGGACGCGACTCTCCGCCTTCCGAAGATCAAGCTGACATACAATCCGCAGGTGCTGAACTTCAAGGAACTGAGCCAGGACGGCGAAGACCTGGAACAACTGGTGCGGGAGCTGGGACTGGCGCTTGACTATCGCGTCTCGTGGTCGGGTCGAGGTTCCGATGACGGGAGGGACCTACTACTCGCGGAGCCAGGAGACCCTCTGCTGGGAAGCAAGACCCGAACTTGGGTTGTTTCGTGCAAGCACACGGCTCACGCCGGAGGCGGTAACGGCCGGGCGGTCGGAGTTAGCGACCTGGGCGGCGAGGGAGGGATGATTGATGTGGTTGACCAGCATCAGGCAGATGGCTACCTCCTTGTATGTTCCACTGTCCCATCGAGCGCTGTCACGAGAAGGCTTGCTGCTATGGAGACCGGTCGGCGCTCGATCCTCACCCATTGCTGGGATGGAGTTCAGCTCGAACGAATGCTAAATACCCCTCGCGGCTGGGCAGTCGCGCAGCGATTCATGCCGGTTAGCTCAGAGGCGTCAGGGTGGCGGGTATTTGCGACAGATTCGCCGAACCGATTCGTCGGCATCACCAGAGGCTTTTACATTCGCCTAACCAATCGCCACGGGAGCGGCCTCGGATATCAGCTATCTAGCATTGATGAGCGGCTTGATAGGGCGGAGTCCTTTGATTTGCCCGAGGGGCATCAACTCCGACCTCGCGGTATGTGGTGCGATGACAAACATGGCGCCTTTGTCTGGTACTTCGACTATCTGTACGACCGCCCGTCGCTCGGCGAACCTTCGACGGAGCCGTCACACCGGGAGATTGAGGCGATCAAGCGAGAATTCGGTGATGGCAGTGTTACATATGAAGACGGCCAGATCGACTCGTTCGAGATCACAGTGCGAGAGGTCGACAGGTGGCACGATGCATACGATGCAGATCACTATTCGTTCTACGAGGGTTTGTCATTCATGTGAGCCCCGGAGTTCCGTTGGGCCGGCGCGAGGCCCGCACGCAGGAGGACACGCAGCGCCACTTGCCGCAGCCCTCCGGCAGCGCATCGCCTCCCCTGCGGCTCGACCCGCGAAACGGTGTGCCCACCATGCTCCCGCTCGGACGGCCGAGCTGTGGGTCCTCGATCCGAAGGGCGGCATGGAGCTGGGATCACCGGATCGGCCAGCGGGTCGAGCACCTGGAACCGCAGCTCGACCAGCCGAGGGCGAGCTCCCGTCGTTCAGGGCACGTTGAGGGCACGAACGCTGGCTAGCCTCGATGTTCGAATAAAACCCCTAGTGGCGATTCAGCCTGCCACTAGGGGTTTCGATCTTGGAGCGGATGACGAGAATCGAACTCGCATTCTCAGCTTGGGAAGCTGATGTTCTGCCATTGAACTACATCCGCGCTGCCCGGCAGCATACCGGCGCAGAGTGCAGTGTAGCCAACTCGTCTGAGCGTCGCTTGACCCTCCCATTGTCGGAGGGTGCAGGGTTGCCGACATGAGCACATCGGTACCGATCGGGGAGTTCTCCCGGTTGACTCACCTCAGCGTCAAGATGCTCCGGCACTACCACGAGATCGGGCTGCTGGAGCCGGCCGAGGTGGATGCGGCGACCAGCTATCGGCGGTACGGGGTCGGCCAGGTTCCGACCGCGCTGCTGATCGCGCGGCTGCGTCATCTGGACATGCCGCTGCCGGAGATCACGACGGTGGTCCGAGCGGAATCGGAGGAGGCGCGGAACGCGATCATCGCGGAGCATCTGCGCCGGATGGAGGAGGAGCTGGACCGGACCCGGGAGATCGTCGGGTCGCTGCGCCGGCTGCTCTCCCAACCCAGGATCGGGTACGAGTTCGGCCGCAGCGACCAGCCGGAGCAACGGGTGGCGGCGATCGTCGATCGGGTGTCCCGGGACGTGATCGACATCTGGTGCGCGGAGGCGTTCCCGCGGCTGTACGGGACGCTCGGCGCCGCCGGCATCGCACCGCGGGGCCCGGGCGCCGCGACGTACGACGACACGTTCTTCACCGACGACATCGGCGAAGTGGTCGCCTACGTCCCGATCGCCGGACCTGCCCCGTCCGGGCTGCAGGAGCTCACGCTGCCGGCCGGCCGGTTCGCGACGACCGTGCACCACGGCAGTTTCACCGACATCGACCGGACCTACGCCGCCCTCGGCAGCTACGTCGCCGAGCGCGAGACGCTCGCGCCCGGGCCGGTCCGCGAGCTCTATCTGGTCGGTCCGGGCGATGTGCCCGATCCGGCCGACTACACCACCGAACTCTGCTGGCCCATCGCCGGCTGATCGAAAGGACACCCATGCACTTCGGACAGATCGTCATCGACTCCGCCGAACCGACCACGCTGGCCGGCTTCTACGCCGACCTGGTCGGCCGGCCCGTCGCCGACGGCGGCAACGCCTTCATGGCCCAGATCCACGGCGACGGAGGCTTCCCGTCGCTGATGTTCCTGGCCGTGCCCGAACCCCGTACCGGCAAGAACCGGCTGCATCTCGACCTCATCGCGGACGACTTCCAGGCCGAGGTCGAGCGGGCGGTCGGGCTCGGTGCGGCCAAGGTCGGCGAGTTCGAGGAGTACGGGACGGCCTGGGTCACCCTGACCGACCCGGAGGGCAACGTCTTCGACATCGGCCGTCCGCACTAGCCCGCCCCCAGGGTTCGCCCGGGTTCCTCCTCGGTCTGCCGGTCGAGCATGCCGGACCCGAGGAGGAACGCGTTACGGTACGGGGTGTGACCGCGAGCAACAACGTGCCGGAGCCGATCGGTCGTGAGCCGCGCGACGTCGGCCCGATCGCCGGCGGCAACCTGCGCGCGTCGGATGCCGACCGGGAGCAGGTGGCCAATCTGCTCGGGACGGCCTTCGCGGAGGGCCGGCTCACCCATGAGGAGTACGACGAGCGCCTCGAGCAGGCGATGACCGCGCGGACGTTCGACGACCTGGTGCCGATCACCAGCGACCTGGTCCCGGTGACCCCGCCGTCGCCGCCGCAGCCACAACCGCAAGCTCAGTCCAACTTCACCATCGACCAGTCCCACCCGGGCGAGGAACGCGACACCATGATCGCGATCTTCGGCGGCGCGTCGCGCAAGGGGAGGTGGCGGGTTCGTAAGTCCAGCACGGCGATCGCCGTGTTCGGCGGCGTCGAACTCGATCTTCGTGACGCGATCTTCGAGGCTCCGGTGGTGGAGATCCTCGGGTTCTGGTGCTTCGGCGGGATGGACGTCCTGGTCCCCGACGGTGTCGAGGTCCGTGATCAGACGGCCGGCGTCTTCGGCGGTACGGAGATCAGCCGGCTCGGCGATCCGGTGCCGGGTGCACCCGTGATCGTTCTCAAGGGGATGTCGTTGTTCGGCGGCGTCAGCGTCAAGGGGCCGAAGAAGCGCCGCTGACGCGCTCGCCGTCCCCACTAAGGTGGGATTGCTATGGATGATCTGTTCGCGCCCCCGCAGTACGAGTGGAAGCGGCTCGCTCCCCCGTACCGGACGTTGCGCCGCCTCACCACCGCCGTTGGCTTGGTCGTCTTCATCGTGCCGGCGGTGATCTTCGGTGTCATGACCCAGCTCTGGTGGGTCAGCGCGATCGTGATCGCCCTCGGCCTGGCGATCACCGTGCCCCGGTGGCTGCTGGTCGAGCGGCACTACCGTTCCTGGGGGTACGTGGAGCGCGAGGACGACCTCTACATCACCCATGGCGTCATGTTCCGCACCTTGATCGCGGTGCCGTACGGACGGATGCAGCTGGTCGAGGTCGAGTCCGGCCCGCTGGAACGGGCGCTCGGGCTGGCCCACGTCACCCTGGTCACCGCCAGCGCCTCCACCAACGCGACCATCCCGGGCCTGGTCCCGGACGAGGCGGCCCGCCTGCGGGACAGCCTGACCCAGCTGGGCGAGGCCCATGCCTCGGGTCTGTGATCATCGGACGCCTGGATGACCGACCAAGATCATGATCAGACCACCGTGCCCGAGCTGGCACCGGTGATCGAGGGTGCGCCCGCGGTCAAGCAGACCGAGCGCCCGCATCCGCTGACCCCGTTCATCCGCGGCTGGATCGTGCTGGTCGCGATCCTCGTGTACGGAGCCCGCGAGCTGATCCCCGACTCCAACGGGCAGGGCTTCGTGCTGCCCGAGCTGCGCTGGCTGCTGCTCGCGGTGACCGGCATCGTCCTGCTGGCCGCCGCGGTCGGCTTCGTCAGCTGGTACTTCACCCGGTTCGTCATCGACGACGAGGAGCTCCGGGTCGAGACGGGGGCGATCTTCAAGAGCTCCAAGAAGGTCCCGTTCGAGCGGCTGCAGTCGGTGGACATCATCCAGCCGTTCGCGGCCCGGATCTTCGGCCTGGTCGAGCTGCGGCTCGAGGTCGGCGCCGGCGACAACACGATCAAGCTCCGTTATCTGCAACGGGACAAGGCCGCCCGGCTGCGGGACTACCTGCTGGTCCGGGCGCACGGCGAGCAGAGCAGCCTGCACGGCGCCGAGCACGGCGAGAAGACCAGCGCCTTCACCGACCTGAGCCAGTCCGACCGGCCGCTGGTGGTGATCAGCCCGGCGATGCTGGTCGGCAGCTTCCTGCTCTCCAGCGAGTTCTTGATCACCGCCTTCCTGACCGTCGGCGCGCTGGTCGTGACCAGCATCTTCGGCGTGATCATCTACGCGCTGCCCGGCCTGGTGCCGGCCGTGATCGGCCTGGTGTCCCTGGTCGGCCGACGGCTGATCGCGATGTTCAACTTCACCCTGGCCGACTCGTCCCGGGGCCTGCGGATCACCCGCGGGCTGACCGCCCTGACCAGCCAGTCGGTGCCGCTGGACCGGATCCAGGGACTGTCCGTGTCGCAGCCGATGCTGTGGCGCCGGCTCGGCTGGTGGCGGGTCGACGTCGACATCCTCGGCTACGGCACCTCCGAGGGCGAGAACAACGACAACAACGCCACCAGCGTGCTGCTGCCGGTGGCCAACAAAGATCAACTTCAGGTGACCCTGGACCGGGTGCTGCCCGGTGTCGATCTTTCGGCGATCGAGCTGCTGCCGTCGCCGCAGCGGGCCCGCTGGCCGGCTTGGTACAACTACTGGACCCTCAAGTACGGCTACGACGACCGCGTCCTGATCACCGAGCACGGCTGGCTGACCCACCGCCGCGACATCGTGCCGCACGCCAAGAACCAGTCGGTAAGGATCGAACAGGGCCCCTGGCAACGCCGGCTGCGACTGGCCGACGTCCACATCGACACCCCGAAGGGCCCGGTCAACGCGGTCGCCCGGCAGCTGGACGAGACCGCGGCCCGCGAACTCGCGCTGACCCAGCTCGACCGGGCCCGGACCGCCCGTGCGACGGACCGGCAGCGCCGGCTGTCCGCCGGCCGCCCGGGCGCCACCGACCGCGATCAGCTGGCCGTGCTGGACCGGTTCCGGATCGGCCCGGACGCGCTGCTCGGCGGCGGTTCGGAGTCCCAGGTGTTCGCCCTCGACGACGACCGGGTGCTGCGGCTGGAGGGTCCCGGATCCCGGCCGGAGGTGGCCGCGCAGCGCCGGGCGCTGGCCGACCGGTGGGCCGGCGTCGATCTCGGCTACGCGGTCCCGCGGGTCCTCGACGCCGGCGAGTTCGCCGGCCGGCGCTACACGGTCGAGGCCCGGATCGAGGGCGAGGAACTGCGCAGCTATCTCGCCTCGACGCCGGACGAGTCGCTCCGCCGGCTGTCCCTGGAGCGCTACCTGACCGCCGCGATGGATCTGCAGCGGCTGCCCGTACCCGTGGCCGGCTTCGCCCAGCTGATCGGGCCGGAGGCGCCGCGCGGATTCGACAGCCTGGCCGACCTGCTGGCGGCGCAGCTGCACCGGACCGTCGGGGCCGTCCGGCCGCGGCTGGAGGCCGATCTGCCGGACCTGACCGAACGGTGGCAGGAGCTGTTCGACGCGCTGGCCCGCCGGCAGACCTGGCCGGCGCTGGTGCACGGCGACTACTTCCCGGGCAACGTCCTGGTCCGCCGGGAACCCGACGGTTCCGCGTCCGTCACCGGCGTGGTCGACTTCAGCCCGCACACGCTGGCCGCCGATCCGCTGCTGGACGTCGCCGGCGCGATCGCGTTCCTGGGCCTGGAGCCGGGGACGGCCGCGGCCGGGGACGAGGAGTGGCTGACCGACCTCGCGGTGGCCCGGCTCGGCGACGAGGCGCGCTACTGGATCGCGGTCTACCGCCGGTTCTACGCCTTCTATTTCGCCGAGGATCCGGCCATCTATGACTGGTCCGTGGAACAGCTGCGGCGCGATCTCCGCTGACGCCACTAAGCTCCCGGTCATGACCGAACGTCCAGTGCTGGGTATCGATATCGGTGGGAGCGGGATCAAGGGAGCCCCGGTGGATCTCGCCGAAGGGGTGTTCGCGGAGAAGCGACTCCGGATCGAGACCCCGCAGCAGTCGACGCCGAAGAACGTCGCCGCCGTCGTCAGCGAGATCGTTGATCACTTCGCCGACCAGATCGGTGACGGGCCGATCGGCATCACCGTCCCCGCCGTGGTGACCCACGGCCGGACCCGGTCGGCCGCGAACATCGACAAGTCCTGGATCGACGCACCCGCCGAGAAGATCTTCGAAGATCATCTCGGCCGGCCGATCCTGCTGGTCAACGACGCGGACGCGGCCGGGGTCGCCGAGGTGCAGTACGGCGCCGCGAAGGGGAACCCGGGCCTGGTCCTGATGACCACCCTCGGCACCGGCATCGGCAGCGCGCTGATCTACCGCGGCGTGCTGATCCCCAACTCCGAGCTGGGCCACCTGGAGATCGACGGCCACGACGCCGAGAGCCGGGCCGCGGCCAGCATCAAGGACAAGACGGGCATGTCCTACGAGGAGTACGCCCAGCGGCTGCAGCGCTACTACGAGGTCGTCGAAGCCCTGTTCTGGCCGGACCTGATCGTGGTCGGCGGCGGCGTCAGCAAGGACTCCGACGAGTTCCTGCCGCACCTCAAGCTGAACAGCCCGATCGTGCCCGCCGAGCTACGCAACAAGGCCGGCATCATCGGCGCCGCCTGGCTCGCCCGCGACGCCCAGGACAACCCGGACCCGATCAGCCACAACGTTTCCTGAGGGCTACATCCGTTCCAGGGCTTCGATGCCGAGCAGGTCGAGGCCGGCGGCCAGGACCCGCTGGGTGGCCCGGCAGAGCGCCAGCCGGGAGGCCCGGACGTCGCCCTCGGCCTTGAGCACCGGGCAGTTCTCGTAGAAGTCGGTGTAGGCGACGGCGAGATCGTAGAGGTAACCGCAGAGCCGGTGCGGCTGCAGCGTCTCGGCCACGTCGGCGACGGTCTCGCCGTACTTGGTCAACGTCAGCGCCAAGGTCTGCTCGGCCGGCTCGTCGATCACGGTGATCTCGGTCGGCACGGCCAGCTGTTCGGCCTCGGCCTTCCGGAGCACCTGGCTGCAGCGGGCGTGGGCGTACTGCAGATAGGGCCCGGTGTTGCCCTGCGCCTTGACCATCCGGTCGATGTCGAAGATGTAGTCCTTCTGCAGCCCGCTGGACAGGTCGGCGTACTTGATCGCGGCCAGCGCGATCGGCGGGGACGCCTTCTCCTCCGCCGCGTCGAGCAGGTTGATCAACTTCATCGTGCCGCCGTCCCGGGTCCGCAGCCGCTTGCCGTCGGCGCCCAGGATCAGCCCGTAGCCCGCGTGCTCGGCGACCACGTCGTCCGGCAGGTAGCCGGCCTTGCGGCAGACCGCGAAGACCTGGTTGAAGTGGTACGTCTGCTCGGTGCCGACGACGTAGATCATCCGGTCGGCCTTCAGGTCCCGGACCCGGTGCCGGACCGCGGCCAGGTCGGTGATGCCGTAGCCGTACCCGCCGTCGGTCTTGCGGATGATCATGGGCGAGTTGAAGCCCTCGACGAAGACGCACAGTGCGCCGTCGTCGATCACTGCGGTGCCGTTCTCCTCCAGCTCGGCGGCGACCACCGCAAGATCATCGTTGTACGTGGACTCGCCGGCCAGATCGTCATCGGTGAGCTTCACGCCGAGCCGGGCGTAGACGCCGTTGAAGCCCGCCACCGAGAGCGCGATCAGCTGCCGCCAGATGGCCAGCGTCTGCTCGTCGCCGGACTGCAGCGCGACCACCCGCTTGCGAGCCTTGTCGGCGAACGCCGGGTCCTCCTTGAAGTGCTCGTTCGCCCGCCGGTACAGCTCCTCGGCCTTGATCAGGTCGAGCGTCGTCGCGTCGAGCTCCTCCTCGAGGATCTGCTCGACCAGCATGCCGAACTGGGTGCCCCAGTCGCCGAGGTGGTTCTGCGGGATCACGGTGTGCCCGAGCGCGGTCAGCACCCGGTTGAAGCAGTCCCCGATCACGGTGGACCGCAGGTGCCCGACATGCATCTGCTTGGCCACGTTGGCGCCCGAGTAGTCGATCACCACCCGCTGCGGTTCGTCCGCCGGCAGCACCCCGACCGCCGGGTCGGTCAGTTGGTTGCTCGCCTCGGCAGCCAGCACGTCGGACTTGATCCGGAAGTTGATGAAGCCGGGCCCGGCGATCTCCAGCGGCTCGCACCAGGCCGACACGTCGAGGGTGTCGACGATCCGCGCCGCGACCTCGCGCGGCGGCTTGCCCTCGGCCTTGGCCAGGCGGAGCGCGACGTTGGACTGGAAGTGTCCGAACTGCGGCTTCGTGGCAGGCCGGAGTTCGGGGTCGACACCGGCAATCGCCTCGACCGCGGAACTCAGCAGGGTGGGAATCGATGACACGGGAAGCAAGTATTCCACTCTCCCGACGGCCGCTCCGCCCGGTTTCCGCGCGCCCCCGTACAGTGCGGCCCATGGCAGCCTCGGCTCTCGTTCTGATCGGCCCGAGCGGGGCCGGCAAGTCGACCCTGCTCCGGGCCCTGAGCGCCGAACTGCCCGACCTCCGAACCGTCCGGACCCTCACCACCCGCCCGCGCCGTCCGGGCGAGACCTCCGACACCCACGAGTTCGTCTCCGCCGCCGAGTTCGCCGAGCGGAAGGCCGCCGCGCTCGGCGTGCACCGGCACTACGGCCACGACTACGCGCTGCCCCGGCTCGAGGCCGGTCCGGGGGTGCCGGTCGCGACCTGTCTGCGGGCCGTCGTGCTGGACCGGCTGCGGTCCCTGCACCCCGACCTGTACGTGGTCGCCGCCGAGGCCCCGGTCCCGGAACTGCTCCGCCGGCTGGGCGAACGCGGCGATCGGGAGCGGGCCGAGCCGGAGGTGCTGCAGGCCGAGCTCGAGGCCGGCCGCCAACTGGCCGACCTGGTCCTCGACACCCGCGAGCCGGTGGCCGATTGCCTGGCCCGGATCCGCGAGGTCTGGCCGTGATCACTCTGGTCACCGTCGTCGGCACGGTGGCCCTGCTGGCCGGCTTCCTCGCCCTCAACGAACTCGTCGCCCGGCGCCGGGAGCCGCCGCTCGAGGCGAGCCGCAAGATCGCCCACGTCGGTTCGGCCGTGCTCGCCGCCGTGTCCTGCCTCTGGCTCGACTTCCGGTGGTACGTGCTGATCGGGCTGCTGTTCTCCGCCGCGCTGCTACTGGCCCGGCGCTATCTGCCGCTGCGCAGCCTGAGTTCGCGGGCCGAGGGGTCCTGGGGCGACCTGCTGTTCGGGATCGGAGTGGCCCTGGCCGGCCTGCTGTCCGACAACGCCATCGTCTTCGTGCTGGCCGTGCTGATCCTCGGCCTGGCCGACACGGCGGCCTTCCTGGTCGGCCGGCGCTGGCCGATCCGGATCGTCGTGCTGAGCCGCTCCGTCGGCGGTTCGCTCGCGTTCCTGGTGGTCGCGTTCCTGATCACGCTGCCCGCCGGTCCGGTAACGGCGACCGTGGTCGCGCTCGCCTGTACGGTCGCCGAGCTGGTCAGCCCGCGCGGCACCGACAACCTCACCGTGCCGGCGATCGCCGCGGTCCTGATCAGCGCTCTCGTCTGAGTTCTTCCAGGTACGAGTACGCCGAGACCCCGAAGACCACCACGCCGAGGGCGGTCACCACCTCCTGCTGCCAACCCGGGCCGGGATTCCAGCGGCTCACCGCCAGCGACACCGTGCAGCAGAACGTCCACAGGCTGGCCAGCCGGCCGACCAGACCGACCCAGAGCAGCCGCCGGCTCAGCCCCTCGGCGAGGCCGACCTTGATCAACAACAGCGGCGCGCCGACCACCGTGATCACCGCGGCGAGGATCAGCGCGTACCGGGCCGGCGGCATGATCGCCAGGGCCATGATCACCACGCCGGCCACCAGCAGGGCGGCCGAGGCGACCAGGGTAGCCGGCAGCCCGTGCCGGACCAGGAAGGTCAGCTTCCCGGTCCGCCGGTCGCCCTCGACGTCGCGGATGTCCTTGAGGAACAGCCTTCCGCAGAGCAGCAGGTAGAGCCCGGCCACGCCGAGCAGGCCGCGCCCGTCGACCGGCGGCTGGCCCGAGATCCCCCAGACCACGACGGCCGGGAAGATCACGTACCCGATCGGGAGCAGCAGCTGGGCGGCACCGCCGCGCCCGGACAACCGGACCGGCGGCAGCGAGTAGGCCAGGTTGAGCAGCACCATGATCAAACCGGCCAGCCCGAGCCACGGCGACAGCAACAGGCCGAGCGCGACCACCGCCACTGCCAGCAGCCAGCCGGTCAGCCGCAGCCGGCCCACGCTCGTGGTCTTGTTGATCAACGGCCGATCGGCGGCCCCGGCCAGGTTGATCGCGTCGGTGTCCGCGTCGCTCAGGTCGTTGATCGCGACCGCGTGGGCGTACCAGAGGGCGAGCATGACCAGCCCACCCAGGACGACTACCGGGTGCGGCGCGGGCAGGCCGAGCAACAGCTGGCAGAGCAGGGCCTGGAGCAAGATCAGGATCGCCGTGCCGGGCCGCAGCAGTTGCCACAGCAACGGCGCCGGCCCACGCTTCTCCCGCACCACGTACCCACCGCCTTCCCGCCTCGCCCCGACCCTAATCCAGCGGAGCACCCGCGTCGTACGGGCGGTTGATTCCGCGAAGTGGGACGATGCGGGGATGGACACCGGACCGCTGGCCATCATCCTGGTGAACCTCGTCGGCGGCGGCGCCGTGCTCGCGCTGCTGCTCCCCGCGTACGTGCTCGGCCGGCGCCGGCTGGTCGCGTCGGAGGAGCCGCTCGCCCACGACCCGGAGCTGCTGACCGGCTATCGCCGGGTCACCGGTGGCCCCCGCCCCGTGTTGATCTTCCTGGCCGCCGTCCTCGGCGTGATCGTGGTCGGCCTGGTGATCCAGTACCTGGTCACCACGCAGATCGAGCCGGAGGCCGGGACGATCGCCGTCGGGGCGTCGGTGCTGGTCCTGGTCGCCGCGCCGGTCCCGGTCGTGCTCGGGATCGTCCTGGTCGCCATGCTGATCTGGCTGATCGCGACGACCCGGTCGCGGTACCACTACCTGGAGCAGATCGCCCACCAGCCGGGCGCACCGGAGGCCGCGGCACGGCTGCGCAACGAACGCGGCTCGCTCGGCATCGCCGGTGCCGCCGGCTTCGCGGCGGTCACCTGCCTGCTGCTCGGGATCGGCTGGGTCGGCCTGCTGTTCGCCGCGGCCGGCGGCGCGATCCAGTGCGTCCGCAACCCCAAATGCCTGTAGCCGCTAGCGACTCGCCCATTCGCCTCCGTTGACGGCGACGGTCTGCCCGGTCAGCTGACGGGCGCCGGGCGAGGCGAGGAACCGTACGGTCTCGGCGATGTCGGCCGGCCGTCCCGCGCGCTTGGTCATCGTGGCCTCGACCAGCGAGGCGCGGCGTTCGTCGGTGAGATTGTCCCGGAAGAACTCGGTGTCCGCGATGTAGCCGGGCGAGACGACGTTGGCGGTGATGCCGCGGACCCCGGCCTGGCGGGCCAGGTCGATGTTCCACGAGGCCACCGCCGCCTTGGCCGCTCCGTACGAGCCGGCGCCCTTGTCCGCCGCGATGGAGCCGATGGTGATCACCGACGATCCCGCGGGCATGGCAGGCAGCAGCGCCGTCGTCATCAGGACCGCCGTGAGGAGGTTGCTGTCCAGGTTCCGCCGCCACGCCTCGGCGACCTCGGCCAACGAACTCGGCTCGGCCCCGTCGAAGTTCGTGTTGCCGCCGGCGTTGTTGACCAGGACGTCGACGGCGCCGACCTCCCGGGCCAGGCCGGCGACCTGGTCCGCGTCCGTACCGTCCAGCGGGATCGCCCGGACCGCGCCGCCGAGCTCGGCCGCGGCCTGCCGCAGCACGTCCGCCCGGCGGCCCGTGATGACGACCGCACAGCCGTCCGCGGCGAACTGCGCCGCAACCTCCCTGCCGATCCCCGTTCCTCCGCCGGTCACGATGACAGTGCGCATGCGTCTACCTCCTGTTACGTTTAGGTCTAAACGAGACTAGCAGGAGGGTGGATGGCCGAGGCAACTCCGAGTGATCCCGTCGATGCGATCGCC
The DNA here is from genome assembly GCF_042666975.1 of Microlunatus sp. GCM10028923. NCBI lineage: Bacteria > Bacillati > Actinomycetota > Actinomycetes > Propionibacteriales > Propionibacteriaceae > Microlunatus > Microlunatus sp. GCM10028923. Next base: position 67,479 of record NZ_JBHTFF010000020.1, on the reverse strand, counting down.
GCCGCCTGGGAGCGGGAGCTGCCGGGCGTGCCCGTGCGCTCGATCGGCATCGTGACCCGGGTCTGGCAGATCGCGAAACTCCTCGGCGACGACCGGGCCCGACTGCTGCGGGCCCACGGCGCCGACGCGGCCACGCTCGATCTGTTGTCCACGCTGCGCCGCGGCGGTGAGCCGTACCGGATGACGACCCGGGAGCTGGCGGCCGCCTCACTGATCACGGCCGGAGCGATCACCCAGCGGGTGGACCGCGCCGAGGCGCAGGGACTGGTCCGGCGATCCGGCCGGACCGGCTCACGCACCGTCGACGTCCAGCTCACTCCGCTCGGCCACGCGACCGTCGACGGCCTCGTCGCGGGCGTCCTGGAGCGCGAACGCGAGCTGCTCGACGGGCTTTCCGATGCTCAGCAGACCGACCTGGAACTCACCCTGCGGCGACTGCTGCAGCACCTCTCGCAACTGCTCGGGCAGCATCGGCCCGGCCACGTCGGGCACCACGGAGAAACTAGCGCCGGAACTCCGCCAGCCACGGCGACAGGTCCGGCCGATCCGGCCGCTCCCAACGGGTGATCATGACCGGTTCGAGGCCGTGCTCGCCGAACCGGTCGACGTCGGCCCGGTCCAGCGGCCACGGCGGGCCCGGCTCCCGCACCGCATCCTCGAGCGCCGACGCGATCACCAGGATGGTCCCGCCGGGCGCCACCAGCCGCGCGATCGCCGCGGTGGCGTCCGCCCGCTGTTCGCGCGGGATGGACTGCACCGTCATGCTCTCCACGACGAGGTCGAAGGCGCCGGCCCACTCCGGTGGCAGGTCGAAGACGTCGGCCACCCGGAGGTCGAGGCCGACGTCCGGGTACCGGCTCCGGGCGCCCTCGATCGCGTCGGCCACGTAGTCGAACCCGGTGGTACGGAAGCCCAGCGAGGCCACGAACGCCGCATCGTCGCCGTACCCGCAACCGACGACGACCGCCGACCGGCCGGTGCCGCCGAGCTTGCGCTCACCGGCCCAGCGGATCAGATGCGGATGCGGCGCCTGCCAGTCCCAGGGCGGTTGCCGGCCACCGGCGTTCGCGGTCCGATACGTGTCGGTGAACATCGTGATCATCTCGGGCTGCTGCGGTCGGCTCTGACCGGACATCCGGATCCTCCCTACTCCTGCTCCGGTTGGCGGGGCACCATCGTGCCGTACCCGAGTCGATTCCGCATCGCGGATCGGAAATACTCACGTCTGACACCCGACAGACGAGAAGGAGCAACGGTCATGAGCCAGGTGCCCACGATCACCCTCAACGACGGCAACAAGATCCCGCAGCTCGGGTTCGGCGTATGGCAGGTCTCCACCGAGGACATCGTCACCTCGGTGGCCAAGGCGCTCGAGGTCGGCTACCGGCACATCGACACCGCCGCGATCTACGGCAACGAGGAAGGTGTCGGCCGCGCGATCGCCGAGTCCGGCATCCCGCGCGAGGAACTGTTCATCACCACCAAGCTGTGGAACGACAAGCACGGCCACGACGACGCCCTCGCCGCGATCCAGACCAGCCTGGAGAAGCTCGGCCTCGACTATGTCGATCTCTACCTGATCCACTGGCCGACGCCGGCCAAGGACAACTACCTCGAGGCCTGGCTGGCGCTCGAGGAGATCAAGTCGAAGGGCTGGTCCAAGTCGATCGGCGTCTCCAACTTCCTCGAAGATCATCTTCGGAAGGTCGTCGCGGAGAGCTCGACCGTGCCCACGGTGAACCAGATCGAGCTGCACCCGACCTTCAGCCAGGAGCCGCTGGTCGCTGTGAACTCCGAGCTGGGCATCGTCACCCAGTCCTACAGCCCGCTCGGGCTGGCGAAGGACCTGGCCAACCCGCAGATCCAGGAGCTGGCCGGCAAGCTCGGTCGCACCCCGGCCCAGGTGATCCTGCGCTGGCATGTGCAGAAGGGGTACGTGGTCTTCCCGAAGTCGGTCACGCCGGCCCGGATCGAGGAGAACTTCGACATCTTCGGGTTCGAGCTGTCCGACGACGACCTCGCCGTGATCGACGCCGTGAACGTCGACGGCCGGAACAACCCGCACCCGAACGAGTTCAACTGATTAGTGGTGTGTCGCGGCTGGAGCGTGGTGTTCAGCGGCGCTCAGGTGCGTGGATCGCAAGGCCGACGAGGGAGGGCTGCCGGGTCGCAACGCGACCGAGGAGAACGCAGCGAGCCGCGTGCCTGAGTGTCGCTGAACGCCGCGATTCAGCCGCGACACACCACTGCGAGTGCCGGCGCCCGGCTCACGGGCGCCGGCACCAGATCCGGTCGTCGTCGACCCGATCGCCGAGGGTGAAGGTGCACCGGCCGACCTCGCTGAAGCCGTAGCGCCGGTAGAACCGCTTCGCCCGCTCGTTGTGATCGAAGACGGTCAGGTAGACCTCCGGCGCCTCGGCCGCCGTGGCCAGGGCCCACTCCATCAGCCGGTCGGCGACGCCGGTGCCGTGCCATTCCTTGAGTACGTAGAGCTGCTGCAGTTCCAGTGCGCCCGGTTCCGGATCCACCGCCGGGGCCCGGAGCGGCGTCAGCTTCGCGTACCCGATCGGGGCGCCGCCGCCGAACGCGACGAACCACCGGAGCGCCGGGTCCTCGAGGTCGCGCGCCATGCCGCCGTCCGGTCCGTACACGCTGTCCAGGAAGGCACCGAACGGCTCCGGGTCGTAGTGCCGGGCGAACGTGTCGGCGAAGCAGCGGCGGGCCATCGCCCGGAGCGCCTCGTGCTGGTCCGCGGCCGGGGCGGCGTAGTCGATCCGTTGTTGATCATCCATCTGCGTCTCCTCTCGGGAAGACGCCCTTGGATTGATCATCCGGTCGGTCCGAGCGTGGCGGAGATCCCGCTGCAGCGTCTCTCGGACTCGTCTCCCACTGTACCGATAGCCTCGACCTCATGAGCCGACTGCATCCGTTGCTGCATGACGTGCTGATCTTGGTCGCGGCGCCGACCCAGGTGCTCTCCGGCGCCGACGGAGCGATCCGTGCCGATGCCCGGACCGCGCACGGCGTGCTGCACGCCGACTGCCGGGTGATCAGCGAGGCGACCGTGACCGTTGCGTCGCCGGACGGCGCCGAGAGCGCCGGCGAGACGATCGCCACGGCCAGCACCGGCACCGCCGCGACGTTCACCGCCCTGCTCCGGGAATTGAACGTGGCGCCCAGCCCGGACCCGGTCCTGCGGCTCGACCGGGAGCGCACCGTCGCCCCCGGCACCGTGACCGAGCGGATCGTCGTGTCCTCGGTGCTGGAGGAGTCCGTCGAGTGCGTGGTCCGGCTGCGGCTGGCGGCCGACCTCGCCGGCATGGACACGATCCGTTCCGGTACGCCGGCCGAGCCGATCGAGCTGCCGGAACCGGACGGCGCCTCGGTGAGCTGGGCCGACGTCCGGACCTCGACCACGGTCACCGTCGACGACGGACAGTTGCGCCGAGCCGACGACGGCCGGGCCGTGATCGTGGAATGGCCCATCACGGTGCCCGCCCGGGGATCGGTCGAGTGCTCCTGGCGGGCCGCGATCACCGACCTGCAGCCGGTGATCATCGCGGCGTCCGGCGGCGTGATCGCCGTTCATGATCACGTGCAGGCCGCCGAGGCCGGACTGGCGGACCGCCCCGAGCCACGGCTGGGCCGCTGGCTGGAGCTGGCCCTGACCGACCTGGACGCCCTGCGGATGTCGTTGCCCGAGTCGCCGTCGGACGCCTTCTTCGCCGCCGGAGCCCCCTGGTACCTGACCCTGTTCGGCCGGGACAGCCTGTGGACCGCGCGCCTGTTGCTGCCGGTTGATCATCGTCCTGCTCTGGGTACGTTGCGAACGCTCGCCGGGATGCAGGGCAGCAAGGACGATCCGGAGACCGGCGAGCAGCCCGGCAAGATCATCCACGAGTTGCGCCGGGCCACCCAGGGCTACGGGGACAGCTGGTTGCCGCCGCGCTACTACGGGACGATCGACGCCACGCCGCTCTGGGTCTGCCTGCTGCACGACACCTGGCGGGCCGGCGGCGTCCCGGACGACGAGCTGGCCGCCCTCGGCCCGGCCCTGACCGGTGCCCTGTCCTGGATGATCGACTTCGGTGACGCGGACGGCGACGGGTTCCTGGAATACATCGACGCCAGCGGCCGCGGGCTGGCCAATCAGGGTTGGAAGGACTCCGGCGACGCGGTCCGATTCACCGACGGCAGCCAGGCCGACGGCCCGGTGGCGCTGTGCGAGGTGCAGGGCTACGCGTACGAGGCCGCGGTCAAGGGGGCCGAGCTGCTGGACGCGCTGGGGCTCGAGGGCGGTGATCGCTTCCGTACCTGGGCGGCCGGCCTGGCCGACCGGTTCCGCGACGCGTTCTGGTGCGAGCGGGACGGCGAGCGCTACCCGGCCCTCGCCCTGGACGGCGCGAAACGGCGGGTCGATTCACTGACCAGCAACATCGGCCACCTGCTCGGCACCGGCCTGCTCAACGCCGACGAGGAACGTCAGGTGGCCCGGATGATCGCCACCCCCGACCTGGACTCGGGCCTGGGCCTGCGCACGATGTCGATCATGGACGGCGGCTACTCGCCGCTCAGCTACCACTGCGGCTCCGTCTGGCCGCACGACACGGCGATCGTGATCAACGGCCTGGTCCGGGCGGGCCTGACCGACTACGCCGCAGGCCTGATCGAGGGCCTGCTCCGCGCCTCGGTCGTATTCGATCAGCGACTCCCGGAACTCTGGTCCGGCGAGGGCCGCCCGGTCCCGTACCCGGCCGCCTGCCGCCCCCAGGCCTGGTCCGCCGCCTCCGCCGTCACCGTCGCGCACGCCCTCGGCGCCCTGCCGTGATCACCGACGTTCCCTGAGCCTGTCGAAGCGCAGGCAGCATCTGCCCTGGTCCTTCGACAAGCTCAGGACGCGGTGGTCGGTCAGGGCTGACAGGTGGGGCACCAGTAGCTGAGGCGTTCCTGGCCGTCCGGGCCGAACTCCTCGCTCTTGATCATGGTGCGGCAGCGGCGGCACGGTTGGCCCGCGCGGCCGTACACGTAACTTCGGGCGCCGGAGCGAAGGTCGCCGGTGCTGGTCTGCTCGGGCCGCTCCCGGTTCGCCATGATCAACCGGCGGGCGCGGTCGACCAGGCGGCGCAGGTTCGGCACGTCGGCGACCGGTCGGCGCGGCTGGATCCCTTGCAGGAAACAGATCTCGGCCCGATAGAAGGTTCCCAGCCCGGCCAGGTTGCGCTGGTCGAGCAGGGCTTCGCCGATCGCCCGGCCGGGGTCGGCGCCGAGTCTTCGTACCGCTTCGTCGAGGTCCCAGTCCGGGCCGAGCAGGTCGGGGCCGAGGTGGCCGACGCCGCGGTCCTCCTCGTCGGTCGGCAACAGTTCCAGCACCGGCAGCCGGTAGCCGGCGGCGACCTGGTCGGCGTTCGCCAGCAGGGCCCGGAGCTCGTGCGGCGGCCCGCCCCGCGGCGGGCGCCCGGCGTGGGAGATGCGCCAGGTGCCGTCCATCCGGAGGTGGCTGTGCAGCGTCCGCCCGTCGTCGAAGCGGAACAGCTGGTGCTTGCCCCGGGACACCACCTCGAGCACCGTACGCCCGACCAGGTCGGCGGTCGCCAGGGACGGCACCCGGAGTTCGGCGCGAACGAGCGGCCGTCCGGCCAGCGCGGCGTGCAGCCGCCGGCAGGCGAGCCAGACCGTGTCACCTTCGGGCATGCCGCCATTCTGGCCGACCCTCCTAGGGTGGGACGCGTGAACAGCCCCGCGCCCCTTCCCGACACCCTCGGCCGGATCCTGACCGGCGGCGCCCTGGCCGGCGGACTGGGCCTGCTCGCCTCGATCGGGTACGTCCGCGGCGCGGCCATCGGGCACCTGTACCCGCTCGAGGACGTGCCCGCCGCGCCGGTCGCCATGATCCTCGGCGCGAAGGTGCACCCCGACGGGCACCCGTCCTCGTTCCTGTCCGCCCGGCTCGACCTCGGCCGACGGCTCTTCGAACTGGGCAAGGTCGAGCGGCTGCTGGTGTCCGGCGACGGGGTCCACCCCGACTACGACGAACCCGCCGCCATGATCGACTACCTGACCGCCGCGGGCGTCCCGGCCGAGGTGATCATGGCCGACCGGGCCGGGCTGGACACCTACGACTCCTGCCTCCGCGCCAAGACGGTGTACGGCCGCCGTGAGTTGATCATCGTCACGCAGACCTACCACCTGGCCCGCGCGGTCGGCATCGCCCGCCACCTCGGGCTGGTGGCCCACGGCGTCGGCGACCGCACCGTACGGCGGCATCGGCGGCCCTGGCTGATCGGATCGGTGCGCGAACAGCTCGCGTACCTGAAGGCGGCCGGGGACCTGATCAGCCGACGCGACCCGGCCACACCCGTCACCTGAGCCCCACCCCACCAACTTTCCTAGCTCTTCCCGCGAGAAACATCTGGCGGGAAGAGCCAGTTTTTCACGTTACGTGAAAAACCGACGACGCCCCGAAAGGCTCTAGCAGGTTTGACATGCACATGCAAGCGTGTAATGCTGTAATTAAGTAAGAGAGAGGAGAGTCAGATGACCTGGCACTCACCATGGGACGAGGGCACGCGGGAACGCCGCGGACGCCCCGGACTACGAGACGACCGCCGGCGTGGCGCCGGCGAAGGCCGCGGGCGGGGACGCCGCCGCGGCGAACCTGAAGACCCAACCGCCGAGGCACCCGCAGACGACCCGCGCGAGCGGCGTCGCCACGAACGTCGCGGCGGACGCGGCTTCGGCCGCCCGGGCGGCTGGCAGAACGTCGATCTGCCGCCGGCCGACGACGCTCAGGCCTGGTTCGAGGGACGGCTTCCGGATGGCTGGTTCTCCGACGTCGACGTCAGCGTCGACCGCGAGGAAATTCTCGTCATCGGCACGCTGCCCGACGACACCACCGACGACACCGCGGCTGCGGAGGGCCGGATCAGCCGGTTCCGCGCCGACACCCGCGGCACCCGGATGCAGATCGCCGAAGAGGCTCAGGCCCGCTATCGGCGGAAGGTGTCCTGGGGCGCCGAACTCGGGGACGTACGGACCCTGTTCACGCACATCTCCGTTCCGGTGATGACCCGGCTCCGGCAGCCCGAGCGGCAGGTCCTGGACACCCTGGTCGACGCCGGCGTCGCCCGCTCCCGGTCCGAGGCACTGGCCTGGGCCGTCAAGCTGGTCGGCGAGCACACCGAGTCCTGGCTGTCCGGGCTGCGCGACGCCATGGCCGAGGTCGACAAGCTCCGCGCTACGGGCCCGAACCTCGATCGCGACGACGATTCCGACGACTGACCGCGGGCCGATGCGACCCGCGCTGTGGATCCCCGGCTCCCGGGTCGTGCTACGACCCGAGCCGGGACGATCCGGAGCCCCGGAGGCCGTACCCCTGCTACTGCGGCTGTTCGCCGAACTCGGGCTCCTAGCCCGACGGCCCGACCCGAAACACTCGGCCCGAACTCCTGGGGCTGACTGACCGGGCACCGCCTGTCGCGGCCCGAAGGTCCCGGACCGGCCGACTCCGGCCGAGGGGACCCGAACCGATCCCCCCGCCGACCGATCACTCTCCGCCCACCGATCGACTGGGCAGTTCAGCAGCGACACGCCGCCAGAACGCCTGCTTTTGTGCCGAGTCGGCGGGGTTCGTTTACGGGGTTCGGTGGGTGCGGTAGTAGGTGATCAGGGAGCGGGTGGAGGAGTCCTGTTGGGCCAGGGCAGCCTCGTCGCCGGAGACGGCGGGCGCGAGCTGCAGGGCCAGCTGCTTGCCCAGTTCAACCCCCCACTGATCGAAACTGTCGATGCCCCAGATCGCGCCCTGGACGAAGGTCAGGTGCTCGTAGAGGGCGATCAGCTGGCCGAGGACGGCCGGCGTGAGCGCCGGGGCCATGATCGACGTCGACGGACGATTACCCGAGAACACCCGAGCCGGCACGATCGGCTCGGGTGTTCCCTCGTCCCGGACCTCGTCGGCGGTCTTGCCGAAGGCGAGCGCCGCGGTCTGGGCGAAGAAGTTGGCCAGGAACAGCTCGTGGACGTCGGTGTCGCCGTCGCGCAGCGGGTGGGCTGGGTTGGCGAAGGCGATGAAGTCGGTCGGGATCAGCCGGGTGCCCTGGTGGATCAGCTGATAGAAGGCGTGCTGGCCGTTGGTGCCGGGCTCGCCCCAGAACACCTCGCCGGTCTCCGTGGTGACCGGCGATCCGTCGTACCGGACGCCCTTGCCGTTGGACTCCATGGTCAGCTGCTGCAGGTAGGCCGGGAACCGGTGCAGATATTGCGAGTACGGCAGCACGGCGTGGGTGGCCGCGCCGAGGAAGTTGCCGTACCAGACGTTGAGCAGGCCGAGCAGCACCGGCAGGTTGCGGGCCGGCTCGGCGGTCCGGAAATGATCATCGACCGCGCGGAAGCCGGCCAGGAACTCGGCGAACCGCTCCGGCCCGATCGCCACCGCGAGCGAGGTCCCGATCGCCGAGTCGACCGAGTAGCGGCCGCCGACCCAGTCCCAGAACCCGAACGCGTTGGCCGGGTCGATGCCGAACGCGGCCACCTTGTCCAGCGCCGTGGAGACCGCGACGAAGTGCTTGGCGACGGCCGTCTTGGCTTGATCATCATCGTCAGTGATCGCCCCGGCGGAGCGCAGGCCGTCCAGCAGCCAGGCCCGGGCCAGCCGGGCATTGGTCAGCGTCTCCAGGGTGCCGAACGTCTTCGACGACACGATGAACAGCGTCGTCTCCGGATCCAGGCCGGCAGTCTTCGTGGCCAGGTCAGTCGGGTCGATGTTGGAGATGAAGCGGGCCTCCAGACCCTCCTGGACGTACGGCTTCAGCGCCTCGTACGCCATCACCGGACCAAGATCAGAACCGCCGATGCCGATGTTGATCACCGTGCTGATCGGCTTCCCGGTGACGCCGGTCCAGGCACCACTGCGGACCCGCTCGGCGAAGGCGTACACCTTGGCCAGTTCGGCGTGCACCCCCTCGACCACCTCGTGGCCGTCCACCTCCAGCCGCTCGCCGGCCGGGGCCCGGAGCGCCGTGTGCAGCACGGCCCGGTCCTCGGTGACGTTGATGTGCTCGCCGGCGAACATGGCCGCGATCCGGTCGGTCAGTCCGACCTCACCGGCCAGCGCGAGCAGCGCCGCCAGCACCTCGTCGGTGATCAGGTTCTTGGACAGGTCGGCCCGCAGTTCGGCCGCCTCGAAGGTCAGCCGCTCGGCCCGGCCGGGGTCGTCGGCGAACCAGGCCCGCAGGTCGGGTCGCAGCGATTCGGCCAGCCCGGACAGGGTCCGCCAGGCCTCGGTACGAGTCGGGTCCACCGGTGCGCTCATGAGGCCATCCTGCCAGGGGAGGATCCGGGCCGTGATCAGAGCCAGCCCTTGACCTCGGCCCGGCGCGCCGCCTCCACCCGGTTGCTGGTGCCGAGCTTGCGGATCGCGTTCGACAGATAGTTGCGTACGGTCCCCGGCGACAGGTGCAGCCGGTCCGCGACGGCGCTGATCGACGCCCCGTCGGAGGCGGCCCGGAGCACGTCGCGTTCCCGTTCGGTCAGGGGGTTCTCGCCGTCCCGGACCGCGGTGATCGCGAGGTCGGGGTCGATCACCCGCTCGCCGGCGGCGACCTGCCGGACGGCCTCGGCCAGCTCGGACGCCGGGGCGTCCTTGAGCAGGAAGCCGACCGCGCCGGCCGTCATCGCCCGCCGCAGGTAACCGGTCCGGCCGAACGTGGTCAGCATGATGATCTTGGTCCCGGGCAGCTGCCGGGTCAGCTCGGCGGCCGCACTGATCCCGTCGGCGCCGGGCATCTCGATGTCCAGCAGCGCGACGTCCGGCCGCGCCGTCAGGGCCACCGGCACCACCTCGTCGCCGCGGGACGCCTCGGCGACGATCTCGATGTCGCCCTCCATCGCGAGCAGCGCGGACAACGCGCCGCGGACCATCGCCTGGTCTTCGGCGATCAACACCCGGATGATCATGGAACCTCCGCTTCGGCCGGCACACAGACCCGGAGCCGGAAACCCGGCCGCAGGTTCTCGATGGTCAGCGTGGCCCCGTCGGCCTGCCGGACCCGTTCCGCCAGTCCGGCCAGTCCGCTGCCCGTTCCGGCCGCGGCCGGGACGCTCCGGGCGGGGTCGGCCGGGCCGCGGCCGTCGTCGTCGACCTGCAGCCGGACCAGCCGGCCGGACCGGGTCAGTTCGATCCGGCAGGAGGCCGCGCCGCTGTGCCGGACCACGTTCGTCACGGCCTCCCGGACGGCCCAGGCCAGGACGACGTCGTGCGGTACCGGCCCGCTCCCGAGTTGATCATCGATCACGGTCTCGATGCCGGCCGACTCGAGCAGTTCGCGGGCCCCGTCGAGCTCGGCGACCAGCACCGGGCGGCGGTAGCCGGCGACCGCCTCGCGGACCTCCCGCAGGGACCGCCGGGCCACCGCGTGCGCGTCCGTGATCTCGGCCCGGGCCCGGACCGGATCGGTGTCGATCAACCGCTCGCCCAGCTCGGTCTTCAGGCTGATCAAGGAAAGGCTGTGCCCGAGCAGGTCGTGCAGGTCCCGGGCGAACCGCAGCCGCTCCTCGGCCACCGCCAGCTCGGCCAGCCGGCGCCGGGCCGTGATCAACTCGGCCAGGTTCGCCGTCTGCCCGATCGTCGCCGCGCCCCACAGTCCGAGCAGCCCGGCCGGCAGGCCGAGGAACGACAGCCCGTACGGAAAGCCGAGGACGAACAGCACGACCAGCAGCACCACCACGCCGACGTACGCCTCCCGGGCCGGCAGCATCACGCCGACCGCCATCCCGACGTGGAAGAAGAGCGAGAGCCACTGCGGCCCGGTGACCTCGGCGAGCATGATCAACAGGACCGCCAGCCCGAGGATCAGACCCCGGCGCAACCACAGCTCGGCCGCGCTCGGCGGCCCGATCAGCAGCCGGGCGGGGCGCAGCCAACACATCAGGTACGTGAAGCCGGCCGCGAACAGGGCCGCGCCGCCGAGGCTGATCATGGACGTCGGCAGCGTCGGCCCGGCCTCGACGGCGGCCCGGATCGGGTAGCCGAGCAAGATCAGACTGAGCGGCGCCAGCACCTGCCACCAGTGCCGGTAGAACCGCCGCGGCAGCGATCGCAGCTCGGACCCGCTGATCACGCCGGTCGCCGCTTCCGGATCCGACCCCACGGCTTGAAGACCGCAAGCACCATCGCGATCGTCAGCGCGGTGGGCGAGACGATCGGCGGATAGATGATGTTGCTCAGATCCGCCGTCGCGGTGGGATCGGCGGCCAACAGCCGCCCGTACGCGCCGAGCTCCTGTACGCCGCCGAGCAGGGCCAGCGGCACCAGCGCGGTCAAGATCAGATTCAGCACGAGCTTGATCAACACCCACCAATAGCGGGCGATCCCGTACCGCGAACCCCAGCCGAGGAAGATCCCGGTGATCAGACAGACCAGGCCGGTGCAGAGCAACGGCAGCACGGTGATCGTCTCCAGCGCCTGGAACAGCGACGCGGCCAGCTGCGGATCGTCGGTGGTCAGGCCGGTGAAGACCGCGAACGCCATCGCCACGTCCAGCCCGAGCCAGATCCCCGCGGACATGATGTGCAGCAGCAGCACGAGCTTGCGTACCGGGGTCTTGAGCCGCAGCCGGATCGGTGACCCGGCCGCCGTCGTGGTCGCCATCTCGCCCTCCTCGCTGACGCCAACCCTGCCCGCCTCCCGGATGAACCGGCCAGTGATTTCTGTCATGCCGAAATCCTCGCCGCGCGGGACGTCGCTGTCGTCGGCCCAGCAACGGCTGTCGGCTCAGCATCCGGCGCAGGACGGCGGCCTGCCACTACGTCTCCCGACGTAGCCGGAGATTTCTTGCGCGCCGATGTCGATCTCGGGAATCGGCCGTTCGTCGGTGGGGCAAAGCAGGTTTCCGGAGGGAGATTTCCGATGTCGTACACAGCAACCAGGACCGTGGCGGCGCCGCCCAGGAGCGTCACGGCCGGCCTCGTCCTGGGCCTGGCCTGCGCGGCCGATGCCATGGTCGGGCTGGACATGGCGATCGTCAACGTCGCGCTGCCGTCGATCCAGCGCGAGCTCGGCGTCGGCCAGGGCGTCGTGCAGTGGGTGATCGTGGCCTACGGGCTGCTGCTCGGCGGCTTTCTGCTGTTCGGTGGGCGGCTGGCCGACCAGTTCGGCCGGAAGCGGGTCTTCCTCGCCGGCCTCGCCGTCTTCACCGGCTCCTCGCTGCTGGCCGGGATCTCCGCCGAGGCGTGGCAGCTGATCGCCGCCCGCGGGATCCAGGGCTTCGGCGCCGCGCTGATCGCCCCGACGGCGCTGTCGCTGCTCGCGGTGGCCTACCCGGAAGGACGGCAGCGCAACCGATCTCTTGGCGTCTTCGCGGCCGTCGGCGGCGTCTCCGGTTCCCTCGGGGTGGTCGCCAGCGGGCTGCTTACCGGCGGGCCGGGCTGGCGCTGGGGCTTCCTGATCAACGTCCCGGCCGGGCTGGTGATGATCACGCTCGCCGCCGTCTTCCTGACGTCGGACCGGGTGGGTCGCCGGACCGCGCGGCTCGACACGGCCGGCGCGGCGACCGTCACCGGCGGCCTGCTGCTCCTCGTGTACGCGCTGCACCATGGCGCCACCCACGGCTGGCTCGCCTGGTCGACCCTGGCCCTGGGCGCGGCGGCCGTGGCGTTGCTCTACGTCTTCGTACGGATCGAACGCCGCACCGCCAACCCGCTGGTCCCGCCGTCGACCTGGCGGAAGCGGACCCTGATGGTGGCGAACGCGGCGGCGTTCCTGACCACCTGCGCCTTCCTCTCCTTCATCTTCATCGCCTCGCTGCTGATGCAGCAGGTGCTCGGCTACTCGCCGCAGCTGACCGGCGTGGCCTGGCTGGCCACCACGGCGACGATCTTCCCGGTGGCCATGATCGGCGGCCGGCTGACCGCCCGGCTCGGGGTTCGGCCGCTGCTGATCATCGGCCTCGGACTGTTCGCCGTCGGGGCGGTCTGGCTGACCCGGGTACCCGCGACGGGCAACTACTGGACCGACCTGCTGCCCTCGTTCCTGGCCGCCGGGATCGGCTTCGGACTGTGCGTACCGGCACTGCAGGTCGGCGCGCTGGCCGGGGTCCCCGAGGAGGACTCCGGGCTGGCCTCCGGCCTGGTCGAGACGATGCGCGAGGTCGGCGGAGCCGCCGGCGTGGCCGCCGTGTCGACCGTCCTGGTGGCCGGCGCCGGCCTGGCCGGCTTCCACCTGGCCTTCCTGTTCATCGGCATACTGGCGACTCTCGCGCTGGTCACTGCCGCCATCGGGTTCGCCGGACGGCGAGCCTGACCATCCGATCCGAGGAGACTGAGATGACCATCGAGAACGCACCAGAACCCGTGATCGCCGACCGCGCCACCTTCGAGACCGAGCTGGCCGAACTGCGGCTCCGCGAGAAGGCCCACACCAAGGCCGGCGACGCCCTGGCCGCGGCCCGGCGCCGGCTGCCCGTGGTCGAGGTCGACCCGGCCACCCCGCTGATCGGCGCGAACGGACCGGTGCCGCTGATCGACACCTTCGAGGGCCGGCAGCAGCTGATCACGTACTACTTCATGTGGTACCCGGGCCGGTCCGCCGCCGATCAGTGCGAGGGCTGCACCTGGAACAACACGCAGCTGGACGAGCTGTCGTACGTGCACTCCCGGGACATCACCTACGCGGTGTTCTGCCAGGGGCCGTACGAGGAGAGCGTCCGCTACCACGACTTCATGGGCTGGACGATGCCCTGGTACTCCGCCCAGCAGTCGCTGGACACGCTGCTGGTCGGGCGCCAGGCCGGCATGATGCACGTGGTCTGTTACCTCCGGCGCGGCGACCGGGTCTTCGAGACCTACTGGACCAGCTGGCGCGGGGTCGAGGCCGTCGACATCAACTACCGGCTGATGGACCTCACCATCTTCGGGCGCCAGGAGCCGACCGAGGATTCCCCCGAGGGCTGGCCGCAGTCCCAGAGCAACACGTTCCGCACCGACGGCCGGCCCATCGCCCAGTGGTCACGGATCCACGCCGGCCGATCGGACGACCTGACCGGCGGACGGTCACCGGCACCGGCGCCCGTCGCGGAATCGGATTCCCACGGCTGTGGCGCGTGTGGGTGAAGCAGCCGATGTCAGCAGTAGGAGAACCGGAGGTGTCATGAAGTACGTCTTGCTGATCTGTGACGACGAGGTCGATCCGCCCTCGACGGAGGAGATGGCCGCCGATCCCGTGCACGACGGCTGGGAGGCGAAGGTCCGCGGTGTCGAGCTGTGGGGTGCGCGGCTGCGGCCGACGGTCAATGCGACGACGATCCGGGTCCGCGACGGAGACGTGCTCGTGTCCGACGGGCCGTTCGCCGAGACCAAGGACTTCGTCGGCGGGGTGGTCGCCATCGAGTGCGAGAACCTCGACGACGCGATCGAGATCGCGGCCAGTCATCCGTACGCGCGGCGCGGGAGTGTGGAGATCCGACCCGTCTGGGAGTGACGGGGCTGAGTGGTGTGCCAGTAGGTTGGCCCATCATGAGTACGGACAGCAGGCAGGCTCGGGCACGCCCCGAACAGGCCGAACAGGCCGTCCGGGACGGCGCACCCACGGGTACGTCGCCGTACCGGACGGACCTGGAGCGGATCCGCTTCGCACCGTCGTTCTCCCGGCTGGCCGAGGTGACCCAGGTGGTGGCCTCGGCCGCGACCGCCGGCGTCGTGCACAACCGGCTGACCCACACGATCAAGGTCACCGCCGTCGCCCGGGCGCTGGCCGACCGGCTGGTCCGCAGCGAACCCGCCGATCGGTTGCAGGGCCTGGGCGGGCTGGACCAGGTCGTGGTGCAGGCGGCGGCCAGCGCGCACGATCTCGGGCACCCGCCGTTCGGGCACCTGGGCGAGCGGGTGCTGGACCGGCTGGCCCAGCACCGGTTCGGGCTGCACGACGGCTTCGAGGGCAACGCGCAGACGTACCGGATCATCACCGAACTCGAGGTGCGCGGCCCGGGCGACGAGGGGCTGAACCTCACCGCAGCGGTGCGGGCCGCCGTGCTGAAGTATCCGTGGGGCCGGCTGGACGTTCCCGACCCGCATCCGAGCAGCTGGCCGGAGCTGCCGCGCGGCGCCCGGGTCGGGGTCGACGGTCCGGGGTCGGCGAAGTTCTCGGCGTACGTGATCGACCTGCCCGAGCTGATCGCGGCGCGGGCCGCGTTCCCGATGCTCGGGCCTGGCCGGCAGACCGTCGAGTGTTCCGTGATGGACCTGGCCGACGACATCGCGTACTCGCTGCACGACCTGGAGGACTTCCACCGCTCCGGGGTGCTGCAGTTCTCGCCGGTGTCGGCCGAGTTCCGGGCCTGGGCCGCCGACCGGAAGACGTTGGCGGGCCTGGAGCCGGAGTCGGTGCGCGACCTGGACCGCAAGCCGGGTGCCGGGCTGGAGCAGCTGCGGCGCCGGTTGCGGGACCGGGACGGCTGGATGTTCGACGAGGAGCTGTTCGCGGCGGCGGTGGCCCGGGTCGGCGACGAGTTCGTCGACGGCGTTCTGGACCGGCCGTACGACGGGTCGATGGCGGCCGACCGGACCATCTCGGGCTTCACCGGTCGCTGGATCGACGAGTTCATCGCCGCCGTCCGGCTCGACCCCGAGCCGGTGGTCCGCTCCGGCTGGGTCGAGCTGACGCCGGAGGCCTGGCACCGGGTCGCGGTGCTGAAGTTCGTGCACGCCTACTTCATCCTGGAGCGGCCGGACCTCGCCATGTTCCAGCGCGGCCAGGCCGAGATCCTGACCCGGCTGGTCGCCGCCCTGGACGACTGGCTGTCGGACCGACCGGACGCCGGCCGGGCACCGCGGCGGCTGCTCGACCTGGTCCGGGTCGCGACGCTGGCGTACCGGAAGCTGGCGGAGGAACGGCCCGAGTGGCTGGCCGGCCGGACCGGTGACGGCGACCTGGCCCGGATGGGGCGCGGCCGCGGCATCATCGACTACGTGAGTGGGCTGACCGACGAGCAGGCGATCGCGTTCTCGTCGCGGCTCTCCGGTGGCAACAGCATCCTGTGGAGCGGGGCGGTCTGACCTTTGGACGCATTGCAGGAGTTCGCCGCGGCCGCCGGAACGGTGCTGCGGGAGATCGTCAACCGGGCGGTGTCGGTGCAGCCGGCGCCGCCGATCGAAGTGATCCTGGTGATCGCCGCCATCGCCGCGCTGGCGGTGCTGCTCCGGCCGGTCTGGCCGATCACCCGGCTGTTGATCACGATCACCCACGAGGGAGCGCACGGGGTCGCCGCCCTGCTGAGCGGCCGCCGGCTGCACGGGATCCGGCTGCACTCCGACACCTCCGGCGTGACGCTGTCCAGCGGCCGGCCGGACGGGCCGGGCATGATCATCATGCTCGCGGCCGGCTATCTCGGTCCGGCCGTGGTGGGCTTCGGCGCTGCGTTGCTGCTCGCGGCCGGGCGGAGCGTCGGGCTGCTCTGGCTGCTGTTGATCTTGCTCGCGCTGCTGCTGGTGCAGATCCGGAACTTCTATGGCCTGTTGGTGATTCTCGGGGTGGGAGCCGCGCTGGTCGCGATCAGCTGGTACGCGTCGCCGACGATCCAGTCCGGTGTCGCGTACCTGATCACCTGGATCCTACTGATCGCCGCACCGAAGCCGGTGATCGAACTGATCCGGCACCGCAACCATCCGCAGACCGCGGGCTCGGACGCCGCCCAGCTGGCCGGCCTGACCCGCATTCCAGCGCTCGCCTGGTCGGCGCTCTTCCTGGTCGCCAACGTCGCCGGGCTGGTCCTCGGGATCAGCTTCCTGGTGCCGGGGCTGGTCCAGCGCCTGGTCTCCCTGGCCGGCTGAATCCCTGAAAAACAAAGGACTCCCGGCCGGAAGCCGGGAGCCCTGTTCTTGGGGAGGAGGGTGTTTCGATCAGCGGTGCGGGCTGAAGACGCCGTTGCGCTGCGCGACCATGATCAGCTCATCGCGCATCGCCGGGGTGGCGGCGGTGGTGATGGCGCGGTTGATCTCGCGGCGGGTCCGAACAATCTCACGGCGGCTTCGAAGAGCCTTCGCGAGGCGTGACATGCGTGGTCCTTTCACAGGGTTGGTGAGTGGCAGCTTCGGCGTCGAAACTTTCGATTTCGAATTAATCTTACCTCGGCCGACAAGGCGTTCCGAAGCCGGCAGCTATGATCTCGCCCACACGACTGGGAGGAATAGATGCCGCAGGTCGAGGCACGAGTCCGGGTCGCGGTCGACCCCGCGACGGCCTTCGCCGTTTCCCAGACCACCGGGCCGACCAGGCTTCGCTGGGACCCGTTCATCCGGCGCCAGCACTTCCTCGACGGCGCCACCACGGCCGGCCGCGGCGTCCGTACCTTCACCCGGTCCCGGCACGGCCTTTCCATGATCAGCAGGTACGTCTCGTACGCACCGCCGGCGCCGGACCGGGACACCGGCAACGTCGGCATGACCATGGAAAGTGGCCCGTGGTTCTTCGAGACGTTCGGCGGTGGCTGGCGCTTCGTACCGGACGGCGAGGGCGGCACCGTGGCGACCTGGAAGTACACCTTCAGCTGCCGACCGGCCTGGGCCCGGCCGGTGCTGGAACGGATCGGGAGCTGGCTGCTCGGCCGGGACATCCGCCGCCGGATCGCCGGCTTCGCCCGCGGGTGCGGCGATCCCGAGGTACTCGCGGAGGCCCGGTCCGGGCATTAGGGTCGTTGGTCATGGACACCGAACCGCTGGCCCGGTTGCTCCGCAGCGGCCTCGCCGCCCACCCCCGACCCGTGTTCCCCGGCGCAGTGTGTGCCGTCGATCATGGCGGCGAGCGCGATGTGATCATGGTCGGCGACGCCTATCGCTACGCGGATCTGGCCGGCACCCGGGTGCCGGAGGAGCAGCGGACGCCGATGGCCACCGACACCGTCTTCGACCTGGCCTCATTGACCAAGTTGTTCACCGCGATCTTGATCATGCAGCTGGTCGAGCAGGACCAGGTGGACCTGGACGCGCCGGTGGCCGACTATCTCGAGGCGTGGTCGGACCAGGAGCGTTCGGCGGTGACCGTACGGCACCTGCTCACGCACACCAGCGGGCTCGCTGCCGTACTGACGCTGTGGGCCGAGCCGGACCTGGACGCCCGGGTCCGTACGGTCCTCGAGGCGCCACTGGAGACGCCGCCGGGCACCGTCTTCCGCTACTCGTGCGTCGGCTATCTCAACCTGGGCCTGCTCTACCAGGCGATCACCGGCCTGGACCTCGCGCACGCGGTGATCAACCGGATCTGCCGCCCGCTCGGACTGACCGAGACCGGCTATCGCCCGCTGGCCGCCGGGATCGGCAAGGAACGGATCGCGGCGACCGAGATGCGGCCGATCGCCTGGTCCCGGGACCTGCCGCCGGCCGGGCCGGACGAGCCGGCCCAGGACAACCGCGGCATCGTGCACGACGAGAACGCCGCCTCGCTCGGCGGGATCGCCGGCAACGCCGGAATCTTCGGTACGGCCGCCGACCTGCTCACCTTCGGCCGCGCCGTCCTGACCGGACTCCGCGGCGACGCCTCGGCCCTCGGCCTCCGTCCGGAGACCCTGGCCGAGATGGCCCGACCGCAACTGCCGGACGGCCTGAACCCCGATTTCCAACAGGGACTGGGTTTCCGGATCGGCCAGACCGGCTTCATGGGCCGGCTCGCCGACGGCCCGTCGATCGGCCACACCGGTTACACCGGGACCTCGATCACCATCGACCCGTCCCGCGACCTGGTGCTGGTGCTGCTCACCAACCGGGTCCACCCGTCCCGCGAGTGGTCCGAACTCAACCCCTTCCGCAGCCGGATCTCCGACCAGGTCGCCGCCTCCGTCAAGCCCGCGGCTGCGGATCATGCCGGTGAGCCGAGTCGGCCATGAAGGCCCGCTCGTAGAGGTCGTACACCACGGCTGACTTCACGTCGTTGTACCGCCGACCTACCGCTCCGTCGGCGGCGTCGCGCTTCGCGGCGGCGTAGCGGTCCCGATCGGCCGGGTGGGTGCGCAGCCAGCTGAGGAACAGGGCGTGCCGCCGAGGCTCGACTGCACCGGGACCCCACACGTGCAGATTGGCGTTGGGGGTGCCGAAGGTCAGTTGCCGGTGCGCGTCGCCGCCGAGGTCGTCCCGGAAGATCAGCCGGAACCCGACCGCTTCCAGACGCGGCAGGTACGAGCCTTCGTCGGTGACCTCGGGGACGGTCAGATCAAGATCGATCACCGGCTTGGCCAACAGTCCAGCAACCGCGGTCGAGCCGACATGAGCGACCTCCACGACCTGATCAGGAATCGCGTCCTCGATCACCTGCCGCAGGGCCGCATACTCCTTCGCCCACTGCTCTTGGTGCTCCTGCAGCGGACCGGGCTGAACCTGCCGATGCGCGATCCGCTGGGCCTGGCGGGCGGCATTGGCCGACGAGGAGTACGGCCGCCACAGCGGATGGGTCGCCACTGTCGTCTATCGCACCCGGTCAGCCGAGGCGACCAGAGCGATCGAGGGCAGCTTCAAGACTCCGGCTCTCCGGTCCACGGCCGTGAGCTCGCGGTAGGCGGCGCGCAGCCGCTCCCTGCCCGCGGCGTCCTGGTTGCGGAAGGTCTGCCCGATACCGGCGATGCCCGCCTCGACCGCGGCCCAGAGATCGTCCGGCCGGATCTCGAACGTCCACCGCAGTTCCCGGCAATCAACCTGCTCGAAGCCGGCCTCAGCCAGCATCCCGCCGAACCCTTCCGGCGTTCGCTCGAAGTCGAGCGCAGCTGGGAGCCGAGGGGCCGACGAAGGCGAGACACCCGCCTGTGCCATTACGTCGTTCCAGAGCTGATGGAGCGACACAGGCTGCGAGCTCCAGATCGTGGCAACGAGGCGCCCGCCCGAACGAAGACCTCGAAACAGCTCCCTTGTAGCGCTGCGCGGGTCCGGCGCGTGATTGACCACGAAGTTGGCCGTGATCGCCTCGAAGGTCTGATCACGACACGGCAAGCGTTCGATCGAGGCCAGGCCGAAGCCGATCCCAGGATGGCGGCGCGAGGCCAGAGCGATCATCGAAGAATCGCTGTCCAACCCGATCACCGCGTAGCCGCTGTCTTTCGCGGCCGCCGCCACCGTGCCGGGACCCGTCCCGATGTCCAGCAGACGTCGCGACGCGTCACCCGGCCCGAGGCGACGAAGAATCTCGTCGACCGTGCCGGCGCAGAGACCCGCGAAGGAACGTACGTAAACATCTGCGGTGTTCTCCCAGCAGTGAGGCACGATCGCGAACCTAACACCGCGAACGTGCCGAGCCCGTCTCGACAGACCCCGCAGCCGCGACCGTTCATCGTGTCCGCGACCGTTGCACCAGTCGCGGCTGGGTCGAACGGTCGCGGATCCCCTCCGGGTCGGCCGGACGCGCGTCAGGTGTCGGGGTGGTCCGCAGGGGTCGTCGTGACACAGGCGGCGAGGTCCTCGCGGAGCCGACGTTGCCGTTCGCGAGACAGTGGCGAGAAGACCTGCTTCTCAACGGCGCGGATCGCGACGCTGGCCTTCCGCAACAGCGCGCGACCTTCGGCGGTGAGCTCGGTCGGCCGGCTCCGCCCATGGGGAGCCTGATCAGGCCGGGTGAGCAGCCCGTGATCTTGGAGCCGGCGGACGACGAGGTTCATCGACTAGCGGGTGACGAAGGCGCCGCGGGCGAGGTCGGAGTTGGAGAGGCCCGGCTGCCTGGCCGAGCAGCTCGAGGCAGGCGTACTGCGGAACCGTCAGCTCCAGCGGTCGCAGCGCCTCGTCCATCGCCGCGCGCAGGGAGGCGTGCACCTGCTTGAGCACGTAGCCGACCGACAGGTGACATCGAAGGGAAGATCATGAACGGAAACGTCACCTACTTCGAGGTTCCGAGCAGCGACATCGACGCCACGGAACGCTTCTGGGGCTCGCTGTTCGACTGGAGGTTCACGGCGGGGAACTTCCCGGGCTACTCGATGATCCACGGGCCCTCGCCGATGGGCGGCGCGCCGCACGACGACGCCTCCCGGCACCCGCGGATCTACTTCGCGGTCGATGATCTTCAAGCCGCCCTGGCCAGGGTCCGCGAGCTCGGCGGAACGGCCCAGGACCCGGTGACCATCCCGTCGGGCGCGTTCGCCCACTGCACCGACGACCAGGGCGTCGAGTTCAGCCTGTTCCAGGATCCCGTCGCCACGGCCTGACCGGCGGATGTCGCGAATGACCCCCGCTCTGGCCACATCGGGCCGATTTCCGCGGTTTCTGCCCAGAGCGAGGGACCTTCGCGACAACGCCAGCCCGCATCATCAAACCAATCCACCGGCGACCCACGTCAGCATCAGTCCCCGATCCATCCGCGCCGACCGGGCACCAACGCAGCGACGCGCCGCCAGAACGCCTGCTTTTGTGCCCGGTCGGCGGGGTTGTTGGGCGGGGTGGTTGGGCGGGGCCGGTTAGGCGGCGCGGCCGTAGCCGGTGGAGAGGATCAGGCCGGCGCGTTCGAGTTCGGCCTCGACACGGAGGCGTTCGATGTCACGGGCGTGGCCGGCGGTGTCGGTGGCCAACTCGTGCTCGATGCCGAGCATCGCGCAGGTCTGGATCAGCAGCCGGTCGTAGGCGAGGCGGTTGCCGAGTTGGTGGGCGGCCGAGGAGCTGGCGTCGACGGCGATGATCCGGCGGAGTCGGCGCAGGTCGGCGGCCAGGCGTTCGATCGGGATGCCGCACTGGTGCCTGAGTGCGGACACGTTGCGGTGATGCTCGGCCCGCTGTCGTACGACCTCGGCGACCCGCTCCAGCAGGTCGGTCTCGGGAGACTCGAATCGACGGTGCCGCCGCCACCGGGATCCGGCCCACCAGAGGGCCGCCAGTCCGCACAGCAGGCCGGCGAACACCAGATATCCGAGCACCAGCCAACCCACATCTGAACTCTAGGCACGGTGTGACGCACCGCACAAGGAACTTAAGACCCACCCCACGAAGTTGCCCTCCCCCGCTGCGCTCCTCCGAACAACTTCGCGGGGACCCCGGGACATGGCTCTGCCCGGCCGGACATGTTCCGGCCGGGCAGATCCGAGACGATCGACTATCCGGTGCCTTCGTTTCCGTAGACCGAGATGTGCACGTGATCGTAGTGGTTCGCGGAAACCGATCCACGATCCTCCATCGAGCGCCAGCCTTCGCTGCTGCGCTGGACGGTCCAGATCTTCTGGGCGTGGATGACTTCCATGACGCCGAGGGCCTTGGCGTTGTCCTTCAGCCAGTACGCCACCTCCCAGCCGAGGTCGCCGTCCACCATGGCGTCCACGGCGCGGCCGGACGGGTGGTAACCCGATCCGTCCACGACACCGATGTAGTCGGTGATCGACGGGAAGCGAGCGCAGATCGCACGGTGCACGCGGATCGCGTCGTCGGTGAGGCCGTCCTCCATCCCCGAACCACTCGGGCACGGTGCGGACGAGAAGCCGTCGTTGTCGTCCGAGGAACCGCCGTCGTCCTCGCGAGGCTCGGGCTTGGTCTTGGACAGGTACTCGGTGGCCAGCCAGCGCGGCTCGTCGGAGTAGATCACGAGGGTGTAGTCACCCTCCTCGGTCGAGGTTGCCGTGACCTTCGAGCCCTCGGGCAGGACCTTGACGATCTTGCCGTCCGTGTTGGGTTCGATCCGGAGGTTGAGGGCCGTGGTCACGTACCGGTCGCCGACTTCCTCCCAGTCAGTCGGCGCCCGGTACGCATCCTCGGATCCCGAGTCCCCCGACTTCTCCTCCGAGTCCCCAGACTTGTCCGAATCCTCGGACCCGTCACCGGACTGTTGCGACCCCGCTCCCTCGGAGTCGCTGTCCGATTCCTTCTCCTCCTGGGCCTTTTTCTCAGCGGCTTCCTGCTCGGCCTTCTCCTTGGCCGCCTTGTCCTTGGCGGCCTGCTCCTCAGCAGCCTTCTTCTCGGCGGCCTTCAGCTTGGCGGCCTTGTCCTTGGCAGCCTTCTCCTTGGCCGCCTTCTCCTTGGCGGCCTTGTCGTCGGGTGGCGTGGACGGGCGGTCGGTGCTCCGATCCGGCCGGTCCTCGCGGGTGTCGGTCAGCGGTGTCGCTGACGAGGGGATTGGCGGCTCCGCAGTGACTGGCGCCGTTTGGGGCCAATACGCCACAGCAACCCCCGTCGCCAGGGCGCCCGCAACCACGGCCGGAATCCCGATGCGGGCGATCCGGACGAACATGGGCGGTCGCGCCGCGCGGCGGGGTCGTACCACGAAATCTGCCTCCTGCGTTTATCAAACCGTTACCAAACGCTGGCAGTCTAACCACACGGGTGCCGGATTCGGCAAACGTGACCACAAAAAACCTGCAGGAAGTCCTCCGGACCAGGCGTTTCAGTCCTTGGCGGGTACGGGTGCGCGGGGGCTCCTCCGGTACGGCGACACGCTGGGATCACCTTCGATCCAGAACCGCCAGGGCCGCTCCGCCGCGACCGAAACGCCCACCCGCGGACCCGTCGCCACGTCGCGGGCCGGCCGGGCCGCGGGGGTGAGGGTGACCGGGCCGTCGCCGAACAGGTCGGCGCCCCGGTGCTCGCCGTTCAGCCCGAGCGCCTGGGTGAGCCGGCCGGGGCCGCGAGCAAGATCACGATCCTTGGTCGCCGACAGCCGCCGGGACCGGGCCAGCTCGATCCCGTCGATCACCTCGCCGGCCCGGAGCAGCACCGCGGCCGAGCGGCCGTCCGGACCGCAGACCACGTTCGCGGCCCAGTGCACGCCGTAGGAGAAGTAGACGTAGAGGAAGCCGGGCGGGCCGAACATGATCGCGTTCCGATCGGTCCGGCCGCGGTACGCGTGCGAGGCCGGATCGCCGGCGCCGTCGTACGCCTCCACCTCGGTCAGCCGGACCGCGACGTCGCCGTTCCGCAGCACGGCGTTCAGCAGCCGCGGCGCCACCTGCGCGACCGGGCGAGCAAGATCAACCATCGGCGGCGGCGTTCGTCGGGCGGATCATGATCATGATGGTAGCCAGCCGCTAACGTGGGTGGCCCGACGGCGGAGGAGACCCATGTCCATACGCGCAGTGACCCTGATCAACGATGATCCCTCCCGGGCGGTCCGGGCGCTCAGTGAGGTGTTCGGCTGGACGATCGAGAGCGACTTCGGCCGGTTCGCCTCGGTGCTGCCGCCGTCCGGGATCCCGGTCTGGATCAACGCCCCCGCCGAGCCCGGCGCGACCACCAGTCACCTCGTCGTCCACCTGGCCACCGACGATGTCGACGCAGACGCCGCGGCGGCGGCCGGCCGGGGTGCGCGGATCGTCCGCGGCCCGTCCGACATAGAGTACGGCGAGCGCTCCGCCGTCCTCGAGGTCGACGGCGTCCCGGGCGTCAAGTTCGACTTCTCGCACCCGCTCGCGCGCTGACCTTGTCCGCCTAGCTGGTCAGTAGCTCGACCGTTCCGGCCGAACCGTCCACCCGGATCCGGTCCCCGGACGTGATCCGCATGGTCGCCGTGCCGGTGCCGACGACGGCCGGGATGCCGAGCTCGCGAGCCACGATCGCCGCGTGCGAGAGCGGCGCACCGATGTCGGTGACGACCGCGGAAGCCCTGGGAAACAAGGGAGTCCAGCCGACATTGGTGATCGAGGTGACGAGGATCTCGCCCTGCTGCAGGCGATCGCCGTCGGCCGGGTCCATGATCACCCGGGCGATGCCCTCGACCATCCCGCCGGCGCCGGCGAAGCCGGTCACCCTGGCGCCGGTCTCATGATCATCGGCGCGTCCGGGCGCCCACAGGTCGGTCCGCCGGTCCGGCTGGGCGGCCCAGCGGTACGGGTCGAACGGCCCCAGGATCAGGCTCGGCGGAGCGGGCAGCGCCCGGTAGTGGTCGTAGGCGTCCCGGCGTTCCCTGATCAAGATCGCATCGACCGGGGCCCCGCGCAGGGCGGCGACCAGCTCGTCCAGATCGAGGAAGTACGCGTCGCCGCCGATCCCGAGCAACTCGCCGGCCCGCCGGACGAAGTCACGGATCACCCAGAAGTAACGGACCACCTCACTGCGGGTCTGCTCGCGATCCCGGCTCATCTTCGCCCACCGGGCGAGCAGCGGCCGGAGCCGCGCCGCCTGCTTCGGATGGGCCGCCGCCAGCCGGTCCCACGCCTCGCGCTGCCGTTCCTCCTGCCGCGTGATCATGGTGCCGAAGTCGGGCCCGTCCCCCCGTTCGGCGAGCCGCTGCTCGATCCAGTCCGGGTCCTCGGCCGGGCGCGGGCTGGACAGCTCGAACTCGTGCGGGCCGCGGTGGGCGTAGCGCCGGTTGAAGGTCTCCGGGTCGAGCTCGCCGCGGGCCAGTTGATCAAGGCCGGCCACCAGGCCGAGGCTGGCCAGCTGGCCGGCGGCGGCGCCCAGCCCGGAGGTGATCTTGGCCGCCTCCGACTCGCCGACCAGGCGGGCCAGCTTCTCCGGCGTCGTGATCGGTCCCATCCCGGCGCTCCGGGTCGCCGCGGTGAGCATCTCGCTGGCCTGGTCGAGTTCCGACCGGAGGGTGCCGGTCCACAGTGCAGCCAGCGCGATCGGGTCCTCGATCCCGGCGATCTCGGCCCGGCGCCGTTCGCAGAGGGCCGGGTGTTCGGCGACGTACCGATCGATCTTGGGCGCGTTCCGGCGGACCAGGATCCGCATCCCGACCACGATCGGCACCAGGGTCCGGATCGCCCGCGACCGGCTGATCTCCGCCTTCGGGATCGCCAGGTCCTCCGGGATCCGGCCGAACAGGGTGCCGATCATGGACCGGAACCTGGCCTGCCCGACGCCGAACGCGCCGATCAGGCTGGCCTGCATCGACAGGTCGAGGTAGATCCGGCCGGCGATCCTCCCGTACCCGAGGTGGCCGGGGATGCTCGCCGTCGGCATCGTGCTGGCCATGAACAGCTGGACGGCGGACCAGGACGCCGGCGTGAGCACGTCCGGGATCGCCTCGCCCACGTTGGTGTTGGCCCACAGATGATCACTGTCCCGGGCGTCGTTCCACGGATCCGGCCCACGCTCCGGTACGGGCTCGGCGGCGACCGCGGTGACCGGCCGGGACTGCACGATCTGCAGCCGGTCACCGGTCCGGCACCACTCCACGTCGCGCTCGGAGCCGGCCCAGTCGGCCAGCCGGATGCCCAGCTCGGCCAGGGATACCGCCTGCTCGGAAGTCAGCGCCGGCGCGGTCCGCAGGTCGTCCGGGACCGGGCGTTCCTCGGTGCCGCCGTCGGTCAGCACGGTCATGATCGCCTTGTCGGCGACGGTCGTCTCGATCACCGTCCGGTCGCCGCGCCGGACCCGGAGGACGTCGGGCGTGACGGCACCGCTGACCACCGCCTCGCCGAGCCCCCAGGCCGCGTTGATCACCACCTGGTCGGCGGCACCGGTGACCGGGTCGACGGTGAACAGCACGCCCGAAGCGTCCGCCTCGACCAGCCGCTGGACGACCACGGCGAGCGCGACCTGATCATGGTCGATGCCCTGCCGGGCCCGGTAGCCGATCGCCCGCTCGGTCCACAGCGAGGCCCAGCAGTCCCGGACCGCGGCGAGCAGCTGCTCAGGCCCGCGGATGTTGAGGAAGCTGTCCTGCTGACCGGCGAACGAGGCCGACTCCAGGTCTTCGGCGGTGGCGGACGAGCGGACCGCCACCGGCGGTGCGCCGAGGTCGGCGTACGCCTTCTCGATCGCGGTCCCGACCGCCGCCGGCATCGGGCAGGCCCCGAACAGGCCGATGATCTCGGCCGACGCGGCCGCGGTGCTGCTCCGATCGCCCGGCTCGACCCGGGCCAGCGCCGCGTTGATCGGCCCGCGCAGTCCATGCTCCTCGACGAAGGCGCGGTAGGCGTCGGTGACCACATGGAAGCCGTCCGGGACGTCGAAGCCGGCGCCGATCATGGCGGCCAGGGACTCGCCCTTGCCGCCGACGTCGGCCAGTCCGGCACCGGGGTCGGCGAGCTCACGTACGAAGATCATGATCATTCCTTCGGGGGCAGGAGGATGCCGCGGCTCCGCAGATCGTCGGCCGCGTCCTTGACGCGCTCGAGGACGCCCGGATCGAGCAGGCTGGCCCCGCCCAGCCGGGCCGCGATGGCGTCGCCGAGCATGAACGATGCGGCGTTCCAGCTGGCCAGGATCGCCGCGTAGGCCTCGAGATCGTCCACCGGCCGGATCCGGCCGGCCTCGATCCCGGTGACCAGGTTGTTGCGAGCGGTGTCGATCATCCGATCGAACACCCGACGGCTGGCCGCGCCGCCGATCAGCAGGGCCTGGCCGAGATAGCGGGTCATCGCGATCAGCTCCGGATGATCACTGAGGTAGTCGGTGACCGAGTCGATCGTCGTCCCGCCCCGCAGGTAGTCGTCCCGCAGCTTCTCGATGTGGCCCAGGACGTAGTCGTCGCAGTGCCGGATCAGGCCGTCCTTGTTGCCGAAGTGGTGCATGATCAACGCCGGCGACACCTCGGCCCGGGCAGCGATCGCCCGCACCGTCGTACCGCCGAAGCCGGTCCGGCCGAACAGCTCGACCGCGGCCTCCCGAATCCTGGTCAGACCCGAGTCCTCGCTCACCCGACCAGACTAAACATCTGTTCAGCCGATGGTCAACGTCCGTTCATGCGACGTTCATCACCACGACGGCCGACGCCCGCGCAGATCGCCGTGATCCCTGCCAGCACAGCCATCCCGGCGAACACGGCCGCGGTCAGCCAGGCCCAGCCGGGCGAGTGGGCCGGGCCGTGCGGGGCCGCGAACAGCACCGCTCCGAAGGCGGCCGCACCGAGCGCGATGCCGATCTGCTGGGTGGTGGTCAGCACCCCGGCCGCCGTACCGGCGCGCTCCGCCGGCAGCTGCGCCAGCACCTGGCCGAACACCGGGATCATCACCAGGCTCTGCCCCACGCCGAGCATGATCAGCTCCGGCAGCAGGGCCACCCCGCTGAGAGTCGGGTACGTCAGCAGCGACCGCACCGCGATGATCAGGTTGACCACGACCAGGATCGCCGCACCCGCGATGATCACCCGGCCGGCGAACCGCCGGACCAGCCAGGGGATGATCAAGGAGCAGGCCAGGAAGCTGAGCGCGTACGGCGTCAGGACCAGTGCCGCGCCGAGCGGACCGAGCCCGAGCCCGCCCTGCAGTACGAAGCCGATCACCAGGAAGAAGCCGCCCAGACCGAGGAAGAAGGCCAGCGCCGTCACCAGTCCGCGCCGGAACGGTCGCAACGCGAACAGCGACGGCGGCAGCAGCGGCACCCGGCCCGCCGCCTCGATCCGCCGCTCCACGGCGACGAAGATCAACACCGCCGGGACCGCCGCGGCCAGGCTGAGCCAGGTCCACAGCGGCCAGCCCAGCCGCGCCCCGAGGCTGAGCGGCAACAGCAGCAGGACCAAGGGCAGGGCCAGCAGGGC
Source organism: Microlunatus sp. GCM10028923 (assembly GCF_042666975.1). Classification (NCBI taxonomy): domain Bacteria; kingdom Bacillati; phylum Actinomycetota; class Actinomycetes; order Propionibacteriales; family Propionibacteriaceae; genus Microlunatus; species Microlunatus sp. GCM10028923. The sequence continues at coordinate 39,122 of NZ_JBHTFF010000020.1, read as the reverse complement.
CGCGCCGAGGATGTCGATCTTGACCGCCTGCCCGGTGGTCTCCGGCACCAGCCGGATCGCCAGCAGGGCCAGCAGGGCCGCGACGAAGACCAGCGGCAGGAAGATCGCCCGCCAGCCCAGGCCGCCGAGGTCGTACTCGGCGATCACGCCACCGAGCAGCTGACCGCCGGCCGCCGCCAGGCCCAGGGTCGAGCCGAACCAGGCGATCGCGCGTTGCCGGGCAGCCCCGCTGAAGCTGGCCTGGATCGTGCCGAGGACCTGCGGGGTCAGCAGCGCCGCCGCCGACCCCTGCAGCAGCCGGGCCGCGACCAGGGTCCAGAAGTCCGGCGCGATCGTGCAGCACAGGGTGCCCACCGCGAAGGCCGCCGCTCCGGTGACGAACATCCGGCGCCGGCCGTACCGGTCGCCCAGCCGGCCGCCGGCCACCAGCAGCGCGGCGTACGGCGTGCTGTAGCCGGCCACCAGCAACGGCAGCAGGCCCGGGTCCGCGCCGAGCTGGAGCCCGATCGTCGGCAGCGCGACGTTGATCACGAAGAAGCTCCCGGTGGCCAGGAAGGCGCCGGCCAAGATCACCACCAGGCCCGGAACGCCGCTCCTCGTCCGCTCTCGCGTCGCCGGCCTCGGGGTGCGTCGGAGCGGTCGGGTCAGCAGACGTTCGTCGGTCACGATGATCACCCTGGACTCGCCGGGAACCTGGTACCAGAGCGTCCTCATCCTGGTACCGGAAGCACCTGGAAACCCGTCAGTGCGACGGTGCACGATGGACGCATGTCCACCGCGGTCAGCCGTACCGAACTCGCCGCCTTCCTGCGTTCCCGGCGGGAACGCGTGCAGCCCGAGGAGGTCGGCCTGCCGGGCGGCGGGCGGCGCCGCACGCCCGGGCTGCGGCGCGAGGAGGTCGCCCAGCTGGCCCGGGTCGGGGTCACTTGGTACACCTGGCTCGAGCAGGGCAGGCCGATCAACGCCTCGCCGTCGGTGCTGGAGGCGATCGCCGGTGCGCTGCGGCTGGACGGCGGCGAGACGACCCACCTGTTCACCCTGGCCGGCGCCGCCGCACCGCCCGCCGTCGACGACGCGGCCCAGGTCGATCCGGTGACCCGGCACGTGCTGGATGCGGTCGCGCCGCTGCCGGCCTGCCTGGTCAACACCCGGCTGGACGTGATCACCCAGAACCGGCCGTCGGAGCAGCTGTTCGGCTCGACCCAGGAGCTTCCGCCCGGCCGCCGGAACAACCTCTGGCTGGTCTTCGCCGAGCCGCGCTGGCGAACCATGATGGCCGACTGGGAACTGGAGTCGGCGCATCTGATCGGGCTCTACCGGGCGGCCCTGGCCGAGCACCTCGGCGAGCCGAACTGGCAGGACCTGGTCGACGAGCTGATCGAGATCTCCCCGGAGTTCCGGAGCACCTGGGCGGAGCATCGGGTCGCCCAGCCCGGCGGCCGGACCAAGCTGTTCCAGCATCCGACGGCGGGGCTGCTCCGCTTCCGTACCGCCAGCCAGTGGTTGCAGCCGCGGGCCGGGCTGCGGATGGTGATCTACTGCCCGGTCGACGCCGCCACCGAGCACACCCTGCACCGCTGGCAGCAGGCCGGGCCGAAGCCGTTCACCGACTGGTCCGACCAGGCCCGCTACGGACGCTGCGCCCGGCCGCCGCTGCAGCAGGTCGGCTAGTCGGATTTCTTCAAGCCTGGGCCGGCCGAATGGGGTTGACTCGAGGTCATGAGCACAGAGCACGAGTCCACCGGGCCAGAGCCCAAGACCGCCGCGCCGGCCAGCGTGGCGATGTTCACCATCGACTGCGCCGATCCGGCGCCGCTGGTCGACTTCTACACGAAGCTGCTCGGGATGACGGTCGCTTACCAGGACGAGAACGTCGCCATGATCACCGGCGACGGCGGGCCCGCGATCGGGTTCGGCAAGGTGGACCACTACACGCCGCCGCCGTGGCCGGACGACGACAGCGCCAAGCAGTTCCACCTCGACCTCAAGGTCGACGACATCGAGGCGGTGGCGAAGCAGGCCGTCGAGCTCGGCGCGACCCAGCCGGAGCACCAGCCCGGCGAGACCTGGCGGGTGCTGCTCGACCCGGCCGGCCATCCGTTCTGCCTCGCCCTCTGGCAGAACTGATTCACCTGGTCCAGACAATGTTTCGCGATTAACCAGCGATCTTTCCGGCCGCACGCCGAAACCCACAAGGCCCGAGCTTCCGTTGTGAGGCTCGGGTTTTGTCGCGTCCGGATGGTTGACATCGCCCTGAGCCGGGAGCATGCTGAGCAAAGTTGCACGAATCTTTTCGTCAACCTGCGACACTTTTCGTTCATCGCCGAACAGCAGCCCCGCGACGCCGCGTGGGCCGCGGAAGGGCAGATCATGGCGACATCGCTCACCCCGCTCCCCCGTCGGGGGTTCCTCGGCCTGGCCGCGACGGCCGGGATCGCCGGAGCGGGTGCGCTGGCCGGATGCAACCGGGCAGCCAACAACGGCGGGGCCGGCGGCACCACCCCGCTCAAGTTCTGGAACATGCCGTGGGGCAACACCGAGTTCAACGTGGCCGACGAGAAGATCACCACCGCCTACCAGCCGGCCGAGGGGCTCAACCCCGCGAGCTACCAGGTGATCCAGTGGGCGAACTTCACCCAGACGTTCTCCTCCGCGGTCGCCTCCAACACCGGTCCCGCGGCCAGCTCGGGCGGCGGCACCCAAGCCTTCCAGTTCGAGGCCCAGGGCAAGATCGCGTACGCCGACGGGCTGCTCGAGTCCTGGAAGGCCGACGGTCTCTACGACGACTTCCTGCCCGGACTGATCGACACCATGAAGGTCGAGAACGGGTTCGCGGCGATCCCGTACAACCTCGACATGCGGGTGCTCTGGTACAACAAATCCCTGCTGCAGAAGGCCGATGCGGAACCGCCGAAGGACTGGGCGGGCTTCCTCGAGACCTGCGCCGCGCTGAAGAAGATCGGCGTCTACGGCTACGGCACCGCGGCCGGCTCCGGCGCGTTCACCGGCAGCCACATCCTGGTCAGCTGGATGATCAACAACGGCGGCGGCCTGTTCGGCGCCGACAAGCAGCCGGACATGCTGACCGACGCGAACATCGAGGCGATCGAGTTCGTCCTGGAGTGTGTCAGCAAGGGTTACGTCGACCCGGCCAGCCCGACCTACACCAGCGACAACGCGCAGTCGCAGTGGAAGGCGCAGAAGTACGGGATGGGCTTCGACACCGCGGGCCTGGCCAACAACGTCGGCGGCGACATCGCGAAGCAGCTGACTGTCGGCAGTCCGCTGACCAGCCCGGCCGGGACGAAGGGCATGCTCTACTTCCCGAACAACATCATGATGTACACCAACACCCCGAGCCAGCCGGCGACCGAGGCGTTCCTCACCTACTACTACAAGAACATGGCGCCGCTCTGGACCGAGAACACCGGCATCGGGCTGCCGCCGCTGAAGTCGATCACCGAGACCGAGGGCTTCCGCAAGGACGCCAACGCCGTCAAGGCGATCACCGAGTACCAGCCGATCGCCCGGACCTGGGCGGCACCCGGCTCGGACGCCCTCTTCCTCGGCGTCACCACGGTCGACGGGACGCCGGCGATGGACACCTTCACCCAGTCCGTGCTCGGCGGCAAGACCACGGCCCGGGACGCGCTGACCAAGCTCCAGGACGCCGTCGCCAAGGCGATCAAGGCGCAGGGCTGAACGGCGGGTGTCGGACGTGGCCCGCCCAGCCCCGCAACCCCAGACCCCGAAGTCGCCGACCTCGCAACCCACGCCGGCGCCGGTAACGCCCGCTGCGCCAGGCCTGGCCAAGGGTTTGGACCGAGCTCGCCGGGGCGTCGGAATGGCCGGCCCCGGGCCGCGGCCGATCGTCCGCCGCCGCGGCGTGCGGCGGTCGGTGATCACGCTGGTGCTGCTCGCCCTGCCGTCGTTGATCTTGCTCCTGTTGATCAACCTGTATCCGCTGCTCTACGCAGGCATGCAGTCGGTCCGGGCCGGCAACCTGATCAGCCTGGGCCGGTTCGTCGGGCTGGACAACTATGCCGACGTGCTGCAGAACCCGGACTTCTGGAGCTCGGCGCTGTTCACCGTGATCTTCACCGTGACCGGCGTCTTCGGCAGCTGGGTGATCGGCCTGGCCCTGGCGATGCTGCTGCGGACCAAGATCCCGGCCGGCGGCGTGTTCAAGGTGCTGCTGCTGTTGCCCTGGGTGGTCCCGATCGTGGTGTCGGCGACCTCCTGGAACTGGCTGGTGGCCACCCCGCAGAGCCCGCTGCCGATGCTGGCCGAGGCGATCGGCTTCGGCAACGTCTTGTTCCTCGCCGACCCGCTGCTGGCCAAGATCACCGTCTGCGTGTTCAAGGTGTGGATCAGCTTCCCGTTCATGATGATGATGATGAGTTCGGCGCTGGCCGGAGTCGATCATGGTGTGTACGAGGCCGCGAAGGTGGACGGGGCGACCGGCTGGCAGGCGTTCCGGACGATCACGATGCCGTTGATCTCCCGCTCGACGTACATCAGCTGGATCCTGATGACGATCTTCTGCGTGAACGACTTCCCGACGATCTTCCTGCTCACCGGCGGCGGCCCGGTCAACGCGACCACCTCACTGGTGGTGCTGGCGTACCGCACGGTGTTCCAGAACTTCCAGACCGGTCCCGGGGTCGCGATCGCGTTCCTGATGACGCTGGTCCTGGTCGTGATCTCGGTGGTGCTCTACCGGCAGATCAGGAAGGTGACGATCGAATGACCGAGACCGTACGCGAGCGCAGCCGGAGCCGCCGGGCGCCCCTGGACGAGCGCGGCCAGTGGTGGCGGTTCGTGCTGGTCCTGTTCATCACCGCAGTGACCGTGATCCCGATCGCCGCCGTGGTCTACCTGTCCCTGCTGCCCGGCCTGGGCAGCGCCAGCACCGGCATCACGCTGGAGAACTTCGTCCTGGTCTTCAGCCAGACCAACGTCGACTACTGGCTGGAGAACAGCCTCGGCGTCACGATCGTCACGGTGATCATCTCGCTGGCCGTCGCGGCGCCGGCCGGCTACGTGCTGTCCCGGGTACGGAACCGGCTCGTCTCCGGCTATTCGCTGACCCTGTTCATCGTGCAGTCGCTGCCGGTGGTGACGGCCGTGATCCCGCTGTTCATGCTGTTCTCGACGCTCGGCCTGGTGGACAACCTGGGCGGCGTGACGATCATCTACGTCGGCTCCACGCTGTCGGTGGCGATCTGGATGATGGCGGCCTACTACGACTCGATCCCGATCTCGCTGGAGGAGGCGGCCTGGATGGACGGCTGCTCCCTGTTCGGCGGCTTCGTCCGGGTGGTGCTGCGGAACGCGCTGCCGGGCGTGCTGTCGACGGCGATCTTCTGCTTCCTGCTGGCCTGGAACGACTACCTGATCTCGGTCGTGTTCCTGCGTTCCGACGTCAACTACACGCTGCCGGTCGGCCTGCAGACGTTCTTCCAGCAGAACGCGACCAACTGGGGCCCGGTGATGGCGGTGGCCGTGATCATGATGCTGCCGCCGGTGATCTTGTTCGCCGCGCTCAACCGGTACTTCAGCGTCGGAGGCATCGGCGGTGCCCTGGCCGGCCGCTGACCGGAACGGGGGGCGGCGGAAACTCGCGGATCTGGTGCAGGATGGGGCCCGATGACCGCGGGGGCGGTCCCGGAGGGAGGCAGGGTGGACACCATGGACAACGGCGCCGTCGCCCGGTCGACCCTGTCCCGGATCGCCGCGGACGCCGACGTCTCCACCTCGACCGTGTCGAAGGTGCTGAACGGGCGGGCCGGCGTCTCCGAGGCGACCCGGGCCCGGGTCGAGGCCCTGCTGCAACAGCACGGCTACCAGCGCCGCGGCCTGCGCGACGCGGCGCCGCTGATCGAGCTCGTGTTCGCCCGGTTCTCGACCGTCTGGGCGCTGCAGATCCTGCGCGGCGTGCAGCAGGTGGCCCGGGAACGCGGGCTCGGCGTCGTGGTCACCGAGAGCGGTGATCATTCCGGCCCCGGCCCGGAATGGGTGGACGGGCTGATGCAGCGCAATCCGGCCGGCATCGTGCTGGTGCTGTCCGGCGTCTCGCGGTCCCAGCGGGACCAGCTGCGGGCCCGCGGAATCCCCTTCGTGGTGGTCGATCCCGCCGGCGACCCGGCCCCGGACGTCGCATCGGTCGGCTCGGCCAACTGGAACGGCGGTCTGCTCGCCACCCGGCATCTGCTGTCCCTCGGGCATCGCCGGATCGGCGTCGTCGCCGGACCGGCCGACACCATGTGCTCGCGGGCCCGGCTGTCCGGCTTCCGGGCCGCGATGGAGGAGGCCGGCGCCCCGGTCTGCGAGGAACTGATCGTCTTCGGCGACTTCGAACGCAACAGCGGCCTGGCCCGCGGCCGTGAACTGCTCGACCGGCCCGACCGGCCGACCGCGATCTTCGCCTGCAACGACCTGATGGCCCTCGGCGTGTACGAGGCCGCCCGGCTCGCCGGGCTCGCCGTACCGGAAGGGCTTTCGGTGATCGGCTACGACGACCTGAGCGTCGCCGAGTGGGCTGGGCCGCCGCTGACCACCATCCGGCAGCCGCTGGCCGAGATGGGCCGGCAGGCCGCCCAGCTGGTGCTCGACCTCGACGACACCGCCCCGGCGCCGCGGCTCGACCTGGCCATCGACCTGATCATCCGCGGCAGCACCGCTGAAGCTCCCTGAGCCTCAGCCGACCCTGACCCAGGTCTTCTCCGCGTCGGAGCGCAGCATGGCGTCGCAGATCTCGGCGGCCCGGACCCCGTCGGCGAAGGTCGGCAGACCCTGCGGCGCCTCGCCGGTGCCGGAGGTCTTCGCGTCGATCGCCGCGTACGAATCCGCGACGTAGTGCTCGAAGCACTGCGCGTAGCCCTCGGCATGACCGGCCGGCAGCCCGGCCAGCCGGCGCTGCTCCGGCGAACCCTGGTTGGGATCCCGGACCAGCAGGGTGGTCTCCGCGTCGGCGCCGATCCACAGCTGCTCGGCGTGCTCCTGATCGAAGACGGCGCTCTGCGTACCGCCGTCGACCTCGATCCAGAGCCGGTTCTTCCGGCCGGCGCTGAGCTGCGAGATCACCGCCGACCCCGCGATCCCCTTCTGGGTCCGGAACAAGATCAACGCGCTGTCCTCGGTGGTCACGTCGACCAGCTCGGCGGCGTCGCCCTCGACCGCACTGAACGAGGCCGCGGTCGCCGCCGGCCGCTTCGGGATGGTGATCGACGTGGTCGAGACCAGCTCGGCGATCCGGTCACCGGTGACCCACTCGGCCAGGTCGCACCAGTGCGAACCGATGTCGCCGAACGCCCGGGACGGCCCGCCGGCCACCGGGTCGACCCGCCAGCCGCTGGCCAGCGGATTGAGCATCCAGTCCTGCAGATAGCTGCCGTGGATCAGGTTCACCGCGCCGAACGCGTCGGACTGCACCCGGGCCCGCAGCTCGCGGGCCATCGGATGGAACCGGTACGCGAACGGAATGGTGTTGATCATGCCCGTCCGCTCCGCCGCGGCCGCCGCCTCGCGGGCCTCGTCCAGGCCGGTGCCGAGCGGCTTCTCGCACAGGACGTGCTTGCCGGCCTCCATCAGCTGGATCGAGTACGGGACGTGGGACGCGTTCGGCGTGCAGATGTGCACCGCCTCGACATCGGACGCGGCCACCTCGTCGATGCTGGCGTACGCGTGCTCGACGCCCCATTCGGCCGCGACCTCGCGGGACCGCTCCGGACTGGAGGCCATCACCCCGGCCACCTCGGCCCCCGCCAGCACCGCCGCCCGCCGATGCACCTCGCCGATCATGCCGGCACCCAGGATCGCTACTTTTCGCCTCGTCGCCATGCGGATCATCCTATTTTGCCGAGCCCCGACGCGTCTGCGGGGCGTTCATGATCACGGGACGCGAACCCACTCCCGGGGCCGGTCAGTTTTTCACGTTACGTGAAAAACTGTCGCTTCCCGCGAGATATAACTCGCGGGAAGCGACAAGAAGTGTGGGGAAGTGGGGTCAGCCGGCGAAGAAGGTCCGGATGTCGGTGGCGACGTCGGCCGGGCGTTCCATCGCGGCGAAGTGGCCGCCGCTCTCGTACCGGCTCCAGTGGGTGATCGCCGAGTTGTCCCGCTCGGCGAAGACCCGGATGGTCTGGAAGTCCGCGGCGAAGACGGCGACGCCGGTCCGGGAGTGGTTGATCTGCGGCTCGGCCTTGGCCCGGGCCTCCTCGTAGTAGAAGCGGGCGGCGGTCGCGCCGGTGTTGGTCAGCCAGTAGAGCGAGACCTGGGTCAGCAGCTGGTCCCGGGTGATCAGGCTGGTGCCGTTGCCGAAGGACTCGAAGAGTTCCGAGTACGCCAGCTGGGCGACCGGCGAATCGGCGAGGCCGGCCCCGATCGTCTGCGGCCGGGAGGCGTTCATCCCGTTGTAGCCGCCGACCGACTGGAACCACTGCATGTGCTCGAGCCCCGCGTAGTCGGCCGGCTCCAGCTTCTCGAACTCGGCCGGATCGCCGCTCGGGAAGGCGAACAGCTGCAGCACGTGCAGGCCGAGGAAGCCCTCCGGCTCGAGCAGGCCGAGCTCGCGGGCGACCATCGCGCCGGCGTCGCTGCCGTGCACGCCGTACCCGTCGTAGCCGAGGTCGCGCATCAGGGTGTCGAACGCCCGGGCCACCCGGGCCAGGGTCCAGCCGCCCTCGGCCAGCGGGGTGCTGAAGCCGAAGCCGGGAATGGACGGGACCACCACCGAGCAGGCGTCCTCGGCCTTGCCGCCGTGCGCCTCGGGGTCGACCAGCGGGCCGATCACGTCGAGAAAGTCGGCGAACGAACCGGGGTAGCTGTGCACCAGCAGCACCGGCGTCGCGCCTGCCACGGCGGACGGGACGTGCAGGTAGTGGATCGTCTGGCCGTCGATCTCGGTCAGGTACTGCGGGAACGCGTTCAGCCGCTCCTCCTGGGCCCGCCAGTCGAACTCGTCCTTCCAGTACGCGACGGTCTCGGCGAGGTAGCTGTTCGGGGTGCCGTAGTCCCAGCTGTCGCCGGGCGCGGGCTGCGGCAGCCGGGTCCGCGCCAGCCGATCCTTGAGGTCGTCGAGGTCGGTCTGCGGGATCTGGACGGTGAACGGGGTGTGGTTCGTCATGAGCACTACTATGGAGCCGAATCAGGCACGTTCCGTTCCTGTTTGAAGAACTCCGTTGAAGGAATTTCGATGGCAGACACGGCCGGCCGGCTGCTCGCCCTGCTCGGGCTGCTGCAGACCCGCCCGGACTGGACCGGACCCGAGCTGGCGCGGCGGCTCAAGGTCAGCGAACGTACGGTCCGCAACGACATCGCCCGGCTGCGCGCCCTCGACTATCCGGTGGACGCTTTGCGCGGTGCCGCGGGCCACTACCGGCTCGGTGCCGGCGGGAAGCTGCCGCCGCTGCTGCTCGACGACGCGGAGGCGGTCGCCGTCGCGCTCGGCCTGCGCGCCACCACGGGCGTCGGCGGCATCGAGGAGAGCAGCGCCCGGGCCCTGGCCAAGCTGGAGCAGGTGCTGCCGAACCGGCTGAAGCGGCGGGTCACCGCGATCCACCAGGCCACCAGCGAGGGACCGCGGAACACCGCGACCGCCGACCCCGAGGTCGAGGTCGATGCCGAGCTGCTGAGCACTCTGGCGGCGGCGATCCGGGACCGAGAACTGGCCCGCTTCGACTACCCCGGAGCCGGGCTGCCGGTCACCGTCGAGCCCTACCGGCTGGTCGCCTGGCAGGGCCGCTGGTATCTCGTCGGCCGCGAGTCGGACCGCTGGCGTACGTTCCGGGTGGACTGGATCGAGCCGCGGATGGCCACCGGCCGCCGGTTCACGCCGACCCCGCTGCCCGGCGGCGACTACACCGCCTTCGTGCTCCGCGACGTCGCCGCGACGGGCTGGAAGGTGCACGTCCGGATCACCGTACTCGCGCCGGCGACCGAGGTGCTGTCCAAGATCAATCCGGCCGTCGGGCTGGTCGAGGAGATCGATGATCATCGCTGCGTGCTGGTCACCGGCGCCGACAGCGTCGACACGGTCGCCGTCTACATCGGCATGCTCGGCCTGGACTTCCGCGTCACCGAGCCGCCCGAACTGGTAGCGGCGCTCCGTACCGTGGCCGAGCGTTACCTGCGGGCGATCGACGGCGATCCTCAGAGCCCGACCCGCTCCAGCGCGTCGTCGTAGAGTTCGCGGACCTCGGTCCGGTTGGTGCCGACCGTGTTCGCGTGGTCGAGGGCCTGTGCCATCTCGTCCCGTACGGCATCGAAGCGGGCCAGCCACTCCTCCTTGCGGTGCCGCCAGTAGCCGATGATCTCGAACCGGTCCGCGGACCAGCCGAGCTCGCCGCGGACGAACTTCCGGACGGTACGGGAAGCGCCGGCCTCACCGGCGAACCAGAGATAGCCCGGCCCGGCCGGCCGCTCGTACCCCCGCACGGCTTCGGGCAACCGACTCTCGGTCAGCCCGTGCCCGGACCTGTGCAGCCATTGGTACGTGACGTCGCCGCGGGTCTCGAAGCGCTGCTCGTCGGCCGGATCGATCACCTCGATGATCGCGTGCACCCGGTCGCCCGGGGTCAGCTCCTCGATGATCCGGCCGGCCGCCGGCAGCCCGGTGAGATCGGCGACCAGCAGCTGCCACCCGGCATCCACCGGCGGCGCGTACCACCCGTCGGCCATCGTCAGCCCGACCTCGTCGCCGGGCGCCGCCCGGAGCGCCCACTGGGCCGCAACCCCGCCCTCGTGGACCACGAAGTCGATGATCATCTCTGGCGCCGCCGGGTCCCAGCGGCGCACCGTGTAACTCCTGAACTGCGGCCGGGTCGCCTCGTCCGGGTAGCTCCAGATCCCGTTGATCAAGGTCGGCTGCGGCGGCCGGGCCTGCCCGGGCAACGGGAAGATCACCGACACCCGTTCGTCGGCCTGGCCGCTGCTGACGAACCGGCGAAGATCAGCTCCGCCGAACCGGATCCTGATCATGCTCGGGGTCAGCCGCTCGGCGCTCAGCACGGACGCCGTGTAGTAGTCGGCAAATCTGCTCACGCGACTTAGGTTAACCTAAGTCGCTCACTGATGGCGATCGTACTGCAGCACCACGGCGCCGGTATCGGTGCTGGTGACGTCGGTCAGGGTCCACGAGGTCGACGGGAAGCCGTCCTCGAACAGCCGGACGCCGCCACCGGACAGCTCGGGCGCGAGCATGACGATCAGCCGGTCGATCTCGTCCGCGGCGAGCAGAGCCCGGATCAGGCTCAGGCTGTTGTTGATCACGATGTCGCCGCCCGGCTGATCGCGCAGCTCGCGGATGATCTTGGCCGGATCGCCGTTGACCATCCGGGCGTTGTTCCAGTCCGTCTCGGTCTGGGTGGTGGAGAAGATCACCTTGTCCACCCGCTCGATCCACTGGCCGTACGCGCGGTCGCGGGGATCGGCGTTCTCGTCCCGGCCGACCGGCACCCAGTAGCCGCGGAAGCCCTCGGCGTTGACCCGGCCCAGCACGGCGGTGGTGCCGTTGACGATCCGGGTCAGGATGTCGCGGGCCTGTTCGCTGACCGCGTGCTTGGCGACCCAGCTCATGTCGGCCGGCCCGCCGGGTCCGGTCACGTACCCGTCGATCGAGATCGTGACGTTGGCCAGGACGGTCCGGGTGGTCTGCTGCTCGGTCATGTCGGTGTTCCTCTCGGTTTCGCTGCGGGGTTCGCAGTGGTTCGATCCTGTCCGGGAGGGGTGGGCCGCTACATCTGCCAGGTGGCCGATCTTCCCGCGGCGGGTGGCAGACTCGACGACCATGGTGACCGACTCTCCGGCAGGCTCAGGACGCCGACTGCCCGGCGAGCTCTCGTCGTTCGTCGGGCGTGCGGCCGAAGCCGAGGCGGTCGCCCAGGCCCTGGCCGGCAGCCGGTTGCTCAGCCTGGTCGGGCCCGGCGGCTGCGGCAAGACCCGGCTGGCGATCCGGGTCGCCCGAACGGCCGGCCCGGCCGACGTGGTCTGGGTCGACCTGTCCGAGGAGGCGCGGGACGAGCAGGTGGTGGCGCGCGTCGCGGAGGCCGTCGCGGCGCCGATCCCGGGTTCCGATCCGACGGCGGTGGCCGCCGCCTTGGCGGACCGGCCGACCTTGATGGTGATCGACAACTGCGAGCAGGTACGGGCCGGAGTGGCCGCGTTCGCCGAGACCGCGCTGCGGCATCACCCCGGGCTGACCGTACTGGCCACTAGCCGGGAGCCGCTCGGCGTGACCGGAGAGCGGGTCTGGCGGCTGGCGCCGATGATCTTGGACGAGGCGATCGCCCTGTTCCTGGACCGGGCCGACGCCGACCCGGAGGACCCTGCAGCCAGGGCGGCCGGGCGCCGGATCTGTGACCGGCTGGACCGCCTGCCGCTGGCCCTCGAACTGGCCGCCGCCTGGTCCGGAACCCTTTCGCTGCAAGAGATCGCCGACTTGTTGATCAAGGAGCCGGGCCACCCGCTGCTGGACGGCGGCGGGCGGGCGGCGCCGTTCCGGCAGCGGACGCTGGCCGACTCGTTCGACTGGAGTCACCGGCTGCTGACCGAGGACGAGCGGGTGCTGCTCCGGCACCTGGCGCCGTTCCAGCAGTTCGGCGTCGAGACCGTACGGGCGCTGGCGGAGGGCGCCGGCCGGACCGCGGAAGCTCAACTCCGGGCGCTGCGCGGCTTGATCGACAAGTCTCTGGTGGTCTGCGACCCGACCGGACCGCGGGCCCGACACCATCTGCTGACGATCATCGGCGAGTACGCGCTGGCCCGGCTCCGCGAGGCCGGCGAGGAGGACCAGCTGCGCCACCGGCACGCGCGGATCGTGGCCGATCAGCTCGCCGGACTGGCGCCGCTGTTGAACACCGACAAGGACTCCTGGCGCGAGCGGGTCCGGGACCTGCGGGCCGACCTGATCGCGGCCGCGGAATGGTGCCTCGCCGGCCGAACGCGCGCTGAGCCTGTCGAAGTGCCAAGCCAGACCGGGCCTTGCCCCTCGACAGGCTCAGCGGACGTGAGCCAGTTGGGCCGGCGACTCTGCGCCGACGCCGCCTGGTGGTGGCACCTCACCGGAGACCGGACCGGATTGCGACTGCTGCAGCGCGCCGCCGAGCTGGACCCGGGTACCGACGACGCCTTGCAGGCCAGAGTTCTGGTCGGTCTCGCGTTGGTCGGGGACGTGGTCGATCCGTCCGTCGGCTATCCGTCCGCCGAGCGTGCGCTGGCCCTGGCCGAGACCACCGGCGACCAGGCCACGATCGGGTTGGCGCGGCAGTTGATCGCGATCGGACTGATCGGGTCCGACCTGACCGGGGCCCGCGAGCTGGCGCAGGTCGGGCATCGAGAGGGCGCCCGCACCGGCGACCTCTTCGCACGGGACGCCGGCGGGGTGCTGGTCGGCCTGGTGCACTCACTGCTGGACCAGCACCGGGAGGCGATCGACTGGCTGGGCCGTTCCGTCACCGGCCTGGTCGACCGCGGCGACCGCGGGATCGCCGGCACCGGTCTGTGCGCCCTGGCCCTGAGCCAGGCGGCCGTCGGCGACCTGGCCGCGGCCGAACAGGCGGCCCGCCGAGCCCGGGCGGTGACCGAACCGCTGCGCGACTTCGCCCGGGTCGGCGTCGCCACCTGGGGCCTGGCCCGGATCCTCGCCCTGCGCGGTGACCTGACCGGGGGCGAGTCGCTGCTGGACGAGCTGCAGCGGCTGATCGACCGGGCCGACGAGGAGCCGTACCTGCCCGGCTGGTACGCAACGCGGGCCCGGATCGCCTTGTGGAGCAGCGATCCCGCGACGGCGACCGGCTGGTGCGAACGGGAGCGGTACGCCGCGACACCCGACCTGTTGATCATGCAGGCCGCCGCCCGCCGGACTGCCGGTGATCTTGACGGCGCGGCCGCGATGCTGGACCGGGCGCAGGACTCGCCCATCCTCGCGGCGATGCCGGCGATCCGGGCGGAGTTGATCTTCGAACGGGCTCGGCTGCAGGAGACGCGGGATCCGGTCGGAGCGGCGGCGGCGCACCGGGATGCGCTCCGGCTCCGGTCCGAGCACGGCCTGCTGCTCGGCCAGGTCGACAGCCTGGAGGCGCTGGCCGCGTTGGCCGGAACGCCGGACCGTGCCGCGATCCTGTACGGCGCCGCGGACCGGGCCCGTACCGGCACCGGCTATCGGGCCGGACGTCCGGAGTTGCCGCGGGGCGAGGAGTACGCCGTCGGGCTGGACCGGGGCCGCGCCCTGACCCTGGCGCAGGCGGTCGAGCGCGCGCTCCCGGTCCGCTCGGCCGACCGCACGGGCTCCGGCTGGGCCAGCCTGACTCCGGCCGAGCGGGCGGTGGTCGAACTCGCCGTCCGCGGGTTGTCCAATCCCGAGATCGCTGCGGAGCTGTTCATCGGGCGCGGCACGGTGAAGACCCACCTCGCGCACGTGTACGCCAAGCTGGGAGTCGCCAACCGGACCGAGCTGGCCCGCAGCGCGACCGAGTCCGGCGCCTCGCCTGCCTCTTGATCAACAGCGATCAGGGCTTGGGCGGCCGTTGCCCGCGGACGGTGGCCACGCACTGGTCGTACAACTGATCGAGCGGCACCGAGTCGTCCTCGATCCAGGCGTCCAGCGCCGCGTCGAAGCAGGCGAACGAGGTCGCGATGACGGCCCGCGGCCGCGGATCTGCGGGCCGGTCGCCCAGGCCCATCCGTTCCGCGATCAGCGGCAGCAGGTCGGCCTGCCAGCGGAGCCGCTTCTCGAGGTAGCGGGCCCGGAGCGTCGGGATGGTCAAGATCAACCGGAACCGGTCGCGGAAGTGCTCCGGGGCGTCGTGCGCGGCCAGGACGGCGACGATGCCGGCTCGCAGCGCGGCCCAGCTGGACGCCCTGGCGGGCTGCTCCGCCACGGTCTGGCGCAGCACGTCGCCGAACACCTCCTGATCACCGCCGATCAGGTCCTCCTTGGTTCCGAAGTAGCGGAAGAGGGTCCGTTGCGACACCCCGGCCTCCAGCGCCACCTGGGCGATCGTCGTCGCCTCGAAGCCCTGGTCGGTGAACAGGCGCATCGCCGCGTCCATGATCGACTGCCGGGCCAGCCGTCGGGAGCGGTCCCACAGCGTCGGCGGAGCCTCCTCGGTAGATCTCGTCACGAGGACACCATAGGCGACCAGTGCCGAATTGGCAGCTCCACGCAGTTTGGCAGTTACTGCCAAGTTGGCCTATGCTGCCAGACATGAACGAGATCTGGATCCTGGGTGCGACCGGCCGCATCGGACGCAGCATCGCCGCCGGCCTGGTGGAGCGGCACCGCTCGGTGGTGCTGGTCGGACGGGACGAGACGAGGCTGCGCGCTCTGGCCCGCGAGCTCGGCGACGCACCCACGGTGCTGGCCGAGAGCTCGCTGGACGGCGTCGCCCGGCGCATCACCGAGCGGGCCCCCGCCGTCGTCGTGAACACGGTCGGCCCGTTCGGCACGACGGGTCCCTTGATCGCCGACAGTTGTCCGGCAGGGACGCACTACCTCGACCTGGCCAACGAACTGCCCGCCGTCACCGGGATGTTGGACCGTCACGACGCCGCCGTCGCGAGCGGCCGTTGCCTGGTCACCGGCGCCGGCTTCGGCGTCCTCGGTACGGAGAGCGCGACCCTGCGGGCCTGCGCCGACCGGCCAACTCCGGTCCGGGTCCGCGTCGATGCCCTCGCCGACTACCGCGGCAGCGGCACGGTCGGCGCGGTGCTGGCCGAGACCATGATCGACGTCTTCGCCAGTGGCGGCTTCAGCTACCGGTCGGGCCGGCTGACCCCGGACCGGCTCGGCGCCGGCGCCGAGCAGCTCGCCCTGCCCGACGGGCGGACGGCCACCACCGCCGCGGCACCGTCCGGCGAACTGATCGCCGCCCAGCGCGGCAGTGGTGCACCCGACGTCGTCGCCGCCTCCAAGGAGATCCCGACCGGACGGCTGGCCGGCCTCGCCCTGCCGATCGTCGGCGCCCTGCTCAGGATTCCTCCGCTGCGGCGCGGCGCGATCCGGCTGCTCGCCGGGGTCACGATCAAGGAGGACGCCGCCGCCGGCGACCCGACCACCTGGGCTCGCGCCCGAGTCGAGTGGGACGACGGTTCGAACCGGGTGGTCTGGTTGCGCGCCGACGACGGGATGGACTTCACCGCCGCGATTGCCACCGAGGTCGCGGACCGGCTGGTGACCGGGGCCGGCCGACCGGGCGCCTACACGCCGGGCGCGCTCTTCGGTCCCGGCCTTGCCGAACAGGCCGGCGGCACGTTCCTGATCGAGGACCGGGTCGGTTGATCATGGTCCTGGTCAGCCGGCGACCCCGGACGGTGCGGCGGCGCGGGTGAGATCGACGGTCACCGGCGGCTCCCCGTACGGGGACAACTGGGTCACGGTGCCGGTCGGCCACAGCCGGGTGTCGCCCCGGAATCGCTGCTCCAGCTCGGTTTCCGCGCCCTCGTCGCCGGCGTCGGCCTTGATCGACAACGCCGCGATCCGATCCGTCTCCTCGTCCGAGACGCCGGTACCGACCTCGTCCCAGAGCAGCAGCTCGTTGCCGTAGCGGTGATTGACCTCGAGGAACACATACCTCTTGATGAACGGCGGGCCGACGTGCTCGGAGCCCGGGAAGACCCCGTACCGCTCGGGATCCAGCCGGCCCTGGCGGTAGCCGGTCCAGACCTCCGCGGCCGTCGGGAACGGCGCTCCCTCGCCGACGGCAAGATCGAACACGTCGAACGGATGATCTTGCTGCTGCAGTTCGGGGTCGGATCGTTGCCAACGGCTGCCCTGCCACCATTCGACGACGACGTGATCACTGTGGAAGCCGGGGCCGAAGTAGCCGGCGAACCCGACCCGGGTCCGGGCCGGAATCCCCTGCTCGCGGAGCGCAGCGACCGTGAACAGCGAATGGTCACGGCAGCAGCCCGGAACCCGGTCGCCCGGCGGACGCGGGGCCAGTAGGGATCCCGGGTGCCGCTGCTGATCAAGCTCGAGGATCACCGAGACCCAACGAGCGTTGACCTCGTGCTTCCGATCCTCGCGGAGCAGGTTGGACTCGGCCCGGTAGTGCAGGATCAGGTTGCCGGCGGTGCGGCAGACTTCCTCGATGCCGACCGGCTCGCGGAGCAGCGCGGCGTGCCGGCCGGGATCGGTGTAGGCCGTGTGAGCGGCGAAGCGGTGTGGAGTGGTCATGATCCGAGCCTGCGCCCTGACACCGTGTCAGAGTCCAGCCCGGGCCGGCGGTCCGGCCGCGAGCTCGATGATCACCGGCGGTTCACCGTACGGGGACAACTGGGTCACCGTGTCGGGCGGCCGCAATCGCGGGTCGGTCCGGAACCACTGCTCCAACTCGGCCTCCGCCGCCTCGTCTCCGGCGTCCGCCTTGATCAACAGCGCCGCCAGCCGGTCCGCGTCCTCGTCGGTGATGCCGGCGCCGAGCTCGTCCCAGAGCAGCAGTTCGTCGCCGTACCGGTGGTGGACCTCCATGATCACGTAGAACCTGATGAAGGTCGGGCCGATCAGCTCGGGAACACCGGCGACGCCGTACCGCTGCGGGTCGAGCCGCCCGGCCCGGTAGCCGACCCAGACCTCGGCGGCGGTCTCGAACGCCGCCCCTTCGCCGGTCGCCAAGTCGTGCACGTCGATCTCCCGCGTCCCCGGCACCAGCTCCGGATCGGCCCGCTGCCAGCGCTCCCCGTTCCACCAGTCGAGGACGACATGATCACCATGGAAGTCCGGATCGAAGTAGCTGGTGAACCCGACCCTGGTCCGGGCCGGGATCCCCTGCTCCCGCAGCATCGCCACGGCGAGCAGCGCATGATCACGACAGCAGCCGGCCACCCGGTCGCCGGGCGGTCGCGGCTCCAGCACCGGCTCCGGGTGCCGCTCCTGATCAAGCTCGAGGATCGCCGAGACCCAGCGCGCGTTGATCTCGTCCCGCCGGTCGTCCGGCATCAGGTCCGCCTCGGCCCGGTAGTGCAGCACCAGATTGCGTACCGCGGCTCCGATCCGGTCCAGGCCGACCGGCTCCCGGAGCAACGCGGCATGGCGGCCGGGATCGGAGTAGGGCGAGTGGGTGGCGAAGCGTTCCCGAGCGGTCATGGCACGATCTCACGCCCACCACCCCCGAAATGTCCAGAAATTTCGGCCCGTGCTGGACGGTCCTCGGGACGGCCGGTGGTGTCACCCGGCCGCTGTCGTACGTTCCCGTAGAGTTGACCGGAAGTTCACGAGCGAAGGGCAATTTCGATGGCTGACACGACGGTGATCACGTTCGGCACATTCGACGTGTTCCACGTCGGGCACGTCCGGGTCCTCAACCGGGCGGCCGAGTTCGGCGACCGGCTGTTGGTCGGCGTCTCCTCCGACCAGCTCAACCTGGCCAAGAAGGGCCGGCGTCCGGTGTTCACCCAGGACGAGCGGATGGAGATCCTGACCAACATCAAGGTGGTCGACGGCGTGTTCCTCGAGGAGAGCCTCGAGCTGAAGCGGCAGTACGTCGAGGAACACCAGGCCGACATCCTCGTCATGGGCGACGACTGGGCCGGCAAGTTCGACTACCTGAACGACATCTGCAAGGTCGTCTACCTGCCCCGCACCCCGTCCGTCTCGACCACCGCGATCATCGAGCACATCACCACCATCGCCTGACCTGCGGTTGTCCCCAGGGCCCTGTGCACAACGTGTGGACGAGGGTACGGAAACGGTGGGTATCCGGCCGGTAACTGTGGATCGACCGGTGGACGAAGAATTGCTCAGAATACTTTCACCGAAGGGCTTGCGGACCCCTGGCACCGGGTGTAGAACTTACTCACCGGACGCCGCAAGGCAACCGGGATCGGACGAAGGAAGGTCCATACGGAGGGTTTCGGCCCACCGCGTCGGTCGTGACGGACCGCGGGACCGGAGAGCATCCGATGGTCAGGCAGCGTCACCCGCCAGACCACACCAGTAGGGCCCGTCCAACTCATACTTGGACGGGCCCTACACCCATTTTCCCACAGTTCACCCGTCGAGTCGACCCTTCCAAACCGGAGCTGACTAGGAACGGGACAGCCAAAGGCGCCGACCCGGCAGCGTTCTCCGGATCGGTCCCGACCAGGCCGTCATCCTCGCCGGGCCAGCAACCGTGACTCAGCCAGCTCCAGGTGCAGGTCTATTTCCCTGGGTCCGAAGTGGCTGATCGACCAATCCACCAGTCGAAGGCCCCAATGAGCCCAGTACGCCCGCAGCGTGTCCGGCTCGATCAGGTCCTCAAGAATCTCGTCCAACCGGGCAAGGACGACGGGGTCCGGCGCCTCCCACTGGAGGATGTAGCGCATCTTCACCAGCCCGAAGTGACGATCCCCCCGAGCCGTACTCAGGTCCCAATCGATGACACCGGTCAAAGTGCCGTCATCGTCGAACAGGACGTTGGTGTGATTGAGGTCGGCATGCACAAGATCAGTCCCGTGCATCTCAACCTCGCCGACCTCACGCACGCAGTCCAGCAACCGGCGACTTCGGGCACTGTGCGTCTCCAGGGGGCCGCAGCCCCGCTCATGGCGAAGCAGCAGCATGGGCACGGGCACATCGGAGCGATCGGCAAGCAGGTCGGCAAACTGCTCGTTCACCTCGATCATCGTCTCCAGCTTGGCCACGTCCAGACGCTTCACTTCGCCCGGCACCCGTTCCTGCACGATGACCCGGCGCTCGGCCAGCGGCACCACCAGCTGATACTCAGGCACCGCGATTCCGCGTGATCGCGCCAAGATCATCAGGTCGGCCTGCTGTTGCAGCGCTGCCAGTGGGGCGACCGACGGTGTCACAACACCCTGTCGACCATCCGGCCACTGCACGAACACCGCGCCGCCGGTCCCGCCTTGAGCCGCGATGCCTCGCAGCACAAGATCGGCGCCCGTCGCCGCGTTGACCTCATCAACCAGAGCCACCGCATCAGCTTCAGCCAGCATGAACCTCTTCCTACCGCACGGCACCGACAGCCGGAGCTGACCAGGAACGGGACAGCCGAAGGCCCCGGACCTCCCGCTTCAGCGTTGACGGGTCCTGCCGTAGCGGTTGGCGTAGAGGTCACGCACCATGCAGATCTGGGTGCCGTGGTGGCTCACCTCGTTGAGCATCGCGGCGAGGGCGCGGTCGCCGCGCTTCCAGGGATGTCCCGGGTAGTCCCGCTCGAGCATCTCGTCGGTCGTGATCTTGAGCGCTTCCCTGAGCGCGGCCCAGCCGTCGTCGAATCGCGCCAGGCCCTCGTCGACGGTCGGGATGATCGTGTGGCTCCACATCTGGTTGTAGACGTCTTGTGTCGGGGTGGTGGGGCCGCCGACGATCTCGAGTTCGGCGAACAGGCCCGGCGCGGCGCCGAAGTGGTTGAGCAGCCAGTTGATCGTCGTCATCGGTATGACCACGGGCCGACCGTTCATCTCATCCGTCGCCAGGTCCCAGTCGCATTCGACGACCCATTCGCCGTTGTCCTCGGTCCAGATGTGCTTCGTACGTTGCTCGCCACGCCGGCGGATCCCCCACGCACCCGGGTGCGGCTCGAAGTCGAGCTCGTCCTGCACGAGGTCCTTCCGCGCTCGGTCGAGCGTGTAACTGTCGATCAGCCCCATCCAGGTAAGGAAAACGTCGGCGCGCTTGCCCGTCATGAAAGCCGAGCCTGGCATGCGTTTGCGGCCTCCGGCAAGGTTTCGGGCCGCGAGGCTGGGCTAGCGCCTGGCCACGACCAGGATCCGGTCGGGACTGCGCCGTCCCACCCCTGGCCGGACCTCGACCCGCGTGAATCCGACGCGGCTCAGGCCCTCCTGAAGCTCGGCCCGGGTCCACGGCACCATCGCGAACGAGTACTCGTGCACGGCGATCGGTCGGCCGTCGGCGGACCGAAGCTCGTAACGTTCCTCGACCTCGATCCGGCCTCCGTGCCAGGTCGGTCGGCTGGAGAACGTCAGCCGTTCTCCTCCCGCGAGTTCCACGGTCTTGGCACGCCACTCGGCGTCTGCTCGCAGCGCCGAGGCCTCGCGTTCTCTGACGTCCAAGATCAGGAATCCGTCCTGACCCGTGATCTTCGCGAGAGAACTGAGCGCCGCCGCGCGCTCGGCGTCTTCGACAAGATCGTTCAGCACGCCACGGCAAACCACGGCATCGTAGGTCTCATCGGCCTCCAGCCGGCAGAGGTCGGCGCGGAGGATGCGGGCGTTCGGGCAGCGACGCGAGGCAACCGCCAGGAGTGCCGGCGACGCGTCGAGGAGGGTCACCCGATGGCCCAGGGCAGCCAAGGCCTCACCGTGCCGCCCGGTCCCGCAACCGGCATCCAAGATCGATGCGCGCGTGATCCCGGCGCCCTGGAGCCGTTCGTGTACGGCCTCGACCCACGGCTCGACCGGGTCGGTGATCAACGCGTCGTAGGCGTCAGCGTGCCGGTCGTAGAACGGTCGCTCCGTCGCAACTCGGGCCGATCGAGAGGTCATGACCACAGTCTGGCAGGCCGTGACTGGGCGAACGCCGCCATGATCAAATTCGTCAGGAAACGGGCTCCGGGTCTGTACGTAGCTTGCGCGCCGCGGGATCGAGAACCAGCCGGATGCCGACCAGGAGCATGGGGATCGCCGCGATGGCGAAACCCCAGCCGATGGAGTGGGTCAGAACGCCGCCGAGCAGAGCGATGGACACCGGCCCGAAGATGACGCGCGGCAGCCCGATGAGGCTACTGATCCGCCCCAGGAACTCCCGCGGGGTGCGGGTCTGGATGAACGTCGGCAGGGCCACATCGCTCGAGTAGGCGACGCCGAAGCCGACCACAACCAAGATCGCGGAGGCGACGAAGATGTTCGGCGATACGCCCAGCAAGGCGAAGGCGGTCGCCTCGACCAGGGTCATGCCGATGATCAACAAGCCCCAGCGGCGCGGCAGGCCGGTGATCGCTGCGGAGATCGTACCGAGAAGCTGTGCGACGCCCCAGGCAGAGATCAGCGTTCCGAGTGCCACGGCGCTGGCGGAGAAGGACTGCGCCAGAGCCGGCAGGCCGACGGCGAACAGGCCGCTGTAGCTCAGCGCGGAGGCGCCGACGATCAACAGCACGATGCGTACTTCATGGCTCCGTCGCGCAAGCCGCAGACCCTCACCGATCTCCTTGATCACGACAGCAGCCGAGATCGGCTCCCGCGGTGCGGCCTCACGGCCCGGCGCCGCGCGCGCCGTCATGGCGGCGACGAGGAAGGTGAGCGCGTTCAATCCGATCGCCACGGCCGGCCCGAGCCACGCCGTCAGGAGTCCACCGAGCAGCGGTCCGATGATCATGACCGACTGCTCGACCGCACCCTGGAGCGCGTTGCCGCGCGGAAGCTGCTCCGCTGGCAGGAGGAAGGGCAGCACGCTTTCGGACGCCGGGCCGAAGAAGGCGCCCGCGACACCGATCACCACGGCGAGTACGTAGAGCTGCCACAGCTGGAGGTTCCCAGTCCCGGCCAGAACGGCCACCGTTCCGACGGCCAGTCCCCGAACGACGTGCGACCAGACCATGACGGTACGGGGCGAGACCCGGTCCGTGATCGCGCCGCCGAACAACATCAGCAGACCACCCGGGATCGCCTGCACCAAGAGGATGGACGCGAGTGCAACGACGGAACCGGTCTCCTGAAGCACCAACCAGGCCAGCGCGACGGCGAACGCGGCGTCACCGATCATCGACAGGCCCTCACCCGACAGCACAACGGTGAAGCGTCGATTCCGCAGCGGCGCCATTGCCTGATCAAACACGACCTCTCCCTCTCGGTCGAAGATCTGGGCAGTCTCGCACGACCGGCAGCAAGATCGACATCGAATAATCCGGATCGCCAGCCTCCGGCACCCGGGCCCACCGCTCAGCCATCAGCCGTTCGGCATTGATTGGTTCTGCTTGACGACGATTGCCAGCTCGGCCCGGAGGGCATCCCGAAGTGGGGTGTGTTGCGGGCCAAGGCGTGTCGCGGGATCGTGCCACCGTTCCTTCGGGTGGCGGGCCACCTGATGGAATCTGACGGCCGCAGGCTCCCACTCATATCGCGGCCAGATGTGCGCGTGGAGCTTGGGCGTGAGATTTCCCTGGATCTCCAGGTTGATCCGGCGGAAATCGGAATCGCGTTGGCAGACCCGCTCGACCGCCTCACCGACGGCCTCCATGTCCGCCAGGAAGGCGACTCGAGCAGAGCGGGGCAGATCGGTCAGGCGGTCTACGCCCGGGACGCCCGAGAGAAGAAGGCTGTATCCGGGCAGAAATTGTGCCTCCCCGATGATAGCTCGCCCCGACTCAAGGTGTGCTAGTAGCTGAAAGTCCTCGTCCGCTGGAATATCGGATTGGTGAGCAGGCATGGCGAAACGATAGTCACACAGGCTGCGAACTCGGGGGCCGGGCAGAGCAGTCCCGTGCCAGAGCGCCTGCATGGTCCAGGCGACGCGAATTGGACAGGATCCGCCTATGGCTACCTATTGTTACCCGTCAGATCCTCGCCCATAACTGCTAATGTATTCAGCATGATCGAGCTTTGGGAGAATAGACGCTGGAAGATTGTCGTGCCGGAACGTGCAATGACTCGAAGCCATTTGGCGCTCGTTGATAGGTCACCTGATCACCATTTCGATGATGCCGCTGCAAACGAGCTGCTCGACGCTTATCGCAGGTCACGGTCGGCACTTTGGCACACTCTCGAGGCTCGCGGTTTCGGCATCAGCTTCTCCGCGGGCTGGAAGCCGGACAGGATTGGAATTGGTGAGCCTGAGCCGCTTACCGCGGGTCCTGCAGTTCACATCTTTGGCCGGTATCCAGGTGAGGAGATATCTCCGAATCGCGTCATGGCCATTCCGCGCGAGGACCGAGATTCCGTCACGGTTGATGATGAAACGCTTTCAGCGTTAGCGCGGGCGCTCGGCGATGCACCAGAGGTGACTATTCCTGCCCCCTCTGACTCTGAGTGCGATGGTTGCTGGCCTGAGGTGCTCATGAAGCAGGAGCGTTGGAGGGCCGATGGCGTGAGGGTGATCCGACCCAGGGGCGTGATGATTGAATCCCAAGTCATCCTGTTGCCGCTGCGTCATGTCGTGAGCATTGGCGATTTGACGGGACCGGAGGTCGTATCTATGGGTGCGCGACTCAAGGAGGTGCGCAATCAGTTCGATAGCGCATCGGGAGCAACCGGCCTCAGTTGCTTTGCCAACGACGGATTGGCATCACACCAGGGAACGCCACACGTTCATTTGCACGTGTTCGGCCGATCACACGACGAGGCCGTCAACCCTTTTACTCTGTTGACAAGACGGCTTACCAGCTCACCGCCAGCGGGATAGACATGGTTTGTCCCGAATCTCGGCAATGCCCACTGGTTCCTTCGAACGCGGAACTCGGGAAATAGATCAGGTGTGCCCCTGGTGGACGGTGCCGTCGGGTCCTATGCGATCCTGAGCGCTGCCTTGTCGACGTTCCCTCTCCTACACCAAGATCAACTCGTAGGTGGGCCACCGAACACCCAGTGCGCAAGGGTTGTTCCGGCTCCGCACCTGTGATCTCCGGATCAGGTCAGCGCCAGGTCGACCAGGTCGGGATCGTCGGCGGTGGCGCGGCCGGCCACGATGATCTTGGCTAGGCGCCAGGGTTGCTCCACCTCCAGGAACGGAAGTTCCGAACTCATCCATTCCTCCCAGAAGCTCTCCACGCCCGCCGCGTCCCGGATCCCGAGCTCCAGATCCCGG
Source organism: Microlunatus sp. GCM10028923 (assembly GCF_042666975.1). Classification (NCBI taxonomy): domain Bacteria; kingdom Bacillati; phylum Actinomycetota; class Actinomycetes; order Propionibacteriales; family Propionibacteriaceae; genus Microlunatus; species Microlunatus sp. GCM10028923. The sequence continues at coordinate 14,422 of NZ_JBHTFF010000020.1, read as the reverse complement.
GCGATCCCGCGGACTCGGGCGTCCGTGAAGTCCGACTGCACCCAGACCACCGCATCGGCCCAGGCCGCGATGCTTGCCCGGCCGGCGCCCACGCCCTCCACGATCAGATCCCGGCCGGGCTCCACCACGATCGCGCCCTCGCGCCCCTTCCCGGCCCAGCCCGGTGGTCGGTAGCGGACCGGTTCGTTCCGCCGTACCGGCGCGATCACGTTCTCGATCAGTTCGGAGTCCCAGCGGAAGAACGAGTGGTTCCAGGCCACGTCGTCGGTGTGCACCAGTTCCGACCCGGCCAGGGCGGACCGGAGTCGACCCGCCAGGGTCGTCTTCCCGCCCGCGCTGCGCCCGTCGACCAGGATCACCCGGTTACCGGCGGTCCGGTCGGGCAGGTCCAGCCGGTCCAGCAGTTCGGTGGTCGAGGCCCGTTGCCAATGGGTGATCACGGGTTCCGTGGTGCCTTCCGGCAGCTTCATCAAGGTCTCCTACCCAATCGATCACTCGCGCGGTGGGACTTCCCTAGTGTGGCGCCCATGACCACCTGGCAGGAGTTCGCGGCCGCGGCGCCGCGGGTTTCGTCGATCTTCGCCCGTCGGCATCAGCAGGCCGACCGGCTCTGTCTGCTCGGCACCCTGCGCTCCGACGGCTATCCACGGATCAGTCCGGTCGAGCCGTGCATCTTCGAAGGCCAGCTCGTCATCGCGGGCATGCCCGGCACCACGAAGTTCCTCGACCTGAACCGCGATCCGCGGTTCACGCTGCACAACTCGATCGACGATCACGACCGAGCGATCGCGTCGTCGGTCGAAGGGGACGACCACGGTCTCAAGATCACGATCTGGAAGGCCGGGGAGCCGGAACAGGTCACCAGCCCCGGGCAGTCCGGCCAGGGCTCACCTGCGAGACTGCTGCCGTGACCGAGTTGACGCTGCTGCATCAGGGCAAGGTTCGCGACATCTACACGGATCGGCCCGGTGAGATCCTGCTCGTCGCGTCGGACCGCGTGTCGACGTTTGACGTCGTGCACCCGACGCCCGTCCCGGACAAGGGAAAGGTGCTGACGGCGCTCTCCCTGTGGTGGTTCGAGCAGTTCGCCGACGTACCCAATCATGTGCTGTCGGTGACCGACGTCCCCGAGCAGTTCGCCGGCCGGGCGATGCGCTGCCGGCAGGTCGAGATCGTGCCGGTGGAGTGCATCGCGCGCGGCTATCTCTCCGGCACCGGTTTGAATGCCTATCGGCAGTCCGGCGAGATTTCCGGGGTACGACTTCCGGAGGGCCTGGTCGAGGCCTCGCAGCTGCCGGAGCCCGTGTTCACGCCATCCACGAAGGCGCCCGTCGGTCAAGGGCATGACGAGTTGATCACCTTCGAGCAGGTCGTCGGCCTGGTCGGCGCGGAGACCGCCGCGAAGCTGCGCGACCTCACCCTGGACCTCTACACGCGCGCCGCCAAGCTCGCCGAGAGCCGGGGCGTGATCATCGGCGACACGAAGTTCGAATTCGGCCGCACGCCGGACGGCGAGATCATCCTCGCCGACGAGATCTTCACCCCCGACTCGTCCCGCTTCTGGGCTGTCGACGAATGGGAACCCGGCCGCCCGCAGAACTATCTCGACAAGCAGTACCTGCGGAACTGGGTCGAGACGACCGGCTGGGACAAGACGCCGCCGGCGCCCGAACTGCCGGCCGAGGTAGTCGCCGAGACGCGACGCCGCTACATCGACATGTACGAGCGCTTCACCGGCACCACCTGGTCCAGCTAGCGCAACGCTTGAGTGAATTTCCGCCGGTCAGTCACGGCCGAAATTCACTCAAGATCTCTAGCCCGACGGGAACAGCTCGGGGGACATCGCGATCGGTGTGCTGACATCCACGACGGTGCCGGCCGGGTCGCTGGTCAGGAACCTCCGTTGACCGTACGGCTCGTCGCGGAGCCCGAGAATGATCGGCAGGCCGAGCTGTTCGGCCTCCGCGAACACCTGGTCGACCTCGTCCACGACGAAGTTGATCACGCCTGCGCCCTGGCCGCGGATCGTCGGCGGGACCAGTTCATGATCACGTTGCCAGATCGCGAGCTCGGCAGCCTCGTTGCCCGGCGCCTTGAGATTGGCGAACCTCCGCGACCGCCCTGGCCACCTCAATGAACCTGCGTGCCTGCGACCCGACCCGGTCCGGGACGTCCGCGAACAACGGAGACCCGGCGGAGCGCAACTCGTCCATCCGATCCGACAGTCCGGCCAGAACACCGAACGGGTCCCGATCCGGTACGGACGTCGGCGGCGACTCCCGGCCGACGAAGTGCTCGACGTCGTGGAGCGCGCCGAGCGTCGCGGCCAACATCGGCATCGAACCGGCGTGGCGCGCCGCGGACTTGGCGTTCCACAACAGCGTCATCCAGAACCATGGAACGGCGTGACAGGCGATCTCGAAGACCGTACGCTCCGGAGCCGGGCCGGGTCCAGCCGGTTCGGTCGCCGACGCCTCTACCGGCGGAAGCTCCCGGTCGATCAAGATCACTGACTCGAGCGGCCGGCGCGCGGAGCTGCGGGGCAGCCATTCCCAGTCGACCTGCTGGGGGCCATCCGCCCCTGCGGTCAACGTCGTGAGGAAGGCTCCTCCGGCCGGCGCATTCTGCGGCGCCTCGAGCAGCAGCAGCGGCTCGAGGATGGACGCCACCCAGCGACCGCGAGGTGAGTCCAGCACGTGCCGGTAGTCGACCGGCGACCGCGGACCGCCGGCGATTTCCTTGATCAACTCGTCCGGTACGACGACCACAAGATCAAGATCGCTGAGCGCGTCACCGCCGCCCCGCGCCGACGAGCCGTGCAGCCAGGCCGCGCAGACCCGCTCGTCGTCCGCCAGGGCGGCGGTGATCGTTTCCAGCAGGCGTCGACGTTCGTCGAGACGCCGGCCGGTGACGTCGTGCAGGGTTCAGCCGAGGGTCTCGGTGAGGAACCGGTAGCTCTGCGCGATGCCCTCGAACGTGTCGCCCTCGTAGTGATCGAACTCGACCACCGCGTACGGGATCGCCAGGTCGGAGGTCAACACCTCGGCCAGCGGGACGTCGCCCTGACCGGCCGGCTGCTGATCATTCGGCAGCTCGCGGGCGCTGATGCCGGGGCGCATCGGGCCGTCCTTCACGTGCACCGCGATCACCCGGTCGCCGAGCTTGCGCAGCAGCGGGATCAGGTCCGCGCCGCCGGCGAAGGCCCAGTAGAGATCGACTTCCAGCAGCACCGACGGGTCGAGCTGCTCGGCGAAGAGCTCCAGCACCGGGCGGTCGTCGACCTTGGTCGTCAGTTCGTGATCATGGTTGTGGTAGCCGACCTTGAGGCCGAACTCCTTCGCCTGCTCGGCGCGCTCGTTGAGCCGCTCGGCGTTGCGCTTCACGTCGTCGGCGGTCGCCCACCGGTCCGGAGCGACGAACGGATCGATCACCACCTGCACCCCGAGGGCGTTGGCCGCGGCGAACGTCTCCTCGGCCGGCGGTACGGACAGCAGGCCGTCCGGCGTGGCCACCCCGGCCTCCTCCAGCAGCAGCGCGTGCGCGGTCGGCGAGCTGAGGCCGTACTTCTCGAAGGACGCCTTGAGCGCATCGGCGCGGCGAACGAAGTCGAACGCCTCGACGGTCTTGAAACCGATCTCGGCAAGCTTCGCCAGCGAGCCGTCCAGGTCGGCCTCCAGCTCGGGGTGGATGGAATACAGCTGTACAGAGATCTCGGGCGTGGCCATGCTGATCATCCTCACGTGATGCGGGCGGAAAGGCCAGTATCTCGCGACGCCTTCCGCGGTCTGCTACCGGGCGAGACTGAACGTCACGGTGGACGATTCACCACGCTCCCGACCGTCAGCGGCCACCCTGACCTCGGCGTTGAGCGAGCCGTCAGCGACGCCCGGGATCCCCAGCGGATCGCAGTCGGCCGGGATCGTCGCGGTGCCGTGCCAGGTCGCCACGACCTTGGATTCGGGCGGAGTGAGGGTCGAGCCCGGCACCCGGAAGGACACCGTCTCGGCGAATTTCGCGTTCTGGCACAGGGCTTCGATGATGATCTTGGTCTCGACCGCCCGCTTGCCGTAGTTCCGGAAGGCGAGCGACAGCTGCAAGGTCTGACCGGGCCGCACCAGGTACTGACCCTCGTCGTTGGTCGGCCCGTCGACCTCGAGTTCCCCGGAGTCGGCTCCGTCCAGCGCGCCGACAGCTGCGGACGGCGCCTCGAAGGGTCCCTCTGGTTCCGACTGCGTAGGCGGGCTCGGCTGCGGCGCTGGTTGCTCGGCGGTGCACGCCGTCAGCGCCAGTACGACGAGCAGGGCGACCCCGCCACTCCGCAGTCCCATGACGGCACGCTACCGCCGGATTCCACGGTTCGGGTGAAACGGGCGACGTCAGCCGAGGTGCTCGATCCAGACGTTCGGCTCGACGTAGCTGCCGACCCCCAGCGAGACGGAGACGAACAGCGGGGCCAGGCCGCCGGGAATCGCGACCGGGCCGTCGGCGTCGAGCGGCAGCCCGGTCCAGGTCCGCCACCGGTCCAGGCCGGCCGCGATGGTGGCCGAACACGGAGCGATGGCGCGGATCCGGCCGCCGGCCCGGACGTGGACCCGGAGCCACGGATCGCTGGGCAGACCGTCGTCCCTGGTCCTGCTCGCGTACTCCGCCATCGGGGTCCACGGATCGTCGGCCTTCTGCGGCGGACGGACCGGGGTGATCAGGCGGCCGAATCCGACGTCCTCCGCGTTCTGCCGCAGCGCCTGCAGCGCCCGGCCCGACAGGCCTCGGCGCTGATGATCGGGATGGACCGCGATTTCCAGGGCACACAGCGTGTCCGGGGCGCGACCGTCCAGCGCATCCTCGGACGCCCAGAGCACCGCCTGTTCCCAACCGCCCTCCGGGTACGGATCCCGGCCCTCGACCGTCGACGCGTACGGGATCGTCACGCCGCGGGCCACGCAACTGCCGTCATCGTCAAGGACGGCGACGGAAAGTTCCGGCCAGCGACGGGCCAGTCTCGGCCGCGACACCAGCTTGGTGATCAGGTGGCCGGCCATGAAGCCACCACCGCCGCCCTTCCCGTACGGGAGCGCGAACGCCGCCTCCGCAACGGCCTCGGACTCCGCGAGGTTCGTCCAGCGCATGATCGCCAGTCAACCAGCCCGGACGCCGCCGGCGTGTGAGAATCGGGGCCGTGGAGTTCTCCGAGATCGCCGCCGAGCTGTACGCCGGGTCGCCGGACGGTTTCGTCGCGCGGCGCAAGGAGCTGGCCGACCAGGCCAAGAAGGAAGGCGACAAGGAGCTGGCCAAGCGGGTCGGCGCCCTCCGCCGGCCGACCAAGTCGGCCTGGCTGGTCAACCTGCTGGCCCACCACGACCCGGAGCGGATCGAGTCCTGGCTCGAGCTGGGTACGGCGCTCACCGAGGCGCAGCAGCGGCTCGCCGGTGATCAACTTCGGGAACTCAACCAGCAGCGCGCGACGGCCGCCCGGCAGTTGTCCCGGCGGGCAGCCGAACTGGCCAAGGAGGCCGGGCAGACGACCACCGACACGGCGCTGCAGGAGGTCTCCTCGACCCTGCAGGCCGCCTGGACCGATCCCGAGTTGGCCGAGGCGGTCCGCAACGGCTGGGTGCACCAGGTGGTGGCCTACGGCGGATTCGGACCGTTGTCGCCCGGGCCCGTACCGGCTCCTGCCCCGGCCAAGTCCGCCAAACCCAAGCCGGACGCCAAGGACACGAAAGCGGAGAAGGCTCCGGCGAAGCCGAAGACCGAGGATCCCGAGGTACGGAAGGCCCGCGAGCAGGCCGAGCGGAAGCGGGCCGAGCAGGCCAAGCTGCGCAAGGAACTGGAGGCGGCCAAGGCGGAGCTGGACGCGGCGGCCGAGGTCCTGACCGGACTGCGGGAACGGCAGGCCGAGCTCTCCGAGCAGCTCAAGCGGGTCACGGCCGAGGAGCGGGAACAGGCGAAGGTCGTCGCCGAGTTGCGAGCCCGGGCAACGACCCTGCGCCGCGACCTGCCCTGACCCGGACATGCCTTGAGCCTGCCGAAGGGTTGCCCCTCGACAGGCTCAGGGAGCGGGGGATCAGGAGTCGGCGGACTTGCCGGCGACGACGGCTGACTCGGGCGAGACCGACTCCAGGTCTTCGTCGGCCACCTCGGGCAGCCGATTCCGGCCGGTGAGCCGGCCGACGACCTTGTCGATCACGAAGCCGATGATCATGGCGGCGACGATCGCGACGGCGGCACCGAGGATCGGGTTGTCCTTCACCCAGTGGCCGGCGACCGCCCCGATCAGGATCGAGTACGCGGCCCAGGACGAACCGGCCAGGATGCTCAGCGGGAAGAACCGGCGCCAGGAGAAGCCGGTCGCCCCGGCGGTCATGTTCACCGCGACCCGGCCGACCGGGATGTAGCGGGCGGTCAGGATCAGCAGCGCACCGCGGTGCTGCAGCTGCCGGTGCGCGAAGTCGAACACCTTCGCGACCCGCGGCCGGCGCATCCAGGCGAACCGGCCGACGCCCAGCTTGCGGCCCATCAGGAACGCGATGTTGTCGCCGGCGATGGCGCCGATCGCAGCCACGATGGCCACGCCGATCACCCACGGCTGCCCGGTCGCGATACCGACCGCGGCGAGCGCGACGACCACCGACTCACTGGGGATCGGCGGGAAGAACCCGTCGATGCAGGCCACCAGCAGCACCAGCAGATAGACCCACGGTGAGCCTGCAGCCCCCAGGATGAATTCGGTCAGCGTCTCCATGTCCACTATCCAACGCAAATCCGCCGGACAGCACATTGAGGTAGTCACCCGAATCCGAGTCGGGTTAGCCCTACCCGGAGCCAGGGTCCGGGGACACCCCGACCCTGACTCGCAGGGTTGTGATCAGGGCAGTTCGAAGACGATCGCGAGCGGGGTCTGCTGGCTGCCCTGGCCGAGCGGGTTGTCGGCGAACATCTCCTCGTAGACCTGCGGCTCGCCCGGCACGTCCTGGCCGAGCGCGTTCCGACCAAGATCATTTGCGTCCATCACGACGGTGCCGGCGAACGTGCTCGCGTACGGCTCCGGGAGCAGCGGCCGGATCGCCGCCGTCAGCTCCGCGGCGACCTTGTCCGGGTCCTTCGGCGGCAACTTGGCCGACACGTTGGAGGGGTACGCCGAGTACTCGGTCGGCCCGTCGATCGCGCGCACGTCGTGCCCGACCAGCTGATAGAAGACGCCCGACTTGCCGGCCAGCTTGCCGACCACACTGCCGGCCGACGCGAACAGGATCCGCGGCAGCCCGGCCTCGCCGATCGCCAGCTGCATGGTGAACGGCGACCCGAGCCCGATCCCGGTCGGGGTCCGGGTGACGAAGCGGGACAGCACCCGGGCCGCCCAGCTGACCTTGATGTCCCAGACGAACATCGAGCGGCCCTGGGTGATCGCGACGATCTTCTCGCTGATGAAGAAGTACCAGCGGCCCGTCGTCGCTGCCCGATGATCTTCGTCCGTCGTACCGCCGAGGGTCTGGAAGAACTCGCCGACCCGTTCGACGACTCGTCCGGTCAGATCGTCGCTGGCGCTGAAGAGTTCGGTGCGCAGCGGGTAGCGCCGGACCGAGCGGCCGTTCGGCAGGACAAGATCAAGTTCCTTGCCCTCGTTCGCCTCCAGGTCGGTCTTGATCTTGACCTCGGGCGCCGGCTGGGCCTTGTCGAAGAACTCGCGGCACCAGAGTTCGACGTTGAGGATGCGCCAGAACACGGCCGCCGCCGGGCCGGTCGGACGCTTGATGAACGCCTCGAAGGACTCCACCACCGCGGTCTGGTCGAAGTAGCCGCGGTTCGCGAACGACTCGCTCATGAACACGTCGTAGACGGTGTTCTTGATCCGCATCAGCCAGTCGGCCTGCGCCGGTTCGCTGTCGACCTGACCCGGCCCGTCCAGCAGTTTGATCAAGGTCTCGTCGTCCTGGCCGAGCAGCCAGCGGACCGTGTCGAGGTCCAGGTACGGCAGCGCGAACCGGGTGCCGAAGTGCTCGGCCGTCTTGGCCAGCGACCGCAGCCGGTACGGCAGCGAGGTCGCGGTCAGCGCGTCCACCCGGAGCCGGCCCGGCTCGCTGGCCAGCGGCGCCGGTCCCTCGTCGGAGTAGCGGGACCGCAGCTCGTCCGAGAGCAGGCTCACCGACAGTTCGGTCCGGCCGCTGCCGCCCGCACCGGTGACGGCACGGACACCGCCGCGCACCGCCGCGCCGGCCAGCAGCACCGCGCCGGCGATCCGGTTCGCCGACGGCGCCGTACCCAACAGCAACTGCGCGGCGCCCTCCGCGCTGATCAAGGTCTGCAGGTCCGCGCCGTCCTGGGCCAGCCGGTAGTGCAGGTAGGCGGCGGCGGAACCGGTCGGCTCTTCCTGGACCCGGATGAAGTCCGACCAGTCCGCCTTGAACTGGTCGGCGGTCAGCCGCACCCGGCCCGGCAGCGGAGCGGTGCTGGCCTGCGCATGGTCCGGGTACTCCGGGGAGAGAGCGGTGTCGGCCAGACCGGACAGGGCCGCCGAGCCCGGCCCGGCGACGACCACGGCCGCGGGCTGGTCGGGCGTCCCGACGGTCGCGGTCAGCCGGCGGCGCAACTCGTCCGCGGGGTCGGCGGCCGCGGCGGACGGGTCGGGACGCAGCAGGTCGGAGACGTGGCGCGGGGTGGGGCGGAGCAGTTCGGTGCCCGCGCGCAGGAACGCCTGGCGCCGGACCCCGCTCGGCTCGGCGATCAGGGCCTGACCGGGCAGCACCCGCTCGACGCCCTCGAAGAACGTGGCCGGCTCGTCGTCCAGCGCGCCGGTGGAGAGATAGCGGTGCACCACCCGCGGCGACGGCGACGGCTCCGGCCCGTCGGCGAGCACGGCCGCGATCGTCGATCCGTACCGCACCCGGCAGCCGTCCGCGTCGTGCCGGAAGTAGAGCTGTTCGACCCCGAGCGGATCCCGCGCCAGCACCAGCCGGTCCGCGTCGGAGACCGCCAGCGCGAACGTGCCGGCCAGCCGGCGGAACCCGTCGATCCCCCAGATCCGGTACGCCTGCAGGGCCAGCGTGGCGTCGTCCGCCCCGGAATCGGGCGCCGCCTCCGGGTCGGCCTGCCGCATCTCCGCGATCAACGCCTCGGTGCCCGTGAGCCGGCCGCTGAACTCGATCGTCCCGTCCGACGACGTCAGCTCGGCACAGTGGTACGACCCGGCCAACGCGATCATCGAAACGTCCTTACATCCAGGGGGCTTTGGGGGCCGGACGATCCTACCGAAGCGTCCGACCGCCCGACCTTAACGTGCGCCGACCGCTGACCCACACAACAACGAACTCAAATAGCCGACGTGGCTCGTCAGCATGTCCATCGGCAGGTACGGCAGCAGCCGATGCCAACTGTTGTAGCGATGCAGCCGTCCGATGACCATCGCCGGCTCGACCAGCCGCCGCAGCTCGGCGCGCGGCGCCAGGTCCGACCAGCACTCGAGATAGGCGTCGACCAGCCGGTCCAGCCGCGGGTCCGCGCCGGCCGCGGACCAGGGACCGCAGGACCACTCCTGGGCGAGCACCACCAGGGTCACGTGCAGCACGCAGAACGGGTGGCCCCAGACCGCGTCGCCGAAGTCGAAGAACCGCAGTGGCCGGCCCGGTTCGGCGGCGAACGCGTTGTTCTGGTGCAGGTCGTTGTGCTGCAGCGACAACGGGATCGGCGTCTCGGCGAGCCGCTCGGCGGCGGCGACCAGCACCGGCCGGTACGCGACGGACCGGGCCCGCAGCTCGGAGCCGGCCCGCAGCGGATGGCCGTCCGGCAGCGCGGCGAGGTCCGCCACCTGGCCGGCCAGGTGTTCGGCGGACCGGGCCGGCTCCAGAGCCGGCAATCCGGTGCCGACCAGCTCGGCGCCGTGGCCGGCCAGGTGCCGCTGCAGCTCGGCGTACTCGGTCAGGATCCGGGTGAAGCCCGCCTCGTCGGGGCCGCCGGACTCGCGCACCGTACGGCCGCCGTCGGGGCCCAGCAGCCAGCCGCGGTCGGCCGCCACCGCGACCGGTGCCAGCACCCGGCCGGGCGCCAGCTCCGAGAGCCGGGCGACCAGGGCGGCCTCGAAGGCCATCGCGGGGTTGTTCTCCTTGAACCAGTACCGGCCGCGGTCCGTCGGCACGACCAGCTGGGTGGACCAGGGCCGTACCCGCGGCTGCTCGATCGGCCCGGTGACCGCGATCCCGGCCGCCGCGAGCCGGTCCCGGATCCAGGCCTCCGCCTCGGCCCGCCAGGCCGCGCTGGTCCAGACCGCCACCAGGTCGTGCCGTGCGCCCGTACTCATCCGGGCATCCTGACAGCCGGGCCCGGCCGGAGCGAGGGAGATTTCGGCTTGACCGCCGCGATAGCCTGTCTCCCCTGGTGGAACGCGAACCGTCGAAGGATCGCCGGAGGTCAGCGGGGGTTACCGACCCGACGACCGGAAGGCCACGACGATGAACGCGCAGCTCCCGCCCCCGATCCCCCGCCTCGACCCGGCCCGGCTGATCGCCGCCCTGGCCGCACAGCACGGCATCCACCTCGAGCTGATCGGCACCGCGGCCGACGGCGAGGTCGGCGCCGCCTACGTCCGCTGGCCGGACGGCCGGGACGGCGTCCTGACCACCGTCGGCGATGACGACCCCGCGACCGGCGACCGGCTCCGGGAGACCGCCGACATGCTCGAACTCGCCCGCTCACATGGGCTGCCGGTGCCCCGCTACGACCTCGTCGCCGCGGTGCCCGAGCCGGCCGCCCACGTGGTCGTCCAGGAGCGGTTGCCGGGCGCCCCACCGCAGACCGTCGACCCGATCCTGCTGGACCGGATGGTCGCGGAGACGGACCGCTGGGCCGGGCTGCTCGCCGACCGGCCGGCCGAACCGCTGCCGCTGTACCTGACCGGGAGCGGGCCCGGCTTCTGCCTGCACGAGTCCCTGGAACGGTACGACCAGCGGACCCGCCGGCTGCTGGCCGTGGTGCACGAGATCGGCCAGACCGGGCCGGACGTGATCACCGGCGACGACCTGGTGCACCTCGACTTCCATGCCGGCAACCTGCTGGTCGACCCTGACGGGCGGATCACCGGCATCGTCGACTGGGACGGCTGGGCGCGCGGTGACCGCGGCTTCGCGCTGGTCGTGCTGGCGTACGACCTCGCCTGGCGGCGCAGCGATCCGGCGGTCCGGGCCCGGCTGGCCGAGTTGATCAACCTGACCGTGCCGCCGGACCGGCGACGCCGCTACGACGCGTCGCTGAGCCTGCGCCAGGTGGACTGGTCGATCCGGCACCACGGCCGGGCCGAGGTCGACTTCTGGCTGGACGTCGCGGCCGACCGGCTCGACCCCTGCTGACTCAGTAGCGCAGGTAGGCGCGGCGGACCCGGCGGAACTCGGCCAGGTCGTCCTGCCAGCCGGCGACGATCGCGGCCACGTCGTCGCCGGCGTCCACCGCGAGCCGGACCCGGTCGGAGCCGGTCAGGTGGTCGATCCACCACTGCGGCTTCGCCTCCGTACCCGAGTTCAGCCACGCGAAATCCTTGGGATACAAGGATTTCAGCGTGACCAGCAGCGCGATGCCGAGCGCGACCGCGTCGACCTGCGCCGGGTCGGTGACGTTGAGGTCGACGCCACCGCAGTTCTTGCCCTGGTAGGTGGAGAAGGTCGGCGTGAAGTAGGCCTCCCGGAACGCCAGTCCGGGCAGCCGGCGGGCGGCCAGCTCGGCCGCCCACCGGTGGTCGATGAACGGGGCGCCGACCAGCTGGAACGGGCGGGTGGTGCCGCGGCCCTGGGACAGGTTGGTGCCGGAGAAGAGGCAGCTGCCCGGGTAGACGTACGCGGTCTCCAGGCTGGGCAGGTTGGGCGACGGCAGCACCCAGGGCAGTCCGGTCCGGTCGTACGAGAGCTCGCGGCGCCACCCCTGCATGCGGCGGACGGACAGGTCGGCCGGGCCGCTCGGCCGGCCGGGCAGGAACTCGGCGTTGAACAGCTCGGCCAGCTCGCCGACCGTCATCCCGTGCTGCTGCGCGATCGGCGCCCGTCCGATGAACGTCGCGTACTCGGGCTGCAGCACCGGGCCGGTGGCACGACGACCGGTGATCGGGTTCGGCCGGTCCAGCACGACGAACCGCTTGCCGGCCAGCGCGGCCGCCTCCATCGAGTCGAACATCGTCCAGATGTAGGTGTAGAAGCGGGCGCCGACGTCCTGCACGTCGAACAGGACTGTGTCGACCTCGGCCGCCGTGAAGAGATCGGCGAGGTCCTGGCCCGACGTCTCGAACGTGTCGTACACCGGCAGGCCGGTCCTCGGGTCGGTGAAGAAGTCCTCCGAGTCGTTGGCCTGGGCGGTGCCGCGGAAGCCGTGCTCCGGCCCGAACACCGCGACCAGCTCGACGTCGTCGCTCTCGGCCATCACATCGACGCCGTGCCGGAGGTCCGGCAGCACCCCGGTCGGGTTCGTGATCACTCCGACCCGTTGCCCGCGAAGATCACGGAAGCGGTCCTGGACCAGGAGCTCCAGGCCGGTGCGGACCCGACCGGGCTGAGCCTGCGCCGTAGGACCGAGGCCGAGGGTTCCGGCCAGGGCGCCGGCGCCGATCAGGGCTCCACGTCTGGTCATCGTCATGATCAGGAGGCTAACGGCGCCCGGTGACCAGCGGCTGACGTACGGGTGTCGGCTTGCTGGCGTACCGTGACGTCGCATGGAGAACCGGGAGCCGAAGTCGCCGAAGATCACCGCCGTACGTCTCGGCGAGCTGAGGCGGCCCGACCCGCGGGACGTGCTGGACGGGGACCTGCGCGAAGGCGAGCAGTATGTCCGGGCCGACTTCACCGACCGGGACCTGACCGCGACCTCGTTCACCGGCTGCGAGTTCGAGGGCGTGCAACTGCTCGGCGCCGACCTGCGCGGCGCCCACTTCACCGGCGGCCGCTGGAACGACGTCGACGCGCCCGTGCTGCGCGGACCACGGACCGGCTGGCGCAACATGATCATCGAGCGGTCCCGGATCGGCTCCGCCGAGTTGTACGAGTCGAACTGGCGCGACGTGACGATCTCCGAATGCAAGCTGGGCTTCCTCAACCTGCGCGGCTCGGAATGGCGCGATGTGATCATCACCGACAGCGGGATCGACGAACTCGACCTCGGCATGTCCAAGATCAACCGGCTCACCTTCCGCAACTGCCGGATCGGCACCCTCGATCTCACCGAGGCGAAACTGACCGATGTCGATCTTCGTGGCGCCGACCTGTCGACGATCAACGGCCTGGCCGGGATCGCCGGCGCGACGATCAGCGAAGATCAGTTGATGCTGATGTCCCGGCTGCTGGCCCGGCATCTCCGGCTCAACGTCCTATGACTCCTTGGCGGCGACTGGCGGGCCGAGCCGATCAAGGTCATCAACGGCATCACCGAGGGCATCCGGTCGCTCGACAGCACCCTCGCCGAGGCCGTACGGCTGGCCCGGAAGCAGGGTGTAACCTGGGCCGAGATCGGCTCGGCACTCGGCGTCAGCCGGCAGGCCGCCTGGGAGCGCTACTCGGTGGACTGACGTGGTTGACTCGATCAATGATGATCACCGAGATCAACCTCATCGTCGAGGACCTCGCCCGGAGCCACGCGTTCTACTCGGCCCTCGGCTGTGAACTGCGCCCGGTTTCCGACTCCGACGAGGACACCACGGCCTGGCTGAGCGATGGCGGACCGGTCCCGGTCGCCTTGCACAGCACGGAATTCGCCGCCTGGTGGGACTCGTCCGAACCACCCGTCGCCCCCGGCTCCACCACCATCGACCTGACCCTCGACTCGGCCGGCGAGATCGACGCCCTCCTGGCGACCGCGGAACAGTCCGGCGGCACCGTGATCGCCGCGGCCCGCCCGATGCCCTGGGGCCAGCAGTACGCGATCTTCGCCGACCCCGACGGCTACCGCTGGGGCATCAAGTCCCCACCCCGCCAAGCCTGACGCCACCCGCGACTACTGCAGCCTTCCGCGGCCGATCCCGCGCCGGCGGCGACTGGTCCCGACCCCGCGCCCAACCCAACCGCGCCCCGACCCAACCGCCGCCCGACCCTCGACCAAATCCCAACCCAGCCCACGTCAGCACCCCCGCCCCACGACCAAACCCAGCCCAACCCAGCCAACACCCCCAACCCACAACCAAACCCAGCCGAACCCAGCGATCACCCTCAACCGCGAGCAAACCCAGCTCAGCCGCGACTGTTCCTCCGATCCGCGACCGCTGCACGAGTCGCGGATGGAGGCAACGGTCGCGGGTGCTCCGAGGAGATCGGCGGGCTTGGCTGCCGGGGAACGGGGGGTGTCCCTATGTCTTGTGTCAAGCAGCTTGGGCTGTCCGCGGTTGGTAGGGGGTTCCGGTTTTGAGCATGGTGTGGAGGACGTCGCAGCGTCGTCGGGCGAGGCAGATGAGGGCGGCGTTGTG
>NZ_JBHTFF010000019.1:85260-154214 GCF_042666975.1 Microlunatus sp. GCM10028923 | reverse complement strand
CCTCCGAACTCAACGCCCGACCCCGCCAAACCCTCGACTGGCGCACCCCAGCAGAAGCACTCAACCAACTACTGTCGAACCCAACAGATCCAATCGGTGTTGCAACAACCGCGTGAATCCGCCGCCGTTTGCCGGTCAAACCCCTCCACTCGATGAATGTGCCCGTCTCCTCCCGGTTCGGAGGCCGGGTTCGCGCCGTTGCCGACCGGGACGCGCCGCCGACGACCGCAGCCGCGATCGTTCCTCGCGTCCGCGACCGGTGCATCGGTCGCGGATGGGCGTAAGGGTCGCGGTTGTGTTCGAGTGGGGCGCGCGTCGTCTGCCGAGCCGCGAGCCAGGTCCTTGCCGCAGTCGTGATCGCGGCATCAGTTACTGATGGGCGCGGGTCGCGGTTGTGTTCGGGTGGGTGCATGCCGCCGGTCGAGGTGCGGGCCCGGTCCCTGCCGCTCGCTGAGCCGGGCTCGGTCCATGCCGCAGTCGCGTCTGTCGATCCGCGTGCCCAGCCCGCCAGCCGGCGTCGCCTCGCCCTTCGTCCGGGTTCCGGGTTCGCCGAGTGGACGCCTTGACCTCGATTTCGGCGGTTCTGCCGGTCAACCCGTCCACTCGGTGATGTCGCCCGAGCCTCTCGGTCGAGGGCGGGTTCGCGCCGCATGGCGACCCGGAAACGCCGTCAACGACCGCTGCCGCGATCGCTTATCGCGTCCGCGACCGGTGCGTCGGTCGCGGATGGGTGTGAGGGTCGCGGTTGCGGCCGCGGTGGGTGCAGGCCGCCGGTCGAGGCTCGGGCCTGGATCCTGCCGCCGACCTGCGGGGGCCGGTCCATGCCGCAGCCGCGATCGTTCCTCGCGTCCGCGACCGGTGCATCGGTCGCGGATGGAGGTAAGAGTCGCGGTTGCGGTCGGGTGGAGCGCACGCTGCTCGCCGGGTGGGAGCCCGGTCGATGCCGAGCCGGATTGCCAGGTCCAGGCAGCACGGGTCGCGGCTGGACCGGAGCCGCGGGGTCAGAGGCTGGTCAGGTAGGTGTCGAGTTCGTCGGCGAGGGCGGTGGCGTTGCGGTACGAGCCGGGGGTGATGTGGTTGAAGATCGCGACGCGGCCGGCGCGGACGGCGGGCAGGGCCTGGAAGGCGGCCTGGTCCAGGGCGAGTTCGGTGGTCGGGTCCTTGCTCCCGTCGGTACGGCCGGGCAGGCAGATCACGTCGGCGTCGGCGATCCGGTCAGCTTCCTCCCAGGACAGCACGATGTCCTTGCCGGTGTCGTTCTGCTCGGTGAGCCGGCCGAACCGTACCCCGGCGAGGGCGAGCACCTGGGCGCCGTTGCTCTCGGTGGGCCGGACCGAGAAGCCCTCGGCGGTGGCCAGCCAGGCGACGGCCCAGGTGTGCCGGCCGAGCGCGTACCCGTGCCGCGCCTTGATCTCTTCACAGCGCTCCAGGTAGGCGGTGCGGAGCCGGTCGTGCTCGGCTTGCCGGCCGGTCGCGGCGGCGACCTCCTCAGCGGCCTTCGGCCAGGTCGAGGACGACTCCGCGGTGATCAGCGTGGTCGGCGCCAGCGCGGCCAGCCGGTCCCGGAACTCGGCCTGACCGGAGCTGGCCAGGATCAGTTCCGGGTTCAGTGCGGCGATCGCCTCGAAGTCGGGCTCGAAGTAGCTGCCGATCTTGGGCAGGCCAGCGTAGGTCTCCCGGTGCTCCGGAAAGACGGCCTGATCCAGCCCCTCCTGGGCACCGACCGGCGACAGCCCGAAGTCGAGCAGGTTGTGCGTGGAGAACGGATCCAGGGTGACCACCCGGAGGGTGGCCGGGGAGCCGGCGGGGGACTGGGGTGCCGCCGGGAGTTCCCGTTGGCAGGCCGCCAGCAACGAGGTGCCGGCAGCCGCCGCGAAACCGCCGAGGACGGTGCGCCGGGTCGGGCGCGCAGAGAGCTTGATCACGAACGGTTAGGTTACCCTAACCAGTCCGAGGATCAGGCGGCGGTGAGGGAGGCGTGCTTCAGGAACCGGCCGGCCGAGTCGCCGGTCAGCCGGCGGACCTCCTCGTTCATGTGCGCCTGGCTGGCGTAGCCGGCGGCCAGGGCGCGCAGCGCGAGGGACGGTTCGGCGGCGGCGATCAGCCGGCGCAGCCGGGCCACGCGGGCCAGCATCTTGGGCCCGTACCCGACGGAATGCAGCAGCCGGCGGTTCAGCTGTCGCTCGCTGAGTCCCAGGTCGGCCGCCGCCGCGGACACCCGGGCGCCCGGTTCGGAGAGCCGGGCGGCGGCCGCGACCACGACCGGATCGGGCGCGGCCCGGCGTACCAGTACGGCCTCGGTCAGGATCGCGAGCCGGCGCTCGGCGTCGGCCTCCGCCATGGTCTCGGCCAGTTCGGGCCCGGACCGCTGCCACACGTGTTCGACCGGCACCAGTTGGTCCCGGAGCTCGGCCGCCGGCAGGCCGAGGACCGTGCCGGCGGCACCGGGCCGGAGCCGGATGCCGCAGACGGGTCCCGGGATCGGCCCGGACAGGCGGGGCCCGGTGTCGGCGCCGGCCACGACGAGGCCGTGCGAGCCGAGCCAGATCAGGTCGACGCAGCCGTCCGGGATCACGGTGTGCTGCCGGTCCTGGACGTCGTTCTCCCACAGGCAGGAGACCAGGTGCTGCAGGCCGCGTACCGCGGGATATTCGCGGTACGGCACCGGCTCGTCGGGCCGCTGGGTCGGGGTCATCGGGCGCCCTCGATCGGTTGGAGCGGATCAAGCCGATCGTACGTGCTCAATCGGCGTGCGCCCAGACGCCGAGCTCGTTGCCGGAGGGGTCGGCGAAGTGCAGCCGGCGCCCGCCCGGGAACCCGTACGGCTCGCGGATGATGGTGCCGCCGGCCTCCTTGATCGCGGCCAGGGTGGCGTCGAGATCGTCGGAGTAGAGCAGCACCAGCGGGCTGCCGGTGACGATGGCGCCGTCCGTCGCGGCGAGCCCGCCGACCTCGTCCTCGCCGCCGGGCCGGCGGATGCCGGCGTAGGCCGGGCCGTAGTCGTTGTACGTCCAGCCGAAGGCCGCGGCGTAGAACGCCCGGGAGGCCTCGAGGTCGCGGGCCGGGATCTCGATGTAGTCGATGGTGTGGTGGGTCTGAGGCATGTCAGTGGTCTCCGTTGTCGAGGTTGAGTCGTCCGTTGCGGGCCAGGGTCGCGATGGCCTGCACGGTGGCGATGCCGCGCCATTCCAGGGACTGGGCGGGGCACCAGTGCAGGTAGTCGACGTCCCAGCCGCCGTCCTCGTGCTGGTCGTGCTCCAGCCGGTCGAGGTCGGTGTCGAGTTGCCGGTCGGTGAACAGGGCCCGGCTCGGCGAGTCGGGCCGCGGGGAAAGTTCGAGCGGTCGGACCCGTTCGCCGTCGGTCCCGCCCGGGATGGGCAGGCTGCCGTCGGCGGCGAGGGCCGGCCGGAGCCGTTCGACGGCGTCCGCGGCCCGCCGAGGATCCGGTACGGAATCGAGGAAGTCGAGCGCGAACTTCACGGTGTAGCCGGCCGGGTCGGGGTCCGCGGCGAGGGCGGCCCAGCACCACTCGGTGGCCGGCCGCAGCCACGGATGATCGACGCCCGACTGCCAGAGCAATCCGGCCAGGGCGAAGGTCAGGAAGCCGCTCTCGGGCCGCGGCTGCATCCACGGCGCGCGGGGGTACGCGGTGGCGCTGGGCAGGACGGTCGGTACGCCGCCGTCGGGGCCGCTGACCGTCGCCAGCCAGGCCGCCGCCCGCTCGGTGATCGGGTCGTCCAGCGCGTCGACGTCGGCCAGCACGGCGAGCGCCGTACGGACCGCGGACGGTTGGCTGTCCGGACCCCGGACGTCGGGCTCCAGGGCGTGGCCGAAGCCGCCGTCCGGGTTCTGGTAGACCTGCAGCGCCTTCCGTACCGGCTCGTCGGATTGCCCGTGGACGAGCGCGGCGAACTGCAGCCGCTCCAGTAGCCGCGCGTGGGTGTGCAGGAAATGCTCCGCAGCGACGAGATCGATGGTCATGTCCTCGACGCTAGAACCCGGCCCGGGTGGGCGTCTTTCACGAATCGGACAGGCCGGCCGATCCGATCACCGAGCGTAGGTCTGGTTCCCGTTCCAGTACGTCGCGACCACCGGATCGGGCAGGTCCACGCCGTGCCACGGGTTGTTCCGGGACAGCGAGGCCGAGTCGGCCGCGTCGACCACGCTCCGCGCCGACGGATCGACCAGCACCAGGTTGGCCGGCTCGCCCGGCGCCAGGGCGCGGCCCTGCCCGTTCAGGCCGGCGATCCGGGCCGGCGCAACGGACAGCCGGTCGGCGACCCCGGCCCAGCCGAGGCCGTCCAGCATCGTCTCCAGCACCACGCCGAGGGCCGTCTCCAGCCCGAGCATGCCGAACGCGGCGTCCGGGAACGCGTGCTCCTTGTCGTGCCGCGCGTGCGGGGCGTGGTCGGTGGCCACGGCGTCGATGGTGCCGTCGGCGAGCGCCTCCCGCAGCGCGGTCACGTGCTCGGCCGGCCGCAGCGGGGGATTGACCTTGTACGTCGGGTCGTAGCCGGTGACCAGGTCGGTGGTGAGCAGCAGGTGGTGCGGCGTCACCTCGGCGGTGACCGCGATGCCGCGCCGCTTCGCCCAGCGCAGCACCTCGACCGTCTCGGCGGTGGACACGTGACAGACGTGCACCCGGGACCGGGTCAGCTCGGCCAGCTCGACGTCCCGGGCGACGATGGTCGACTCCGCCGCCGGCGGCCAGCCGGACAGCCCGAGCCGGCCGGAGATCTCGCCCTCGTGGCAGCAGGCATCCGGACCGGCCAGCCGCGGATCCTGGGCGTGCTGGGCGATCACGCCGCCGAAGGCGCGGACGTACTCGAGGGCCCGGCGCATCAGCCGCGCGTCGCCGATGCAGTGCCCGTCGTCGGAGAACACCCGGACCCCGGCCGCCGAGCGGGCCATCAGGCCGAGTTCGGCGAGTTCGGCGCCGGCCAGTCCCTTGGTGACGGCGCCGACCGGTACCACCTGGGTGTGCCCGGCCCGCCGGCCGAGCGCGGCGACGTGCGCGGCGGCCTCGGCGGTGTCGGTGACCGGGTCGGTGTTGGCCATCGCCAGGACGGCCGTGAAGCCGCCCCGGGCGGCCGCTGCCGTACCCGACTCGACGGTCTCGGCGTCCTCCCGGCCGGGCTCGCGGAGATGGGTGTGCAGGTCGACCAGCCCGGGCAGGGCGACCAGTCCGGCGGCGTCGACCCGCTGCGCGTCGGCCGGTGCCAGGCCCGGGTCGGCGAACTGGCCGTCCATGATCAACAAGTCACCCGGACCGGAACCGGCCAGGTCGGCTCCGGTGATCATGATCGCGTTGGTCACGCGTGCTCCTTCGTGGGTACGGATTCGTCGGCGCCACCGAGCAGCTGATAGAGCACGCTCATCCGGACCGCGACACCGGCCGCGACCTGGTCCAAGATCAACGAGTTGGCCGCGTCGGCCGCATCGGCGGAGATCTCCAGGCCGCGGTTCATCGGGCCCGGGTGGCAGATCGCGGCGCCGGGCCGGAGCTTGGCCAGCCGGTCCCGGGTGAGCCCGTAGGACACCGTGTATTCCCGCGGGGTGGGGAAGTAGCCGCCGGACATCCGTTCCCGCTGCACCCGCAGCATCATGATCACGTCGGCCCGGTCGAGCACCGCGTCGAGGTCGGTCGAGACCTCCACCGGCCAGCTGTCGATGCCGGACGGCAGCAGGGTGGGCGGCGCCACGATGATCACGTTCGCACCGAGCGTGCGCAGCAGCGCCACGTTGCTGCGGGCGACCCGGGAGTGGGTGACGTCGCCGACGATGGCCACGGTCCGGCCGGTGAAGTCGATCACGTCCGGGTCCTCGGCGCGCAGGTGCCGGCGGATGGTGAACGCGTCCAGCAGGGCCTGGGTCGGGTGTTCGTGCATGCCGTCGCCGGCGTTGATCACGTGCGCGTCGATCCACTGCGAGGCCTGCAGCGGCGCGCCCGAGGCCTGGTGCCGGATGACCAGGGCGTCGACGCCCATCGCGGCCACCGTGAGCACCGTGTCCCGCAGCGATTCGCCCTTGGACACCGAGGATCCCTTGGCGCTGATGTTGATCACGTCCGCGGACAGCCACTTGCCGGCGATCTCGAACGACGAGCGGGTCCGGGTCGAATCCTCGAAGAACAGATTGACCACGGTCCGGCCGCGCAGAGCCGGCAGTTTCTTGATCGGCCGGTGCAGCACCTGGGCCATCTCCTCGGCGAGATCGAGGATCTCGACGATCTCGTCATGATCGAGATCGGCTGCGGACAACAGATGTCGCATCAGGCGGATTCCCCCTCGGCACCCGAGTCCCGGGTGATCGTGACCTCGTTGACGCCGTCGAGTTCGGCGAGCCGGACCTGGACCCGTTCGCTGGCCGCGGTCGGCAGGTTCTTGCCGACGTGATCGGCCCGGATCGGCAACTGCCGGTGGCCCCGGTCGACCAGCACCGCGAGCCGTACCGCCCGGGGTCGACCAAGATCACCGAGCGCGTCCAGCGCTGCGCGCACCGTACGGCCGGAATAGAGGACGTCGTCGACCAGCACGACCGTCGTGTCGTCCAGGTCGACCGGCAGTCTGGTCTGGGCCGGCGCCCGGGTCGGGTTGCGGCGTAGGTCGTCCCGGTAGAGCGTGATGTCGAGCGCACCGACCGGGACCTGGACCCCTTCGACGCCGGCGATCGCCTCGGCCAGCCGCTCGGCCAGCGGCACGCCGCGGGTCGGGATGCCGAGCAGCACCAGGCCGCCGGCGCCACGGTTGGCCTCCAGCAGTTGGTGCGCCATCCGGGCACAGGCCCGGGAGATCTGCTCGCCGTCCATCACGATGCGGGAGTTCGTCGTCACGACTCGGGGATCCGCGGCGGACGCGTCGGCTGCGCGGTCGGACACGGTGCCTCCTTCAGGGGCGTGATCGACTACCGTATGGGGCGTGAGTGAACTGCTGAGCATGGTAGTGCCCCTCGAAACGCTATCGGGCTGGCCCGAGGTCGCGAACCCGACCGTCCTGCAGACGCTGGGCGTGCTGGTGGGCTTCCCGGGGCTGGTGTTCCTGGCGATCTTCGCGCTGGGCAAGGCGCCCTCGCTGATCCGGGCCAACCAGCGGCAGTCGCTCGCCGTCACCGAGCCGGTCTGGCTCGGCCGTGGCGCCGAGCTGGGTCAATTGGAGCAGGGCGCTGCGGCGGCCGAGCTGCCCGCCGGGCCGTCGGCCGAGGTCGGAGGCGCAAGTGCCCGCTGGTAACGACCTGACCCCGCAGCAGCTGCACCGGATCCAGCAGGCGGTCGACAACGCCGAGGCGGTCTCCGGGCTGATCTTCTCCGTCTTCATCGGCGTCGCCGAGGAGGATTCCCGGCGGTACGCCGAGCGGTTGCACGCCGGGCTCGACGACCCGCAGCATTCGGTGCTGGTGCTCTGCGACCCCGGCTTCCGGGCGCTCGAGATCATCACCGGCGTCGAGGCGCGGCGCACCCTGGATGATGTTGAATGCCGGCTGGCCGCGGCGAGCATGCAGTCGTCCTTCGCCGGCGGCGACATCGTCGGCGGCCTGGTGCTCGGCATCCAGCAGCTCGGCGAATCGGCCCGCAAGCCGCGCACGCTGCACGTCAACCCCTGAGCCTGTCGTTCCCTAAGCCTGTCGAAGGGCCAAGCCGCAATTCAGTGCCCTGAGCCTGTCGAAGGGCCGAGCCAGATCGGGCCTTGCCCTTCGACAAGCTCAGGGAACGTTGTGGTTTCAGCCCCTGCAGCCGGTGCCGCCGGTCTCCAGTTCGGGCAGCCAGTCCGGCGCCGGCCGCGGATCCGGTACCGGCTGAATCCGGCCGTCCACCTCGTCGTACGTCCACTCCGGCCCAACCTCGACCAGCCGGTGCAGCCCGGTGATCAGCGCGTCCACGTCCGCGGACGATGAGCCCAGGCCGACGCTGACCCGGATCGCTCCGTCGGCGCAGCCGAGCCGGTTCAGCAGTGGATGGGCGCAGAACTTGCCGTCCCGGACGCCGATCCCGTGCTCGGCCGACAGATAGGCCGCGACCAGGCCGGCGTCGAAACCGTCGACCGTGAACGCGACGATGCCGACGGTGTCGGTGCTGTCGTCGAAGATCCGCAGCAGCCGTGCCCCCGGCACCTCGGTGAGACCGGCCCGCAGCCGGTCGGTCAGCGCCCGCTCGTGCCGGTCCCGACGCAGCCGGCCGAGGCCGGTCAAGGTGCGGCAGGCCGCGGCGAGGGTGACCGCGCCGAGCACGTTCGGGGTGCCGCCCTCGTGCCGGGCCGGGCCGGTGGTCCACTCCGTCTCGTCGGTACGGACCCGGCGGACCGCACCGCCGCCGGCCAGATAGGGCGGCGCCGCATCCAGCCAGTCGGCGCGGCCGACCAGGACCCCGGCACCGAACGGCGCGTAGGTCTTGTGGCCGGAGAAGGCCAGATAGTCGATCCCGCTACCGGCCAGGTCGACGTCGCGGTGCGGCACCAGCTGGGCGCCGTCGACGGCGAGCCGGGTGCCGGTCCGCCGGCACAGTTCGGCGATCCGGTCCAACGGCAGCGTCTCGCCGGTCACGTTGGACGCGCCGGTGATCGCGAGCAGGGCGACCTCGGGCCGGGCGAGTTCGGCGGCCAGCAGGTCGAGCGTCTCCGCCAGGGTCGGCCGGGCGGTGATCACGGTCGCGCCGCGCTGCTGCCAGGGCAACAGGTTCGCGTGGTGCTCGATGTCGAGACAGACCACGTCGAGGTCGGCGGGAACGGCCCGGGCCAGCAGGTTCAGGGCGTCGGTGGTGTTGCGGGTGAAGATCACGTGGTCGTCGGCCCGGGCCCCGGTCGCCGCGGCGATGGTCCGGCGGGCCTGCTCGTACGCGGTGGTACTGGCCGCCGACGCGTAGCCGGCGCCGCGGTGCACGGACGCGTAGTAGGGCAGTGCTCGGCCGAGCTCGTCCAGCACCTCGGACAGCGCCGGCGCGCTGGCCGCGTAGTCGAGGTTGACGTACCGCGTCGTGCTGCCGTCCACCAGCGGGACCTCGAGGTCGGCGCCGCTGACCGTACGCAATGCGGGGATGGACGGCTGCCGCCGCAGGTCGGTGGTGGTACGGGATTCGATGACGACAGACATCGCCGGCTCCTCATGATCATGGGGCCTTGGATCGTTGTCCGCTACGGCCCGCGCTTGCCAGGGGTGGCCGTGTGTTCACCCGGGGCACCCCGCCGCGGAGGAGGGTTGCCGACCAGCAAGCCGGGGCTGAACGCTGGTACTCGTCACACGTACTTCTTGCCGACCATTGCAACCGACCGTGCGACCCGGCGCAACCCGATTGGTCACATTCTGAGAATGCTGTCCGGGTTCTGAGATGGCCTGGGCTCGCTAGGGTGACCGCCATGGATCAGGGCATCTCGGCATTGATCATCGTCTGCGGGTTCGTGATCGGTTTCGTGGGGATCGCTGTCGCCAGCCGGCGCCGCAAACACCGGCTCCGCGCCGAGACCGACGATCTCGGTCGCCGGCTCGGGGCGCGCTGGTTCACCGCGGAACTCGGGCTGCCGTTCGGGCGGGTGGCCGATCCGCTCACCGACACTCCGTACACCGGGACCGGCAAGGCCTTCGACTACGCCTTCGCCGCCGAGTACCGCGGCCGCCGGGTGGTCCTGCTCGAGTACTCGACGCAGACCGTGACCTCGGGGTCGACCAGCCGGACCTCGCACCACTCGATCCAGGTGCTCGGCCCGCGGACCACGCCGATCAAGATCATCTCTCGCGCACTCGCACTGCCGACCGTCCTGTTCGGTGGGCTGACCGAGGCCCCGACCGGGCACGCCCGGTTCGACGAACAGTTCCGGGTGCTGGCCAAGGATCCGGCGACCGTCGCCGGAGCCGTGCCGCCGTCGGTGATCGACTGGCTGCTGGCCCACCCGCAGGGGCAGGCGGCGATGATCACCTTCGCCGGCGACGGCTTCGAGATCGCCATGCCAGGTCCCTTGCCTGGTTGGGATGCGACCCGGACCCTCAACGAGCTCGTCGATCTCGCCGACGTGTACGAGTCCGGCGCCGTCCGCCTGAGCCAGCGGTTGGAGCTGACGACTCAGCAGCCGCCCGGCAACAAGGCGTTGTCGATCGGCGCCGGCTGTCTGATCGGCGCCACGGTGATCTTCTGGATCACCGCGTTCACGATCAGCAACCCGTCCAGCGGCCTGGTGGTGATCGCCGTCCTGGTCGGCCTGGTCGCCGTCGGTGTCCTGCTCAATCGCCTGCTGGCCCGCCGCCGCAGCCCGGGCGCGACCTCGCCCTCCGGGCCTCCCGGTCCCTGAGCGTTCAGTCCACCCGTCCCGCGGTGGCGCCGGTGGTTGGGTGGCCAAAGCCAGGCCGATGTGGCTACAGTGGGCGACATGACCTTCTGGTCTCTCCTCCTTCGCTGCCGCAGCGAGGCCCGCTAAGGGCTGGCACCCTCGCTGCGGAGTTCGTGCGTCCAGCCGAACAGGAGTGATCCGAGCAGCGAGGAATCTTTCATGATCAGCAACACCACGCCGGCCGACGCGACCCGCCCGCAGTCCGTACCGGTGCAGCAGCCCAGCCCGATGCCGTTCCAGCGTTACCGCGCGTACACCCCCATCTCCCTGCCCGACCGCACCTGGCCGGAACAGCGGATCACGGAGGCGCCGCGCTGGTTGTCCACCGATCTTCGGGACGGCAACCAGGCCTTGATCGACCCGATGACCCCGGCCCGGAAGCTCCGCATGTTCGAGCTGCTGGTGCGGATGGGTTACAAGGAGATCGAGGTCGGCTTTCCGTCGGCGAGCCAGACCGACTTCGACTTCGTCCGCCAGTTGATCACCGAGGGGCGGGTCCCCGAGGACGTCACGATCTCGGTGCTGACGCAGGCCCGGGAAGACCTGATCGAGCGGACCGCCGAGTCCCTGGTCGGTGCCAAGGCCGCGACGATCCATCTGTACAACGCGACCGCGCCGCTGTTCCGCCGGGTCGTCTTCAAGATCGACAAGGCCGAGTGCCTGGCGCTGGCCACCCGCGGCACCGAACTGGTGGTGAAGTACGCCGAGCAGCACCTGGGCGACGTCGAGTTCGGCTACCAGTACTCGCCGGAGATCTTCACCGGCACCGAGCCGGAGTTCGCGGTCGAGGTCTGCAACGCCGTGATGGACGTGTGGCAGCCGAGCGAGGGACGGGAGATCATCCTGAACCTGCCGGCGACGGTGGAGATGTCCACCCCGAACACGTACGCCGACCTGATCGAGTGGTTCGGCCGCACCGTCCGCAACCGCGAGCACGTGGCAATCAGCCTGCATCCGCACAACGACCGCGGCACCGCCGTCGGCGCCACCGAGCTGGCCCTGATGGCCGGCGCCGACCGGGTCGAGGGCTGCCTGTTCGGGCACGGCGAACGGACCGGCAACGTCGACCTGGTCACGCTTGGCATGAACCTCTTCTCGCAGGGCATCGACCCCAAGATCGACTTCTCCGACATCGACGAGATCCGTCGCACGGTGGAGTACTGCACCAATCTGCCGGTCCATCCGCGCCATCCGTACGCGGGCGACCTGGTGTACACCGCCTTCTCCGGGTCCCACCAGGACGCGATCAAGAAGGGGCTGGAGGATCTGGAGTCGAAGGCGAAGGAGCAGGGGATCGAGGTCTCCGAGATCGCCTGGGAGGCGCCCTACCTGCCGATCGACCCGCATGATGTCGGGCGTACGTACGAGGCCGTGATCCGGGTCAATTCCCAATCAGGCAAGGGCGGCGTGGCGTACATCATGAAGAGCGAGCACGCCGTCGACCTGCCCCGCCGGCTGCAGATCGAGTTCTCCCAGGTGGTCCAGGCGCGGACCGACTCCGACGGCGGCGAGATGACCCCGGACGTGTTGTGGGAGATCTTCTCCAGCGAGTACCTGGACCCGGAAGCGCCGCTGCATCTTGATCATGTGATCGGTGCGACGAGCAGCGAGGCCGGCGACACGGTGTCCGCCTGGGTGATCGACCGCGGCGAGGTGAAGGAGGTCGGCGGCGACGGCAACGGCCCGGTGTCGGCCTACGTCGACGCGGTGTCCGCCCTCGGCTACAAGGTACGGGTGCTGGACTACACCGAGCACGCTCTCAGCTCCGGCGGCGACGCCATGGCCGCCGCCTACGTCGAGGCCGAGGTCGGCCAGGGTGAGAATGCGAAGGTGGTCTGGGGTGTCGGCGTCCACGCCAACATCGTCACCGCCTCCCTCCGCGCGGTGACCTCGGCGATCAACCGCGCGCACCGCTGACGAGACGCGAACAGGGCGGGACCGGTGCAACGGGTCCCGCCCTTTTGCGTGCCGTCATTCGGCGGGATGATCCGGGCTTGAGGACGGTTCAGGGCAGGAGCCGGTGGACGAGGCGAGCGGACCAGAGATCGCCTTGCCGATCTTCGAGTTCGGCCGGCGTCGCACCCTCCTCGGCACAAGCGGCCACAGCATCGGTGATCAAGCGGGTGAACAGCCAGGCCTTCGTGCGTCCGGCGTCGAAGCCGAGCCGCTCGCAGAACTGATCGATCTGCCCGTCCCACGCGGCCTCGGGATCGGCAAGATCACCTTTGCGGAACAGCAGGTACTGGACGGCGTCGTAGCCCGGATCTCCCACCATGGGCAACGGATCGATGGCCAACCAGGACTCCCGGCCGTCGGCCAGAACGTTGTGCTGGTGGAAATCCCCGTGCAGCAGGACCTCATCCGTCGTGGGCGTGGCGAGCCCGGTGAGCCACTCGACGGCGGCCTCCAACAACCAGCGGTCGAAGGGCGATCCGCAGCGCTCGAAGCGTTCCGGGAGCGATTCGCGGACCAGCCGGGCACGCTCGGCCAGTCCGGTGAACCCGCCCGAGGCCGGCGGGGGTCGGTGCAGGCGAGGCAGCAAGACGGCCGCAACGCGATCCTGATCATGGTGTTCCAGCTGATCCAGGGTCAGCCCCGGTAAGCACCGTTCGATCAGGATCGCCCCGCTGACTTGATCATGGTCCAGCAGCCGTACGGCGCCGTGGCCCGCCCAGAGCCGCAGGGCGTCGGCCTCGCCGGCCCGGGCACTCGCCGGAAGCGTGCCGAGGTCGATCGAGGCCGGCATCGGCACCTTCAGCACGACCTCCGCCGACCCGCGCGTCGCCGCGACCACGAGGGCGACATGGCCGTTCTGGAACGGTTCTCCGAGCCGCAGGTCCCACTCGGAACCGAGCCGGCGACACAGGTCGGGCAGCGACGCGAGCCAGGCCCGACGCTCGGCGCTCTGGGACGCCTTCACCCTGAGTCGCTCCGGAACGTCCACCATGGTGATCAGCGGTCCTGGGACCAGACCCGCCACAGCTCGGCGTACCGGCCGCCGGCGGCCAGAAGTTGATCATGGCTGCCCTGCTCGGCGATCCGGCCGTGGTCCAGCACGATCACCCGGTCCGCCGCGGCGGCCTGGCTGAGCCGGTGGGCGACGATGAGGGCGGCGCGGCCGGCGATGGCACGGTCGGTCGCGCGATCCAACAGGCCGGCGCTGGTGCTGCCGGCCTCGGCGGTCGCCTCGTCCAGGATCGCGACCGGCGGGTCGAGCAGGACCAGCCGGGCCAGGCCCAGGTGCTGCACCTCGGCCGCGGTCAACGGATGTCCGTGGGCGCCGACCTCGGTGTCCAGGCCGTCCGACAGCCGGTCGACGAGGTCCTCGGCGCCGACCGTGTGCAATGCCCGGCGGAGCCGGTCGTCGTCAGCTCCGGCGTCGGCCAGGGTGAGATTGTCCCGGACCGTACCGGCGAAGACGTGCACCTCCTGGGTGATCAACACGACCGGGCCGGTACGTCGTTCGATCGTCCCGGCCGCCGGTCGATGGACGCCGGCGATCAAGGCGGCGAGGGTGGACTTGCCGGCGCCCGAGTTGCCCACCAGGGCCACCCGTTCGGTGCGACCAAGATCGAGATCGATGCCGGCGAGGACCGGATGATCATCGTGGTACGCGAAGCCGAGATCCCGGATCCGGACCGCCGGGCCCTCCGGCACCACCCGCGGCTCGGGGAGGTCCGGCGCATCGGAGGCCGACTCGTATCTGATCACGCCGACGATCCGGCCGAGCGAGGCCAGCGCCGACTGCAGGTCGTCCACCACGATCAGCAGCTGGTTGATCGGATCGAAGAGGCGGAGGAAGAACAGCATCGCCGTCGTGGCGGCGCCGATCGTGCCGAGGTCGCTGCGGACCAGGAGGAAGCCGACCACCAGGATCGCCGTCATGCCGAGGAATTCGGCGAAGTTGAGCCGGCCGAAGAACCGGTTCTGCAACACCCGGGCCCGCAGCGCCCAGCCGACCACCTCCCAGGACGCGGCGGCGATCCGGCGGCTGTGCCGCCCGCTCAGCCGGTACGCCAGCACGGTGTCCAGCCCGCGCAGCCCGGCCAGCACGTGGTTCGCCCGCTCGGCCATCGCGGCCCGTTCCGCGGCGTAGACCGGCGGGGCGACGCGGAGGTACCAGCGCACCGCAAGCACGTGCACCGGGATGATCACGAGCAGGGCGAGCGCGTACCGAAGATCGAGGACGGCCATGCCGGCGAAGGTGAGCACGATGGTGAACAGCGATCCGGTCAGGGCCGGCGTCACCCGCGGCACCGCCTCCGCGACCCGGGCCACATCGTCGCTGGCGCGGCTGATCAGGTCGCCGGTGCCGGCCCGTTCGACGACCGGCTGCGGCAGCAGCAGGGCCCGGGTCACCATCCGCTCCCGCAGCGTGGCCAGCACCGACTCGAACAGCCGGGCCGACCACACCACCCCGACCCCGGTCAGGGCAGCACCGACGATCCCGCTGCCGGCCATGATCACGCCGAGCTGCCAGATCCGCTCCGCGCCGCCGCCGGTGTTGATCGTGTCGACGATCGCACCGAGCGCGGCCGGCATCGCCAGTCCCGCCGCGTTCGCCGCGACCAAGATCAGCACCAGCAGGGCCAGCTGGAGCCGCCGGCCGCGCAACGCCAGCCGTACCTCGGCCAGCACCTCCCGCCGGCCGGCGATCGGCAGCCGCTCCGGCCGGTCGGTGGCGGTCCGGCTGACGGTCGCGGTCATGGCTTCGCTCCCAGGTCGATCACGCGGTCGACGACCGAGAGCCAGGCCGGCGCGGTGGTGATCACGATCGTGGTCCGGCCCGGCCGGGCGGCCCGGACCCGCCGGGCGATCTCGGCCTCGGTGACCGAATCGACCGCGGTCGTCGGATCGTGCAGCACCAGTACCGGTGCGTCCCGGGCCAGCGCGCGGGCCAGGGCCACCCGCTGCCGCTGACCGCCGGAGAGCCGGGTGCCGGCCTCGCCGACCGCGGTCCGGACCCCGTCCGGCAGGACGTCGACCAGGTCGGCCGCACCCGCCTGGTCGAGCACCCGGCCGGCCCGTACCTCATGATCATCGTTCGGGCCGGACAGGCCAAGATTGTCCAGAACCGTTCCCTCGAAGAGATCCGCGGCGTGCGGGGCGAGCAGGATCTCGGCCCGGATCGCCTCCGGCGGATAGTCCGTGACGCTGACGTCCTGATAGGTCAGCCGGCCGGCCTCCGGTGCCCGGCGCGCCCCGAGCAGCTCGACTAGCTCGGCCGCCTCGGCGCCGCCGCACCGGATCGCGACGAACTCGCCCGCCTCGATCCGGAGGTCGAGCGGGCCGAGCGTCTCGACGACCGCGCCGGTGAAGCCCACCGAGCCGGGCGTCCCCGCCGCCGCAACGGTACGGGAGCCGTGCGGCACCGGCGGGGCGGTCAGGACGGCCAGCACCCGGGCCGCGGAGGCCTGCGCCGACGCCCAGATCGGCCCGACGTTGGCGGCGAACATCCGCAGCGGCCCGATGATGAACTGGGTCAGCCCGACCACGGTGATCAGGCCGCCGACGCTGAGCCGGCCGCTCAGCGCGAAGAGGCCCGCGGCTACCGCGATCGCGGCGACGAAGATCGTGCTGACACCGGACATGGCCCCCAGGTAGCCGCCGAACGCCCGCCGGGCATGCAGCGTGCCGGCGAGCGCCTCCCGGCTCACCTGCCGGTAGCGTTCCGCGGCGGTCCGCTCGGCCCGCAGCCCGCGCAGCACGCGGTAGCCGGTGACCAGGTCGGCGGCCCGGCCGGAGGCGGCGGCGGCCAGGGCCTGTTCGCTCTCGCTGCGCCGGCGCAGCGGCCCGCCGGCGCGGTCGAGCAGCAGCAGCATCAGCGGGGCGCCGATCAGGACGGCCAGGCCGAGCGGCCAGCAGAGCACCAGCAGCACGATGCCGGCGAAGATCACGGCCGCGAGCTCGCCCACCGGATAGATGGCGAGGAGCACCGCGAGGGACAGCCGGTTGACGTCGGCGGTAGCGACGGACAGTGCCTCGCCGGGGAGGCGGCCGCGAGCGCTTGCGTCGCCGGCAGGGTCGAGCAGCCGGTCGGTGACCCGCCCGCGCAACTGGTGCTGGACCACCTGCAGGCCGAACTCGCCGATCCGGGACCCGAACCGGTAGGAGAACGACAGGACGGCGAAATCGACCGCCAGCAAGGCGATCCAGAACAGCAGCTGACCAAGATCACTGGTCGCCAGCGCACGATCGATGGCCAGCCCCATGATCACCGGCACCAGGCCTTCGCCGAGCTGGTGCAGGACGGCGAGGACGGCCGCGCCGAGGGCGTACCCACGGCCGGCCAGGATCGTCCGCAGCACCAGCCGGCGTGGAGTGGTCGTGGAGTCGACGACGATCGGCCGGCCGGTCCGTTGGCCGCTCCCGACAGTCACCTGATCAAGTTAGCGTACCCTAACTTCGAATGTCGAGGTGATCGTCGACACAAGGGGCCTAGCCGACCAGGCGGATCGCGGCGGCGGGCAGGGTGCGCAGCATCGGGTGGTCCTGGGGCTTGCCGGCCGGGTCCTCGGCCCAGGTGGTGTCGGAGGCCGGGGTCACCATCGAGATCATCAACACCCGGTTGCCGGCGCGGAGCAGCCCGATGCTCTCGGTGGTCGGCTTCGCCTTCCGGAACTGGTACTCCAGGCGCAGGTGCTCGGCCACGATGCCCTCGGGCAGCGGCACCGGCCGGACCGCGACCGGGCTCGGCTGGACGTACCCCTGCTGGCGCAGCAGGGCCGGGCACTCCCGGACGCTGCGGCCCAGTTCGGCGTACGCGGTCTCGGCCTCCGCCTCGGTGGGGTAGTCGACCGCGACCGCGGTGCTGCGGCCGACGCCGGTCAGCGTGTAGTCGCGGCGGAGCAGGGTGGTCGGGTTGGCCAGGACGGTCATCGACGGCAGACAGACCGACGGCGGCCGGTCCCCGGTGGCGTCGCTGGCGGGTTCCTCCTGCCACTCACCCGAGGTGCGCCAGAAGAGGTCTGCCGAGGTGGGCAGGTTCGTCTCTCGGAGCGGCGGCACCTGCTGCTCGGGACGCGGCGGGGTGCTCTGCGACGGCGGCCGCGACTGGGTCGAGACCTGGGGCGTCGGCGAGGGGGAGGGCGCCCGCGACGGCGTCTCCTTCTGCTTCGGCTCGTCGTCGGGCCCGTCGTCGGAGGAGTGCGAGTGCTCGTTCACCATCGGGGTCTGCGCCTTGCTGGCCGGCAGTTCGGCCAGCGAGGTCGCCGGCGGGGCGCTGGCAGGCTGGGCTGCCGTGGTCGCCGGGCTGGGCCGGTTCACCACGACGAAGATCACGCCCAACACGGCCATCGCGATCATCGCGATGCCGACGACGCCGAGAATGCGCCCAGTGCTGGGCGAATTCGGCGTCGATGACCGGCGCTTCCGCACCCGTTCCTCCTACTCGATGCCCCCGAGTACGACTTCGTGTCCGATCCCGGGTTCGGGGCCGTTCCCGATCCGGTCGCAGACTCCGCACAATACCGTCAGCCGAAGCCATTCGCCGCGGTGGGATCGGGTGCCGACGTCGACCGCATCCAGGCGTCGAAGAACGGCCCGAGATCGGTCGACGTCTTGGCCTGCGCGGCCACCATCCACTGCTCGACGCTGCGCGGGCCGGGATTCGCCGCCCACTCCCTGGCCAGAGCGAAGAACGCCTCGTCGCCGAGCAGGGTGCGCAGGGCCTGCAGAGTCATCGGGCCGCGGGCGTACACGGTGCTGAACAGGTGCTCCCGACCCGGGTCGACCATGGAGATCCGCCAGAAATCGGGACGGTCCTTGACCCTGCCGTACATCCCGGCGAACGACTCCGCCGCGGTCGGCCCGCCGGATCGTTCCCGGTACAGCCACTGGGCCCAGGACGCGTACGCCTCGTTGATGAAGATGTCGTCCCACTGGGCCAGGGTGACGTGGTCCCCGTACCACATGTGGGCCAGCTCGTGCATGATCAACTCCGGCGCATAGTCGTCGTCCAGGATCGACTGCCGCTGGTAGATCGGCCGGGTCTGGGTCTCCAGCCCGCCGAACCAGAAGTTGTGCACCGGGACGACGCCGCCGAACTCGCTGAACGGGTACGGCCCGAACGTCTCCTCCATGATCGTGATCATGGACTCCGACTTCGCCAGCTGGGCGAACGCGATCTTGCGTTCCGGCTCCGGGAGTTGCTCCGAAACGGCGTAGAGGTACGGTCGCCCGGCCGCGACGCCTTCCTTGATCTCGTACTGCCCGATCGTGATGAAGTTGAGATAGGTGGCCATCGGCTGCCGGGCGATCCAGCGCCAGGTGTCGTGGTCCGCCTCGTCGGCGGTGTCCCGCGACTCCAGCCGTCCGACCCCGATCACCTCGAAGCCGGCCGGCACCCGGACGCTGGTGTCCATCAGCGCGACATCGGACGGATGATCATTGGACGGGTACCACCAGGCCGCGCTCTCCGGCTCGCCGGCCGCGGTCCACTCCTGGCCGGTCACGTACCAGGGCCTGGTCTCGCCTCGCTGCAGGGCTCCGGGGTCGCCGGCGTAGTGGATCTCGACCGTGAACTCGCTGCCGGCCTGGACCGGTTGCCGTGGCGTGATCTTGACGTCCTGGAAGCCGGACTTGGCGTGCCGGGCCGGCTCGCCGTTCACCAGCACCTCGGCGACCGGCAGGGCAAGATCAACATAGAACGACGGCAGCGTCTGGCCGGCCCGCGCGTTGATCATGGTCTGTCCGGTCAGCCGCTTCGCGGCCGGATCCCAGTCGACCGAGATCGTGTACTTGATCGCGTCGTAGCCGCTGCTGCCGTACTCCGGGAAGTACGGGTCGCCGACGCCCGGCCGCCCGCCCGCCGGATCGGGTGCCACCACCGGCGGCTGCTCGGTCCACCGGGAGACCAGGAACGGGATCCCGATCGGCACGGCGACGGCCAGCAACCCGGCCACGGCCGTGATCACGGCGATCACGTACGCGACGCGGTGCGGACGATGGCGGACCGGAGTCTCGCCGAAGCGGCCCGACGGATCGGGCGGCCCCCAGCCGGGGTCAACGCTCGACATGCGCCAGTGAGCGAAGGTTGCGATCCAGGTGCCAGGCGACGTAGCCGCCGGTGATCGAACTGGCCTCGGCGACGACCGCCTCGGGCTGGTTCCGGGTCGCCTCCCAGCGGCCTTCCAACAGGGCGCTGAGCAGCGTCAGGGTCTCCGGCGACGGCCGGCTCGACCCGGCCGGCCGGCAGGGCTCGCAGACCACACCGCCGGAGGTGGGGGAGAAGGCGCCGTGCGGACCGGCCAGCCCGCACCGGGCGCAGTCCACGAACGACGGCGCATAGCCGGCGATCGCGACCGCGCGGAGCAGGTAGGAATCCAAGATCATCGACGGCGTCCGCGGTCCGTCCCGGGTGCCGGACTGGAGCACCCGCAGCGCGCCGGCCAGCAGCAAGTAGTGCTGCACCGCCGGCTCGCGTTCCTCGGCGACCAGCCGGTCGGCGGTCTCCACCATCGCGTGGCCGGCCGTGTATTTGCGGTAGTCCTGGCCGAGTTCGTCGCTGTTCGGCTCCAGGGTGACCGCCTGGGTGATCACATCCAGCGACCGGCCCACCGCGAACTGCAGATCGACCCGGGAGAACGGCTCCAGCCGGGCCCCGAACTTGGAGGAGGTGCGCCGGATCCCCTTCGCGACCGCGCGCAGCTTGCCGTGCCGACGGCTGAGGACGGTGATGATGCGGTCGGCCTCACCCAGCTTGTGGGTCCGGAGGACGACGGCCTCATCGGAGTAGGTCGGCACCGGGCTATTGTCCCCCACGTGGCAAGGAGAACCCGGAAGAGCGCGCCGCCCAATCCGCACCCCAGTGGCGCCCGGCCGCCCCGGATCCCGGCGGGCCGACTGCCGCGCCACGTCGCGGTGGTGATGGACGGCAACGGTCGCTGGGCGAAGGCGCGCGGGCTGCCTCGTACCGACGGTCATTCGGCGGGGGAGTCGTCCCTGTTCGACGTGATCGAGGGCGCCATCGAGGTCGGCGTGAAGTATCTGTCGGCGTATGCGTTCTCCACCGAGAACTGGCGCCGGTCGCCGGACGAGGTGCGCTGGCTGATGGGCTTCAACCGCGACGTGATCCGGCGCCGCCGCGACGAACTCGACGCGATGGGGGTACGGATCCGCTGGGCCGGCCGGCGGCCCCGGCTCTGGCGCAGCGTGATCTCGGAGCTCGAGGCGGCCGAGGCCCGCACCGTCGACAACGACGTGATCACCCTGCAGTTCTGCGTTAACTACGGCGGCCGGGCCGAGATCGTCGACGCCGCCCGGCGGATCGCCGAGGAGGCCGCGTCCGGCCGCCTCGACCCGTCCCGGCTCACCGAGGACCGGTTCCGCCGCTTCCTGGACGAACCGGACATCCCCGACGTCGACCTCTTCGTCCGCTCCTCCGGCGAGCAGCGCACCTCGAACTTCCTGGTCTGGCAGTCCGCCTACGCCGAAATGGTCTTCCTGGACCGCCTCTGGCCCGACTTCGACCGCCGCGACCTCTGGCGCGCCATCGAGCTGTACGCCGACCGCGAGCGCCGCTACGGCAAAGCCTGACCCCCTCTCCCAACCCGCTGACCGGGCACAAAAGCAGGCGTTCTGACGGCGTGTCGCTGCGCAAGTGCCCTGTCGGTGCGAGTGGAGCGGGAGGAGCGGGGATGGTGGAGCGATTCGGGGCCCGGTCGGGTTGGGCGGCGATTCGGTTCGTCGGACGGGCGGCGAAGCTGGAGCGATTCGGTCGGGTGGTGCAGTGATCCGGCCCGTCGGATCGGACTGTCCGCGAGCGGTCGGCGTATCCGTGGCGACCCGCGGGATCGGGCAGTCGAGCGGGAGGCTTGTCGCAGAAGCTCTTGAACTCGGAGGGTTCGGGCCTCTGAAGCGCTTTATCGGTTGAGTTGAAGAGGTTCTGCGACATGCAGGAGGTGCCGATGGACGAGCGCGACCTGCTGCGGGCGGTCTCGATTCTTGACGGATTTCCGGGATCCTGGTGGGTCACCGGCGGGTGGGCGATCGACCTCGCCTGCCCCGCGCCGGTCCGGGACCACAGCGATGTCGATCTCCTGGTCCGCGACGACGAAGCGGACCTGCTCTGGGACCATCTGCGTGGCCGCGACCCGGTGATCGAGCATCCGCACAGTCGGGTCAGGCGCGATTGGCGGCGCGGTGACGTGCTCACCGCCGGGCCGGACACGATCGTCCTGGACGGGTTTCCCGGACTGCAGATCCTGGTCGGCCGGTTCGAGGGCGACGTCTGGATCTTTCCGCGCGGGTCGGGCCGGATCCGGCGCCCGGTCGGGCTGATGACCCGGTACGGCCGCCACGGGCTCCCGATCCAGGCGCCGGAGGTCGTTCTGCTGTTCAAGGCGAGGGATCGGCTGGCGAAGAACGACCTCGACTTCTCGGCCGTGGCGGATCTGCTCGACGACGAGCAGCGGGCCTGGCTCCGGCCGGTGATCGCCCGCCGGACTCCCGATCACCCCTGGTTGTCCCGGCTCTGAGGTCGCCAGTACTCCACAGGTTCAGACGGTCAGGTCGACCTTCGCGAGTTTCCGGTCCACCAGCGTCCAGGCGGTCATCGAGGAGCCGATGAAGCCGAGTTGCGGGTAGGTGTACCAGGACCGGCCGAGGTCCTGGTTGCGCAACGTGGCGGTGGTGAGCCCGGGGCCCAGCCGGTAGAGGTGCACGTCGGCCGCGGACTCCGCGATCACGGCAGCGAAGACGTGGCCGCCGTGGCGGACCACCTCGCCGTAGCCGGGCAGCATCCGGACCCAGTTCCCGTCGGCGTCCTTGGAGGAGCCGGCCACCCGTTTGCCCTGGGCGAGATCCCAGGCGAACCAGTAGCCGGACGGCACCTTGTAGACGCCGTAGACGAGCCCGTCCAGGTGGGCGATGCTCATCAGGGCGGTGCCCTCGCCCAGCGGGGTGAAGGTCTGCTCGACGGCCAGCGTGGCCAGGTCCAGGACCGTGATCTGCGCGCCGGCGGCGCCCGGCGGCACCGCCTCGTCACCGGCCGAGCGGTCGCCGGCGAGGAAGATCTTGCCGGCGTCTAGGTCGACCGAGACCACAGCCTGCCCGGGCAGCACGCCCCGCAGCACCTGAAGGCTGTTCGCGACCGCCGGCCTGATCACCGCCAGCGCCCCGTCGGCGACGCCCTTGTTGGGTTTCGTCGCGATGAAGACGCGCCCGGTGGCGTCGTCGACCTCGAGATCCATCGGGCGGTACTGGTCGTTCTGGATCCGGGCCAGGGTCCGCTGGGCCCCGGTCGTGCGGTCGATCGCGTGCAGCTCGGTCGAGGGGTAGACGGCGGCGACGAGGTCGTTACCGCAGACGCCGACCGCCTTGGCCTCACCGCGGACCGGATACCGCACGGAGGCTCCGGTGGCGACGTTGTGCATCGTGACCGCGTTGCGCCCGCCGACCCAGGCCACGCTCGCACTCGTCGAGGCGCAGAGCGAGTGGACGAGTTCGCCGCCCGCCGCCTGCGGTGCGATCTCGGTCAGGTTGCGTTCCTGGTAGGCGCCGGTGGCCAGCACGAGGTCCCAGACGATCCCGTCCTCGGTGCACCCGACGAGCAGTCCCGGGTCGGCCAGGCCGATGCCGGCATGGCGCAGCGTGGACGTGGACTGGGCCAGCTTCACGAAGGAGGTCGAGCCGTCGGACAGGCGGTGGATCGCGCGGTCGACGTCGGCGACATAGAGCGCTCCGGTGACCGGGTCGTGGACGAGCCGGTCCAGCGACGCCGGGGCGGTG
Source organism: Microlunatus sp. GCM10028923 (assembly GCF_042666975.1). Classification (NCBI taxonomy): domain Bacteria; kingdom Bacillati; phylum Actinomycetota; class Actinomycetes; order Propionibacteriales; family Propionibacteriaceae; genus Microlunatus; species Microlunatus sp. GCM10028923. The sequence continues at coordinate 131,175 of NZ_JBHTFF010000019.1, read as the reverse complement.
AGGGTCTCCAGGCCGGTGCCGTCGAGGTTCATCCGGAGTACGGTGCGGCCGGTCAGGGCGAACACCTTCGCGGCGCTCAGCGCGACGCCGTTGTAGCCGGTGACGGTCACTCCGTCCGGCTTCGGGAGCCGGTGCAGTTCGGTCCAGGCGCCGCCGCTGCGGGGCCGGCGGACCAGGACGCCGTCCCTGGTCGTGGCGACGTAGACGTGGCTGGCGTCGACCGCGAGCCAGCGGGCGTAGAGCGAGGTGCCGGCCGGTACGGCCTGCCCGAGCGAGGTCACGGCGCCGGTGCCGGGGTCGTACTCGCGGACCAGGGCACCGAGGCTCGGATCGTAGATCCCGACGTAGACCTTGCCGTCCGGCGCCACGTCCATCGCGTACGGGAGGTTGCCGAGATTCGTGGCCACCCGGGTGAACGCCTGCGTGCTGGTGCTCCAGCGGTACAGGTCGCTGCCGGACCAGGGCGCCGAATACACGACCGAGCCGTCCGGGGAGGGGTGCAGGCAGTAGGCCCCGTCGTTCTGCTTTCCGTTGGCGCCGGTCACCGGCAGGTGGGAGAGGTTCGTGACCTGTCGGGTGGCGAAGTCGTACTGGAGGTGGCGCACCGGCGAGAGACCGCGGCTGGTCAGATAGCCCGTACTGCCGTGGACGCCGAAGCCGGAGAGTTCACAGGACAGCGAGGCCTCGTCGTACACGGTCGGCGTGGCTGCCTGGGCGCTCCAGGGCGTCGAACTTCCGACCGCCGTCGCCGCGAGGGATACGGCGCCGAGTTGCAGGACCCGACGGCGTCGCAGTGGAGAGGAGAAAGACATGGCGGGACCTCCCGAAGCATGAGCCGGCCGCACCGTCTGTTCGACCCGCGAGAGCACCGTTGCCCGCAGTTCGGTACGTTACGGACGACCTTGACGCACAATAGGGCACGTCCGCAAGAGGTGTCTCAGTGCTCAGTGCTCGGCGCAGGTGCCGAAGATCTCCAGGTCGTGGCTGACCTCGCGGAAGCCGTTCTCCTCGGCGACCCGGGTGGCCCATCGCTCGACGGCCGGGCCGGTCACCTCGACGGTACGGCCGCAGACCCGGCAGACCAGGTGATGGTGGTGCCCGGTCGAGCAGCGTCGGTACGCCATCTCGCCGTCACCGGTCCGCAGCGCGTCGACCTCGCCGGCGTCGGCCATCGACTGCAGGGTGCGGTAGACCGTGGTCAGCCCGATCCGGTCGCCGTTGCCGCGCAGCACGTCGTGGATCTGTTGTGCCGTACGGAATTCGTCCAGGTCGGACATGATCGCGTGCACGGCCGCCCGCTGCCGGGTTCGGCGCTGCGGCGATGCGGTCGCGTTGGTCTCGGGCATGGTGGACAGCTCAGTGCTCGTCGTAGTGACCCGCGTGCGGGGCGTGTCGGTGGCCGTCGTGGACGTAGTCGATGTGATCTCCGTGGCGCACCGGTTGGTGGCCGCAGGCGACGCTGTGCTCGTGCGGATGGTCCGGCGCCGGTTCGTGCGGCGTCGGCTGGTCGAGGTCCTCGCTCAGTTCCGGTAGCACGGGGAGCACTTTACGACGACGGGTCGCAAAGATCGAGAAAGGCCAACTGAGCGCGAACACAGCGATCGCCAGGACGACGATCATCGCGCCGGGCGGGGAATCGGCGTAGAAGGAGGCGGTCGCGCCGCCGACCGCGACGACGACGCCGATCGCGATCGCGCCGATCAGACCGGCGCCGAAGCCGCGGGTCAGGTTCTGGGCGGCGGCCACCGGGATCACCATCAGGGCGCTCACCAGCAGCAGCCCGACGGTCCGCATCGCCAGCGCCACGGTGATCGCGGCGACGACGACGATGATCAGGTTGTAGAGCCTGACCTTGAGTCCCTGCACCCGGGCGAAGTCCTCGTCGGAGGTGATGGCGAACAGTTGCGGGGCCAGCCCGATCGTCGGCACCAGCACCACCACCGTGAGTACCCCGACCATGATCAGATCGCCGTCCGTCACGCTGGTCAGCGAGCCGAACAGATACTGCGACAGGGCCCCGGCCCCGGCTCCGGCGATGCCCGACATCAGCACGCCGGCGGCCAGCCCGCCGTAGAACAGGATCGCCAGGCCGACGTCCCCGGTGGCCTTGCCCTGTTGCCGGAGCAGTTCCACGATCACCGCGCCGGCGACACAGACCACGACGGCGACCGGGATCGGCTGCTGCCCGGTGAGCAGGGCCAGGCCGACGCCGGCGATCGCCACGTGGCCGAGGCCGTCGCCGAGCAGGCTGAGTCGCCGCTGCACCACGTAGCTCCCGATCGCGGGCGCCATCAGCCCGGTCAGCAGGGCGGCGATCAAAGCCCTTTGCATGAAGGGATATTGCAGGATCTCGATCATGGTCGGCCGCTCCCCTGACTGCCGTCCGGCCGGACCAGGTCGGTCTGCTGCAGCATCGCGCCGCCGATCGGATCCGGTTCGGTGGGTTCCTCACACTCGTGCCCGCCGCTGTGCAGCCCGGGAATCCCGGCCAGGCTGCCCTGGTACGCGACGCGTCCCTCCCGCAGCACCACGGCCCGGTCGATCTGTTCGGCGAGCGGACCGATCTCGTGCAGGACGACCAGCATCGCGGTGCCGTTGTCGGTGAGCCGGTCCAGGACACCGGCCAGCACCTGCTGGTGTTCCAGGTCCACCCCGGCGGTCGGCTCGTCCAAGATCAACAACTGCGGCTTCCCGACCAGCGCGCGGGCGATCAGCACCCGCTGCTGCTGGCCGCCGGAGAGCCAGGAGATCCGGTCGCCGGCGCGGGCGCTCATCCCGACCACCTCCAGTGCCTCGGCGACGGCGCGCCGATGGGCCTTCCCGGGCGGCAGGAACGGGGGGCGCTGGGCCAGCAGGCCGGCGCCGACCACCTCGCGGACCGTGGCCGCGCTGGTGCCGATCGTGGTGCGCTGCGGCACGTACCCGATCCGGCGCCAGGCCCGGAACAGTCGCTGCGGGCGGCCGAACAGGGCGATCGTGCCGTGCTGGTACGGCAGCAGTCCGACCACCGTACGGACCAGGGTGGACTTGCCGGAGCCGTTGCCGCCGAGCAGGGCGACCGTCTCGCCGACCCCGACGGTCAGGCTGATCCCGCGCAGAATCGGCAGACCACCGAGCTCGACCGAGAGGTCGGTGGTCTCCAGGACGGTCTCGGCCGAGGTCAGGTGCATGAGTTGGCGGACTTCAGCGCGGTGAGGTTGGCACGCATGATCTCAAGGTAGTCCGTGCCGCGCGATTCCTGGGTGATGCCCTCGATCGGGTCGAGCACATCGGTCTTCAGCTTGAGGTCGGCCGCGATCGACTCGGCGACGGCGGGCGAGACCAGGGTCTCGTAGAAGATCGTGGTGATCTTGTGCTCGGTCGCCTCCTCGTGGATCTCGGCGATCCGGGCCGGCGACGGCTCGGCGTCCGGGCTGATCCCGCTGATCCCCAGCTGGGTCAGGCCGTAGCGCTTCGCCAGGTAGCCGAACGCGGCGTGGCTGGTGATGAACTCCGTACGCTCGCACTGCTTCAGGCCGGTGGCGTACTCCTGGTCGAGGCCGGTCAGCTCCTTGGCGAGCGCGTCGGCGTTGGCCGTGTAGTCGGCGGCGTGGTCGGGATCGATCGCGGCGAGCCGCTCGGCGAGCGCCTTCGCGATGGTGACCATGTTGTTCGGGTCGAGCCAGACGTGCGGGTCGAGGCCCTCGTGATCATGCTCGTCCTCGCCCTCCTCGGTGCTCTCGCCCTCATGATCATGTTCCTCGGCGGCCATCGGCTGCAGCGGGACGACGGTCGTCGTCTCCAGGACGTTGTCGCCGGCGTTCTGCTTCACCCCGGCGTCGACCGCGGGCTGCAGGGACTTCTCGTACACGACGAGATCGGCCTTGGCCAGGCTCGCCACCTGCTGCGGGGTCAGTTCGAGGTCATGCGGCTCGGCTCCGGGCTGGGTCAGGTTCTCGACCTTGGCATGAGGCCCCGCGACGCGCTCGGCGACGAACTGGAACGGATAGATCGAGGTGATCACGGACAGCTGACCAGGCTGCGCCGCGGTCCCTCCGGTTCCGGTTGGCGACCCGCACGCCGCAGCAAGGAGGAGGAGTGACGACGTGACGAGTCCGATGAGCGCGCGCGGGGGCCTATGCATGAAAACCATTTTCAATAAGATACTCGGCTCAGTCAAATCCGGCGGGCTCCGGTGTCAAGGCAGGCAGGGAAAAGGGGACGATCCGGTCGCGGTACGCGGACCTGATCGTCCCCTGGCGGGCGGGTTCAGAAGCGGGTGATCACCAGGACGGCGATCAGCGCGAGCATGACGGCGCGGATCGCCTTGCCGCTGGTCGGGATCGCGGGCCAGGACAGGTACGAGATCCAGGCGATGAAGAGGAAGACCAGCGCGAACGCGACCACGGCGACCGGGAGCGGGGCGAAAGCGCCGACGGCGACCAGGGCGAGGGTGGCGATCGGAATGACCAGGCGCGGCAGGGCCGTCAGGCGGACCAGGGCCGGCCGGCTCACCCGCTCCATCGACTGGCGGAACGTGGGCTGCGTCGACTCGGACATTCGCCAAGTCTGACACGGCCGGCCGGCTGCTACCCGCGAGAGTCCCGGCGGTGACTGATCAGCAGGCCGGTCCCGATGGCGCCGAAGACGACGCCGAGCCCGGTCGTGATCAGGGCGCCGAGCCACAGTTCGAGGAACCCGTCGATCGTCGCGTCGCGCGGTCGGTCCGGCGGGTAGCGCACCGGAACCCGGTCCCCGACCCGGTACATCGGCGGCGACGTGCCCGTCGTGGACGTGAACCTGATCTCCTCGCCCTCGGCCGTCGTGAAGACCACGACGGCGTGGTCCTGGGTGGAGCAGGTCTCGGTCCGGTCGCGTGACGATTGGGAACAACTGGTCCGCTCCTTGTTGTCCACGACCGTCCCCGTCGTGACCGTGCTGTTGCCGAGGAAGGAGATCGTGTTGCCGCCCAGGGCAGCGCCGATGACGAGCAGGATCAGGCCGGCCGACCCGAAGATCAGGCCGATCCAGGGAATCGGTCGCCGCGCGCCGCTGTCGGTGGGCATGGCGGTGAGAATAGTGAGGCCGTGGCCCAGGCGGAGGGCGATGCCGGGCAGGTCGTGCCGCACTAGGCTGTCGTGGTGATCGCGATCAGCCGCTTCCGGGTCCCGGTGGCCGAGGCCGCCTCGTTCGCCGACCGGGCGGCCGCGGCGGTGCGGGTGCTGGAGGCAGCGAAGGGTTTCCGCAGCGTCGATTTCGGGCGCAACCTGGACGATCCGGAGCTGTGGACGATCACCACCCGGTGGGCCGACGTCGGCTCCTACCGGCGGGCGTTGCAGGGGTTCGAGGCCAAGTCCGTCGTGGTGCCGCTGCTCTCGGTGGCGATCGACGAGCCGAGCGCGTACGACGACGCGGAGCTGGTCGGCGAAAACCAGGCCCGGGGTTCCGGGGTCGGGCCGTTATCCTGAGGCGTCGGTACGGATCCCGTACCTATAAATCCATCATCACCGTATTGGAGCAAGCACGTGGCCGCCGCAAGTCGTCTGGACAATGTCACCAGCCTCTGCAAGAGGCGCGGATTCGTCTTTCCGGCCGGTGAGATCTACGGCGGTACGCGCTCCGCGTGGGACTACGGCCCGCTCGGTGTTGAGCTCAAGGAGAACATCAAGCGGCAGTGGTGGCGGTCCGTGGTCACCTCCCGTGACGACGTGGTCGGGCTGGACTCCTCGGTGATCCTGCCGACGCCGGTCTGGCAGGCCTCCGGACACCTCGACGTGTTCACTGATCCGCTGGTCGAGTGCCTCAGTTGTCACCGCCGGTTCCGTGCCGATCATCTGCAGGAGGAGTACGCGGAGCGGAAGGGGATCGACAACCCGGACGATGTGCCGCTGACCGACGTCCCCTGCCCGCACTGTGGCACCCGCGGCCAGTACACCGAGCCGCGCAACTTCAACGGGATGCTCAAGACCTATCTCGGCGTGGTCGAGGACGAGTCCGGCCTGCACTACCTGCGGCCGGAGACCGCGCAGGGCATCTTCGTCAACTTCGCCAACGTGGTGCAGACCACCCGGAAGAAGCCGCCGTTCGGCATCGGGCAGGTCGGCAAGTCGTTCCGGAACGAGATCACGCCGGGGAACTTCATCTTCCGTACCCGCGAATTCGAGCAGATGGAGATGGAGTTCTTCGTCGCGCCCGGGACCGACGAGGAATGGCATCAGTACTGGATCGATGCCCGCACCGACTGGTACGTCGATCTCGGCATCGACCGGGACAACCTGCGGCACTTCGAGCATCCCAAGGAGAAACTGTCGCACTACTCGACCCGGACCGTCGACATCGAATACCGGTTCGGCTTCCAGGGCAGCGAATGGGGCGAGCTGGAGGGCATCGCCAACCGGACCGATTTTGATCTTGGTACGCACAGCAAGCACTCCGGCCAGGACCTGTCGTACTTCGACCAGGCCAACAACGAGCGCTACACGCCGTACGTGATCGAGCCGGCCGCCGGCCTGACCCGTTCCCTGATGGCGTTCCTGGTCGACGCGTACGTCGAGGACGAGGCGCCGAACACCAAGGGCGGCGTGGACAAGCGGACCGTGCTGCGGCTTGATCATCGGCTGGCGCCGGTGAAGGCCGCGGTGCTGCCGCTGTCGCGGAACGAGGCCCTGTCGCCGAAGGCCCGGGATCTCGCCGCCGAGCTGCGCAAGAACTGGAACGTCGACTTCGACGACGCGCAGGCGATCGGCCGCCGCTACCGGCGGCAGGACGAGATCGGCACGCCGTACTGCATCACGGTCGACTTCGACACCCTTGATGATCATGCCGTGACCGTTCGCGAGCGCGACTCGATGACGCAGGAACGGGTGTCGCTGGACAAGATCACCGACTACCTGGCCACCAGGCTGATCGGCTGTTGATCATGGGATCCCGGTAGCCCGGTGCGCCTGCAGTTCGGGACGCGCGCATCCGACTCGCCGTGGATCGCTTCCGTGTGGACCTGCCGGAGCGACCAGGTCTCGGAGATGACGTCGGTCGCCTCCGAGACCTGGGGCCTGGTGTTCTGGGAGCAGCAGGGCCGGCCCCAGGCCGCCGTCGCCGGGCCGGAGAGCCGGACCGGGACCGCGCCGGTGCCCGAGGGTGCCACCTTCGTCGGGATCCAGTTCGCCGTCGGTACCTCGCTCCGCGCGGTGCCCGGGACGGACCTGCTCGACGGCGGCTTGGTGCTGCCCGACCCGAACCGCCGGACGTTCCGGCTGGACGGGGCCCGGTGGCCGACGCCGGGTGCCGACGACGCCGAGGCGCTGGTCGACCGGCTGGTCCGGCGGGGTGTCCTCGAGCGTGACCCGCTGGTCGCGGAGGTGCTGCGGGGCGGCCGGCCGCCGGTCACCGAACGCACCATGGAGCGGCGGTTCCGGGCCTCGACCGGGCTTCGGCAGGGCGCCGTCCGGCAGATCGAACGGGCCCGCGCCGCGGCCGTACTGCTCGGTGAGCGGGTGACCGCCGCCGAGGTCGTCGACAAGCTGGGCTACTACGACGAGCCCCACCTGGCCCGGGCGCTGCGCCGCTACGTGGGCCGGACGGCCGGGCAGCTCCGCGACGGTGCCGGCGGTGCGATCGCGCTCGACGTGGGTCAGCGCACGACGTCGTAGACGAGTTTGGCCACGCCGTTGGCGTAGCTGTCCGCCTCGCGCAGCCGGAGCTTCTGCCGGTCCCGGTCCGTCCGCGGGAACACGCTCTTGCCGGCGCCGAGCAGGACCGGGAAGACGAGCAGGTTGTACCGGTCGATCAGGCCGGCCTCGCCCAGCCGCAGGGCCAGCTCGGGGCTGCCGTGGATGAAGATCGCGCCACCCTCGGACTCCTTCAGCGCCGCGACCTCCTCGGTCGACCGCAGGATCGTGATAGGGCCCCAGCCGTCGACCAGGGCGTCGTCGCCGAGGCTGGACGAGACGACGTACTTCGGCAGCTCCTTGTATGCGGCGTGATCCTCGGAGCCGGGCCAGATCGGGGCGAACGCCTCGTAGCTGCGCCGCCCGAACATCAGCGCGGTCGTGTCCTCGAGCTCCTCACCCTTCAGCGAGTACGCCTCCTCCGAGAACTCGACGTCGAAGACCCACCCGCCGCCGCGATGCCCCTCGGCCGCGTCACCCGGCGAATCCATCACGCCGTCGAGCGACATGAACCCCGTATAGACCAACTCTCGTGCCACCGAATCCTCCTCGAACTCTGGACAGGCCTCGACCCTAGTGTCGAACGCGCTCCCGGGTCTTGGACGAAACCGACGAGGATTCCCGACCCCGGCCCGGGCGATCACCGATTCCCGAGAGAGCCGCCGGGCCCGACGCGTGAATTCAGGGGGAACGGCTGAATCTGGGAGAATCCAGGCATGACCACAGTGACCGACGCGCGATCCGGGCTGCGGCTCGGCCCGCACCTGGTCGAGACGCCGGTCGTGCTCGCGCCGATGGCCGGCATCACCAACGCCGCGTTCCGGCAGCTCTGCCGGGAGCAGGGTGCCGGGCTGTACGTCTGCGAGATGATCACCTCGCGCGGCATCGTCGAGCGGGACCGCAAGACGGTGCAGATGCTGCAGTTCGATCCGGGCGAGCGGATCCGCTCGGTCCAGCTGTACGGGGTCGATCCGACGACGATGGCGCAGGCGGCGGAGATCCTCTGCAACGAGTACGGGGTCGGCCACCTGGACCTGAACTTCGGCTGCCCGGTGCCCAAGGTGACCCGCAAGGGCGGGGGAGCGGCGCTGCCGTACAAGCGGGACCGGCTGGCCGCCATCCTGCGGGCCACGGTCGCGGCCGGTGAGCGCTACGGCGTGCCGGTGACCATGAAGACCCGGATGGGCATCGACGAAGATCATCTCACCTACCTGGACGCCGGCCGGATCGCCGAGGATTCGGGCTGTGCCGCGATCGCGCTGCACGGCCGGACCGCCCGGCAGGCCTACTCCGGCGTCGCCGACTGGGACGCGATCGGCAAGCTCAAGGCAGCGGTGAGCATCCCGGTGCTCGGCAACGGTGACATCTGGGAGGCGGCCGACGCGCTGCGGATGGTCGAGCAGACCGGCGTCGACGGCGTCGTGATCGGCCGCGGCTGCCTGGGCCGGCCCTGGCTGTTCCGTGATCTTGCCGACGCGTTCGCCGGCCGGCCGACCCGGACCCTGCCGCGGCTGGGCGAGGTCGCGATCATGGTCCGGCGGCACGCCGAGCTGCTGGCCGGGCTGAGTGACGAGCGGCACGGGCTGACCGACCTGCGCAAGCACATGGCCTGGTATTTCAAGGGTTTCCCGGTCGGTAGCGAGGTGCGCCGGCAGCTCGGCCTGATCACCAGCTTCGATGATCTTGACCGGGCGCTCGAGCAACTGGATCCGGACCAGGAGTTCCCGGTCGCCGAGCTCGGGCTGCCGCGCGGGCGCCAGGGCTCGCCGCGGGACCGAGTGGCGTTGCCGGAGGGATGGCTGGACGACGCCTCGGGTCGCGATCTCGATCTTGCCGCGGCCGAGATCGGCGTCTCGGGTGGCTGACGGGACGGCCCGTCTCGTCCGCCGGATCCTGATCATCGTCGGCGTCGGCCTCGGCGGTGCGCTGGTCTGGGCGATCATCTTCGGGATGTCGCTCCTCGTCGACGCCGAGGAACCCGAGGACTTCGTCGAACAGGCGACGTTCCGGACCGAGAAGGTCGTCGCGGTCGCCGGGACGGCCACGGACGACGGCTACTGCTCCGAGAGCAAGGATGCCAACGGGGTGACCCAGCGGCACGGCACCTCCTACCGGGTGGACGTCACCTGGACCGGCCGGGACCAGCAGTCGCACAGCGGCGAGATGATCACTTGCGAACCGCCGGCCGCCGGCGCGCCGGTGACGATCTGGGTCACCTCGCGGGACACGGTCTACAACCGTTCACCGCTGGCGATGTACGGGTCGGTCCCGATCGCCGCCGCGATCTGCGCGGCCGGCGCCTGGGCCTGGACCCGGCCGTCGAAGAAGGACCGGCAAGCGGGCCGCACCTCGAAGGGACCGAGCCCGCGGCTGCGCCGGCTGCGGCGGGCCCTGGCTAAGCGTCGCTGACCGCTCCGCGCAGCCGATTCCTGGCCCGGCTGGCGAAGCGGCAGGCCGCGGCGGTGCCGGCCACGACGGCGATCATGAACGCCAGCCAGCCGGTGTTGATCACCGGCAGCACCGCCGGCAGCCCGGCGAGCGCCGGGTACGGGGTCGCACTCAGCCCGTTCAGCGCGAACAGCCACTCGCCGACGACCACGCCGAGCCCGGCCAGCACCAGGCAGAGCCGGCCGGCCGGATCCTCGTCGGCGGGCGCCGGATCGACCGGTCGGGCCGGGTCCACCGGTGCGTCGAGCGACCGGCCGAGCCTGATCAGTCCGGTGATCGCCCGGATCAGCCGCGCCAGCAGGGTGGCCACGGCGGCCACGATGATCATGGTGCCGCCGATGATCACCAGCCAGTCGATCACCGACGCCAGCCAGGTGCCCGGCGCGGCCCGGCGCCGGCCCGAGCCCGGATCCCGGAGCGCCCCGGCGATCAACAGGGCGACGGTGCCGAGAACGTACAGCCAGGGAACGGGATGGAAGCTGGCCCGATCCGGTTGGTTCAGCGTGCTGCGCGGGCTCGACGAGGCCGGCGCCTCGGGGGTCAGGTGTCCGTCCAGCCGCGGTCGTGACCCGGCCTGCCAGCGGCGGCCGGCGAGCACCAGGCAGGGGATGGCGATCACCGCGGCGCCCAGCAGGACGGCAGCGGTGATCACGACCGGGCGGGCACCGTCGAGCTGGTCGAAGGCGACCGCCAGCGTGGTCGGCGCGGCGATGAGCAGAGCGACGGCGGTGATCACCGAGACCTGGTACGGAGCCCGGCTGACCGGTGCCCGCGGGTCCGGCACCACGAGCGCGGCCCCGGGCCGGTCGCCGGCTCTGATCAACAGGCCGGCCAGGGCCAGTTGCTGGGCCGTCCGGGCCGGGCCAAGCACGAGCAGGCCGAGGCCCAGTCCGGCGAGCGTCGGCACCAGCGCCTCGGCGACCAGCCGGGTGGCAGGCCAGCCCGGCGGCAGCACCGCCGGACCCTCCTCGACCAACAGGCCGAACGCCAGCACCAGCAGGAAGCTGATCATGCTCGCCACCGTCGTGGCCTGGGCGAGCCGGAACACGGTGTGGGCGATCATGAACGCGGGGCCGGGCTCGGGTTCGGCCCCCGGCGAAGAGGTCACCGGCTGACTTTAGTGCCGAGAGCCGGTCACGGCACCAGGCTGGCTCAGGCCGGCGACTCCGGGCCGGGGAACAGCGGCGGGGCGAGCCGGGCGAAGCCGGCCTGCCGGTGATAGGGGAAGTGGGGATAGGGCGGCAGCCGATAGCTGACCGCGTCCAGCCGGGCGACGTGTTCCGGGTCCAGGCTCCAGCCGGTGGCGCCGAGATTGTGCCGGAGCTGGTCGGCGTCCCGGGCGCCGATGATCACCGAAGCGACGGTCGGCCGGTTGATCAGCCAGTTCAAGGCGAGCTGGGGGACCGAACGCCCGGTCTCGGCGGCGATCTCGAGCAGGACGTCCACGACGGCATACAGCAGGGCGTCCTCCACCGGCGGGCCGTAGTCGGCGGTGGTGTGCAGCCGGCTCCGCTCCGGCAACGGTTGATCACGGCGGATCCGCCCGGTCAGCCGGCCCCAGGCGAGCGGGCTCCAGACCAGCGCGCCGACCTCTTGATCAAGACCGAGCGGCATCAGCTCGGCCTCGTAGTCGCGGCCGACCAGCGAGTAGTAGACCTGGTGCGCGACGTAGCGGGGCCAACCGTGATCATCGCTGGCGTGCAGCGACTTCACCAGCTGCCAGCCGGCGAAGTTGGAGGCCCCGACGTAGCGGACCTTGCCCTCCTGGACGAGCTGCTGCAGCGTGCTCATCACCTCCTCCACCGGGGTGCCGGCGTCGAACCCGTGCACCTGGAACAGGTCGAGGTGATCGGTGCCCAACCGGCGCAGCGCGGCCTCCACCGCACCGACCAGGCGGGGCCGCGACGTCCCCGCCTCGCCCTCGCCCGGGCCGGTCGGCAGGCCGGCCTTGGTCGAGATCAGCACCTGGTCCCGGCGGCCCCGGATCGCCGCACCGACGATCTCCTCGGACGCGCCGTCGGAGTACACGTCGGCGGTGTCGATCATGATCGCGCCGGCGTCGATTGCGATGCTGATCAGCTCCCTGGCCTCCGCGACCTGGGTGCTGCCCCAGCCGCTGAACAGCGGTCCGCGCCCGCCGAACGTCCCCGCGCCGAAGCTCAGCACCGGGACCCTGAGGCCGGACCGGCCGAGTTGACGGAACTCCATGATCATCCTCCTATTGATACGCTGATCTCATTAGCAGGATGCGTCGGAAGGTCCGGCGGCGACAAACCGGAGTCTCATTAGTCATGGCGAACGCGATGGAACGGCCGGGCGGGCGAACCGCCCGGGTCCGGCGTGCGGTGATGGTGGCGACCGAGGACGTGATCGTCGAACACGGTCCGGCCGGGATCGAGCTCGGCGACATCGCGCGGCGCGCCGGCGTCGGCCGGGCCACGGTCTACCGGCGCTGGCGTACGGCCTCGGGGTTGATCACCGACCTGCTCGCCGACATGGCCGAGCGGTCCGAACCCCGGGCTACGACCGGGCGGCTCGAGATGGACCTGCTGGCCAACGCCCGCCTGGTCCAGCGCACCCTGAACAGCCGGCGGCAGGGCCCGATCTTCCGGGCCGTGATCGCGGCCGCAGCCACCGATCAGGAGTGCGCGACCGCGCTGCGGGACTTCTACCGGTCCCGGCTGCGGACCTGGGCACCCTGCGTCGTGGAGGCGGTGGAACGCGGCGAGGCGCCGGCCGGCACCGATCCGGTCGCGGTGATCACCGCTGTCTCGGCGCCGCTGTACTACCGGCTGCTGCTCTCCGATCAGAGACTCGACCGCGCGGCCGTCGAGCAGGCGGTGGCCGTCACCCTGGCCGGCGTCCGGTCCGGAGCCTTCCGCTCCGAGCGCTGAGCCGGCCGGCGTCAGGACACGGTGATCAACAGCGGATGCTCCAGCAGCCGGGTCAGGGTGCCCAGGAAGCGTGCCGCGTCGGCACCGTCGATGATGCGGTGATCAGCGGTCAGCGTGACGTGCAGCCGGCGTCGGACCACGACGGCGCCGTCCACCACAGCGGGTTCGGGCCGGGCCGATCCCACCGCGAGGATCGCGCCCTCCGGCGGGTTGATGATCGCGGTGAACCGCTCCACGCCGAACATCCCGAGATTGCTCACGGTGAAGGTCCCGTCCGCCAGGTCGGCCGGGGTCAGCGAACGGTCGCCCGCTGCGGCGACCAGTCGCCGGGCCTGGCCGGAGACGGCCGCCAGCGACAGCCGGTCGGCGTCGCGGATCACCGGCACCACGAGCCCGTTCGGGGACGCCACCGCCAGGCCGATGTTGATCTTGTCGTGGAACAGGGTCTGGCCCCGGCCGTCCGCCGCGTACGAGGCGTTGAGCTCCGGATGGGTCCGCAGCGCGACGCCGCAGGCGCGCACGATCAGGTCGGTCACGGTGACGCCGGGCCGGTCGGTGGCCGCGAACTCGGCGTTGATCGTCGCCCGCAGCCCGAGCAGCTCCTCCACGTCGGCCGTGCCGTCCACGGTGAACTGCGGGATCGTCGTCGCCGCCTCGGTCAGCCGGGTCGCGATCGCCTGCCGGACCGGGGACATCGGGACGGCCCGGGTGATCCGCCCGTCGCCGGCCGGACGCGGCGCGGGCTCCGGATCGGCCCGGACGGCCGTAGCCGCTTGTGCCTCCAGGTCGGACCGGACGGTCGCAGCCGCCGGGGCCTCCAGGTCGGCCCGGACGATCCGTCCGTTCGGCCCCGAGCCCGTGATCGCCGACAGGTCGATGCCGCGCTCGCGGGCGAGCCGGCGCACCAGCGGGGTGGCCGGACGTCGTCCCGCTGCTTCCTGGGTGGCGGGTTCCAGGATGGCGGGCCCGTGATCAGTGTTCTCTCCGGTGGCCGGCGGGCTGCCGTCACCGACGTCGAGCCGGGCGATCGGGGAGCCGATCGGTGCGGTGGAACCCTCGCCGACCAAGATCGTCGCGAGGGTGCCGTCCTGGTACGCCTCGTGCTCCATCACGGCCTTGTCGGTCTCGATCTCGACCAGCACGTCCCCGCGGGCGACCGGATCGCCGGGCTGCTTGCGCCACGTCGCGATCAGGCCCTCCTCCATGGTGTCGGACAGCCGGGGCATCGGAATGTCGATCATGATGGGTCCTCTCTCAGCGGCCGCGCGCGGCCAGGGTCTGCCGGATCGCGGTGATTACGTCGGCCGCGGACGGTAGCGCGGCGGTCTCCAGCGGCTTCGCGTACGGCAACGGCACCTCGGACATGGCGACCCGGCGGACCGGCGCGTCGAGCCAGTCGAAGGCACCCTCCGCCACGGTGGCCGCGATCTCGGCGCCGATCCCGTAGCTGAGCCAGTCGTCCTCCACCACCACGGCGCAGTTGGTCCGGCGGACCGAGTTGATGATCGTTTCCCGGTCCAGCGGCCGCAGGCTGCGCAGGTCGATCACCTCGGCGTCGATGCCGTCGGTCTCGGCCAGCTGTTCGGCCACCTGGAGCGCGACCGCGGCCATCCGGGAGTAGCCGATCACCGTGATGTCGGTGCCCGGCCGGGTCACCGCGGCCCGCCCGATCTCAGCCGGTACGTCCTCGTCGGGCACCTCGCCCTTCGTGTTGTAGAGCGCGAGATTCTCCAGGAACAGCACCGGATCGTCGTCGCGGACCGCCGCCAGCAGCAGGGCCTTGGCGTCGGCCGGGGTGCTCGGCGCCACCACCTTCATCCCCGGTACGAACGCGTAGTACAACTCGATGTTCTGCGAGTGCGTCGCCCCCAGCTGCTGGCCGCCGCCGCCCGGGGTTCGGATCACCAGCGGGACCCTGGCCTGGCCGCCGAACATCCCGTAGATCTTGGCGGCGTGGTTGACGATCTGGTCCAGGGCGAGCAGGGAGAAGTTGATCGTCATGATCTCGACGACCGGACGGAGTCCCAGCATGGCGGCGCCGATCGCGGCACCGGTGAATCCCTCCTCGGCGATCGGGGTGTCCCGGACCCGTTTCGGCCCGAACTCGGACAGCAGCCCGGCCGTGATCTTGTACGACCCCTCGAAGTGACCGATCTCCTCGCCGATCAGGAAGACCTGGTCGTCGCGCAGCAGTTCCGAACGCAGGGCGTCGTGCAGGGCCTGCCGGTAGCTGATCATGCTCATCGGACGGCTCCCCACAGCGGCTCGGCGGGCAGCCGGCGCAACTCGTTCGGCACCGGGGTCGCGTAGGTGTGGTCGAACAACGTGTCGACCGCCGGGGCCGGGCTGGCCTCGGCGAAGGCGACCGCCTCGGCGACGATCGCGTCCTGTTCGGCCTGGATCGCCTGGTCCGTCTCGTCGTCGAGCAGTCCTTGATCACGGAGCCGGGCGGCGAAGGCGGCGACCGGGTCGCCGGCCCGCACCGCGTCGGCCTCGGCCGTGCTCCGGTAGCGCGCGGGATCGACCACCGAGTGGCCCTTCAGCCGCCCGGACACGGTCTCCAACAGATAGGGCTGCCCGGAGCGGGCGCTGTCCAGGGCGACCCGCATCGCCTCGCAGACGGCCACCGGGTCGTTGCCGTCGACCCGCGCGGACGGCATCCGGTACCCGGCGGCGCGGCGGTACAGCTCGGGCTCGGCCGAGGCCTGCTCCACCGTGGTGCCCATGCCGAGCCCGTTGTTGATCACCAGGTAGACGACCGGAAGGCGCCACAGGGCCGCCAGATTGAGCGATTCGTGGAAGGCGCCGATGTTGGTCGTGCCGTCGCCCAGCTGGCAGAGCACCGCCTCGGGCCCGCCCCGGTAGTCGATCGCGAGCGCGGCGCCGGTCGCCAGCGGCAGCTGCCCGCCGACGATCCCGTACCCGCCCATGAAGCGGGCCTCGGCGTCGAACAGGTGCATCGAGCCGCCCCAGCCGCCGGACACCCCGTCGACGCGGCCGTACAGCTCGGCCATGATCCGGCCCGGCGCGATGCCGCGAGCCAGCGCATAGCCGTGTTCGCGGTAGTTGGTGAACACATAGTCACCGGGCTCCAGCGCGGCCAGTGCGCCCACGATCGTCGCCTCCTCGCCGAGATTGAGGTGGCAGTAGCCGCCGATCTCGGCCTCCGTGTACGACCGCGCCGCCCGCTCCTCGAAGCGGCGGATCAGCACCATCTGTCGATACCAGGTCACCAGGTGTCGATCATCGGTCCCCGTCTGCGGGGCGGCCTGGGTCAACTCGGACATGATCACCATCCCTTAATGATACGTACTGCGTTTCATTATAGGATGGGGCTCCGACGGGAGGAGAATGCACCGATGGGTACGGATCGGACCGCCGCCCGCAAACGCGGTCGGCCGACAGGTGTCGAGCGGGAGCGCCGGCGTGACGAGATCATCGACGCGGCCGTCGCCCTGTTCGTCGAGCACGGGTATCAGGGGGTGTCGCTGGACGACATCGCGGCCTCCGCCCAGGTGACGAAACGCACGATCTACGCCTACATCGGCGACCGCTCCGAGATCTTCGTCGCCGCGGTCGAGCGGCTGCGCCTGCGCACCCTGCAGCGCGCGGCCGGGCCGGACGACACCCTCGAGTCGCTCGCCGTCGAGATCGTCGGCGCGCTGCACTCCGACGAGGGCGTCGGCCTGCACCGGCTGATGATCACGGAGGCGAGCCGCTTCGATGATCTTGCCGCGCGGTTCTATGCCGACGGCCCGGAGGCCTACATCGCCGCGCTCCGGTCCCGGCTGCCCCAGCCGAGCCGGGAGCGGGCCGCCGCCCTGTTCACCCTGCTGCTCGGCGAACGGCACCGGCAGCGGCTGCTCGGGCTGCGTCCCGCGCCGACGGCGCGACAGGCCCGCGAGCAGGCCCGGACCGCCCTCCGGCTCCTCGGCCTCGGCGCCTGACGGGCTCGGCGACCGGGTCGCCGGGCCGACTCGTTACGCTCGGCGGGTGAGCGATCCCGAGATCACCGCGCGCGCCCGGGCCTGGGCCGAAACCATGGCCGGTCATGATCAGAACGGCGTCGTACGGGCCCATCAAGACTCCGCAGTGGAACTGCGGCCGGCACCGCTGGTCAACCGGGAACTGCGGGAGGAACGGGAGCGGCTGCTGCTGCGGCCCGGCGCGACCGTCGCCGAGGGCGCCGGGCACCGGGCCCGGCCGGAGCAGCCGGATCCGGAACGGACCTGTTTCGAACGGGACCGGGACCGGATCGTCCACTCGGCCGCGTTCCGCCGGCTGGCCGGCAAGACCCAGGTCGTGGTCCACCCGACCGACCACCAGCGGACCCGGCTCACCCACGCCATCGAGGTGGCCCAGGTGGCGACCTCGATCGCCCGGTCGGCCGGGGTCAACGTGACGCTGGCCGACGCGATCGCGCTCGGGCACGACTGTGGGCACGGCCCGGGCGGGCACGCCAGCGAGGATGCCTTCGACGCCTTCATCCCGGAGGGTTACGACCACGGGCCGTGGGGTGCGGACGTCGTGCTGTCCGGGCTCAACCTGTGCCAGGAGACGCTGGACGGGATCCGCAACCATTCCTGGTCCCGGCCGGCGCCGGGCACCGTCGAGGGCGAGATCGTCAGCTGGGCGGACCGGATCGCCTACTGCGCCCACGACCTCGAGGACGCGATCCACGCCGGCATCGTCACCCTGGACGACGTACCGGCTCAGGTCGCCGAGGTCGCCGGCCGGACCCGGCGCGAGCAGTTGGGGACATTCATCCGGGCGGTCGCCGACACGATCGACCGGTACGGGACGGTGGGCATGGAGCCCGCCGAGGCGGCCGCGCTCGCCGAGTTGCGCAACTTCAACTACGAGCGGATCTACGTCCGGCCGGCGTCCCGGGAGCAGTCCCGGGCGGTGATCGAGGTGCTGCACGCGCTGGTCGAGCACTACACGGCGCACCCGGAGTCGATGCCGGAGCCGCCGGACGACGATGCCGGCACCGAGACCGCGGTCCGGGCCGCCGTGACGTACGTGGCCGGCATGACGGACCGGTACGCCTTCTCGTCCGCGGTCACCGAACTGGGCTGGGATCCGGACCGGCTGCCGCAGGGGATCGACCACGGCGAGTGATCACCGGAGCGTGATCATCCGTTCGGTGGGTGGAAGATCGGGCGCCCCGGAGCAGCGCCGCCGAGCCGTGCTCCTACGATGATGATCATGTTCTCGAACCTGAGCGCGGGCGCTCTCGGACTGTCCCTCGACCATCCCACCGCCATCGACCTCGCCGGGAAACACGGCTTCGGCGGCGTCGATCCCGATCTCGGGTTCCTGCGAAGTCTCGACGGTACGGCAGCGATCGCCGAACACGCGGCGGCCGTCCGGGAGCGTGGCCTGAGCTGGGGGATCAGCGGGCTGCCGGTGCCGCTGACCGCGCCGGCCGAGGAGTTCCGGGCCGCCCTGGCCGACCTGCCGGCGACCCTCGCCCTGCTCAGCGCGGCCGGCGTGACGTCGGTCGGCACCTGGCTGCGGCCGATGCACGACGACCTCAACTACCGGCGCAACTGGGTGCTGCACGTGAGCCGGCTCAACCTGGTCGGCGAACTGCTCGCCGACGCCGGCCTCCGGCTCGGCCTGGAGTACATCGGGCCGAAGACGTTCTGGTCAACCGAACGCTTCCCGTTCCTGCACTCGCTCGGCGAGGCGCGGGAACTGATCGCCGAGGTGGGCCGGCCCAACATCGGCCTGATCCTGGACACCTACCACTGGTACACCGCCGGTGAGTCCGCGGCCGACCTGGCCGGGCTGACCGACGCCGACATCGTCTCGGTCGACATCAACGACGCCCGGGACGACCGGGAGCGCGACGAGCAGCAGGACCTGGATCGCCGGCTGCCCGGCAGCACCGGCGTGATCGACCTGGCCGGCTTCATGACGGCGGTACGGGCCGCCGGCTACACCGGTCCGGTCAAGGTCGAGCCGTTCATGAAGTCGCTGGCCGAACAGCCGGTCGACGACGTGCTGGCCGACGTGTCCCAGCGGCTCCGGGACGCGATCAACACCTGACCCAGCAACCCCACTTCACCAACTTTCCTGGCTCTTCCCGCGCGATACTTCTCGCGGGAAGAGCCAGTTTTTCACGTAACGTGAAAAACTGATTCAGGAGGGAGAATAACTTTCACAATGAAAGTAAAGAGGCGTTAGGGTTTGGGCAGGGCGGAACGTTCCGCCGCGAGGTCGAGCCGAGGAGAGCCGTGCCGGAACACGTCGATTGCCTGATCCACCTGCGCACCGAGGCGGTCTCGGTGATCATCGACGGCTCGGCGGGCCGGCTGCCGGGGATCGCCTACTGGGGCGCCGATCTCGGTGAGCTGACTCCCGCCGACGTGACCGCCGTGATCGCCGGCGGGGCGAGGGCCGGTGCGCTCGCGGACCAGGGAGTTCCGACCGGCGCGGCGCTGCTGCCGGAGCTGTGGACCACCTGGACCGGCCGGCCCGGGCTGAGCGGTTCGCGGAACGGCCGGGACTGGTCGCCGAAGTTCACCACCACCGGGATCACCGTCGACGGCGACGTCACCGAGCACGGCTCCGTGATCATCGGCGGAGCTGCGAGCGTCCAGTTCCGGGCCGCCGATCCCGCCGCGGGGCTGGAGCTGGTGATCACCGTCGAGCTGATCACGGGCGGGTTGCTGCGCAGCCGGGCCGAGGTGATCAACACCGGCGCGGAGCCGTACCAGCTGGACGATCTCGTGCTGGCGTACCCGGTGCCGGAACGGGCCCGGGAGATCCTCGACTTCGCCGGCCGCTGGGCCAAGGAACGCACCCCGCAGCGACGCGAGCTCACTGTGGGCACCCATCTGCGCGAGGGCCGCCGTGGCCGGACCGGGGCCGACGCGGCCACGGTGCTGCAGGTCGGGACGCCGGGCTTCGGGTTCGCCGACGGCGAGATCTGGGGCGTCCACGTGGCCTGGAGCGGCAACCACACCCATTACGCGGAACGGATCGCCACCGGCGAGCAGGTGGTCGGCGGCGGCGAGTTGCTGCTGCCCGGTGAGCTCCGGCTCTCGGGCAGCGAGTCCTACGCCAGCCCTTGGCTGTACGGCAGCTACGGCGTCGGCCTGGATCAGGTCGCGCGCCGGTTCCACCGCTACCTGCGCAGCCGTGATCAGCATCCCGATCGCGACCGGCCGGTGACGCTGAACGTCTGGGAGGCGGTCTATTTCGATCATGACACCGACCGGCTGATCGACCTGGCCGAGCGGGCCGCGGCCCTGGGTGTCGAGCGGTACGTGCTCGACGACGGCTGGTTCGGCGCGCGCCGCAACGATCATGCCGGCCTCGGCGACTGGACCGTGTCGCCGGACGTCTGGCCGGAGGGGCTGCATCCGCTGGTGAACCGGGTCCGCGAACTCGGCATGGAGTTCGGCCTCTGGTTCGAACCGGAGATGATCAACCTCGACTCCGACGTCGCCCGGGCCCATCCGGAATGGGTGATGGCGACCGGGGATCGGCTGCCGGTGGAGCACCGGCAGCAGCAGGTGATCAATCTCGGCATCCCCGAGTGCTACGCCTACCTGCGGGACGCGATCGGCGCGCTGCTCGACGAGTACCCGATCGGCTACATCAAGTGGGATCACAACCGGGACCTGATCGATTCCGGTACGGCCCCGGACGGCCGGCCCGGCGTGCACGCGCAGACCGCGGCCGTGTATCGACTGATCGACGAACTCAAGGCCGCCCATCCGGGCCTGGAGATCGAGTCCTGCTCGTCCGGCGGTGCCCGGGTCGATCTCGGCATCCTGGAGCGGACCGACCGGGTCTGGGTCTCGGACTGCATCGACCCGCTGGAACGGCAGCAGATGAACCGGTGGACCACCCAGCTGATCCCGCCGGAGCTGATGGGTTCGCACGTCGCCTCGGGCCGCTCGCACACCACCAGCCGCCGGCACGACCTCTCGTTCCGGGCCGGCACCGCGGTCTTCGGCCACTTCGGCATCGAGTGGGACCTGGCCGAGGCGACCGAGGCCGAACTGGCCGAGCTCGGCGGCTGGATCGACTTCTTCAAGGCCGAACGCGGACTGCTGCTCGGCGGCGACCTGGTCCGGATCGACTACCCGGACGAGAGCATCCACGCGCACGGTGTGGTGGCCCCGGACCGCCGCACGGCGATCTTCGCGGTCGCGGCGGTCGGTCGCTCGGAGGTGGAGTCGGTCGGCCGGATCCCGTTGCGTGGTTTGGATCCCGACCTTCGCTACCGGGTCGAGCCGGTGATGGTCGATCCGGCAGCCGTCGGCCGCGCTCGCGACCCCTGGTTCACGCCGACGCCGGCACCGCTGCCCGGCTCGGTCCTGATCGGCGGCGGCCTGCGGGTCTCCGACCTGCGCCCGGAGCACGTCGTCCTGGTCCGCGTCGAAGCGGTCGAGGCGAGTTGACGGGCCGATGACTGCTGCGCCGCGGCTGGACAAGACCGCGCAGAGCGTTGCTCTGGCGGTGCTCCGGCACGGGCCGATCGCCCGCGCCGAACTGGCCCGGCGGCTCGGCCTGTCCAGCCCCTCGCTGACCCGGCTGACCAAAGAGTTGATCAAGGCCCGGCTGATCCGGGAACGGCCGGCCGAGCAGCGTGCCGCGACCGGCCGTCCCTCGCTGCCGCTGGAGATCAACGGCGAAGCCGCCCAGTTCATCGGGATCAAGATCGTCGCCGGCACCGCGTACGGCGTCGTCACCGATCTCCGCGGTACCGTGCTGGACCGGCGCCGGATCGGCAGCCGGGCCAGGGTTCCGAGCAGTTTCCTCGGCCGGGTCGTGGAGTTGATCACCGACTTGCGGGCCGAGTATCCGCGGGTCAGCGGGGTGGGTGTCGGGATCGGCGGTCCGGTGCTGGACGGCAGCGTCGTCCAATATGCGCACTTCCTCGGCTGGGGCGAGGTCGACGTCGGCGCGATCCTGTCCGCTGCGGTCGGGCTGCCCGTCACGGTGCACAACGACGTCAAGGCGCTGACCCTGGC
Organism: Microlunatus sp. GCM10028923; assembly: GCF_042666975.1. Taxonomy (NCBI): domain Bacteria; kingdom Bacillati; phylum Actinomycetota; class Actinomycetes; order Propionibacteriales; family Propionibacteriaceae; genus Microlunatus; species Microlunatus sp. GCM10028923. The sequence goes on along the minus strand of NZ_JBHTFF010000019.1, from coordinate 109,194 downwards.
CCAGCACTGGTTCGGGGCCGGGCGCGGCTGCCGGTCCCTGGTCGTGATCACCGTCGGGGTCGGCTTCGGCTGCGGTCTGGTGATCAACGACGCCCTGGTCGACGGCGACCGCGGGATCTCCGGCGAGATCGGGCACTGGCAGTTGCTCGCCGACGGGCCGGAATGCGGCCTGGGCCACCGCGGCTGCGCGTCGGTCCTGCTGACCTCCTCCGCGCTGGCCCAGCTGGCCGGCCAGGCCGCCGGGACCACCTTCACCTTCGCCGAATTCCTCCGGCTGGCCAGGGAGGGCGATCCGACGGTCGGCATGGTGCTCGACACCTCCGCGTACCAGCTGGGGCTGTTGGTCGCCCGGATCGCCGACCTTGTCGCCCCGGAACGGATCGTCCTCTGCGGCGACGGTGTCGAGTTCGCCATGATCGGCGCGGAGGCCGTCTGGAACGGTTTGCGTGATCATCGCAGCATGGTCGCCGAGGAGGACGATCTGATCATGGAGGAGCTCGACTTCTACGACTGGGCCCGCGGCGGCGCCGCGCTCGCCATCTGTCGCTATCTGGTCGGCTGACCCCTTACGGTACGAGAGCGGCGCGCAGTTCCTTCGGCAGTAGCAGTCCGGCCCGGATCAGCCGGTCGCCGACGACTACGCAGATCGTCTGCGCGGTGAGCAGTCCGATCAGCACGATGAGTTGTGCGGCGCCGGCCTGGAGCGGGGTACCGCCGCCGAGCAGCACGCCGACGAACGCGCCCGGCAGTGTCACCAGCCCGACCGTGCGGGTCTGGTCCAGTCCCGGCACCAGGGCCTCGATCCGGTGCCGCTCGGTGACCTCGGCGATCGCCGCCGGCCGGGGCAGCCCGATCGACAGCGCCGCCTCGTACAGTCCATGATCATCCCGCAGCGCCCCGAACAGCCGCCGCCCGAGCAGGCTGTTCGCGGTCATCGTGCCGCCGATGATGATCCCGGCCATCGGCACCAGCGACGGCCCGTTCCACGGCACCGTGCCGGACAGGAAGATCACCGCCAGCACCGGGACCACTCCGCACCCGATCGCCACCGCCGCCCACGGCCAGGCCCGCGGCGCCCCGATCCGGCGGGCCGAGGTGCCGACCGCAACGCCGAACATCACCAGCGCGAAGATCAGCGACCAGGCCAGGTGGCTCAGCACCGCCGTGATGATCAAGGAGACCAGCGCGAGCTGGACCACCGCCCGGCCCGCCGCAATCGCCAACTGCCCCCGAGCCGCCAGCCGCCCGAAGGTTGCCACGGCCAGGGCCAGCCCGACCAAGATCACCACGGCGATCGCCAGCCGCAGCAGGTCGGGTGAAGTCGTCACAGCCCGACGATAGGGCAGCCGGTGACGTGCGAGACGAACCAGGAGGTGAGGGGCCGCAACCGCTGCACCGCGGCGGCGACGTGATCAAGGGCCTCGGCCGTGTGCAGCCAGTCCTCGGAGCCCAGCGGGAACTCCGTGGTCAGGGAGCGGAGCCGGAGCAGATCCGCCCGCGGGTGATCGGCGGGAATGCCCCGAGGCAACCGCGTCATCGGACCGCCGATCAGCGAGCGGAAGGGTTCCGGGAGCTCCGCCAGAAGCTCGGCGAGTTCCGCTCCGCGGGAATCGTCCGCGACCGCCGCCCGGAAGCGCTGCAGCTGGGCCGGTTCGGCGGGCCACCAGTTGGCGCTCAGGCACAGCCCGTCCAGGTCGAACGTCAGCCCGACGGTGACGTTCCGGGCCAGGCGGATCGCCGCGAGCTGGTGCTGCCACCGCCCGAAGTGCGGGGACACGAACCCCTCGACCGTGAAGTCGTCGCAGGTCTCGTCCAGATCGGCGAGATCCTGCAGCAGTGCGATCATCGGCCGGCGGACCAGCCGCTCGCGATCCCTCCGGCAGCGCTGACGTACCGCCGCGGGAGGGTCGCCGTCGAGTTCCAGCAAGACGTCGTACGCCGTCGTCGGCCAGCCCGTGAACCGCCGCTCCATTCCCGCAATCCTGCCCGACCTCCGATCAGCCGATCAGATAGGCCAGACCCGCGCCCGCCTCCACCATGCGTGCCGTGAACTTCCGGGCGTCGTCCAGATAGTGCGTGACGTAGCCGTAGTCGTCCGGCCGTGCTCCCGGTAGCCGCCGCAGCATCATGCGGACGTCGCCGCGGTCGATCAGGGCAAGATCGCGAGCGACCTCGCCGACCTCCGCCGGGTCGAGCACGCGCGTCCACGGGATCCAGGCGATCCGGTCGTCGTACACGGGCGTCACGTTCCCCTCGAACAGCCGGTAGGCGGGTCGCGACGGCCCGCCGAAGTCGGGCCGGGTCAGCGACTGGAGATAGCTCCAGCATTTGTCCAGATACAGCATCGTCGGCCTCTCCTCGGCCGGTCCCGCAGCCGATCAAGAAAATCTGTGGACAACGAAATTCGGGGCCCGCCGGCTGTGGACAAGGGCGCGGTACGGGATGCTGATCGGATGAGCGACGCCACCGAACTGGACCGGGCGATCGAGGTCTTCGTCCGCGGCTTCGCCTGCACGCGCAGCCGGACCTACCCCTATCTCGCCGAACGGGTCGGCGGCGGCTGGGTGCTGCGGGACGCGCTGCGCCGCGACCCGATCAAGTACCGCCGCGAGGAGTGGGTCGGTCGCGGACTGGCCCCGGCGGACCTGGTCCGGCTGGCCGAGCAGCACGCCCGCGGCCGGTACGCGCTCTGTGTGGTCCGCGCCGACGGCGAGGATCCGGCGCCGATCCGGGACGCCTACCGCGAACTGGGGTTCCGGCTCGGCGGCGCCGAACCGTTCCTGCAGCACCGGCTGGCCGACCTGCCGGACCCGGACCGGTCGATCGAGGTCGAGCGGGTCGACACGCCCGACCAGGCCGAACGGCTGCTGGCGGCCGGCGGTCCCCGGCTGCCCAAGCAGGCCTTCGCGGAGGACGGGCAGTTCCGGCAGTACCAGGCGGTCCTGGACGGCGAGCCGGTCGGCTGGGTCGCCAGCGTCGAGGTGCCGGCGCCCGACCGGCCGTCGTCCTGGTGCTCGCAGATGTTCGTCGTGCCGACCCACCGCCGGCGCGGCATCGGCCGCGCCCTGCTGGCCCGGATGCTCCGGGACGATCGCGACCGCGGACTGCGCCGCTCGGTGCTGAGCGCCAGCCAGGCCGGCGCCTACCTCTACCCGACGGTCGGCTACGAACGGCTGGGCGAGCTGCTCAACTACACCGCGATCCGCCGAGCCCATCCCCGGGTCGACGGTCTGCAGCGCAGCTGACATGGACTTCAGCCGCAAGGGTTGAGTAACGGCGAACGACGCTGGTCCATCCGACTTGACCAGCGTCGAGCGTTGTCATGGTGTGGCCCGACGGCGCGGGATTCCTCCGGACGATCTGCGGTACGTACCGGGCGATCACGCCCGCTCCCGATAGACTCACGGAAGTCATCGCGGCTCGACGAGCTTCCGTCTCGGACATGCTCCCCGTCGCACGAAATTTCGTGCTGCCCAAGGGGATCGTCCGTTGTACGCCTATCGCCAATCCGTTCGTGGACTGTCGATCGCCGAGTCAGTAGTCAGTGAGTACATCGCTCAGGGGGTACAGCGAAACGCAGGTCATCGCCCGACTTCGGGAGAAATCCGCTCATGGACGATGAGCTTGCCAGCGCTGCGCGCTGACCTTGTGTCAGCCGGTCTCGATGACGTCGAGATGCTGTTCGAATACCAGCTTCCGCTCAGCAGTAAACGGGCCGACGTTGTGCTCGTCGGCGAGCACCCGCGCGGTGGTCCGTCGTACCTAGTTGTCGAGCTTAAGCAGTGGAGTAGTGCGACTCTGTATGAGGACAGCGACTCTCTTGTCTGCATACCCCAATACGGCACCCGCCCGCTCGTCCACCCATCCGTACAAGTGCGAGGCTACTGCGACTACCTTGCCGACTTCGTGGCCGTACTGCAAGAGAACCCGGATTCGCTCGCTGGCGCTGCCTACCTGCACAATGCGACAGAACTAGATGTGGCCCAACTCCGCAGGTCGCCCGCTGACACTCGAAGTCGCCTATTCACGGGTCAAGGAAGGGGTGAATTCGTCGAATTCCTTCGAAGTAGATTCACCTCAACGGGTAACGGTGGACAGTATGCTGACCAGCTGCTCGAGAGTCGAGTCGGTCCCTCCAAGCAGCTCCTTGCTATCGCAGCCGAGGAAGTGCAGCGTCGGGAAATGTTCACGCTGCTCGACGAGCAACGGACAGCCTACGAGTACGTATTGCACGACGTGAGTAGGGCGCGGCGCGCAAACAAGAAGACAGCAGTTGTGGTTACCGGCGGCCCGGGCAGCGGCAAGAGCGTGATCGCGCTGTCGCTTCTCGGTGACTTGTCCCGGCAGGGCCGGAGCGTTGTGCACGCAACTGGTTCGCAGTCGTTCACCAAGACCCTGCGTAGGGTTGCCGGTGCCAGGTCAACCAGAACACAGCGACTATTCATGTACTTCAACTCATTCATGAATGCCGAGCCGAATGAGCTCGACTGCTTGATTCTTGACGAGGCTCATCGGATCCGTTCGACTTCCGCGAATCGATACACCAGCAGGTCGCAACGCGACATCGCGCGGCCGCAGGTTCAGGAGTTACTCTCGGCGTCCCGAGTTCCAGTGTTCCTCTTGGATCAGTACCAGGTTGTGCGCCCAGGGGAGGTGGGAACTGTCGATATCATTATCGCCGCGGCGAAGGATGAAGGTATCGACGTCGAAGTGATCAAGCTCGATGATCAGTTCCGGTGTGGTGGGTCGAAGATCTACATATCCTGGGTGCTGGGCCTTCTCGGGCTTGATCATGGCGAGGCGGCACCTTGGCGTGGCGACAATCGGTTCGAATTGGACGTCGCGGATTCACCGGACGAAATGGAGTCGCGGCTTCAGGCATGGCGCAGTCAGGGCTACGGCGCGCGGATGGCGGCGGGCTATTGCTGGCCTTGGAGTGATCCTCGTGGGGATGGAACGCTCGTGAATGACGTGGTCATCGGATCCTGGACGAGACCGTGGAATCTCAAGGGTGATCGATCCATAGGAGGAGCCCCGGCTTCGCCTTACTGGGCCACTGATCCTGCTGGCTTTGGCCAGGTGGGTTGTGTATACACCGCCCAGGGCTTCGAGTACGACTACGCAGGGGTCATCCTGGGACCCGACCTTGTTTGGCGAGCCGACCGATGGGTTACCAACCGGGATGCGAGCAAGGATCCGGCATTCCGCAGTCGCAAGACGGTCAGTGATTCGGAGTTCGATCGGCTCGTTCGGCATGTCTACAAGGTTCTGCTCACGCGTGGGCTTCGGGGCGCGCTGCTGTACTCCACGGACCCGGAAACCCAGTCCTTTCTGACCGGCCTGACCCGATCGACCCGGCGGTTGGCGTCGACCTAGGGGCCGGCGGACAGCTCGGCCCGGGCGGTGGCCCGGTAGCGGGACGGCGGGGTGCCTTCGGCGGCGGTGAAGACGCGGGAGAAGTAGAAGGCGTCGCCGAAGCCGGCCCGGCGGGCGACGACGGAGACCGGGAGGTCGGTCTCCTGGAGCAGGCGGCGGGCGACGCCGATCCGGAACCGCTGGACGAAGCGGGACGGGGACTGGCCGGTGGCACGCCGGAACAGCCGGCGCAGCAATTCCGGGCTGACGTGGGCCGCCGCGGCCAGGTCCCGGGTGGAGAGGTCCCGGTCGTAGTGGCGGCGCAGGTGGTCGATCGCCGCGGTCACCTCGGGCGGATGGGCTTCCCCGGACGGGTCGGTGATCACCGCGTCCGCCTCGAGCCGGGCCAGCCGGCCGACGGCGTCGGTCAGCGCGGCGTTGGCGATCATGGCGCTGCCGGGCCTGGGCCGGGCCAGCTCGGCCGCCGCGTCGCGTACGCCGGCGACGATCCGGTCCCAGCCCCGGCCGCGTACGTTGATCATGAGCGTCGGTGGCCAGAGGTCGAGCCGGTGCTCGCCGCGGTCGTACGCCATGAAGTGGGCCACGTGGGTGCGCAGCGGCGGCTCGCCGTACCAGGCCTGCTGGGAGATCTGCGGCGGGATCATGATCACCGAGCGGGGCCCGGCCCGGACCGGGTCGAGCCCGCCCAGCCGGAACTCGCACACCCCGCCGGTGATCACCCAGAGCTGATAGTGCGGCAGGGATCGTGGGGCCAGCCGCCAGTTCGGCGAGCAGTCGAAGAACGCCGCGGCATGGGCGATCAGCGAGATGCCGCTGCCGTCGTCCGCCGACCCCACGACGCCCCGGGTCAGCCGGCCACGACCGGGTAGTCGGGCCGCGGCCCGTCGCCGGTGTAGCCGTGTTCGGCGCCGAAGTAGCTCATGGTGATCGCCCGCCGGGGCCGCCCCGACGTGTTGGCGGCGGTGCCGTGCACGACCAGGCTGTGGAAGAACAGCCCGGAACCGCGCCGCATCGGCACCGGGACCACCGCGTCCAGGTCGTAGTGCGTCGACGGGATCACGAAGTCGTCCTGGGTGTGCTCGTGCGGCAGGCCGCCGCCGCTGTGACTGCCTGGTACGACGAGCATGCAGCCGTTGTCCAGGGTCGCGTCGTCGAGCGGCAGCCAGCAGGACCACAGCGACATCGGCTGGATCGGCCAGTACGGCGAGTCCTGGTGGAATCCCTTCTCCGAGCCCACCTTGCCCGGCTTCATCAGCGCGTCCGCCCGGAACAGCCTGAGCTGATCACCGAGCACGGCCTGGACTCGTTCCACGATCGCGGGCCGGGTGATCATCTTCTCCCGGACCAGGTCGTCGGCCCAGAGCCCGCTGATCTTGCGGATGTCCTGCCCGGGCTCGACCTGCTGGCCGGTCCGGGCCAGCGCGGGCTCCTGCTGCAGCGACAGGCCGTCCGGCACGGCACGGTCCTGGCGGGCGTAGTCGAGCAGGCGCTCGCCGATCTCGTCGCACTCGGCGGGGGAGAGCAGGTCCTCGACCAGCAGGTAGCCCTGCTCCCGTACCCGCGGGTCGTGGACGTCTGTGACGGTCATCGTCGATCAACTCCTTGTCCGTAAGGCTTTCACGATCGAGCCTGACAGCCGGCCGGCGTCCGCGACATGGACAGCACAGCACAAATCCTGGACTTTCCCGCTGCCGGCATCGCTCAGCCGCGAATGATCAATTCGGGCGCGACGCGGATCCGGAGCCGCCCGCCGCCGTCGCCGGCCAGCCGGGCGAACAGGGTCTCCGCGGCGGCCCGGCCCATCCCGTCCACGTCCTGGCCGACCACGGTCAGGCCGCCGTGCACGAGGTCAGCGAGCGGGAAGTCGTCGAAGCCGACCACCGCCAGCGGCTCGGCCGCACGCAGGGCCCGGGCGACGGCCATCGCCGACAGCGAGCTGGCGGCCAGCAGCGCAGTGGGCGGCGCCGGCGAGGCCCGCCAGTGATCAAGCTGCCGGCGCAGCGGGCCGGCCTGCTGGACCCGCTGGAAGATGATCTTGGGGTCCGCCTCGATCCCGGCCGCCGCCAGCCCGTCCCGGTAGCCGGCCAGCCGCTCGCGCTGGGTGAACAGCTCCGGCGGGTCGCCGACGAAGGCGATCCGGCGGTGGCCGCGGTCGGCCAGCAGCCGTACGGCCTGCTCGGCGCCGCGGTGGTTGTCGCAGAGCACGGTGTCGGTCTCGACGCCCTCGATCGGGCGGTCCACACAGACCACGGGGAGCGAGTCGGCGAGCCGGAGCAGGAACCGGCTGCCGGTGCCGGTCGGCCAGAGCACCAGCCCGTCCACCTGGCGGGCCAGCAGGGATTCGATCACCGCCCGCTCCCGGTCCGGGTCGTTCCCGGTCAACGACACGGTCAGCGCCGAGTCGTGATCATGGGCGACGGTCGCGATCGCCCGGGCGAGGCGGGCCTGGACCGGTTCGGCGATGTCGACGCAGACGTACCCGATCGATCGGCTCACCTTGCGCCGCAGCACCCGCGCGGCGGCGTTCGGCCGGTAGTCGAGGGTACGGATCGCGGCCCGGACCCGGGCCCGCATGGCGTCGCTCACCGCGCGTTCGCCGTTGATCACCCGGGACACGGTCTTGACCGCGACGCCGGCCTCGCGGGCCACGTCGTGGATCGTCGGCCGATGCACCATCCGCACTCCCTCCCGTACCGATCACATCATGACATCGTTGTCAGCCCTGAGAGATCTGGGCGGACCGCCATTCGGCAGCCCATTTCATGATCAACAACGGCGGCGCGAACCGCGTCGCTGTCCTACGGTGGACAGCATGCATCGCCTCTACTATCAGCATCCCGGGACCTGGTTCGGCGACTGCATGCCGATCTTCGCCGACGGGGCGTTCCAGCTGTTCCACCAGCGCGACACCCGGCGGCCCGGGCCGTTCGGGGAACCGTTCGGCTGGGCGCTGTCCCGGACCACCGACTTCGTCCGGTACGAAGATCGCGGCGAATCGCTGCACCGCGGCGGCGACACCGACCAGGACCAGTTCATCTTCGCCGGCAGCGTCTTCGAGACGCCCGGGACGATCCGGGCCGGTGGCCGCTTCCACGCCTTCTACACCGGCTACAACCGGGACTATCCGGCGGCCGGGAAGCCGGCCCAGGTGCTGCTGCGCGCGGTCAGTGATGATCTTGAACACTGGACGAGGGTCGAGGGCGAACTGGTCCCGCCGGAACCGGGGCACGACCCGGACAACTGGCGGGACCCGTACGTGCTCCGCGACGATGATCATGATCGTTGGGTGATGATCTTGGGCGCCCGGCAGGACGGCGACCGGCAGCGGACCACCGGCCGGACGGTCTGGTACACCTCGGATGATCTTGAGCAGTGGACCTTCCAGGGCGACTTCTGGGCGCCCGACCGCTACACGATGCATGAGATGCCGGACCTGTTCCGGCTCGGTGATCACTGGTACCTGCTGACCACCGAGTACAGCGACCGCAGCACCACCGTGTACCGGATGAGCGAGAGCCTCGACGGGCCCTGGACCGCGCCGGCCGACGACGCGTTCGACGGCCGTGCCTACTACGCCGCCCGGTCCGCCGCGGACGGCGAGCACCGCTATCTGTTCGGCTGGGTGGCGACGAAGGAGGGCGAACGGGACCTCGGCGCCTGGCAGTGGGGCGGCACCCTCGTCGTCCACGAGGTGTACCAGCGGCCGGACCGCTCGCTCGGCGTCCGCCTCCCGGATCCGGTACGGGCAGCGTTCCCGGCCCCGACCTCCCTGATCGACGGCCCGATCCCGGTGGCGGCGGACGGGCGGCGCCGGATCGGGCTGGGCCTGCTGCCCGAGGACCGGCCGGTGCTGATCACCCTCCGGCTGACCCCGGCCCAGCTGCGGGCATTCGCGATCGTGCTGTTCGAGGACGAGGCGTCCGGCGACGGCTACGCGTACACCTTCCGGGCCGGCGAGGGCCGGATCGACGTGGACCGGGTGCCGAACTATCCCTGGTACCGCTACGACAACCGGGGCCTGCAGCGCCCGTTCCGGACCCGGCCCGGCGAGACCCTCACCGTCGACCTGGTCGTCGACGACACGATCGCGACCCTCTACGTCGACGGGGTCGCCCTGAACGCGCGGCTGTACGAGCGGCCGGGACGACGGCTGGCGATCGAGGTCGTCGACGGCGAACTGGCTCTCGAACGGGCCGAGCTCTCCGTACTCGAGGACGCGGCGCCCTGAGCTTGTCGGAAGGGCCAGGCCAGGTGTGGCTCGCCCTTCGACAGGCTCAGGGAGCGTTGTGGTGGTTCGGTACGACGCCGGCCGGCGGCATGGCGCAGGCAGGCGAGCCGCCCGGAAGCCGGTGCCGGTTGGCCGCGATCCGGCGGTAGACGATGTCGGCGAGCTGCGCGACCCCGGGCAACCGGAGCAGGGTGCCGAGGATCCGGTACGGGCCGCCGGCGTAACGCAGCCAGGCCGCGACCGCGGCGGCACCGCCGGCCACCTCGCCGCGCAGATCCAGCCAGAGCACCTCTTGCCGGGCCCGCACGGCCGTGGTGCCCGCCGCGTCGAGATCGGTGAACTGCCACGGGATGTACTTCGGGTCCAGCCGTCCCGGCCGGTGGAGCCGTTCGGCGATCCAGGTCACGGCCGTGGTGCAGAAGGCGCAGTCGCCGTCGAAGATCAGCCAGGGCACCCGGCGTTCCGGTTCCGGCGCGATCCTGTTCATAGCTCAACTCTAGGAGCAGCCGCGCGAGGTCTACACTCGCCCTGTGGCGGGCCGGATTAACGAAGAGGACATTGCGGCGGTCCGCGAGCGCGCCCGGATCGACGAGATCGTCGGCTCGTACGTGACCCTCCGCCGATCGGGCAGTGCGATGGTCGGCTTGTGCCCGTTCCACGAGGAGAAGACGCCGAGCTTCCAGGTCACTCCGTCCCGCGGCCTCTGGTACTGCTTCGGCGCCTGTTCCGAGGGCGGCGACGTGATCAGCTTCGTCCAGAAGATCGACAACCTGACGTTCGTCGAGGCGATCGAACGGCTGGCCGACCGGGTCGGCATCCAGCTCCGGTACTCAGACGACGGCGGGCCGCGGACGCCGCCCGGGCTGCGGATGCGGCTGATGGAGATGAACCAGGCCGCGGCCGAATACTTCACCGACCAGCTGACCAAGCCGGACGCCCTGGCCGCCCGCCAGTTCCTGGCCGAGCGGGGCTTCGACCGGGAGTCGGCGACCGACTTCGGCGTCGGCTTCGCCCCCCGGGACGGCAAGTCGCTGCTCCGGCACCTGCGCGGGCGCGGCTTCGCCGACGCCGACCTGGTCGCCGGCGGGCTGGCCCGCGAGTCCGGCTACGACTTCTTCCAGGGCCGGCTGCTGTGGCCGATCCGGGACTCCGGCCGGCAGGTGCTCGGCTTCGGCGGCCGCCGGATCTTCGACGACGACCGGATCTCGGCGAAGTACATCAACACCCCGGAAACCCCGCTGTACAAGAAATCCCACGTGCTGTACGGCCTCGACCGGGCCCGCCAGGCGATCGCCAAGAAGAGCCAGGCCGTGGTCGTCGAGGGCTACACCGACGTGATGGCGGCGCACCTGTCCGGGGTGGACACCGCGATCGCGTCCTGCGGCACCGCGTTCGGTGATGATCATGCTCGGCTGCTGCGCCGGCTGATGGGTGATCATGATGCGTTCGGCGGCGAGGTGATCTTCACCTTCGACGGTGACGAGGCGGGCCAGAGCGCCGCCCTGAAGGTCTTCTCCGGTGATCAGAACTTCCTGGCGCAGACGTACGTCGCGGTCGAGCCGAGCGGGCTCGACCCGTGCGACCTGCGGCTGCAGCAGGGCGAGGCGGCCGTACGCGAACTGGTCGCCCGGCGGGTGCCGCTGTACCGGTTCGTGATGAGCAACATCGTCGGCCGGTACGACCTGGACCGGGCCGACGGCCGGCTGAACGCGCTCCGCTCCGCCGCCCCGCTGGTCGGCAGCATCCGCGACCGCGGCCTGGTCAGCGGGTACGTCCGCGAACTGACCGGCCTGCTCGGGATGGAGCCGGAAGAGGTGCAGCGCGAAGTAGCCCGGGCCGCCCGGGCGCCGCGGCCGCAGTCCGGGCCGGGCCACCGGGGCGACCGCTCCCGGTCCCAGAGCCACGACGAGCCGCCGGAGGCACCGGAGGAACCGCCGCGCCGCAAGGGTCTCGAACTGCCGGATCCGAACGACCGGCTGCTGGCCACCGAGCGGCAGACCCTGAAGTTGATCATCCAGGCGCCACAGCGGTTCGGGGCCGGCTGGGACGGCATCACCGCGGTCGACTTCACCAACCCCGCGTACGCGGCCGTGTTCACCTGCGTCGAGAAGGCCGCCGCGGACGGCGTCGAAACCGACTGGGCGAACCGGGTCAGCCAGGCCGCCGAGGACGACCGGCTCCGGTCGCTCGCGGTCTCGCTGGCCGTCGAGCCGCTGCCGATCACGGGCGAGCCGACCGAACGCCTGGTGGCGGCGTACAGCTCCGGGCTGCAGCTGCTCACCGTGATGCGGCAGATCGCCGAGCTGAAGTCGAAGCTGCAGCGGACCAACCCGGTCGACCAGGCCGTGAAGTACAACCAGATGTTCTCTGAGCTGGTCGTCCTCGAGGCACGCCGGCACGCGCTGCACCAGCGCAGCATCGGTGCCCAGGAATAGCCCGCCGAATTGCCCTGTGGATAACTGACCCGAAGAGTGGCGGACTGTAGGTGCCGACGGCGAGAGTGCCGCCATGGGGGAATCGACGGAGCCGGACGAGGCGCTGCTGACGCCGGCCGAGGAGTGCGAACTGGCCGCCCGGATCGAGGCGGGCGCCCTGGCCTGGGCGGAGCGGCAGCGACCGGTCCGGCGCAGCGGAGCGACGACGGCGGAACTGCTGGCGCTGGAACGCGTCGGCGAACGGGCGCGGCAGCGGTTCGTCCGGGCCAACCTCGGCCTGGTCGCGGGGCTGGTGCCCGGCTACGCGAGCCGGGCCGGGCTGCCGCGCGACGAACTGTTCCAGGAAGGCTGTCTGGGCCTGCTGATCGCGGTGGCCAGGTTCGACCACCGCCGCGGGATGCGCTTCTCGACCTACGCGCTGCACTGGATCCGGGCCCGGCTCGGTGACGCGGTGCTCCGGCGCTGCGGCGGCCTGCCGCTGCCGGCGCTCCGGGCCGAGCAGTTGCGTGCCGCGCGGGTCGCCGAGGACGAGCTGGTGCAGACCCTCGGCCGAGACGTCACCGCCGCCGAGATCGCCACCCGGGCCGGCCTGGACCCGCGCCGGTACGAGCGGCTGCTGGCCTGGCAGCACGTCACCTCGCTCGATCTGCCGGCCGGAGATCCGGGCGGCCCGGCGGACCTCGGCCCGCCACCGGACGCGATCACCGAGCGACCGGAGCGGTCCGTGGACGAACTGCTCTGGCGACTGCCGCAACTGGAGCAGACCGTGCTGCGCCTGCGGTACGGGCTGGACGGCGAACCGGGCCTGTCCTACGCGGCGATCGCGACCCGGATCGGCCAGTCCGAGTCGGGGGTGCGCCGGATCGAGCACCGGGCGCTGGACCGGCTGCGGTCCGACGGTTCGGGGAGGGCTGGAACAATGACCGGATGAGCCTCAAGACCCGCTGGTGGAGCAAGTCCCGCGGCCTGCCCGCCGGGGCGTACGCCTCGCTGGTCGCCTCGCTCCGCGCCGACGGTCAGCCGGTCGAGCGGATCCTGTCCTGGGCCACGACCGGCGACGGCTTCTGCATCGGCTTCCCCGCCCTGCTCTCGTACGGCAACGAGGACGGCTGGACCCACGTCGGCTGGCACGAGATCGAGTCCGGCGGCTGGAACTCCGAGACCCGCCGGATCAGCTTCCGGGCCTACGACGGACGTCGCGGGCTGATCGATCTGGCCGAGCCCGCACGGCTGCCGGAGCTGTTCCGGGAACGGGTCGCGGCCAGCCTCGTGGTCGAGAAGTTCATCCCGGTCGACGGCAACCGCGGGGTCACGATCAGCGGCCGGCGGGACCTCGCCGACGCGGCCGCGCCGATCGCCTGGCACAGCACGCTGACCCGCGGAGTCACCTGGCAGACCGAGGGGATTCGCGACCTCGCGGACCGTGCGCTGGAGCAGGTGCGAACCGAGTACGACATTCGGTGATCAGCCTGCTATCGTACGTACCCGCGCCCCTCGCTGGGGAGCGGTGCGATCCCCTGTAGCTCAATTGGCAGAGCATGCGACTGTTAATCGCAGGGTTGTTGGTTCGAGTCCAACCGGGGGAGCTTCGTCTCCATCAAGGCCTATAGCCAGTCTGGCTGTACGGCCCCTTGCCAAAAGCGAGCACCTTGGCCGGTGCCACCGCGAACACCCAGGCCTCGCCACCTTCGCCGCCGAAGCCGGCGTCGGTGACCCGGTACTGCCAGTCGCCGTTCCACTTCGTCGCCCAGGCCGCGGCGAGCCGCTCCAGCAGGGCCCGATCGGTCACCCGGCGCGCCGTACCCTCGACCACCACGTCGAGCCCGTCGGACCACGAACTGGCCCCGATCGCCAGCGCGACCTCCGGGTGAGCCTGTAGGTTGCGCGCCTTCTGTTCGCCCGGCCCGGTGCAGAAGTGCAGGGCGTCGTCCAGCCAGACGGCGACCAGCGGTGTCACGTGCGGCCGGCCGTCGGCGCGCACCGTGGTGAGCCAGCCGAGCTGGGCCGACTCGAGCACCTGGCGCGTCTCCGCCCAGGGCGTCGCGGTCGTACCGGGTTCGCTGAAGCTGCCGTCGAAACGCGCCACCGGATCGTTCATGATCACTCCTTCGTCATCGGTCACCATCCAGCATTGATTGCAAAGTGCAATCAGTCAAGACCGACAATGATCCCCGTACCTGAAAAGGGGTGGAGAACGCAGGAGCCCGCAGCAGAAGATTTGGGCCGGGGCCAGGAGGCGCCTGGGGGGGCGGGGCTCCGGAGCGGTAGGGAGCTACGGAGCCGGGCTCATGGCCCCAGCCACCTCAAAAGTAGGCGTGCCGGACAACCTTCTCAACAAGATTGGATCGGGTTGAGCCTAATTGTGATGATCAGACCAAGGATTGGATCAAGGCCGGATCAAGACCCGCGGCCGGTCAGATCCTCGAGGAACAGCGACGCCCAGCGGTCGATGTCGTTCTCGAACACCTGCTTGCGCAGGTAGCGCATCCGCCGGGCGTGCACCCGCGGCGAGTCGTTCATCGCCTCCACCAGGCGCTCCTTGAGCCCGTTGATGTCGTACGGATTCACCAGGTAGGCCTGCCGCAGTTCCTTGGCTGCCCCGGCGAACTCGCTCAGCACCAGCGCGCCGTTGTCGTCCTGCCGGCAGGCGATGAATTCCTTGGCGACCAGGTTCATCCCGTCACGCAGCGGGGTGACCACCATGATGTCGGCCGCCCGGTAGAGCGCCGCCATCTCCTCGCGCGGATAGGACGCGTGCAGGTACGTGATCGGTGGCCGGCCGATCCGGCCGGTCTCGCCGTTGATCCGCCCGACCAGCATGTCGATGTCGTCGCGCAGCTGCCGGTACTGGTCGACCCGGTCCCGGGACGGCGCAGCCACCTGCACCAGCACCGCCTCGTCCGGATCGAGCCGGCCGTCCCGTACCAGCTCGCCGAACGCCCGGATCCGCTGCCGCAGACCCTTCGTGTAGTCGAGCCGGTCGACGCCGAGGAAGATCGTCCGCGGGTCGCCCAGGTCGTGCCGGATCTGCTTGGCCCGCTGTTCGACGGAGGGGCTGGCGGCCATCTCGTTGAAGCCGGAGGCGTCGATCGAGATCGGGTACGCCCGCGCCAGCACGGTCCGGCCGTCGGCGGTGCGGACCCGGTCCCGGTGCGTCTGCAGGTGCAGCCGCTGCCGTACCAGCCGAACGAAGTTCTGCGCGCCGCCCGGCAGCTGGAATCCGACCAGGTCCGCGCCGAGCATCCCCTCCAGGATCTGGTTCCGCCAGGGGAGCTGCTGGAACAGCTCCAGCGGCGGGAACGGGATGTGCAGGAAGAAGCCGATCCGCAGGTCCGGCCGGCGCCGCCGCAGCATCGCCGGCACCAGCTGTAACTGGTAGTCCTGTACCCAGACCACGGCGCCCTCTTCGGCAACCTCGGCGGTCCGGTCGGCGAACCGTTCGTTCACCGAGACGTAGGAGTCCCACCACTCCCGGTGGAACTGCGGGTTCTCGATCGCGTCGTGGTAGAGCGGCCACAGGGTGCCGTTGGACAGCCCCTCGTAGTACTGGGCGACCTCGGTCTCGCTGAGCTCGACCGGGATGAGTTGCATGCCGTTCGTCGAGAACGGTTCCAGCTTCTCGGGTGCCCCGTGCCACCCGATCCAGGCGCCGTCATTGGCGCGCATCACCGGCTCGAGGGCGGTGACCAGACCTCCGGGCGAGGTACGCCAGCCCGTCGTGCCGTCGGCGTTCTCGATCCGGTCGACGGCAAGTCGGTTGGCGACCACCACGAAGGACGCGGTCGGAGTGGATGACGTCTTTCCTTTGTCGCTGCTCATACAGTGCCAAGCCTCCCAAGGCGTCTGTTCGACCATATCCGAAGATCGGTAACAGGTTCGATCCGGTGGGTATCCGCGCCCGCAAGACGCACATTGTGTGGAGTTGCCCCGGTCTGACAGAGTCGATGGCGTGAGTGCCGCCGGAGCCGTACCCGATCCCGGGATCGACGCGATGCGGGCCATCATGCAGTGGCCCGACAAGACCATGATCGCCGTCGACTTCGACGGCACGTTGGCGCCGATCGTCGACGACCCCGACCGCGCCTTCGGCAACCCGCGGGCCATCGCCGCGCTGGGCCGCCTCGGCGGCCTCGGGCTGACGATCGCCGTGATCACCGGCCGCCCCGCTCGGACCGTGGTCCGCCTGGGCCGGTTCACCTCCGTGCCCGGCCTGCGGAACATGATCGTTCTCGGCCAGTACGGCGTCGAACGCTGGGACGCGGCGACGGGGGAGTTCAGCATCCCGCCGGAGCCCGACGGCATCGCCGCCCTCACCGACGAGGTGGACCAGCTGCTGGCCAGCCTCGACCTGAGCGAGGCCCGGCTGGAACACAAGGGCCGGGCCATCGGCGTGCACACCCGCGAACTGCCGGACCCTCGCGCCGCCTTCGAGACCCTGCTGCCCCGCCTGAACGACCTGGCCGAACGGCACCGCTGGGCCATCGAGCCGGGCAAGAACGTGATCGAGATCCGCGCCCCCGGAATGGACAAGGGCGTCGCCCTGCGCTCCCTGATCGAGGAGACCGGCGTCCGCCAGGTGATCTTCGCCGGAGACGATCTCGGCGACCTACCCGCCTTCCGGATGGTGGAGCACCTGCGCGCCGAAGGCTTCCCCGGCCTCCTGGTCTGCTCCGCCTCCCACGAAGAAGATGCCCTGACCGAGATCTCCGACCTGATCGTCAGCGGCCCCGACGGCGTCGCGGAGTGGCTCGGCCGCCTCGCCGACAGCCTGGCCGCCCGCCGCTCCTGACCTGCTCCGCCGACTTCCCCGCCGCTATAGTCGTCCCGCCGGGGCGGTAGCTCAGCCGGTTAGAGCAGGGGACTCATAATCCCTGGGTCGTGGGTTCAAGCCCCACCCGCCCCACAGAAGGGAACCCTTGTATGTAAGGGATCCTGGCTGATTCTGATGCCTGGGGCGCGCTCGCTTTGGCGACTCGTGGAGTCATTCGTGGTGCGAGTTGCTAGGATCGCTGTCATGGCGGGAGCAACGCGGCAGGGGTCTAGCCGGCCGAAGGGAAGCATCGAAAGGCTTCCGAGCGGAGCGATTCGTGTGTCTGTCTATGCCGGAATCGATCCGGTGACGAAGCGGCGCCACTACCTGAAGGAGACCATCCCGGCGGGAACGCCGAAGCTGGAGAAAGAAGCCGAGAAGGTCAAACGGCGCCTCCAGGTCCAGGTCGACGAGCAGCGACAGCCTCGAACCAGCTCGTCAGTCTCGCACCTGGTCGAGCGGCACCTGGAGATGGCACAACTCGACAGGACAACGCTTAGCCGCTACCAGTCGTGCTTCACCAAACACATCGCTCCCCTGATCGGAAACGTCAAGGTCGGCGCGGTCGATGCCGACCTGCTCGACTCGTTCTACGCGGAACTCGGTCGTTGCCGCCTGCACTGCAACAGACGAGCCTTCACCGAGCATCGGACCCAGCTGCCTCACGAGTGCGATGTCAGGTGCAAGGCCCACGTGTGCAGGCCGTTGGCCCCGTCATCGATTCGGCAGATCCACTTCATTCTCAGCGGCGCCTTCAAGCGGGCCGTCAGGTGGAAATGGGTTGCGACGAACCCGATAGCAAGCGGCGAACCGCCGGCAGCAACCCCGCCGAAGCCAGATCCTCCAAGCGCCGCCGAGGCCGCGCGGATCCTCGAAGATGCGTTCCAGGATCCTGCATGGGGAGCACTTGTCTGGTTGGCGATGATCACTGGCGCCCGGCGCGGAGAACTGTGCGCGTTGCGCTGGTCGAAGGTTGACCTCGCGATTGGCACTGTCACCTTCGATGCGAGTGTGGGGCAGGCGAACGGTGAGACCTGGCTCAAGGACACCAAGACGCATCAGCACCGCAGGGTCGCGCTCGATCAGGTCACTCTGGAGATCCTCCGCGAGTTGCGCATTGAGTCGGAAGCCCGCGCGATGGCGGTCGGCGCGGAGTTATCCGATTCGGCGTTCGTGTTCTCACTGGTCCCTGACAGCATGTCGTACCGCCTGCCCGACAGCGTCGGCCAGAGATATGAACGGGCGGTGTCCCGGCTCGGAATCGACTCGACGCTGCACAAGCTGCGCCACTACTCCGCAACGGAGTTGATCGCCGCGGGTGTTGATGTCCGTACCGTGGCCGGCCGGTTGGGCCACGGCGGCGGCGGCACGACGACATTGCGCGTATACACGGCATTTGTCTCCGAAGCTGATCAGCGAGCGTCCGAGGCGTTGCAGGCTCGCGTTCCACAGCGACCGAAACCGCGTGTGGCTTCTGCGACCGACCAGGAGCGTGCTGACGCCGAGCGGGCTCGGCTCTCGCCGCGCGCTCCCTTCGAGCACATCGCCCACCGGATCGTCGAAGCGATCCGTGCAGGTGAGTTGCCACGAGGTGTGCCGCTGCCAGGCACGCACGAACTCGTGCGCCGGTTCGGCTCGTCTGCGAACACTCTCCGACGGGCCGTCAGACTGGTCGTGGCCTGGAAGTACTTGAACGAGCAGCGAGTCGTTCAAACGAAGAGCGTAGAGCCGTGACCCGTCCCTCCCTGCAGCGAATCGAAAGAGGAACTGAGGGGTTCTCCGTAATGCCTTCTGCGAACATCTGGGGCGCTCGCGCTCAGCGTCTCGTCATCGCGCCTGCAGGCCGGAACTCATGAGCTCTGACGAGTACTCACACAACTCATTCCCCTGTACCCGCGACACTCCGCAAAACAGCAATCATCTTTGGGGAACCTGATACGTAGTCCTCCCCGTCCCAGGTGCCCCACCAATTGAGAATCCTCAAACCTGATAGCTCGCACATAAGTTTGAATTCATTCGGCCAGATGTAACGGGAGACCGTAGTGACACGCCGAGGCGGCTCACCGGGGCTCTCGTAGGCATAGCTAATGCGCGCCATTTGATCATGGAAATCGAGGGAGACAGACATCGAGAGAAACATATCGTGGCGAATCACAACTGGCATCGTCTTCGGGAACGGTGCCCAGTTGAAGACAATAGTCGAGGGTGCCGCGCATTCAATCACAACGATACCCCCAGGCGAAAGGATATTCGAGATCGACCTCAGGAGCGTAAGCTGTTCGCCGGGAGATGTGAGATAGGTGATTCCGTTGTTTATACAGATTACGGCGCTGAACTTGTCGGTCGCCTCAAGGACATATTCCTCCATTGGCCGACACACCGTCTCCACACTTCCTTGAACGTCCTTTTGTTCTAACCGTTTCAGCATCTCCGCGGAGAAATCAACGGCAACGACGCGGCGTCCCGAACGCGCTAGGCGTAGCGCTGCACGGCCCGTCCCAGAAGCCAGTTCACAGACAGTCTGCCGGCCGGCTAGCAGGTCTTCCAGCCGATCCAAGTCTGCTGGGAACAATGAGTTGTTCATTGTGTCGTACTGTTCAGCTATCTCTGACCAGGGCGCAATCCGGTCATCGAGGGGCTGTGACATCTTTAGATCTCCATTCGACGTAGGCGTGGCCACCGAGCCACAATAATGGAATCGCGGTAAGCGCCGATGCAACGATTAGCATGACGGATACCGAGAAATATTCAATCAGCACGCCCGTAAGAGATGCCGCGAACGGGTACAAGCTCCCACCGATGACCAACAGCGATGACTGCACTCGCCCGACGAGATCGGGCTGAACCAATTGCATGACATGGCTGTTGAGGGAAACATTCAGTGCACCAGAGACAACGGAACTGATCGCGAAGAGGGTGAGAAGAACGGGCCAAGCTGGAAGAACCGCACCGCCAATCATGCAGGCTCCGTAGACGAAAGACACAAGGGCAGCTTGCAGATAGTGTCGCTTGTCTGGAACCTTTACACCTAGGAGGCTGCCTGCAACTCCAGCAAATGCGATTGCCGCCATTCCCGCACCATAGACAGATTCAGACTGCTGCGCGAGAACTACTGTAAGACCGAAGAGCATCATGGCGGAGGTGAAGTTTACGACGGCAACAGAGAAGATGTAATTTCGCAGAAAGGTCTGCGAGACTACGTGTCGCATGCCACTTGCGATACTCCTTAGTAGTGGGGTCCTCTCTGTAGCCTCCACTGGAGGATTCGCCCTAGACTTCAAAGAAATTGCGAGCTGTGCCAGCACAGCGACCGACAGAAGATAGGTTGCAGCGTCCAGTAGGTAGGCGATCCCGGCCCCAGCGTAGTGATACACGACTGCTGCAACGGGCGGTCCAATGACTGCTGTGCTTGCGAACAGGAAGGACCAGATGCTAAATGCCGACTTGAGCGAAGCCTCTGGCAGCCACGCACGGAACATTGAAACTGTTGCCGGAGCCAAAATTGCGCCAACAATTGACTCGATCGCGAGGAGGACGGTGATCAGCGCCAGAGATCCGGCGGACATGACTGTCGCCGCCGCCGCTAGGACGCAGATGGATTTTACGGCATCCCCAATAACGCGAACACGTAGTCCAGAGAACTTGTCTACCAATCCTCCGGCGACCAACTGGGCTGGTACTAGGCCGATGAGTCGGATGGTCGCAATCACGCCGGTAAGGGCAGCGGACCCGGTGATGGCCAGTATATATAGAGGTAGTACGGCCGCGCTGACAGCGCTCCCCGTTAGAGAAACGGCAGTTGCTAGAATAAGCCGACGAAACCGGCGGTCCTGAAGCGCGGGATAGGAACTGAGAAGCGGCATTCCTAAGCCCCAATCTGCCTGGCAATGACAGCAGCAGCACTTACCGGGTCCATCAGCGAGAGATCGTTTCGCATTGCACCTTCGGCGTGAATCCAGGCTGGCCCCATGACAGGATCGACCACAATGTGGCCTAGCATCCTCAGGGTCTGCACTTGGGACTTGGTCGACTTCAAGCCCCATATACCTTCGTTCATCGAGGGAAAGAACGTCACGCCATCCTCTCGGTAGGCCACGATGCTCTGTGCAGGCGTCATCGCCAGCCCTGCTGCTGCGGCAGAGAGAAGATTCTTGGTACATGGCAGAACAACGACTCGATCGTATTGCTGTGCAATCTCCCAAGGACTAGGAAGTTCAGGCCCCACCAGCAATTCGTCAACTAGGGAATGAAGAAGTCGCGGTGCAAGAAATCTTGCGGCTGTTTCTGTTAGAAGACATCCGACGCGAGCGTTAGCGACCCTCTCCCGTATGCGGGCCAGGTATTGATTGAGATTTACAACGGCAGCGGCGCCGGTCGCAACTACGAGTACGGACATCACGAGGAGCATCCCGTGAAGAGTGGATGCGCTCCGATCCCCGACGCTAGGCCGAATATGGTTCCGATCACGCCAGCCGACCCAGTGGCGAAGTCATGAGAAAACCGCATGAGATTGAAACCGGGAACTGCTAGTCCTTCCGGTTGCACCGACAAGGCCGCCGCCATGGACGAAATTGTGTTGTTGGCGACAGCGGATTCTCCACGCACAATCCGCATAGCGTCAATTATTCCAGCTGACCCACGCCAATATCCTGGGCTAACGCTCATTCCCCCGTGCAAACTGGCAACGATGTCATCTGTACGCGAGACGAGTGATTCCGATAGCTCGGGAGCCCTTACCTGAAACTCATTCATCACTATGGCCATTCCGGCTGACCCGCCGGCGAGATACGGCGACATAGTGACCGCGTTAACGTGCCCGGGGTATCCGACGACTCCCATCGCCTCTCTGGAGTAGCTGATGTCATGTTCCAGCGCCCGGCGGGCGAACTGCATGAACTCCGGCGAGCCGGTTCGGTCGCCAAACCTGAGAAGAAAGAGAGCGATTCCGGCGGAGCCGTAACCCAAGCCAAGATTGCCTTCGCATGCATCCCATAGATATCCGCGTCCGTCGTCAGAGGCGGAATTGACTAGGGCATTGGCGATCTGTTGAAGATGTCTATTATAGTCGTGACCCAGGGCTTGAAGTTCGAGCATACTTAGTCCTACGCTCGCCAGACCATCCGTAGCGTCAACTGCGTTCATGTACTCGACGCTGAAGTTTCGGAGGTGATTATCAAATCGCTTCTTGATCTCATCCTCTGCGGCGCCGATTTCCAGAGCAAGGCAAATCCCCGCCACGCCTGATCCGAATCCGTAGGACAGCTTGCTGAGATCCTGACGGTCGATTGTATCCCACCATTCGGCAGGCACCTTACGTCCAACTCTGCTCCACACAGACAAGGCTCCAGATGCCCCGTACAAGAATCCCGCGGCGTTCGTTTCGTATCCTGAGGGTTCGAGCCTTAGCTGACCCGGTGACGACTCTTCAACGAAGCGTGCCGAATCCTCGAGGGTTGTTGGATCGAGCCGTATCTCGTGGTCAGTTGGAGACAAACCAATCATTTCGAGTATTCGGCCAGCATCCCATCCGAGCAATTTGCAGCCGAACTCTACTGATCTTGCGAAGGCGTCTGGAGCGACCGCCCGTAACGGATTCCTCGGATAGGCTGCGTATGCCAGCGCACTCCCGATTCCGAAAGAGTGGAGGTCTTCGACCGGCATGCCGACGGCATCAGTCCCTCCGATTGAGAACCCTTCAGTAAAGGCGATTGGACGAGTTATGCGATCGTCTGCATCTGGAACCGCGCCTTCGAAGTCGACAAGTGATACGTCGCCATCGTCGGTGACGAAGATGTTGGTAGGCGAGAAGTCCACGTAAGTGCATCCGAGTTTACGGAGATCAGCTAGCAGTGTACGGAGATTTTGCTCAAAGCGGTCAATTAGGCGCTTGTACTTAGCGATGGAGTCGGGTGTCAGTGAATTCTGGATGATCGGGCTGTTGCGGGCAACGAACTCGAATAGAGCGTGACCGCTCATGCGTGTCAATACTATGTACTTGCTCTCACTAAACGACCCACAGTCGACAGCCATGGGCCACCTAGGGTCAGTTCCTAGAGAACTTAGAAGCTTGAACTCATCCTCAAGCCGTTGTGCTGCGTCGCGGCCGTCTGGCGAGTAGCCTGTGTGAGTACGGTGATACTTGAATACCAGGTTTTCGGTAGAGTCTTTCCTTGTTGCGCCGAGCACACCGCCCGTGCTGCCAAAGTGGATTACTTCGTTCAGGTAAAATTCACCAACAGAGATCGATGATGCAGGCTCGGTCTTGTCGGACAGCTTCCGGGAGTCTGTTCGTACCTCGCCGTTTTGTGTTATGAGCCCTTGCTTGTACCCGGAATCGGTCAGAGAGGTGGTTTGATATGCGCCATACCGAATGTACACCTGTGCGGCGGGGTCGGGCCGGACTTCCGCGAGAATTCCCGGTCCAGGTTTTCCTTGCAGCTCAGAAGCAAGCCTGGAGGTGACTTGGTCACGTAGCGAATCACTACTCCCGGGATACATGGTAAAGATCTTGCCGATCTGTGTTGCTGGCCATGCACGTGACAATGCGAGTTCGAGGAGCGATGAGTCAATGAACGTCTTGAAATCGACACGGTACTCGCTCGCGCATTTCGAGACTACATCGATTGTTTGGTCGAAATTCTCAGGTGTGCACGAAACATGAATCTTCCAGCCCTCGGCTTCTGGCTCGCCTTTGAACCGTACTAGGGCCCAGATGCCGTGGCGAACAATGTCTGCACCGGGAAGTGCTGCCGCAATCTTAGGGATCGTGTCTGCCGCCGCAATTGATTCTTCGAGTGGGGCGAAGAAGCGCTTGTCCGCTCGTTGGTAAGTGTAATACTCGTCGTTCTTTGCCACCGCATACCTCAACATTGTGTAGGAACTAGAGATGGAGGGGCGAGAACTGACCCCCGCCCCTCCATCCGTTTCACTCAGCAGCTATTGCTGTTGTAGCTGGTGATCCCACAGGGATCGAAGGGACGGCCGAACAGGCCGGCGTCCGACTGCTCGAACATTGCCGCGAGCTGAGTTTCGATGGTCATTGATCTTCACCCCCTCGTTGTTTATGTGGTAGCAGAAGCTGGCAC
>NZ_JBHTFF010000019.1:0-85165 GCF_042666975.1 Microlunatus sp. GCM10028923 | reverse complement strand
GTTAGCAGCTATTGCTGTTGTGGCTCGTGATCCCACAGGGATCGAAGGGACGGCCGAACAGGCCGGCGTCCGACTGCTCGAACATTGCCGCGAGCTGAGTTTCGATGGTCATTGATCTTCACCCCCTCGTTGTTTATGTGGTAGCAGAAGCTGGCACGGGTGTCTGCGGAGTGCGGGTTAAAGATTGATGGTTCTTAATGTTCGGCCTCGACAACGATGTGGAGAGTCCGGTAGGGGAACCGACCTACATGTCCGCAGTTCCGCAGTTAGCAGCTATTGCTGTTGTGGCTCGTGATCCCACAGGGATCGAAGGGACGGCCGAACAGGCCGGCGTCCGACTGCTCGAACATTGCCGCGAGCTGAGTTTCGATGGTCATTGATCTTCACCCCCTCTCCTGCCTTTGTAAGTTGGTTACAGAACCTAACACGGGTTTCTGTGGTGGGCGGGCAGTTCACCAGAAGTTTTTCTAGACATTCGGCCTTGAAAACGGGGGGATCGTCAGGTACGGGAGCCGTGTGTATCTGACGTGGTCGGCAGTAGTACTGCGAAGCCTGGTGGGATCGTGACTCGTCCCAGTGAGCTGCGGCGATGGAGCCCAGGATTCGTTCGATGGTGTGGGTCATGACCGAAGCGGTGTGGGATCGAGTGCGTACCTTCGCCCTCGGCCTGCCACAAGCGATCGAGGACTTCCCGTGGGAAACGCCGGTGATCAAGATCGATCATCCGCCCGGTCAGTTGATCGGTGGCGGGCTCGTCTTCGGGCCTATGTTCCTCTGGCTCGGCAAACCGGACGCGTCCTTGCCAGCAGTCTCGGTGAAACTGCGAGCCTCCTACGAGGAGGCAGTGAGCGTTGCGGACGCCACCCCCATGACCTACAGCGGCCTCGGCCAGTGGGGCTGGCTGACCGTGCCGCTCGACCGAGGTGTCGACCTCCGCCTGCTCTGCGACTGGGTCGAAGAGAGCTACCGCATCGTCGCGCCGAAGAAGCTCATTGCCGAACTCGACGAGTCTGGCTGACCCTGGGCCGACGGCGACGGCGCGGGCTCGCGAACGCCTTCCGAAACGACGGCTTCTCATCAACCGTTCGACCTGGGCGTTGACGCGGCTCGTACCAGGTCCGTGTGTAAGCCGGCCGCTGAATGACCGAACGTGAGGTACCTCGAGTTCGCCGACCTGGCTGCGCATCTCTGCCGACGGGTTCTTGGAACGCAACCGACCGAACGCGGCCGACCCCGCTGACTGCGCCTTGACTCTCGGGCGACCCGAGGCATGAGGGTTGATCTGTGATCAAGGACGACCTGTCTGTGCAGCTAGAACAGTGCAGCTGAGCAAGGCACCAGCGGTGGGCGGCATGAGAACGATCCGCGGTCTCCTGAGACGGCTGCACGTGATCATCACTCGGCCCACGAACCGCCCGCCCGTTCGCAGCAGACTCGACCGACAGCCCGATCTACCGTTGCCCGCGATGCCACCGAACAAGCCATCCTGACCCATACGCGGCGTGCGACAACGGCCGCTTCTGCACAGGCCCAACACTCGCACCCATCCCAACGCAGCGAATCGATAGAGGGTCGGCGCTTTCGGTCTGTTGCGTTCAAAGGACACGTAGGAAGAATTGCGCGGCGAGGTCGGCGAATTCGAGGTACCTCACGTTGGGCCAGGTGGAGTCAGGTTTCGGGTTCCAGTTGTGGTAGCCGTCGATGGTGATGAACTCGACCGGCACGTCGACGGCTTTGAGGGCATCGCGTAGTCGGGTTGCTTGTTCGTACGGGACGGTCTCGTCGAGGGTTCCGTGAGCGATCAGGAATGGTGGTGCGTCGTGCCGGACGTAGGTCAGCGGGCTGGCTTGCCGCATGGCGGTTTCTTGTTCGGTGACGGTTCCGCCGAACAGTTGGGTGACCCGACTGGGGCGGTCATGGATCATCTCGCCCCCGGGTGCGAGAAAGTCGCTTGGCGCGCTGGCCATCGCGACAGCGGCGACTCTGCTGGACACCTCGCCGTTGCCGCCATCGCCTTCAAGCTCTGGATGATCACTGGTGAGCCCGGCGAGGGCAGCGAGATGACCGCCGGCGGAGTGTCCCCAGATGCCAATCCGATCTGGATCCAGCCCGAAGTCGGGGGCATGGGCACGTAGCCATCGGATCGCGGCCTTGACGTCGTGAATCTGCGCCGGAAACACTGCGTCACCGCTGAGTCGGTAGTCGACCGCTGCGGTGGCGATTCCTTGTGCTGCAAGGTGGGCACACCAGTAGCTGAGTCCTTCGATTCGGCTACCGCCGGACCAGCCGCCCCCGTGGAGCCAGATCGTCGCCGGTCCGGTTGCCGATGCGGGCAGCAGAAGGTCCAGCAGCAAAGGAGTTCCGCCTGCCTCGCCGTAGACGATGCCGGGAACAAACCTCAACTGTTGAGAGTGGTTGGTCGTTGGTTCGAACATGATCACCAGTCAACCGAGAGCGGTGCCCGATCACCTAAGAGCGGTGGAGAGGGATTGACCAAACCGTTACAGGCCCGCCGGCACCCGGTCAGCCGCGGGTCGAGTCCGATTTCTGGAAGATGCGCAGCTGAACTGTCCCTAGCATCGTGAGTGTGACCGACCAGCAACCGATGCGCAGCCGACACCTCAGTCAAGTCATTCGCCGTCCTCCGGCCACGGTGTACGCGTTCGCGGCCGAACCTGCCAACCTGACACTGTGGGCAGCCGGCCTCGTCCAGGCCGAGGTCCGACGCGACGGCGCCGACCTCCTCGCAGACACTCCCGGCGGCCAGATCAGGATCCGCTTCGCAGCACCCAACGAGTTGGGCGTCCTCGACCACGACGTCACCACGCCGGACGGTGTGCAAACGTTCAATCCCTTCCGGGTGCTGCCTCACCCAGAAGGCAGCGAGGTGCTGTTCGCTCTTCGCCAACTGGCGCTGTCCGACACCGAGTTCGATCGCGACGCCGGAATGGTGCAATCCGACCTTGACCGGCTGCGTGATCTGCTCGAGGGGGCATGACGAAACAATCACTGGACGGCCGTGTGCCCAGGGGCCGGGGCGGACCGATGAGTTCCGGCCCTGTGCCGGGTCTATCCCCGCATGACCAAGATCATCGCCCAAGCATCCGTCTCACTCGATGGGTTCATCGCCGGCCCCGACAACTCAGGTTTCGACCGTCTCTTCGCCTGGTGCACCGCCGGCGACGTCGAGACCGCGTCGGAACAGCCGGACCGGCTCACCTACCGGACCTCCGCAGCGACAGCCGCCTATCTGCAGGACCTGGTCGATCGGACCGGAGCCTTCGTGGTCGGACGCCGCCAGTTCGATGACACCAACGGCTGGGGCGGCTCCCATCCGGCCGGGAAGCTGCCCGTCATCGTCGTCACCCATGCGCCGCCGGAGGGCTGGGTCAATACGGACACCCCGTTCACCTTCGTCACCGACGGCATCGAGTCCGCCATCCGGCAGGCCGCCGAGGCCGCCGGCGGCAAGGATGTCGGAATCGGGCCCGGCAGCATCGTCGGCCAGGCGCTCGACCTCGGTCTGGTCGACGAACTCCGACTTGATCTTGTGCCGTACGTTCTCGGCGGCGGCACCCCCATGCTCGGTGCCGTCGAGACCGCACCGATCGACTTCGGCGACCCGGAGATCATCCCCGGCACCCGGGTGACCCACCTGATCTACCGACGCTCGGTTCCCGCCGAGTCGGATACCGCGGCCACTGTCTGACGGCCGGCGGACCTTCCCACCGTTGGCGCAGGTGATCACCCGTCCCGCGCCAACGGTGGATGAGCAAGTCCTCCGATGCCGAGCCCGACCGGGCGCCGCTTACAGAGCCATGATCATCCATCGCCAGGCCCTGTCGTCACCGCATGCGAGACCCTCGACCTACACCGAGTGATCAGAGTCGAGCTGGTTCAGGGCCTGAAGTGCGGACTGCATCATCTCCTGCGCCTTCGCGTCGCCGTACACCTTGGCAGCGAAGGCGAGGTACTTGATGTTGATCCAGACGGTCGCAAGGAGATAGCTGCTGGCCCAGTCTCGATCCAGGTCGAGGCGTTGGCCAGTGAGGCGATGCCAGGTGTCGATGTAGGTCTTGTACCCGCTGCTGTCAGGTCCGCCGAGGTTGGCGATGTCGAGGGCGGGAGTGCCTACGAGGGCGCCGCCCCAGTCGATGAGGTGGCCGATGCGACAGTCGTCATCGAGAACGTTGTTTCGATGAACGTCACCGTGCAGCAGGGTCCGCGGCAGTCGGTCGAGAGGATCCGTGATGCGGCGATCTTGTTGCAGCGCTGCGACCTGCGGGATGAGGTCGTTCGGTACCGGACGATCGAGTTTGGCCAGGCGTTCCATCGAAACGTCGCACTTGGACCGCCACCAGGCTGCATCGACCACGGGGATCGACTCGGGTGGGGGTTCGGTGAGGTAGTGGCGGTGAACCCGGGCGAGCGTCTCGATCACATTCGGAGGAAGGCTGGTTTCGTCCGTGGCCGGGGCAGCCTCGTAGAAGGCAGACATCAGATACGGCCCCGAGTCGTCCTTCCCGACCTCGACGATCTCCGGTACGGCATCGGCATCCGCGGCCTTCGCCGCAGCCTGCATCGCATCGATCTCGAGTTGCGACGTGTGCTTCAGCAGGACCGTTCGCTCGACGCGGCGGCCGGATTGGTTGATGGCCACTCGAAGGCGGAACTTGGCCGCGTCGCTGAAGCCGCCGGCCAGGGGATCGCGGGAGATGATCTCCATCCCTGGGTCCGCACCAGTTGACTCCATTGCCATGATCATCGACTTTAGTCGGGCGGTCGGCTGGGTGATCCGCGGGAGGGCCTGGTCTCAGGGGCAGAGTCTCGGCAGGACTAGTCAAGATCGTGCTGGCCGAAGCTGAGCAGGTCGCTGGGCTGACATTCGAGCACCGCGTAGATCGCTGCCAGGGTGGAGAAACGGACCGCCTTGGCTTGACCGTTCTGAGGATGGACAGGATCACCAGGGGGCAGGCCCACCCGGTCAGCGAGTCCGACGAATCTGAGCCGGCGCAGATACATTGCAGAGAAGGGATCCTCGGCCATGGCGAAATCAGTGATCATCGGAGGGGTTGCTGCGCCAGCGGTCGACCAGGCCGGGTATTTCGGTGAAGAGGTAGTCGTAGAAGCCGCGCATGTACTCGAGTCGCTGCCGGGCCGGACTGTCGGGCTTGATCGTTTTCAGGCCGAGCTCGGCGGCCTCCCGCATGCCGCGTACCGCCTCGTTCTGGGTCGTGAAGAGGGTCTCCCAGGCGCGTTCGCGCATCCGGAAGTGGTCGCGGCGACTGCCGGGGGCCGGGGTCTGCTCCAGCAGGCCGACGTTGCGGAGGCTGCGGATCGCCGTCGACGCCGAGCCGGCACTGATCCCGAGCAACTCGACGACATCGCCCAGGGTCAGCGAGGGCTCGTCGGTGAAGAGGAACGCCGCGAGCACGCGTGCGGTCGAGCGTTGCATGCCGTTGGTGGACAGGACCAGGGCCAGCTGCTCGGCGGGTTCGATCGTGCTCACAAGACACCATTCTAATGTGTTCAGAAATATTTGAACGTACGATACAGTGATCCACGGTGTGCCGGGAAGCCTGGTCGGCGAACGAGTTCGACGTCCCCGACCCAGCAAAGGACCGCACACCATGAGCATGCTCGGCAGGATCGGCGGTCGGCTGCTCGGCCTCCCGCCCGTACGGTCACCCAAGATCATGGTCGAACGCGGCCTCGAGATCCCCGCCGGCGACGGCGTCACCCTGCTCGCCGACCGGTACTACCCGGTCGCCGACCCCCGTGCCCCGCTGTTGCTGTTCCGGACGCCGTACGGGCGGGGGTCTGCGAACGTCTTGATCTCGCGTCTGTACGCCGAGCGCGGCTACCAGGTCCTCATCCAGTCGCTCCGCGGCACCGACGGCTCCGGTGGCACGTTCGACGGGTTCGCCATGAACCGGGCGGACGGGCCGGCCACGATCGCCTGGTTGCGGGAGCAGCCGTGGTTTCCCGGCGTCTTCGGGAGCTTTGGCGCCAGCTACCTCGGCTACGCCCAGTGGGATCTCGCCTCGACGCCGATCCCGGAGTGGCGGGTCGCGATCATGGACGTGGCGCCGAGCGATTTCTACCACTCCTTCATGTACGTCGGCGGCGCGTTCGCCCTGGGCAACGCGCTCGCCTGGACGCAGCTCGTGCACAGCCTGATGCGTGACGGTACGTCGACCAATCCGTCGACGATGTCGGCCCTCACCGCGGGCCGGACGCTCGCCCGCGCCTGCGCGGAGTTGCCCATCGCGCGGGCCGACGAGGCCGCCACCGGGTCGACGGTGCCGTACTTCCAGGACTGGATCGCCCACGAGCACTACGACGAGTTCTGGGCCCGGATGGACTACCGGGACAACGTCGACAACCTGCCGCCGGTCGTGCACCTCGGCGGCGGCTGGCCCGACTTCTTCCTCCGCAACACGCTTGATGATCATGCCCGGATCCTGGCCAGTGGCCGCACGGTCCGGCTGTTCGTCAGCGCGGCCCAACACGGCCGGAACATGACCGGCCGGCAGTACCTCCGCGACGTGTTCACCGTGCTCGACCACGCCTTCGGATCACGGTCGCTCGACTCGGTCCCGGCCGTCAGACTCCAGGTCGCCGGACGCAAGCACTGGCGCAGTGCCGAGCAATGGCCGGTGCCGCACCAACCGGTCACCTGGTATCTGCAGGGCAACGGCGGGCTCGCGCCGGAAGGAGCCGGGGCATCGCCGGCCTCGTTGCTGCGGTACGACCCGGAGGATCCCACGCCGACCGTCGGCGGCACGATGGTCGGGCTCGGCGCGGGCGCGCGGGACAACCGCAAGATCGAAGCCCGGCCGGACGTGCTCACCTTCACCAGCACCGAACTCGCCGATGATCACACCATGATCGGCCCGGTCGCGGCGACGATCCACGTACGGTCCAGCCTGGTCGACACCGACGTCTTCGTACGGATCTGCGACGTCCATCCGGGTGGGCGATCGCTGAACGTCTCCGACGGAATCCTTCGCCTGACCGACCAGAACGCGCCGGCGGACGACGACGGCATCCGGGTCGCGCAGGTTGAGCTGTGGCCGGTCGGCCACGTCTTCCGCCGCGGCCATCGGATCCGGGTCCAGGTTTCGGGCGGCGCGCATCCGCGCTTCGTCCGCAACCTCGGCACCGCTGAGCCGCTCGCGACCGCGACCACGTTGCGGGCCGCGCGCCAAGAGATCTTCCACGATTCAGTCCACCCGTCCGCAGTCGTGCTGCCGCTGGCCGCACGGGATGCCTGACGGGCCAGAGAAAAAGGAGTTTGTCCACCGATGAATGACAATGCCACTGACCTGGTCGGCCTGTTCACGGCCCCGGACCGGAAGGCGTTCTACGCAGACCTGGCAGCAGCCGGCCCGGTCAGCCCGGGGCGCTATTTCAACGGCAGCCCGGTCTGGCTGGTCACCGGGTACGACGAGAGTCTTGCGGTGCTCAAAGATCATCAGCGATTCAGCAACGACATCATCGGGCGCCGCTCGACGGTCGATGTGGCGGCGGTCGGCGGACTTCCGGAGGACGTGCAGCCGTACCTGCTGCACACGCTCGGTGCCTATGACCCGCCCGAGCATGCCCGGCTCCGCAAGCTCGTCTCGCGCGGCTTCACGATGAGCCGGGTCGAAGCGATGCGGCCTCGGATCCAGGAGATCGTCGACGACCTGCTCGACGGCTGGACCGACGAGCCGGTCGTCGACGCGGTGCAGCGGCTGGCCTATCCGCTGCCGATCCGGGTGATCTGCGAGCTGCTCGGGGTGCCCGAAGCTGATCTTGATCGCTGGCGTACCTGGGCCGTCGACATCGTCGCTCCGGATCTGGAGCGGATCGCGGTCGCCACCCGCGGGCTCGTCGGCTACATGCGAGAGCTGATCGCCGCCAAGCGATCCGAGCCCGGCACGGATGTCCTGTCCGCCTTGATCATCGCGCAGGAGGAGGACGGCGATCGGCTCAGCGAGGAGGAGTTGATCTCCCTCGCGATCACCATCCTGCTCGCCGGCCACGAGACCACCGTCAGCTTGATCGGCAACGGTTTGTTGATCTTGCTCGAGAACCCGGAGCAGCGGCACGGGATCCAGGCCGACCCCGATCTGATCCCGGCGGCGGTGGAGGAGATGCTCCGGATGGCCGGACCGGCGGAGATCGCCCCGATGCGCTTCGCCCGTACGACCACCGAGCTCGGCGGTGTGACCATCCTCGAGGATGACGCCGTACAGATCGTCTACGCCGCCGCCAACCGGGACCCGCGGCGATTCGATCAGCCGGACCTGGTCCAACTCGACCGCGCGGACAATCCGCATCTGGGGTTCGGGCAGGGCATCCACTACTGCCTGGGCGCCGCGCTGGCCCGGGTGGAGGCCGACCTCGCGTTCCGCAGCGTGCTGTCGCGATTCCCCGACCTCGACCTCGCCGTCCCGGCCGCCGAACTGACCCGGACGCCGGGCCTGCAGGCGGTCCTCACGGCGCTCCCGGTGCGCCCGGGCGGTACGTCGAACCGGTGATCATCCCGGAGCCTCCGCGACAACGGTCCACCGCCGTCGCGGAGGTTTCGGCACGCCTCCCCGGTCACGCAGGGGGAGGCGTTGATCAGCCGACGTGGACGTGGGGTCGCCGGCTGCGGTCGGGCTCGGCGCGGCGGATGATCTCGCGGGTGACCGGGGCCGTCTCCCCGACGCCGAGGAAGAGGAAGCGGAGGAAGTGGGAGATCGGGTTGCCCTCGGTCCACTCGAGGTAGATGTGGGGCCGGTAGCCGGTCTGGTCCCGAAGGTGCAGCAGCAGCGCGGCCAGGGCGTTGGGCACGGTGGGGCTCTCGAGGCGCAGCACCCGGTACTGGCCGTGGGTGACGACGCCCTGCACCCTCAGCTCGCGGGAGAACTCGGACGGGTCGGTCACCGTGACCTCGACGAACACGATGGCCTGGTCGTCGGTGAGGTCGTTGTCGGCCAGGATCTGGCGGCGTTTCTCGCTGTACTCGGCCTGGTCGAGGATGTCGGGCTCGTTCGCGACCAGCCGCAGGGTCCGGCGGGTGCAGTCCCGGATGAACAGCTGGGCCTTCTCGTCCAGCTCGATCCGGTCGACCCGCAGTTCCAGGGACCGGGTGAGCCGTGAGATGAGGGAGACGGTGATGACGGCGGCGATGAAGAGCGCGGAGATGATGATGCCGTCGGGGTGGGCGATGATGTTGGCGACGATCGCGTACAGCAGGATCGCGGTGAGTACGGCGAACCCGATGGCGGCCCGCCGTTGCCGTCGACGGACGGCGCTGATGGTCACCGCGACCGCGCCGGAGACCATCATGGCCAGCACGCCGGTGGCGTAGGCGCCGGCTTGTTCATCGACGTCGGCGTTGAACACGAGGGTGACGATGATGCAGACCGCGGTGTAAACGATCACCACCGGCCGGACCGCGCGGCCCCATTCG
The DNA here is from genome assembly GCF_042666975.1 of Microlunatus sp. GCM10028923. Taxonomy (NCBI): domain Bacteria; kingdom Bacillati; phylum Actinomycetota; class Actinomycetes; order Propionibacteriales; family Propionibacteriaceae; genus Microlunatus; species Microlunatus sp. GCM10028923. The sequence continues at coordinate 75,717 of NZ_JBHTFF010000019.1, read as the reverse complement.
GGTGCCATGCCGTACGCGGGCAGGTAGCGGGGCACGATGTTGATCAAGCCGGCCATGGCCGACGCGCCGGCGAACCACAAGATCGTGATGCTGGACAGGTCGTACACGGTGCCGAACACCTCGCCGAGGCCTTCGTGGGCGAGATAGGCCATGGCGCGACCGTTCGCGGCGCCGCCGGGGGCGAACTCCTCGGCCGGGATCAGCACGGTGGTGATGAAGCTCGTACCGATCAGGAAGACCGACATGATCAACGCGGCCGCGGTCAGGAGTCGGCGGGTGTTCTTGATCCGGTTCGCCAGCCGTTCCTCGGGTGTCGACCCGGTCGACCTGACCAACGGCATCATCGACACGCCGGTCTCGAAGCCGGACAGTCCGAGCACCAGCAGCGGGAAGGCCAGGATGGCCGGGCCGGCGATGTCGCCGAACCCCACCCCGTTGACGGTGAGTGCCTCGACCCACCGGCCCAGCAGTTCGGGCGCGGCGGCGATCCGGGCCAGCCCGACGCCGATCACGGTCAGGTTCACCGCCAGGAATACGGCGACGAGGGGGATCGCGACCGCGACGGCTTCGTTGAAGCCGAGCAGGAAGACACCGCCCAGGATGAGCAGCAACACGATGGTCACCGGTACGGCCTGGCCGTGCAGGAAGTCCGGGGCCAGCGGGTTCTCCAACAGGTGTACGGTCGCGTCGGCCGAGGACAGGGTGATGGTGACGATCCAGGAGGTCGCCACGAACCCGAGCAGGACCAGGACGAACACCTTGCCCCGCCAGAACGGCAGCAGCTTCTCCAGCATCGCGACCGAGCCCTGGCCGTGCGGGCTCTCCCTGGCCACCCGCCAGTACATCGGCAGCATCCCCAGCAGGGTGAGCGCGACGATCAGCAGCGTGGCCAGCGGCGACAGCGCCCCGGCGGCCAGCGCGGCGATCCCGGGGAGATAGGACAGCGTGGAGAAGTAGTCCACCCCGGTCAGGCACATCACCTTCCACCACGGCTGCGGTGGCGCATGCCCTTCCTGGGTTTCCGGCCCGGCCGGATGGACCCGGTTCGCCATCAGCCAACGACCCAACCCGCTGCCGCGGCCGGAGTCGCCCGGCCCGGTCGGGGACGAGTCAGGCTGGCCGGTCGCCGCAGGACTGAGCTTGGTCACGAACCCCCACCTTAGGTCCCGATCACGGTCTGGGCCCCGAAGCGCGGCTCTCGGCCTCGATGCCGTCCAGGATTCTGGCCAGCCCGGCCGTCAGCCGGTCGTCGTGGTGGGCGGCCGCCTCGGGCGCGGCGCGGCTCCGCAGGCGGGGAAACTGCCTGGCGATCTCGCTGACCTGGGCCATGGCCTCGGCCAGTCGCTGGTCGCCGTCGTCCGCCCGGCGAAGTCGTGCCCGCCAAGCCGTCTCCGCCGTCGCACCGACGGCAAGGCCGAGCACGAAGGCGAACACGGTGGTGGAGGCCTCGTCGGCTCCGTCCGAGGTGAGGCCGGCCGCCTCGTAGACGGCGAGAAGATGATCATCATGGCGGGCCTTGCCGGGGCCGTAGAGCAGGTGGTTGCTCATCGCGGGCACGAGCCAGGGGTGGCGGGTGATCATCGAGTACAGATCGGTCGCCATCGTCGTCGCGGCCGGCCGCCAGCCGTGCTCCGCCGGTCCGGGCAGGCCGACTTCGGCCCACACCTCGTCGGCCGCGAGTGCGATCAGCTCATCCCGGCCGCCGACGTGCCAGTAGACCGCCGTGGGGACGGCGCCGAGCTTGCCGCCGAGCCGCCGCATGGTCAGGCCGGTCAACCCCTCGACGTCGAGGAGTTCGATGGCGGCGCCGACGATCAGCGGTCGGGTCAGGGTGTCGCGAGGCACTCCGAGAGCCTAGCCAATCGAATTGTACTTAGTTCAAGTGGGCCACTAGGCTCCCTCTTGCACTTAGTTCAAGTAGGAGGAATCTGATGAGTCCTGAGTTGATCGCCGCGGCGGTGCAGCTGGCCACGGCGGCGACCTTCGTGATCATCGCCGCGGTCGCCTTCCGGACCGGGACCGCGGCCCAACGGGCCGCCGAGGCGGAGGTGGAGCGGCAGGGACTCCCGGCCGGTGTGCTGGCCGCCAACAAGGTCCGCTTCGACGAGAGTGCCGCAGAGGCCCTCGTCCCGTTGGCGATCGCCGCCGTCCTGGTCGTCCTGGCAGTGCTCAACCTGACCGGCACGCCGGCCGGGCGGATCGGGTCCTGGATCTTCCAGCCGATCCTGCTCGTCGTCGGTGGGTACGTCACCGTCAGCCAGCTCCGCACCACCCGCATGCTGCAGGCTGCCTTCGCCAAGTCCGACGACGAACGGCTGCACACGCTGAACGTTGCTTCGTTCGTCGACGCGGCGACGGGCGCCTATCCGAACTGGCTACGGCCGCTCCAGGTCGCCCGCCTCGTCCTGGTCACCGCCGGATCACTGTTGATCATCATCCTGTTGGTGATCGCCGCCCGGAACAGCTGAAGCGCGGGCGGCCGGCCGGGGAGGCCGAGCTCCGTACGGATGAACGAGGAGCAGCAGCGCCGCCGCGAGGCAGACGCCGAACATGACGGCTGGGTAGGCCGCGGGAGCGTTGCCGGAGAGGGCGCCGCCCAGCCACGGGCCGAGGAAGAAGCCGAGGTAGCGGAGTTCGCCGAGTCCGAAGGCGAGCCCCTTCGACGTGCCGGTGAGTTGGTGGAGCATGATCTCCTGCCCAGGCAGCAGTGCCGACTGTCCGGCTGACCAGAACAGGATGCCGAGATAGAGCAGCGGTACGGTCTCCAGGCCGAGCTGGAACAGGGCCAGCGCGACGACGAAGGCGAACGTACCGATGATCATGGAGGCCCGTACGGTCAGCCGGAGCCGGGGCAGGACGAACTGCCAGGCCAGATTGAGTACGGCGTTGATGATCAGCAGTACTGCGAGGTGGGTGACGCCGGTCGTGCCCAGGCGTTCGTTCAGGAGGAGTGGGAACACCGTGCTCAGCTGGGAGAACACGGTGAAGATCAAGATGCCGATCATGATGATGCGGGTCAGCTGGCCGCGGCCCTCCCGCGGTCGATCGGGAACCGCGGCGGGCGGTGCGACGAAATCCCGTACGGCAGCAGGATCTTGCGAACGGGTGATCAAGATCAGCATGACGGCGTAGCCGGCGTAGAGCAGGGCAGGTACGGCGAAGTAGACCTGTTCGGAGAGCCCGAAGGTGACAGCGCCGGCGGCCGGGCCGGCGATGGCGCCGAGGCTGAGCATCGCGTGGCGCCACCGAAATCCGGATCCGGTGCGGAAGTCGATGGTGGAGAGAAGGTGCTTGCTCGCCGGTTCCATGAGAGTCCGGCCGACGCCGAGCGTGATGATCATGGCGATGGAGAGCACCAGGTCCGTGACGGCGGCGAGGACCAGGTAGGCGAGAGCCGTGAGCACGAGACCGGTGATCAGGAACGGGCGGGCCGAGGTCCGATCGATCACCGCGCCGACAGGTCCGCCGCCGAGCGCAGCGATCAGCGCGATGGCGCCGATGGCGAGCCCGACCGTCGCCGGGTCGGTAGCACCTCGAGCGGTGAGGACCAGCGGCAGGAACGGTAGGGCGGCGAAGTAGGCGACCGAGCTGAGCAACGTGCCGAAGATCAGGACGCGCCTGAGCGAGGGCATGCCTCGGCCGGGTAGGGAGGATTGCATGGGTGGGTTCCTTCTCGGAAAGGGAGGAGATGGTGCTGACGGTGACAGCACGCTGATCCCGGGAGGTGAAGGTCCACACTCGACCGGTGTTGCTCTCAAGGTAGCAGGCGGCGAACAGCCTTCACCGACGAGCGGGCCGGATTTTCATGGCCGACCAGGTTGGGTACATCACCGGGTGAGCAATCGAGGAGAGTGATCGGTGATGGATCGGAATGTGGTGCATGTGGTGCCGCGCAGTGGGCACTGGCAGGTGGAGCAGGGCGAGACCGGGATCGCGACCAGTGACACCAAGGAGAAGGCGATCCAGTTGGCCCGGGAGGCCGCCGGGCGGACGAAGCCGTCCCAGGTCGTCGTGCACGGCGAGGATGGCCGGGTCCAGGACGAGTTCACGTACGAGGACGATCCGTTCCCGCCTCGCGGCTAGACAATGGAACGATGGAGCTACGGCCGATGCTGGCGACGCTGACCGATCGGCTGCCGGCCGGGCCGGGCTGGTTGTTCGAGCCCAAGTGGGACGGCTTCCGTACGATCGCGAGGGTCGACGAGCCCGGTTCGGCGTCCCTCTTCTCCCGTCGCGGCACCAACCTCAATGACGCGTTCCCTGATGTCGCGGCCGCGGCCGCCAGGGCGTTGCCGGCGGGTACGGTGATCGACGGGGAGATCGTGCGCTGGGCCGTGGACGGCCGGCTCGACTTCGAGGCGCTGCAGCGACGCAACCGCTCGGCCGGCCGCGGAGCCCGCGAACTCGCGAGGACCGAACCCTGTCACCTGATCGCGTTCGACCTGCTGCGCACCCCGGACGGCGACGTGACCGGTCGGCCGCTGGCGGAGCGGCGCGCGCTGCTGGAATCGATGCTGCTCGCCGAACCGGACCCGTCCGACCAGGTCGTCCTCGGGATGCAGACCGACGAGCTCGACACGGCCGAGGTGTGGCTGGAAGCGCTGGCCAAGGTCGGGGTGGAGGGGATCGTCGCCAAGCGCGCCGCGGGAACCTACCGTCCGGGCGCGCGGGGCTGGTCGAAGATCAAACGCTACGCGACGACCGAGGTGATCATCGGCGGCGTGACCGGTCCGCTCGACCGGCCCGAGTCACTGGTGGTCGGCCGGTTGCACACCTCGGACGGGCAGTTGCACCTGGCCGGCCGCACGACCGACCTGTCCTCGTCGGCGGCCGAGCAGGTCGCGGCCGTGATCACGCCGGCCGATGATCATCCGTGGCCCGACGTGTTGCCGCCGTCGTGGCATGATCGCGAGCCGCGCCCGTACCACCGGGTGCAGCCGGACCTGGTGGCCGAGATCCGCGTCGACGTCGCCACCAGCAACGGTGCCGCGGGCGAGACCGGCCACTGGCGCCACCGGCTCCGCCATCTCCGGCTCCGGCCGGATCTGACCGTCGACGACGTACCGCGGGATCTGGACCTGGAGGCCTGAACCATGATCAGCCGTGCTGCCCCGGCCGCTGGTGACTACGACCCGAAAGCGGGCTATGCCCGGATCGGCGTGATCTTGAACGACGACCCGATCGAAGAGGCCGCCGAGGCGATGCCGCCACGGTTGCACGGGCCTGGCGCCGTCGTCTTCGGAACCGTGCTCGTCGTCGACGTACGGGACTCCAGCGGGCTGGCCCGGCGCTACCCGGCGGAGCGGCTGGCGCGGCTGTACCGGGCGTTGGTCTCGGAGCTGACCGCGATCCTGACCTGCCCGCAGGTACGGCACCTCTCCTTCATCGGAGACCGGATGTGGGCGATCTACGACACTCCGACCGGCGCCGATGCCTCGGCGGTCCTCGATCTCGCCGCCCGGGCCAACACGCTGCGGTGGATGATCAACCGGCAGCTGCAGCAGGACAACGAGACGCTGATGATCGGTTACGGCGTCGGCATCGAGTACGGCCGGCTGGTCATGATCAACACCGATCTCGATGCGGCTGCCGGCGGCGGCAATGTCGCCTACGCCGGTCCGGCCGTGCACCGCGCCGCCCAGCTGGCGCACCGGGCCGACCGTTCCGACCGGCTCCCCGTCGACCTCGGCGCTCGGTTCGCGGACCGGCTCGACGACCGCGGCCGCCGCGTGCTTGCCGACGTGTTCCACCGCGACCCCGATGATCAAGGTTTCAACGGCAACCTGATCGACCGGGACCTCTACGAGGCCGGCACACCGGGCGAACCCGCCAGCGGCCCGGCCTGAGGGTTCAGCCGAGGGGCGCCGTTGATCTTGTTTCGGCAGCTATCAGCGTCGAACGCTCTGCTGGTGGGTAGCGGGGCCCGGCGCTGGGTAAACCTCGAGAACAACCTCTGCATGGAAGGGAAGTCTCATGAGTGACACCGAGACCGGTTCCGTGACCGGGACCAAGGACAAGACCTACAACATCATCTGGTTCGTCGAAGCCTGCTTGAGCAACGCGCTGAAGCTCGAAGGCTATATCCAGGACTCCGAGCGGGACGGTGACGCGGAACTTGCAGAGTTCTTCCGCCGGGCCCAGTCCGAGAGCCGAAAGGGTGCCGAGCAAGGCAAGAAGCTGCTCGCGGCCAGGCTCGGCTGACCGTGTGGGGCCGAGGGCCGGATCGCATCCGGAGAGAAGCCGGTCTGCCCGATATCCGATGGCCGATCGGCCTGGCGCATGGAGCTGGCCCGGCTCAGCCTGAATCTCCCGGTCTAGCGACGACCGGCGCCCTTGCCGTCTCAGGAGGGCGAACGGAGTTCGTCGAAGTCGAATCCGCCCGGCGGAGCCGTGTGCCATGCGGCTCGGAAGGTACGTGTCGGTAGGTCGCAGGTGACGGCGAGCCGGTGCGGGGTCTCCAGGAAGACGATGGCGAAGGTCAGGGTGGAGTCGCTGGTCCAGCCGCCGCTGATCACGGTCGGGACGCCGGCGACCGTTGCCGCCCGGTTCCAACCTCGGGCGTGCAGGAGCAGCGAGTACCGGGTGTCGTAGTCGGTCGCGATGATCCGCCAGTCCTCCTGTTCTGCTGCCAGTTCGATCATGCTCAAGTCGGGCTGGGCATCGCACGTACCTCCTGCCGGGCGGAAGACGGCGCCCGCCCACTCCGCACGATGCGCCGGTGGTGCCAGCCGTCCGGAGGCAGGGGGGACCTGGAGTTGGGCCAAGCGGTCACGAAGGGCGGCGTCCTGTGGGCCGGGCACGGCCGACCGGGTGTTCTCGGTGTCGAAGGCGGGCAGGAGGCGGGTCCAGATCAGGTCCAGCAAGGCCGGCGGATCGCTGCTGGCACCGGTGGCGACGATCACCGCGTCGTGCTCGGGAAGGACCAGGCAGAATTGTCCGAACAGTCCGTCGCCACGGTAGCCGTGCCGGGACATCCAGAACTGGAATCCGTACCCCTGCTGCCAATCGGGGCCCGGGCCGCTGCTGGAGATCTGTCGCCGGGTCGCCTCGGCGACCCAGCTTTCGGGAAGTAGTTGGCGGCCGTTCCAGTGGCCGCGCTGGAGGAGGAGTTGACCCAGCCGGGCGACGGCGTCGGTCGTGGCATGCAGGCCCGCCGAGCCCGCGTCACGGCCGGCCACCTGGACCCAGCCGAACCGGTCGATGCCGAGAGGGTCGAGGAGCCTCGGCCGCAGGAACTCGGTCAGCGTCTGTCCCGTCGTCTGCTGCACGATCGCGCCCAAGGTGTAGCTGCAGGACTCGTCGTACGTGAACACCGTCCCCGGATCCGAGTCCGGAACCATCAGGAGAAACCCGCGCACCGGGTCCGATGGGTCAACGTCGAAGGTCTGGCTCCAGGTGCCGACGTCGTGGCCGTTGGCCATGATCAACAAGTGCCGGATCAGGATGGAGCGTGATCGTGGATCGGTGATCTCGGCGTCCAGGTCCGGGAAATACTTGATCACCGGATCGTCCAGGGCCAGCCATCCTTCGGCCTCGGCGAGCCCGATCGCGGCCGACGTGAAGCCCTTGCTCAACGAGTACAGGTGATGCACCAGGTCCGGTTGGTAGGGCGCCCACCAGCCATCGGCGACGACGTGGCCATGCCGCAAGATCATCAGCGAGTGCAGTTCCACGCCCTCGGCTTCCTCGACCCCGTCGAGGAATCGCAGGAGGTGGCCGGCGGCCACGCCCTGTTCAGCTGGGCTGCTCGACGGCAGCGGGCCGGGGGTCATGGACAAGGAATCCCAGAATCCGTCCCGAGTGTCCACCGGTTTTCGGCCGCCTGATCGAACGCGGTGTGATGATGATCGAATGCCGCGTCGTCCCGTCGTCGATTCCGGTCGACTCGCTCGGTGGTGTGCCGAGCAGTTGGGCAGTCCGCCCGCTGATGAGCTGTTCAGGTCCGGGCACCTGTCGGTCGTCGTCGGGCTGCGGCTGGCCGACGGTCGTGAGGTCGTGGTCAAGATTCGTCCGGACGCGCCCCGGATCGCGGCCTGTGTCGACATCCAGCGCAGGATGTTCCAGGCCGGCTATCCGTGTCCCCGGCCGCTCACCGGCGCCGTCCCGTTCGGGGGCGAGTTGGCAACCGCGGAGGCCTATGTCCCGGGTGGTGCGATGCTTCCTGGCACGGACGACCCGGCGGCGTCGTTCGCGGAGGCCTTGGCGTGGCTGATCAGGTTGGCTCCGCGGCCGGGCGAGGTGCCGGCGCTTGATCCGGCGCCGTCGTGGAACCACGGTGGTGACGAACTGTGGCCGCGTTCGGAGGAGGACCCTGACGCCGACCTCAACCAGCGGCCCGGCGCGAGTTGGATCGACGAGGTCGGGCGCAGGGCCCGTGATCGGCTGCGAGTCGGCGGGTCCGACGTCATGATCGGCCATGGCGACTGGCTTGCCGGGAACCTGCGCTGGAACGAAGACTCGCTCCTGGTGGTGCACGACTGGGACAGCATGATCGTCGAGAGCGAAGACGTCCTCGTCGGGTTCGCTGCCGCGCTCTACTCGACCGGCGGCGGTGCGGACGAACGAGCCACCGTTGAGGAGACCGAGCGATTCCTCGACGCGTACGGCCGCGCGCGGGGCCGGAAGCTCGACGCCGATGAACTCCAACGGGCCTGGGCCGCCGGGCTCTGGACCCTTGCCTACGACGCGAAATATCAGCACACGGTCGGCCAGCCTGTCACCGTCTTGACCGAGCGCCAGGCCGGCGAGCGCCTGCGCCGTGCGGGACTTCGGACCACGCCGCCGCGGCGGCGTCCTTCGTCCTAGGTACGCCTTCGCAGCGCGACTCCGGCGAGGGTCATGACGATGCCGACTGCTCCGATCAACAGGGCGATGATCATGAGCGCCGCGTCGCGGGGGAGTACCGCGCAGCCGGCCGAGGTGTCCTCGTAGTCGCATGAGCGCCACGGCTGAATAAACAGGATGACCGCGCTGACCGCTGCGACGATGATCAGCACGATGCCCGCTGCGCGGAGCCAACGGCCCGCCCCGTTCTGCATGGGGCGAGCCTAGCCGCAGCGACGACCTGCCGTCGGAAAGGAAGGAGACACGTGACTGTGCTCGAACCTCCGGTACCGGAGTTTCCGTCCCGCCGTGCCTATGTCGAAAGCCTGCACCACCGGGAGGTCTGGCAGCCCTACGTCTCGGCAGTCCTCGCCCTACATCGGCTGCCGTGGGCCGATCTCGAGGTGGGCCAGGTCGGGAAGTATCCGACGTTCCTGGTCGGGGACGTGGTCGTCAAGCTGTTCGGCCGGTTCCCGTCCTGGCGTGGAGATCACGCCGTCGAACGGTTCCTGCAGCAGCGGCTGCACGACGTACCGGAAGTCCTGGCTCCGCGCCTGCTGGGCTCGGGTGAGCTCTACGGTGACCATGATCAGCCGTGGCCGTACCTGATCACCGAGCGGGTGCACGGCATCGCCTGGCGGGACGCGCGCGGGCTCACTTCTGCTGTACGGGAAGCGATCGCGCATCGCCTGGGCGAACGGATCCGCACGCTGCACGGCCTGGCGGTGCCTGCAGGGCCACCCTTCGAGAGCGACTGGTTGACGCAGCACGGTCGGGACTGCGCGACGCGGCTCGCGGCCAACGCGACGCTTCCGGCGCATCTGCTGGAGCAGGTCGGCGACTATCTGGCGCCGATCGGGGCCCGGCGGAGCCTCACCCACGGTGATCTGACCGAAGATCATCTGTTCGTCGACGACCGGACGCTGAAGGGGATCATCGACTGGGGCGACGCCCAGGTCACGGATCCCTGCTACGAGCTGCCGCCGCTGTATCTCGGCGCCTTCGGGGGCGACCGGGAGCTGCTCCGCGCCTTCCTCGCCGGTTACGGCTGGAACGTCGACGGCGACTTCCCGCGCCGTGCCCTGAGCATCACCCTGATGCACCGGAAGGCCGAGTTCCTGGTCCGGCGGATCCGAGCCGTTGTTGATCTTGACTCCTGCCGGACCTTGGCCGACGTCGCTGACGCGGTGTGGAGGCTATAGCGCGGCGCTATTTCCGTTGCCCGGATCGGCTCCAGCAGGGAACGATGATCGGCATGGATGACGCGGCCCGCTACCTCGACGCCTATGACCGGCAACTGCGGACGGCGCGGACGGAGGCCGTCATCGCGCTGACGAAGGTCGGTCCGCTCCATCTGATCACCTTCGAACGTGGGTGGGGTTTCGTCACCTACCGGGATCTCGACGGAGTGACGGCCGATGGGATGAAGCCGTTAGTGGCCACGGCTCTGGACCACTTCCGCCGGGATGCCGCCATCGAGCGGGTGGACTGGAAGACCTGCGCCCATGACCATGACACCGGTCTCCGGGAAGCCCTGTTCGAGCACGGCTTCACCGTCGGAGCCCGCGAATCGATCATGGTGGGGGACGCCTGCGCGCTGGCCGTCGACGTGCCGCTTCCCGCCGGGGTCACCCTGCGCCGGGTGACGGAGCGCCCGGACGTGGCCGCGATGGAGGAGATGCAGGGCGAGGTGTTCGACGAGCCCGACTGGCAGCGCCGGGTCGACGTCATGATGCGACGCCTGGCTACCGGCGACGGCATGGACTGTGGGTCGCCGAGTGCGACGGCGTGATCATCTCCGCCGGCCGGATCGAGCCGGTCGGCGGCACCGAATTCGCCGATCTCTGCGGTGGTGCGACCCGGGTCGCCTGGCGTGGGCGCGGCGTCTATCGTGCGCTCACCACGGCCCGGGCGCGGGCCGCGATCGCTCAGGGGAAATCCTTGCTGCACAGCAGTTCCACCGAGTTCTCCCGGCCCGTCCTGCAGCGTGCCGGCCTGACCAAGATCTCTGACACCACGGTGTATGGCTGGCGGCCGGCGCCGCTGCCGGACCGAGCCGAGTGATCAGCACCGCCAGGCTCGACTACTCGGTCGCGGCCGTGTTGCCGGCCAGCGCGACCGGATCGTCCTGCCGGGGCCGGGTGTTGTCGGGTGCCGCCGAAGCGGGCCAGGAACTCGTGGCAGCGATGGGCCCGTTCGGAGTCCTCGGCCATCACCTGCTCGAAGAACGCGGCGATCTCGTCCTCGCCGGCGTTCCTGGCGTCGCGGACGTACTGGCCGTAGTCATGTCCGGCCTTCAGCGCGTGGTACTGCACCGAGATCAGGTCGAGGGTGACATCGTCGAATCCGGTCTCGCCGGTTGCCATGATCAACTTCCTTTCGTCGTCGTGGCCGGGCTCAGAACCCGCCGCCGCGCGGTCCGTAGATTCCGCCGTAGTAGGTGCCGAGGATTCCGCGGTACTCCTGGTCCGGGGCGGCCGCTTCCTCGGTCGGCGGCGGAGAGTCCTTGACCTGCTCCTTGGTGAGGTCGAGATAGACCTTCTCGTCCTCGGTGTCGACCCGGTCGATGGTGCCGGCCGGGAGGACGACCAGTCGGCCGAAGATCCAGGGGCCGGTGTCCACCACGATCCAGCTGCTGCCGTCATCGGTCGAGCCGTTGACGATCTTGCCGATGCCGCCGTCGGTCGCCTCGACCTCGAACCCGACCAGGTTCTCGGCCTGCAGGCCGGTCTCACCGGTCTTGGTGCGGAAGCTCCAGGCCTCCCAGCTCTCGGTGTTCATCACACTCACTCCCTCCTGCAGAATTTCTTCCCGAACGGAGTACGTACCCGGTGCCGGTGGTGATCAATCCATGATCATCTGCAGCCGGCGGCGGTTGCCGGGCATGTTTCCGGACGGAACTTCGGGGTACGTGCGGGGTGAGGTCGCAACAGGATGCTCCACGTCACCCGTACCTGAGGAGGGGACCATCGTGACGGCACCCGCTGCATACCCGGCCCGGCTGTGGGCCGAACTGTTCCGCCGGCCCGGGCCATGGTGCTCGGTGTTCTACGACGCCGGTACGGGCACGGTGGACAGCCGGCATGCCCAGGACGTCGTGCCGGACCAGGTCGCCGACGAGCTGCGGCGCCAGGGCGCCGACGACGCCACCCTGACGGCGATCGTCGAGGCGGTCCGGCCGGCCACCGGCGAGAGCAGGCCAGCCGCGCGGCTGATCCTGGCCGAGTCCGGCGAGGTCAGGCTGGACGAGGTGCTGGTCGGCAGCGAGGCCGGTCCAGGCTCGGCGACCGTCGGCCCGGTGCCCGATCTGCTGCCGCTGCTGCGCCATGATCAACATCGCTTTCCATACCTGGTCGTGGTGGTGGGCCGCGACGGCGGCGAGGTCCGGCGGCACACGGCCCACGGGGTACGGCAGGAGCCGATCACGGTCACCGGATCCCGGGAGAACCTCACCAAGAACCCGCGCGGCGGCTGGTCGCAGGGCCACTACCAGCACCGCACCGAGGAGATCTGGCGCCGCAACACCGGGGCGCTGGCCGATGCCGTGGAGGAGGCTCGCCGGATCGACGGGGCCCGGCTGATCGCGGTGATCGGCGACTCGCACGCGGCGCAGCTGTTGATCACGCAGCTACCGCCGGCCGCCGCCGATCTCACAGCCCGGATCGACACCATCCCGGACGGCAGCGAGGACGACGACGCCCTGCAGGCGGGGCTGGACGAGCTGATCGCCGAACAGTACGGACGCGCCGAACAGGCCCTGCTGGAGCAGCTGAGCGAGACCGGCGGACGTCAGCGGCGGGGCGGCGTCACCGGGATCGAACCGGTGGCGGCGGCCCTGCAACGGGCCCAGGCCGACGTCGTCGTACTGACCGACGAACCGGCCGAGGACCGCCTGGACGTGCTCGACGCGGAGCCGTGGGTCGCGACCAGGGGAGGCGAGACCTACGGCGCCGGGATCCTGGGCGAGGCCGAGGCACGTGGGGCCCTGCTGCGGGCCGCGGCGCTGAGCGACGCCGACGTGGTGCTGCTGCCGCCGGGCGCGCTCCGGTCGGTCCTCGCCGACGGCGCCGAGGCGGCCGCCCTGCTGCGCTGGACCGCGGAGCCGGGTTGAGCACGGCCGGCACCCCGCATCGGTGGACCGGAGAGGCGAGGCACGCCCGAGGCCGACCCGAAGGGGGCTGACGCGGGGCCCGGGGCGTCCGGATGCACAGACCGGCACTGACGCGGCATGATGGACCCGATGCCGGAACAGCCGAGGACCCGCCCGCTCGCGTACCGAACGCGACTGGTGCTGGCTGTCCTGTTCGGCCTGATCGTCGCGGGCGTGGTCGGCATGCACCTGCTGTCGGCGGACCATCGGCTCGCCACCCCCGAACCGTCCGGCCACGGCGACCCGGGCTCCGCGTCGCAGGCGATGCACGAGCACGCCGCGGCGACACAGGTCCAGCCGGCGGCCGAGGAAGAGGGCTGCGGCGACTGCGGCGACCACGCGATGCTGCTCGGCTCCTGCCTGCTCGTCATGGTGTTCGGACTGCTGTGGAGCTTCGTCCGGAGGGCCGGCGGCGGTTCCTGGCCCGCGCCACCGCCGGGCTGGAGTCGTGCCGTGGCGTACGTCGAACCTCTCCGGCGTGACTTCCGTACGGCCCTGACGCCTGTCGAACTGGCGATCAGCCGGACCTGATGGCGGTCGGCCGACAGCTTCGACGACCCGATCCGGCACCACGCTCCAGCCGGCGGGCCGCTGTTCGGCCGGTCACCTTCCGGAGCAGTACCTGCGCGGCCACCTCGACCGAGGCTGCGCCGCGCGAACCATCCTGAACAGGAACGCGATGAATCCCATGTTTCGAAGCACGCCCGCTCCGTTGCGCCGGATCGGGCTCACGGCCGCGGCGGGAATGATCTTGATCGTCGGAGCCGCCTGCAGCGACAGCAGCAGCGGTACGGATCCGATGGCGGGACATTCGATGCCGCCGACGCAGGCCTCCGGCTCGCCCACCGCGTCGGCCGAGAAGCCGGCGAACCGGGACGACGTGGCCTTCGCGGCCATGATGATCCCGCACCACGAGCAGGCGGTCTGGATGAGTGACACGCTGCTCGCCAAGAAGGGCCTCGATCCCGAGGTGCAGACCCTGGCGGAACAGATCAGGGCCGCCCAGCAGCCTGAGATCGACACCATGAAGCGCTGGCTGGAGGAGTGGGGGACGCCGCCCGATCACAGCCAGATGGATCACGGTGACGACAACGGCGGCATGATGACCCCGGAGGAGATGCGGGAACTGCGCGACGAGACCGACGCCGAGCAGGCCCAGCAGCAGTTCCTCGAGGCCATGATCAAACATCACCAGGGCGCCGTCACCATGGCCCAGGCCGAGGTCGAGAAGGGCAAGAACGCCGAGGCGATCGCGATGGCCAAAACGATCATCGCCACGCAGCAGGAGGAGATCACGACGATGGAGGGCATCCTCGACCGGCTCTGATCTCGAGCAGGCCCGGCCGGGGCGTCAGAGCCTCCGACCGGGTGCTCCGGGCCGTCAGGAATCCACGCGCTGGTACGACTCGTAGGCCTGGAGCCAGGCGGCCCGGAGCTCCGGCCGGTGAGCGGGCTGGACGCAGAACTCGTTGCCCTCCGGATCGGCCATCACCACCCAGCGTGAGTCGCCCTGGCCGACGTCGACCCGCGTCGCGCCCAGCGCCTCGAGGCGGGCGACCTCGACGGCCTGGTCCTCCGGGCGAAGATCGAAATGGAGCCGGTTCTTGATCGTCTTCGGCTCCGGCACCTTGATGATCAACAGGTCCGGGACGACACAGTCCTCCCGGGTCCCACCGGCCGGTTCGACCACCCATTCCGGATCCTGGTCGTGGCTGATCACCCAGCCGAGAGCCTCGGCCCAGAACCGGGCCACCGGGCCGGGGTCGTGGGCGTCGATGACGGTTGCGCCGATGCGGAGTCCCATGGCTGATCACCGTAGGCCGTGCCGGCGCGGCCGTCCACGTGGTTTCCGGTGGCGCTGATCATCAACGAGACGTGGCCTGGGGGCCGGAGGGGACCGAGCGCCGGGCGGCATCGCATTCGGCACAGTGATCGTCCGGCCCGTGCAGGAACAGCAGCGGATCGTTCCTCAGCCGGGGTACGACGGCGTCGACGATGTCCCGGGAGCGGACCAGGATGGCGCGGGCCTGCCCCACGGTGCCGACGGTGATCTTGTCGGCCAGCCAGTCCTCGACCAGCGCGAACCGCTGGCAGCAGTGATCGTTCTCTCCGAACTCGACCCGCACCGGCCGGCCGTCCCGGAGGACGGTGCAGGACTTCGGCAGCCGGTACGGCACGTCGGCGATCAACTCGGCCAGGTGGAGCGTCGTGTTCGCGGTGTGGTCGACGCCGAGCAGCAGCACCAGCCCGTCGAGGTCGTACACCCGGCCGACCGGGCTGGCCGGCGTGTGCGGCGGCAACGGCAGCGGATCGGCGGTGATCTTGTCCGCGGCCGGGCCGGCCGCGGCGAACGCCATCGGATGATCACTGCGCAGCACCCCGGGTTGCCGCCGGAACGTCTCCGCCACGACACCGAGGTCGGGATCGGCCGGGGTCCGGGCCGGATCGAACGGCTCGTCGTCGTCGCCGGTCCAGGACGGCATCACCAAGGTGCCGTCCGTACCGACCGCCGACCGCAGCGCGGCGATCAGGCCGGTCGGGCCGTCCTGCACCGGGCGCACGGCCCGGAACGAGGTGTGCACCAGCAGCACCCCTCCCGGCCGCACCCCGAGGTCCAGCACCTGTGCCGTGAGCTCGGCACGGCTCGTCTCGCTCATCCCCGCAAGGTAATCCACGCCGCGACCGCGCCCGGGACCACCCGGCAGCCGGCGCGGATCAGGCCGCCCGCACCTCGGGCAGCACCTCGTCCCGATAGAAGTCGATCATGGCTTCGTAGTGCGGCCCCATGTTCGACACGTACAGCTCGTCGACGCCGGCCTCCCGGTATTCCTTGATCGCCGCCAGGTGGGCCGCCGGGTCCGGGCCGCACGGGACCGATGCGCGGGTCGACTCCTTCGTGACCAGGGTGGACGCCTGCTCGAAGTGCCGCGGCGAGGGGAGCACCTGGGCCAGTTCGCCCGGCAGACCGGCGTTCGCCCAGAGCCGGTGCGCGATGTCGACGCCCTCGTCCTGGGACGGGGCGTAGCAGACCTTCAGCCCCGCCTGGGCGGGCTTGCCGCCGCTGCGCTCCTTGAACCGGCCGATCAGTTCCCGGTCGGGCGAGGTCGTCGCGAACCCGTCGCCGATCTCGGCGGCGACGTCGGTCGCCTCGGGCCCGAACGCGGAAACGTAGATCGGCGGCGGCTGGTCCGGCCGGGTGTAGATCCGGGCGGTGTCCACGGTGTAGTGGCGCCCCCGGTGCGAGACGAACTCCTCGGTCCAGAGCCGCCGGATGACGTGGACGGCCTCGGCCAGCATCTCCAGTCGTACGTCGACCGTCGGCCAGGGGCCGCCGAGCACGTGCTCGTTCAGCGCCTCGCCGGAGCCCACGCCGAACCGGAACCGGCCGTGCAGCAGGACGGCGCTGGTCGCCGCGGCCTGGGCCATGATCACCGGATGGATCCGTACCGTCGGGCAGGTGACGGCCGTGGTCACCGGCAGCCGGCAGACCTGGCTGATCGCGCCGATCAGGGACCAGACGAACGGACTCTGGCCCTGGGCGTCGTTCCACGGATGAAAATGATCACTGATCCAGAGCGCGTCGAAGCCGGCCTGCTCGGCGAGCCGGGCCTGGTCGATCAACTGGTCCGGGGTGTGCTCCTCGGTGGAGAGGAAGTAGCCGCACCGCATCATGACCTCCTCGGGTCCTCGGGTGGTCGAGACCTTTCAGGTATCCGGCCGGGGTGCCCGCCAAACCGACGTCAGATCCAGCGCCGGCGCTTGAAGATCAGATAACAGGACACGTCGGCGACGATGATCACGACCGCGACCACGGCCCAGCCGAACTGCGACTCGACCAGGGGAAGGTTCTGGAAGTTCATGCCGTAGAGGCCGGCGATCAGGGTCGGGATCGCGAACAGGGCGGCGAGCGCCGAGATGGTCCGCATGTCCTGGTTCTGCCGGGTGGCGACGTTGCTCTCGTGGCTGGAGATCACCGCGTCGATGGACCGCGAGTGATCATCGGCCATCGCCGCCGTACCGGCCAGCCCGTCGATCAGGTGTTCCAGGTACGGATCGAGCCGCTCCCGGTCGACCGCGAGCTCGGAAAGATGATCACGTCCGCTCTCCAGCGCCGCGTTGAGGCCGGACACGGCCCGGTCGACGTGGCCGATGTTCTGCCGGATCCGGTAGATCTCGTGCACGTCCTCCCGGGTGTCGGCGTCGAAGACATCGCTCTCGATCCGTTCCAGGGCGGCCTCGATGTCGGCCGTGGCATGGGTGTAGCGGGTCGTGACGTCGGCCATGATCGCGTAGGCGGCCGCGGCCGGCCCGTCGCCCACCTCGTCCCGGCGGTCGTCCAGCACCGCCTCGAGATCGGTCGGCTCGTTCCCGTTGGAGTGCTGGACCGTGAGCAGCCAGTGGGCCGCCAGGAACAGGAACAGCTGGCTGACGGCCAGGACGCCGTGCTCGGGCACCAGGTCCCAGACCACCACGAACAGGTGGTGCTGGTAGCGCTGCACCTTCGGCTGTTGCCGGCCCGACAGGGAATCCTGAACGGCCAGCGGATGCAGCCGGAGCGGTTCGCGGAGGACGTCGAACTGTTCCCGGTCCGGATCGGTCAGGTCGATCCAGGCGAGTCCGTCGCATCCCTTGGCGCAGTCCAAAGCCTCGGCGACCTCGTCGAGACCGTGCTTCGCCACGACGGCGCCCTCGGCGTCGAGGACCAGGATGCGTTGTTCCGACATGTCGGTTACCTACCCACGTGGCCGTACCGGCAACCCGGCCCGTCTTTTCTGTGTGACGCCGGCGGTGACTGGGTATTTCCAGGAGTCCGAGGCGGCACGGTAGGGAGGCGATCATGAAGACGGAACTACGGAAATGTTCGGTACGTGAGCAGCTGCTCGAACTGAACCGGATCGAGGAGCAGATCCTCGCCACTCGGCTCTACGAAGGGCACGAGACCGGCTGCGGCGCCGTCAACCCGGACCTGGTCGAGCTGGCGGACCGGGAGCGGGCGATCACGGTCGAACTCGCCGGGCGCCGGCCAAGCCTGAAGGAGTGGTTCGCGCACCGGCTGCTGGACGTCAGCCGGACCTGAGCCGGCGTTTGAGCCGGCCTCCGCCGGGTACTGCGAGGCCAGTCATCACGAGAGGAGCCGGTCATGCCGGACCAGGACGTCGTCGAGTTGATCATGAACGACCACCGCGAGGTGGAGCGCCTCTTCGAGGCCCTGCGGACCCGGCCGGCGGACCGGCCGCTGCTGATGCCG
Source organism: Microlunatus sp. GCM10028923 (assembly GCF_042666975.1). Classification (NCBI taxonomy): domain Bacteria; kingdom Bacillati; phylum Actinomycetota; class Actinomycetes; order Propionibacteriales; family Propionibacteriaceae; genus Microlunatus; species Microlunatus sp. GCM10028923. Next base: position 57,496 of record NZ_JBHTFF010000019.1, on the reverse strand, counting down.
CAACTGGCGTCGCTGCTGATCGCGCACAGCCGGGCCGAGGAGTCCGAGGTCTACCCGGTGGCCCGGGACGAGGCCGGCGAGACCGAGGAGGTCGCGCACAGCCAGGAGGAGCACGAGCAGGCGGACGCCCTGCTGGGTGAACTGTCCCGGCTCGACCCCGCCGGCGCCGCGTTCGACACCAAGCTCGAGGAGTTGATCAAGGGCGTCACGCACCACGTCGAGGAAGAGGAGTCGACGGTGCTGCCGGGCATCCGGGAGCGGCTGTCCGAGGCCCGCCGGGCCGAACTCGCGCAGGCGTTCAGCGAGGCACGGGCCGCCCATCTCGGTGATCAACCCGGCGGCGAGACCCGCGAGGAACTGGTCCAGAAGGCGCAGAACCTCGGCGTGGACGGGGCCGGCTCGATGACCAAGGACGACGTCAGGGAACAGCTGCCCAGGCCGTAGGAAGGAACCGATGCCGACCCGTACCGAAGGGCCGGAACGGCTGCGGTTGGTGACCCTGAACACCTGGGGGACCCGAGGCGACTGGCCGCGACGGCTGGAGATCTTCCGTTCGGGATTCGCAGGCCTCGACGCCGACGTGATCACGCTCCAGGAGACGATGCTGGGCCCCGACGTCGATCAGGCCGCAGCCGTGCTGGGACCTGGCTATCAACTCGTTCAGCAGCAGGTACGGGAGCCGGACGGGCAGGGGATCACGACGGCGAGCCGGTGGCCGGTCGGCCGGGTGTCCGAGGTCGACCTGCACGTCACCGACCGTACCCACGACTTCGCCTGCACCTGCCTGATCACCGAGATCCTGGCCGCGCCGCCGATCGGCCGGGTCTGGGTCGCCAACCACTTCCCGGACTACCAACTCGACCACGAGTACGAGCGCACCCTGCAGACCGTGCTGGTCGCGCGCGAGCTGGAACGGCTGGCCCGCGAGGCACCCGGTCACGTCGTCGTGGCCGGCGATCTCGACGCGGACTCCGCCGCGGACAGCCTGAGGTTCTGGACCGGCCGGCACGTGATCGACGGGATGAGCGTCTGTTACCGCAGCGCCTGGGAGTCGTACCGGCCCGGCGAACCGCTGACCACCTATCCGCCCGACAATCCGTGGTCCGTCGACCCGGACTGGCCGTTCCGCGGGATCGACCACGTCCTGGTCCGCTGCGACCGGCACGGTCCGACCCTGGCCATCGAGCGGGCGGAGCGCTGCTTCGACCGCGGCCCTACAACAGCCAGCGACCACTACGGCCTGGTCGTCGACCTGGCCGCACTCCCGGACCGGGCCTGACCCCCGTTTCGGCCCGATCGGGATCGGGTACGACGAGGATTCAAGGAAGCATCGACGACGAGAAGGAGGGTTCGATGAGCTTCGCGGACAAGGCCCGAGAGAAGGCCGATGAGGTTGCCGGCAAGATCAAGAAGGCCGCCGGTGACGCAGCCGACGATCCCGGTCTCGAAAGGGAAGGCCGGGACGAGGAGATCAAGGCGAAGGCCAAGCAGGCCGGCGAGCAGTTGAAGGACGCCGCCGACAAGGCCAGAGAGCGCATGAACGACCGGCACTGACCCTCAACCGGTACTGACCCACTGTGGGCGGGTGGTCACGGACAGTTCCGTGGCCACCCGTTCGTCTGTTCGCTCGCGGTCCGGCGGATGCGCTCCGGGTCAGTCCTCGCCGTGCTTCTCCAGCCGGTCGTTGATCAGGTCGACCTTCGCCTCCAGCCGTTCCATGTCCTCGGCGTCGACCTTGAAGATCAGGTGCTTCGCGCCGAGCAGCAGAATCGCCTGGAACACCAGCTGCAGCCACTCGCTCTGCCAGTTCTCGAACGTGCTGGCGAGGAAATTCGGCCAGAACTCGGCCCAGGAGAAGGGTTGCTGGTGCTGGGCCTGCACGCTGCTGAACTCGCTCACCTGCATGAAGAACTGGCCGACCCAGGAGCCGAGGAACAGAATGATCAACACGTAGACCGCGCCCCAACGACGCAGGGGCTTGTTCCGTCGGCGCTGGGCGTCCTGCGAGAGCGGGACCCCGGATTCGGTCGTCGGTCTGTTCATGATCATGGAATACCCCGCCCTCGCCGGCGGCAAACCCGGGCAAAGACCGGCCCTCCAACGGACGGCGCTGGAGGGCCGGTCTCCTTGCGGCGGGCCGCGGCGGACACGGACACCGCATGCAATCGGGCGGGTGGTCCGGTCGCCGGTGCGAGGCGGCGCCGAACCAGCCAAGGACGTGCTGGTACCCGGTCCGGGCCGGCGTCAAACCTCGAACCGGTCCCGAACTTCGAACCCGTCCCGAACTTCGAACCGGCCCCGAACTTCGAACCGGCCCCGAACCTTGGTCGGCCGTGAACCTTGGTCGGGCTCCGACCTTGATCAGGCCCGACCTTGATCGGCCCGCGGCGGTTCAGGCGAGCGCGGCCTCGGCGTTGTCGCTGACCCCGGCGACCCCGGATTCCCTGGCACAGTGGGCACAGCAGAACATCGTGCCGCCGGCCTGGATGCCGTGGCCGACGATCCTGCAGTCGCAATGCCCGCAGCGCGGCGCCACGCGTTCGATCGCACACTCGAAGCTGTCGAAGGTATGGGTGCCGGAGTCGCTGGTGATCACCGTGAAGGTGAACGGGTAGTCATTGCCGCAGGTGTCGCAGACGGCCATGGTGAACTCCTTCCGTTGGGCGCTCCTCCGGCCTCAACTACCCGGTACGGCAGCCGGTCAAACCCGGTTGGCCGGCCGCGCGGCCGGGTACCCCTCCGGTGTCGACGACCCACGAGGAAGGGAGTGCCGTCATGCGAGCCGTGACCTGGCAGGGCCGGCGGAAGATCACGGTGGAGGAGGTGCCGGATCCCGTACTCAAGGAACCGGATGACGTGATCATCTCCGTCACCGGGACCGGCATCTGCGGCTCGGATCTGCACCTGTACGAGGTGCTCGGGCCGTACCTGACGCCGGGAGACGTCCTCGGTCACGAGCCGATGGGGGTGGTCGAGGAGGTCGGCTCCGCCGTCACGAAACTCGAGGTGGGCGATCGGGTGGTGGTGCCGTTCACCATCGCCTGCGGGACTTGCTGGATGTGCCGGAACGGGCTGCAGTCGCAGTGCGAGACCACCCAGGTCCGCGAGTACGGCAGCGGCGCGGCCCTGTTCGGCTACTCGAAGCTGTACGGCTCCGTGCCCGGCGGCCAGGCCGAGCGACTGCGGGTCCCGTTCGCCGACTACGGGCCGATCCGGATCGACGGCAGCGCGCCCGATGATCATTATCTGTTCCTGTCCGACATTCTGCCGACCGCCTGGCAGGCGGTGGAGTACGCCGACGTCGACCGCGGCGGCTCGGTCGCCGTACTCGGCCTCGGGCCGGTCGGCCAGTTGATCACCCGGGTCGCTCAGCACCGGGGACTGCAGGTCGTCGGCGTGGACCCGGTGCCGGAGCGGCGGGTGGTGGCCGACCGGCACGGCATCACGACGCTCGACCTGACGAAGGACGTGCTGGACGACCTGCGCGACCGTACCGACGGGCGCGGGCCGGACGCCGTGATCGACGCCGTCGGACTCGAGGCGCACGGCTCACCGGTCGTCAAGGCCGCGCACAACGCGTTGGGGCTGCTGCCGGGGCGGCTCGCCGAGCCGCTGCTGGACCGCGCCGGGCTGGACCGCACCGCCGCACTCCGGCTCGCCATCCGCGCGGTGCGCCGCGGCGGCACCCTGTCGCTGGCCGGCGTCTACGGCGGCGAGCTCGATCCGCTCCCGATGCGCGAGCTGTTCGACAAACAGCTCCAGGTCCGGATGGGGCAGTGCAACGTACGGCGCTGGACCGACGCGCTGATGCCGCTGGTCGAGGATCCGGCGGATCCGCTGAGTCTCTCCTCACTGGTCACGCACCGGCTGCCGCTGGACGAGGCGCCCGCCGGCTACCAGCTGTTCCAGCGCAAGGACGACGGCTGCCTCAAGATCATTCTCGAGCCGTGACCGTACGGCTCGGATTCGATGGTGCCGAGTGGGTACCAGGACGGTAGGCCGGCCGGACCCCCGGGTGCTCCGGGCCGGCCGAGGTTGCGGCGGTTGAGTCCACAGCCGTCGCAACCGTCTCCTGCGGCGCAGGGGCGGCGTTTGGGCCAGCACCTGGGCGGGGCGTTCCGTGCGACCCTGTGATCATGAGTGAGCTCGACGCCCTGCTCGCCACGCTGCACAGCCTGCGCACCAGCGCGCTGGACAGGCTGGCCGGGCTCAGTGAGGAAGACGCTCGACGCAGCACCGTGCCGTCAGGCACCAATCTGGCCGGCCTGGTCCAGCACCTCACGTTCGTCGAAGCCAAGTGGATCGAGCAGATCGTCGGCGGCCGCAAGCCCAGCCGCGGTAAGCGATCGATGCTGGTCGACCCGTCGGTGTCGCTGCGCGCGCTGCGCGCCGACTATCGAGCCGCCTGGGACACCAGCGACGCGATCATCCGCGAGCTCGGCGATCCCGCGGCGCCGATCACGTACCAGGGCAAGACCCGCGATCTGCGCTGGGCGATCCTCGCCGTGATCGGCGAAACCGCCCAGCACACCGGCCACGCGGACATCATCCGGGAACAGCTCGATGGCAAGACCGGCCGCTGACGGTCCTTCACTCGAGCTCGCCGCCGGGCGTTGGTCACCCGGGTTCTTGGCCGTCCTCGAGGCCTGGCAGCGCGCGCGTTTCGATCAGTTGGATCGCGATCAGGCGGAGCTTGGTGTTGGTGTCCTGCGAGTAGCGGCGCAGGACGGCGAAGGCCCGGTCGGCGTCGATGCCGTACCGCTCCATCAGGATGCCCATGGCCTGCCCGACCAGCTTCCGGGCGTCCACCGCCTCGGCGAGCGTCGCCTGCTGGCGGCTGCCGGCGACGGCGATCGAGGCGTGCCGCGCGACGATGTGGGCCACCGCGGCGTCGTCGGTGTCGAACGAGCCCGGCTCGGGATGCCCGGCCAGCAACAGGCCGGCCGGCCGCTGCCCGATCCGGAGCCGGACCAGCAGGAGGCTGCCCACCCCGTGCGCGAGGTCGGCCGGCGGCCAGTCCGGCCAGCGGCGCTGGACGCTGAGATCGCCGACCACGACGGCCGAGGGCGACTCGAACGCGTCGGTGATCGGACCGGTGTCCGTGACCACGAGTCGGACCAGGGCATCGCCGTTCTCGGTGGTCGCCGCGACCTCGAGGCGTTGCGGATTCTGTCCGAGCAGGATGGCCGCGGTGGTGGCCCCGAGCGCGTACCGGGCGAACTCCGCGACCGCCTCGACGGTCTCGGCTACGGATTCGGCCTCGTGCATGTCGGTCAGCTTTCCCAGGACCTCGGGATCGAGCGACTGGTGGGGATCGCCTTCGGCCAACCTGACCCTCCTCGTGGACGTGTCGACCGCAGGCGGATCGCGGCGGACTCCGGGCGCGCCCTCCCGGCCCGGGTGCGGTGCTCGCATCTTCTCGCATCCCGGCCCGGATCACCACCAGAACTGAACGATCAAGCTTGAGCGGTGTCCGGCTCGCGGGTGGTGGACACGTCGGCGAGGCAGCGCCCGACCAGTTCCGGCGGGAGCGCTCGGGCCACGTCCGCCTGGGACACCATCCCGACCAGGTCGTGGCCGGAGATCACCGGCAGCCGGCGGACCAGATGCTGCGCCATCGTGCGCAGGGCCTCCTCGGCCGGCGCGTCGGCGTCGACGGTGATCGGCTTGCCGCGGGCCAGTTCCCCGGCCGTCACGGTCGTCGGGTCGGCCCCCTCGGCCACGCACCGCACCACGATGTCGCGGTCCGTCACCATGCCCTTGAGCCGGTTGTCGGTGCCACAGATCGGCAACGACCCGACGCCGAGATCGCGCATCAGGCGCGCCGCTTCCGCCAGCGGTTCGCGCTCGCCCACACAGCGGGCCTCGGGCGTCATCAGTTCTCGAACAGCGAGCATCGGAATCTCCTCCAAGATCACGGCTGGTGTCCGAACCCGTACCCCCTGGCCGGGCCACCCAAACGGCAGCCGATTAGCCCCCGCCTGGCCGGGTACCTGTCCGGAACCGGAAGTCGACGGAGGAGGAAGAACGTGTCCGACCAACTGCGAGACCGCAAGATCGCGATCCTGGCCACTGACGGGGTGGAACAGATCGAGTACGAGGAGCCGCGCAAGGCCGTCGAAGCCGCCGGGGCGACCGCGACCCTGGTGTCGATCAAGGACGACGAGATCCAGGCGATGCACGGCGATCTCGACCAGGGCGACCGGTTCCCGGTCGAGGCGGCCGTGGTCAACCTCGCGGCGGAGGACTTCGACGCGCTGATCCTGCCCGGCGGAACGATCAACCCGGACCGCCTCCGGACCGATCCGCACGCGGTCGACTTCGTCCGCGCGTTCGCCGAGGCCGGCAAGCCGATCGGCGCGATCTGTCACGGGCCGTGGACCCTGGTCGAGGCCGGCGTGCTGACCGGGCGGACCGTCACCGGCTATCCCAGCATCCGTACCGATCTCGAGAACGCCGGTGCCGTGGTGGTCGATCGCGAAGTGGTCACCGACCGCGGGCTGGTGACGAGCCGGAACCCGGGCGACCTGCCCGCCTTCTGCAGCAAGATCATCGAGGAGTTCACCGAGGGCCGGCACCCGGTCCCCGCCGCTCATTGAGATCTGCCGTCTTGCTCATCGGGTTTCGGGTACGTCGCGGAGCCGATGATCATGACGGTCGGGGCGCGGGTCAGCCGTGCTCCGGCGGCGAGCAGCGTCACGGCCGGCCAGGGCGCCGAGCGGGAACAGTCCCATGATCAACACCGTCGCGGTCGAGTTGACCGGGTCGAGCTTGCCGGCGGATAGGCCGATGATCATCGGCACCCGTCGACGAACCCGGCTGGGCAACGGGGAGCGTCGGCGCGGCACGGACCGGCGCCGCCGATCCGCCGATGATGATCCGCCCGGCCACGAGAGCTGACGGACCGAGACAGTTGCGATCGATGTCTTGGCTCCCGGGCCTGCGTCGACCGGGTCCGAGTGTCAGTGGTCGCCGTTAGCGTTCTTCATACAGGTAAGAGGAATCTGGGGGAGAGCGATGACCATCGTGACACGCGAGGAGCCCGGCGCCGTGCCGGACGAGGTTTCGCCGCTGAGTCGGGAGGCGGCCGAGGAACTGGCGGGCCGGATCTGTGCCCATGCGGCCAGGCAGGCCCGCGACAGCTGTGAACTGTTGATCTTGATCGGCGAGTTCGACGCCGGCCAGGGCTGGGGCTGGTCGCAAGGCTTCAAATCGGTCGCCCACTGGCTCGCCTGGACCTGCTCGATGACCCAGGCCACCGCCCGCGAACACATCCGGGTCGCGCGGGCGTTGCGGCGGATGCCGACGGTGACCGCGGCGTTCGGCGCCGGAGAACTATCCTACTCGAAAGTACGAGAAGTCACCCGGGTGGTCGATGTCGTCGACGAAGCCCAGCTCTGCCAACTCGCGAGGTATGCCACGGCGTCCCAGCTGGCCCGGATGATCTCCAGCTACCGCGCCGCCGCCGGCACCAGGGTCCGGGCGGAGAGTCGCCGGCTGTTCCGGCTGGTGGCCCGGGACGGCGACCCGCTGACGGGTATCACGGGTCGCCTCCCCGCCGAAGAGGTCGCGATCGTGACCGCGGCCCTGGAACGGGCCAGGGATCTCAACAGCACCCCACCCGGCACGATCGACCGCGATTCTGCACAGGCCGATCCCGATGAGCACGACGCCACTCCGCCCTACACCGACGCGGACGCGTTCCTGGACGTGTGCCGGCACTACCTGGCGACCGCGGTCACCGAGGATGAATCGGGCGAGGACCGCACCCTGGTGATCATCGAAGTGGCGGCCGAACAACTCGCCCTCGCCGACGTTCCGGCTGGTGTGACCACCCGAGAGCACCCGGTCGCGCCCGGACAGCTCGTCACGGTCGAGCTGAACGACGTTCCCGCGGGAACGCAGCACCCGTACTTCACCACCCGGACCGCCGATACCAGCGAGCCCTCCGCGGGAACGGGTGTTTGGCCGACGATCATCTCCCCGGCCGTACGAGACGGAGACGTTCCCGCGGGAACGCCGCAACCGGCCGGCATAGCGCCCTGGATCGCCGATGCAGATTCGGTTTCCGCCGGGCTGGGTAGTCGGTCGGCCATCTCGTCTCCGGTCGCGCGGAGCGGAGACGTTCCCGCGGGAACGCCGCAGCCGGCCGGCATAGCGCCCCGGATCGCCGATGCAGATTCGGTTTCCGCCGGGCTGGGTAGTCGGTCGGCCATCTCGTCTCCGGTCGCGCGGAGCGGAGACGTTCGCGCGGGAACGCTGCAGCCGGCGAGCCAGGATTCCCGGATCACCGATGCGGCTGTGGTTCCCACGGGAACGGGTGGTCGGCCGGTGATCACCGCCCCGATCGCCGACATGGGTTCCGCGGACAGGGGGGAGGGGCCGATGATCACCTCCTCGGTCGGGCGGGACGGAGGCGTTCCCGCGGGAACGCGGCAACCCGCGGGCATCATTTCCCAGATCGCCGATGCAGGCGAGAGTTCCGTGGGAGCGGGACGTTGGCCGACGACCGTCTCCCCGGCCGCGCCAGACGGCGGCGGTCCCGCGGGAACGGGTGGTCGGTCGATGATCATCTCCCCGGCCGCGGGGAACGGAGACGTTCCTGCGGGAACGCAGCGACCCTCCAGCCTCACTTCCCGGTGCGCCGCTGAGGATGCGGTTCCCCCGGTAACGCCGCAACCGGCCACGACCACGTCTCCAATCGCCGACCCGGTGGACGTTCCCGCCGCGACGGCCGGTCGGTTGACCATCACCTCCCCGGTCTCGCGCAAAGGAGACGTTCCCGCGGGAACGCCGCATCCGGCAGGGATTCCTGCGCCGATCGCCGACCCGGTAGACGTGCGTGCCGCGACGGACGGTTGGTCGACCACCACGTCCTCTCCGGTCTCGCGGGACGGAGGCGTTCCCGCGGGAACGTCGCAAGCGGCCGGGATTCCTTCGCCGATCGCCGACTCGGTGGACGCTCCTGCCGCGAGGGACGGTTGGTCGACCACCACCTCCTCTCCGGTCTCGCGGGACGGAGGCGTTCCCGCGGGAACGTCGCAAGCGGCCGGGATTCCTTTCCCGATCGCAGATCCGGTAGACGTGCGTGCCGCGAGGGACGGTTGGTCGACCATCACCACCTCCTCTCCGCGCTGGCGCAACGGAGACGTTCCCGCGGGAACGTCGCAAGCGGCCGGGGTCCCTTCCCCGATCGCCGACCCGGTGGACGTTCCCGCGGGAACGCGTCCAGGCACAGCGGACCGGGCCGACAGGTCGGAGTTCCAGCGGCCGACGACATCCCGCCCGGTCAACCGGGAGTCGAGCTTGCGGGCTCAGGTGTGCACGGTCCGTGGGGCAGGGCCGGTCGAGCCGCAGACCGCGCAGCGCATGATCTGTACCGGGTCGATTCTCGGTGCGATCGTGGACCGGCACGGTGACGTCCTCGCCCTCGGCCGGACCCGACGCCTGGTGTCGAAACGACAACGCCGCGCCCTGCTCATCCGCGACCAGCTGTGCCAGTTCCCCGGCTGCTGGCGAGACCGGCGCCTGCAAGCCCACCACAGGGTGCCCTGGTCCCACGGCGGCACCACCGACCTGGCGAACTTGATCTTGCTCTGCGGATTCCACCACACGGTCGTCCACGAAGGTGGCATCACGATCACCCGCCGCAACGGCGCCCCCTACCTGGGTGCGCGGACCGGCGATCCTGGCTGGCGGTTCCTGCTCCCCGGCGGGCAGCCCGTCGCTGAAACGGGCTGGCGGGTGAGGACAGCCGACCAGCTTGTCCGAGATCTCTCCACCGCCCACCCGTCCGGCCCGAACGATCATGATCATCCCGACGCCACCACGATCCGCACCATCGGCGGCGGTGAAGGGTTCAGCCTGCACAACTGTGTCGAAGCCCTGTTCAGCATGACCGTGGACCAAGATCACGCTGCCGCCTGACCCCGCCCAGGTCAAGGCCAGGAAGATCATCGAGGCCGACTGCAGGAGCCAGAGGTTGGTCAGCGCACTCCCTGCTGATGCCAGCTTCTGGTACTGGCGTTCGACGGACCTGCCGAGCATGGATCGCGAGCACATGACCGCTGGTTGGGTGACCGTGCCGGTCCCGTGGTTGCTGCCCAGTCACCAGACCGTCATCGGGGTTCAGACCGATCGTTGCGCCGCAATGATCCGCACCATTGGTGGTGGCGAAGGCTTCAACTCGCAACTGTGTCGAGGCACTGTCCAGCATGACCATGGACCAAGATCACGGAGCCCGCGGCCTGGCCTGGACACTGGTCCACACCAGGAAGATTGACGGGGTCGAGGCGACAGGAACGAGAGATTGCCCAGCGCACCCGCCGCCCGGTGACTCGGCTCCGACGCCCGTGTCCGACGGCCCTCTGGCACGGATCACGAACAGCGTGACCGGGGGAGCGCGACCCGTGCCCGGCCGGCGGTTGCGGCAGGAGTCATCGAGGAACGGGATCGGGTTCAGACCGATCGTGACGCCACAACGATCCGCACCTTCCGCAGCGGCGGTGGCTGGCTCCCATTCGCGCCAATGCGTCGAAACCGTGTATCGCATGGCCATGGACCAAGATCACGACGAAGCCTGACCTGAGGTCTGCTCTTGCGGCACGGTCGCGGCGAACGGCCAGGTGGATGAGGTGGCCCAACACACGTACCGTCGGACCGTCCTGGCACAGATCGCGAGCGGGGCGACCGAGGACGGGGCGACCGAGGACGGGGCGACCGGGGACGGGCCTGCGGCCGCGGCACGGTCATCGTGGATCGGCTTCGGGTTCCGGGCGGTCGTCGAGGTCTGCCGGACCTGCCTCGTCGGGTTCGGGTACGCCGCGCAGGCCGGCGTACAGAAGGATCGGGGCGAGGGAGAGCAGGACTCCGGCGACGAGCAGGGTCGCGCGGGGGCCGATCAGGTCGCCGAGGGCGCCGCCGGCCAGGGCGCCGAGCGGGAACAGTCCCATGATCAACACGGTCATGGTCGCGTTGACCCGGCCGAGCAGGTGGTCCGGGCAGGTTCGCTGGCGGAGGCTGAGGCTGGTGATCGCGTAGACGATCTGGCCGAGTTCGCCGGCGGCGATGCCGATGATCACCAGCATCGTCGACCAGCCCGGCTGGGCGAGCACGCCGACGATGCTGAGCGGCGCGGTGACCGCGAGGCTGAGCCAGCTCAGCCGGACCGAGCCCCACCGCCGGGCCAGCCGGGGCGTCAGGGCCGCGCCGGCCAGTACCGTCGCTGATCCGCTGGCGATGATCAGGCCGATCAGGGCCGGCGACAGGCCGAGGGTGCGGGCCAGGAAGATCGTCGAGACTGCCGAGGCGATGGCGAAGGAGAGGTTGCCGAGGGCACTTGCGGCGGCCGTGGCTCGGAGCAGCGGCTGGCGCCAGACGTAGTGCAGGCCCTCACGGATCTCGCCGCGCCGCCGCGGGGCCTGAGCCGGCCGGACCTCCCGGGTACGGATGGCGAGCAGGGTGATCGCGGACAGGGCGAAGGTGCCGGCCTGGAGGGCGAGCACGCCGGCACCGCCGATCAGGGCGACCAGCAGTCCGCCCAGTCCGGGCCCGGTCACCTGGCCCGAGGCCCGGACGAACTCGAGGACCGAGTTGCCGGCCAGCACCCGGTCCCGGCCGGTCACGGTCGGCAGGTAGCTCCGGTAGCCGATGTCGAAGAACACCCGGGCGGCACCGACCAGCAGTGCGACCATGATCAACTGCAGGATCGACAGGCGGCCCAGGGCTGCGGCCGCCGGGATGGTTGCGAGCAGCGCAGCGCGGACCAGGTCGGCGGCGACGAGCACCGGACGGCGAGTCCGGCGGTCCAGCCAGGCCCCTGCGGGCAAACCGATCACGGCGAAGGCCACGGTGGCCGCCGCGTTGATCAGGCCGACCTCGAACGAGGACGCACCCAGGGTGATCACGGCGAGCAGGGGGAGCGCCACCGAGCTGACCTGCGAGCCGAGTTGGCTGGCGGTCTGGCCGGCGAGCAGGAGACGGAAATCGCGTTCGGCGAAGACGGAGCGGGGTGACACAGGTACCTCCGGGTCGTGGGGTCGAGCCCCACCCGGCGGTTTTTGTTGCTCCGGGGGGATGAATGTACGGCCGCCGCGGCCTGGGCGCAAGGGCTTTCGCGCCGTCGCGGGTGGGGGATTGTGGAATCGATCCCAGAGTCTTAGGCTCACTGGCCACGGGACGATGCGTGCTGCCCCGAAGCCTCACGGTCGAAGGATCCGGCGGGATCGAGGACGTACCGCCGATCGGTGGAGCCGCAAGCAGCGTCAGCCGTCGAGACGGCGACCGGCCAGGGATGTGGGATCGGTTACAGATCTGCTCGATTCGGGAGACCAAATCCCGGCGGGCGAGGAGGAAGGTCGAGGATGACCCGAGCAAGAGTGCGGTGGATGGCCGCGGTGGCGGTGCTGACCCTGAGCGTGGCCGCGTGCAACGGCCCGTCGATCGGGTCCCGGGAACCGTCGGCCAGTGGCCCGGCGAACCCGTTCAGTACGGACGTGTCCGGCGCCCTGCGGACGAGCGGATTCAACCCCGGGGACGAGGTGGGCCAGTCGCGGGCCGACTACGCGGCCGAGCAGCTGGGCGGCGTCACGGTCACGATGGACAAGACCAACTTCGATCCGCAGAAGTTCGCCGCGCAGGCGGCGTCCGGGCAGACGCCGGATCTGATCCAGACCGACCGGGCGATCGTCGCGACCCTGGCCAACAAGGATCTGATCATCCCGCTGGACCAGTGCTACGAGGCGTTCGGCGTCAAGCCGCGCGAGCAGTACTACCCGTCGGTGGTCGACGACGTCAGCTACGACGGCAAGATCTACGGCATCCCCCAGTTCTTCCAGGCCAACGCCCTGCTGGCGAACAAGCGGGTGTTGGATCAGGCCGGCGTCGCCGCGGCTGCCCTGGACACCTCCAAGCCGGACGAGCTCGTGGCCACCGCGAAGAAGCTGTACCAGGAGAAGGGCGGCAAGCCGACCGTGATCGGCGTCGACGCCGACCTGCCCGGCTCCTCGGGCATGTGGTTCACGGTGTTCGGCGGCGCTGCGTACGACGAGCAGGGCAAGCCGACCCTGGACCGGCCGGAGAACGTCGCGGCGCTGACCTGGATGAAGCAGCTGATGGACGCCCAGGGCGGCTACGCGAAGGTGAAGAGCTTCAAGGACTCGATGGACGTCTTCGGCGCCGGCAACCAGTACGTGAAGGACCAGGTCGCGGTCCAGACCTGGGCCCAGTGGTATCCGAACGTGCTGGCCGACACCAAGGACAAGGTGTCGCTGGAGGCCGTACCGATCAAGGATTCCAGCGGCGCGCCGATCGCCATGGCCGGCGGTACGTCGTTCGCGATCCCGAAGTCGGGCAAGAACCCGTCGGCGGCCTGCGCCTGGGCGATCAAGGCGACCTCGAGCGAGGCCTGGATGGCCGCGGCCGACGCCCGGATCGAGACCGTCGAGAAGAACAAGAAGCTGTTCACCGGGCTGATGACCGGATCGCCCGTTGCTGATCAACAGATCAAGGACAAGTACGTGAAGCCGACCGGCAACGCGGAGTTCGACCAGGTGATCGAGACCTACTACGCGGTGCTGGCCAAGCCGGTCACCAGCGGCTCCTCGCCGGTCGGGCAGACGGTCCAGCAGGACCTGACCAACGCCGTCACCGTCGCGCTGACCGGTGAGAAGACTCCGGAGCAGGCCCTGGCCGACGCGCAGACATCCTCGCTGCGTGCCTGGGAACAGGCCACGAAGTAGCCGACCGCCTGCCGAGACCGACACTAGGGCGGAAGGGGACCGATGGCAGCCCGGGTGAAGGAGCCGTACAACAAGCGAGAGGCGCTGGCCGGCTATTTGTTCATTCTGCCGTGGATCGTCGGGTTCGGCCTGTTCACGGTGATCTCGATGACGTACAGCCTCGGGCTGTCGTTCACCGACTACGACCTGTCCACCGACGTGATCATTCCGGTCGGGATCGAGAACTACCGGCTGCTGGTCGACGACCCGAAGGTGCTGACGTCCCTGTCCAACACCTTCGTGTACGCGATCCTCGCGGTCCCGCTGGAACTGGCCCTGGCGCTGGTGCTGGCCCTGCTGCTGCAGGGCGCGACCCGGGGCGCCGGCTTCTTCCGGGTGATCTACTACCTGCCCAAGATGACGCCGGCGGTGGCGACGGCCTCGGTCTTCCTGCTGCTGCTCAACGGCAACACCGGCGCGATCAACTGGTTCCTCGGCCTGTTCGGGATCCCTGGTCCGCAGTGGCTGGTGGACCCTGCCTGGGTCAAGCCGTCGATCGTGATCATGGGGCTGTGGAGCGTCGCCGGGTCGATGGTGATCTTGCTCGCCGCGCTGCAGAACGTCCCGCGCGAGCTTTACGAGGCGGCCGAGACGGACGGCGCGTCGAAGTGGAGCCAGTTCTGGCGGATCACCCTGCCGCTGATCTCGCCGACGCTGTTCTTCCTGGTGATCGTCAACACGATCGCGTCGCTGCAGATCTTCGATCAGGCGTATCTGCTGTTCTATCGCGACGGCAACAGCAACGCGCCCGACGCGGCGCTGTTCTTCGGCGTGTACCTCTACCAGGCCGCGTTCCAGCAGTTCAACTTCGGGCTGGCCGCCGCGATGGCGTGGCTGCTGTTCGTGATCATCCTGGCGATCACCGCGGTCCAGATCAAGATCGGCGACAAGCTGGTCTACTACGAAGGTGGTGAGCGGCGATGACGGCACCACCGCGGAAGGTGATCGGCCAGGTCGTCCGCTGGGTGCTGATGATCGGCTTCGCCTGCGCGTTCCTCTACCCGTTCGCCTGGCTGGTCGCGGCGAGCCTGAAACCGCGCGGCGAGGTGTTCGACAACAAGCTGATCCCGGACACCGTGGTGTGGGGAAACTACGTCCAGGTCTGGCAGGAGCTGCCGCTGATCGGCTGGGTGCTGAATTCGATCATCATCGCCGGGCTGGCGGCGACCCTGGTCACGCTGTCCAGTTCCATGATCGCGTTCGGCTTCGCGTACTTCCGGTTCCCCGGCCGGGCCCTGCTGTTCCGGCTGCTGCTGGCCTCGATGATGCTGCCGGGCGCGGTCACCCTGATCCCGAACTACCTGATCTGGAAGTACCTCGGCTTCCTCGGCACCAACGTCCCGCTCTGGGGCGCGACGCTGTTCGGGTCGGCGTTCTACATCTTCCTGATGCGGCAGTTCTATCTGTCCCTGCCGCGCGACCTGTTCGAGGCGGCCCGGGTGGACGGCTGCAGCTACTTCGGCCTGTTCCGCCGGATCGCGTTCCCGCTGGCGCTGCCGTCGGCCCTGATCGTCTTCCTGTTCGAGTTCCAGGCGTCCTGGCAGAATTTCACCGGCCCGCTGATCTATCTCAACTTCGGCCGGATCGAGGACTTCACCGTCCCGCTCGGCATCGCCTACGCGATGACGAAGTACTCGCCGACCGCCGGCGGCCACGGCGACTACCAGTTCGTGATGGTGGCCTCGCTGGTGGTCACGCTGCCGCTGCTGATCATCTTCGCGTTCGCCCAGAAGTACTTCATCCAGGGCATCGCGTCGACCGGGCTGAAGGGCTGACCGCCGCGCCTCGACCGAGGCGCGGGAGTCAGGTGGCGCGTTTGATCATGGCGGGCGCCTGGGTCTGGGCGGCCGGACGTTCGTCGCTGCCGGCACGGTCGGGACCCATGGTCAGGCCGTCGGCCGTGAACGGCGGCGGGGCGGGGCAGCGGCTCGCCTCGAAGGCGCCTGGTTCGTCCAGCGGGCGTTCGATCAGGTCCACCTCGGTGACCCGGCGGCGGGTGGAGCGCGGTACCCGGAAGGTGCGAAGTTGGTACGGGGCGAAGGCGGCCGTGACCTCGCGGCCGGCGACCGGCAGCTGCAGCGTCACCTCGCTCGGCTCACCGGTCGTCTCCACCGCCCGGACGATCAGGTCCGGCCCGTCCTCACCGTCGTCCTCGGTGCCCTTGATCGCGGTGATCATCACCGGGCCGGCGGCGTCGTCGGCCAGGCTCAGCCGGCGCGGCAGCGGGCCGGCGTGGAAGCTCTCCAGCATGGCCCGGACCGGCTGGCCGAGCTCGGCCGCCCGCCGGGTCGCGGCGACCGGACGCCAGTCGCCGGGGTGCGGCACCAGCGCCAGGCTGAACCGCTGCGCGCCCTGATCCTGGTAGCGGTGGATCTCGTCGTCACCGATCAGCCGCGGGTCGTGCCAGGAGTAGACGGCGCTGCGGACCGCGGTGATGCCGAGGCTGGCCGAGCTGTCGTCGTCGGCGGGGGAGGCGTCGTAGCCGTGCTTGGCGTTGTTGATCACGGTCAGGCCGCCGGTCCGGGCGTTCCGGCCCCGGCCCAGCTGCCCGGTCAGGTCGACCCAGCTCTGCGCCGGATCCTCGGCGCCGTTCAGCTCGCGTTCCAGCGTCGCGAAGGGGATCTCGTAGCGCGGCTGCGGATCGGTCAGCGCGACCGGCACCCGCAGCTTCATCAGCTGCGCCTGCTGCCGCCAGTCGATCTCGACGTCGACCCGGAGTTGATCATCGTCGTGACCCAGGACGAACTCCTCGATGATCACCGACCGGTCGAAGCTTCGCTCGACCCGGATCCTGGCCCGCACCGGGCCGTCCTCCCGGACCGTGATCGCGGTCACCGCCGGTTCCGCCCCGGGCCACGCGTAGGAGACCACCCGGTGGCCCCAAGTGTCGGTCGGGTCCTCGCAGATCTGCAGGTGCGGACCGGTCGCGCCGGCCACCGGGTCGACCCCGGACTCCTTGTGCAGCAGGGAACTGAGCCAGCCGGTCGCCGGGTCGATCACGGCCCGGAGCCGGGCGTTCTCGATCACCCAGCCGGTGGAGCCGTCCGGCTGCCGAACCCGTACCGGCTCGAAGGCGGGGTTATCCGGACCGGGCCGGAGCGTGTGCAGGGCGTAGCCGAAGGCGGGCAGGTCGGCGCTGAACACGACGGCGCCGCGGGACCGGTCGCTGGTGGTGGAGACCGACTGCACCCGTTGCGACGGCACCGTACGGTCCTCGTCGTCGACGACGTGCACGCCGAGCGGCTGGACGCCGTAGTTGATCTCCACCTGGGTCCGGACCGGCCAGGGATGGGGGTTGAAGATCAACACCGGCTGGGTGCCCTCGACCAGCGGTATGTCGACCTGGCGGGCCAGCGCGTTGTGTACCCGGGTGATGATCCGCTTCGAGATCGCGACGGCCTCGCCGAGTTGATCACGGGCATCGTCGTAGGCCGACTCGATCGCGGAGCCGGGCAGCACGTCGTGGAACTGGTTGAACAGCACCTGGTGCCAGGCCCGGGTCAGGTCGTCCCGGGGATCGGCCAGCGCCGGGTTGCCGGCCCGGCCGAGCAGGTCCCCGGCGATCGCCCAGCGCTCCGCGGTCAGCACCGCGTGCTGGGCCCGGCGCTGCCACTGCTTGATCCCGCTGTGGGCCGAGTAGCAGCCGGGCGCGTGGTGCTGCAGGTCGCCCTGCCGGGCCGGAAGCTCCAGCTCCGGCTCCGCCTCGAGCCGGGCCCGGACCTCGTCGAAGTAGCGGTCGGGGGAACTCATGATCAGCCTCCCGAAGGTGCCCATCCGGTGGTAGCGCTCGATCGAGGAGATGTTGGCCCGGGTCGGCCCGCCGCCGTGGTTGCCGACGCCGTAGAACACCATCAGCGGGTCGAACCCGCGGTCGACCTGGCCGAGTCCCTTCTCGACCTGGCCGGACACGTCGCCGGGCGGCGAGCAGTATTCGTACGGGATCCGGCAGGCGAGCACGGTCGAGCCGTCCGGGGCGGTCCACCAGAACGGCGTGTCGAAGAGGTCTGCCTCGTGCGGGCCCGGCCTCAGGAACGTGTACGCCGACATCCCCTGGCCGCGCAGGATCGCCGGCAGCGATGCGGTGTGGCCGAACGGGTCGACGTTCATCCCGACCGTCGCGGGCCGGCCGAAGTGTTCGATCAGGAAACGCTGCCCGTACAGGCCCTGCCGGACGAACGACTCACCCATCGGCATGTTGCAGTCCGGTTCGACCCACCAGCCGCCGACGTTGACCCAACGGCCCTCGGCGACCCGCTCGGTGATCTTGCCGAACAGCACCGGGTCGACCTCCCGGACCCAGTGCAGCAGCACGATCTGATCACAGGTGTAGACGAAGTCGTCGAACTCCTCCATCCGGTGGATCGCCGACCAGAACGTGGCCCGGGCCTCCTGATAGCCCTCCTGCCACGGCCACAGCCAGACTGGATCCAGGTGGGAGTTCCCGATCAGGTGCAGGGTCCGGTCCGGCGCGGCCAGCGGCTGCGGAGTCGGCGGCCGGTCCCGCGGCTGGTCCCCAGAGGGTGCGTTGGAGAGCGGCGGTCGTTCGGTCATGCGGTCGGCTCCTCCTCGGCGGCCCCGGGCGCGCCGATCCGTACCTGGCTCAGGACGATCTTCTGGGATCGTTCCCACGGTCGTGCCAGTCAACCCGAGCCCTTCCGGCGGTGTCAAGGAAGCGTCGTCGTCTTTGATCAAGCCGGGCCCGGGCGCCGGCGAAGATCAACGGGGCGCCCGGGCGGTGCTACCGCGCAGCTGCAGCTCGGCACCGAGGACGACCTCCTGCCGCGGCTCGCCCGGGCGTCCGATCCGGTCCACCACCCGGCTCATCGCGGCCTCGCCGAGGGCGATCGCGTTCTGCACCACGGTGCTCACGGCCGGCTGGACCAGGGTCATCCAGGGCGCGTCGTCGAACCCGATCAAGGACAGGTCCCGCGGCACCCGCAGCCCGGCCTCGTGGACCGCCCGCCACGCGCCCTCGGCGAGCAGGTTGTTGGCGGCGAAGATCGCGGTCGGCGGCCGCCGGCGGCGGAGCAGAGCCCGGGTGGTCTCGCCGGCCGCCGTCGCGTCCCAGCCCGAGGCGACCACGTCCGCGTCGTTCGGCTTCAGCCCGGCCGCCTGCAGCGCGCTGCGGTAGCCCTCGTAGCGGCGGCGACCGGTGGTCCAGTCGGTCTCGTCGATCAGCAGGGCGATCCGCCGGTGTCCGAGTCCGACCAGGTGCGCCGTTGCGGCTTCGGAGGCGCGGAAGTTGTCCACCGCGACGCTGTCCACGCCGGCCCGGCCGAACGACCGGTCCAGTTCCACCGTCGGGATCTCATGATCAACCAGCCAGCCGCTGATCCGGGCCGACACCGGGGTCACCACCACGCCGGCGACCCGGAGCTCGAGGAAGGCCTGCGCGGCGGCCAGTTCCTCCTTGGACTGGCCCTGGGTGTCGGCCAGCAGCGTGGTGAACCCCAGTTCCTTGGCCCGCCGGGAGGCGCCGGCCGCGAGCTGGGCGTAGAACACGTTGCTCAGGTCCGACACCAGGACGCCGATCGAGGTGCTGCTGCGCCGCTTCAGCCCGCGGGCCAGGGCGTCCGGCACATAGCCGAGGCTGCGCGCCGCCCGCTGCACCCGGTCCCGAACCTCCGGCGAGACGTAGCCCTGCCCGGACAGGGCCCGCGAGGTGGTCGACCGGGAGGCCCCGGCCGCGGCGGCGACATCGGTGATCGTCGCGCGACGCCCCTTCGGGCCGGCGCGCACAGCAGCCGGTTCGGGCTCCGAAGCCTCCGTGGCCATGCGCCCACCCCTCTGCCGGAATCTGACACCGTTCCCACATCGTAGGGCGTGGATCGCGATCCGGAGACTCCGGAGGTCCGGTCAGGCGTCGGAGTGGGGGAGGACCTCCTGGAGTTTGGTCTTCAGACCCTTGCGCAGAACACCCCAGCGATCTTCGTCGCCCTTGACCAGCGACTCGGCCGTCCGCAGGGCCTGGTCCAGCGTCGTATGCGGCGGAATCGGCGGGATGTCCGGGTCGACGCGGACGTCGAGGAGGGCCGGGCGGTCGGCCGCCAGGGCGCGGTCCCAGGCGGTGCCGAGGGCATCCGGGTCGTCGACGGCGAGCGCGGTGAAGCCGAGGCTCTCGGCGAAGTCCGCGTACGAGAACTCCGGCAGCGTCTGCGATTCGGCGAACTTCGGGCACCGCCCATCGCGCGCAACTCCCAGGTCACCTGGTTGAGATCGTTGTTGTGCAGGACGGCGATCACCAGCCGCGGGTCCTCCCACTGTTCCCAGTAGTGCTTGATCGTGAGCAGCTCGGCGAGGCCGTTCATCTGCATGGCACCGTCGCCGGCGAAGGCGATCACCGGCCGGTCCGGATGGCCGAACTTCGCTCCGATGGCGTACGGGACGGCGGGGCCCATCGTGGCCAGGGTTCCGGAGAGCGAGCCCCGGGTGCTGTCGGTGAAGCGCAGGTGGCGGGCGTACCAGTTCGCGGCCGAGCCGGAGTCCGCGGTGATGATCACGTTCTCCGGCAGCCACGGGTTGAGTTCGGTGAACAGTCGCATCGGGTTGATCGGTTCGGCGGCCACCATCGCCTCGTCGTGCAGCACCTCCTGCCAGCGCGCCACGCCGGCCTCGATCTCCTCCCGCCAGGACCGGTCGGTCTTGATCTTCAGCAGCGGGAGCAGTGCGCGCAGGGTGCTGGCCGCGTCACCGACCAGGTTCACCTCGTACGGGTAGCGCATCCCGATCAGGCCCGGGTCGACGTCGACCTGGACGCCCCGCGCCTTCCCGTACTCGGGCAGGAACTGGCTGTACGGGAAACTCGACCCGACGGTCAGCAGGGTGTCGCAGCCCTGCATCAGGTCATAGCTCGGCCGGGTGCCGAGCAGCCCGATCGAGCCGGTCACGTAAGGCAGCTCGTCGGACAGCACGTCCTTGCCCAGCAGGGCCTTCGCGACGCCGGCACCGAGCACGTCGGCCACCTGCCGGAGTTCGGCGCGGGCACCGCGGGCACCACTGCCGGCCAGGATCGCGACCCGGCTGCCCGCGTTCAGGACGTCGGCGGCCCGGCGGACCGCCTCGTCGTCGGGCTGGGTCACCGGCCAGTCGACGCCGAGGCTGGACGGCACCATCTTGAACGCGTGCGACGGCGGGGTGTACTCGAGCTCCTGCACGTCGCCGGGGATGATCACCGCGGTCGGTGCCCGCCGGCTCAGGGCGACCCGGATCGCCCGGTCCAGCACGTTCGGCAACTGCTCCGGGACCATGATCAGCTGCTGGTAATCGCTGGCCACGTCCTTGAACAGGCTGATCAGGTCGGTCTCCTGCTGGTACGAGCCGCCCATCGCCGACCGGGCGGTCTGACCGACGATCGCCACGACCGGGACATGATCGAGTTTGGCGTCGTAGAGGCCGTTCAGCAGGTGGATCGCGCCGGGCCCCGAGGTGGCCGTACAGACGCCGACCCGGCCGGTGAACTTCGCGTAGCCGACCGCCTGGAACGCGCTCATCTCCTCGTGCCGGGACTGGATGAACTGGGGGCGGTTGTCGGCCCGGCCCCAGGCGGCCAGGATCCCGTTGATCCCGTCGCCGGGATAGCCGAACACCTTCTCCACGCCCCATTCGCGCAGCCGGGCCAGCAGGAAGTCGCCGACGGTCTGGTCCGCCATGATCAGAACACCGGCTTTCCGCCGGTGACGCCGAGGACCGTTCCGGAGACGTACCCGGCATCCTTCGGTGAGGCCAGGAAGACGAACGCCGGGGCGACCTCGGCGGGTTGCCCGGCTCGGCCGAGTGGCGTGTCGGAGCCGAACTTCTCGATCTTGTCCGGCAGTTGGGTGGCGGGCTGCAGCGGCGTCCAGATCGGGCCGGGGGCGACCGCGTTGACCCGGATCCCGTACGGGCCGAGTTCGGCGGCCAGGTTGACCGTCGCGTTGTTGATCGCGGCCTTGGTCGCCGCGTAGTCGACCAGGGTCGTCGACGGCTCGTACGCCTGGATCGAGGAGTTGTTGATCACGCAACCGCGCCGGCGCTTGAGCTCCGGTACGGCGGCCCGAGTGATCCAGAACAGCGCGTACAGGTTGGTCTTGATCACCCGGTCGAGACGTTCGTCGTCCACCGCCTCGAGGCCCTCGCCGGTTCTGGCCTGCTGGAATCCCGCGTTGTTGACCAGGATGTCCAGCTTGCCGAGCCGCTCCGTGGCGACCCCGACGGCGTGGTCGCAGGTGATCCGGTCCCGTAGGTCGGCCGGGATGGGTACGGCGCGCCGGCCGGTGGACGTGATCAACTCGGTGGTCGCCTCGGCGTCGGCCTGCTCCTCCGGCAGATAGGTGAACGCGACGTCGGCACCCTCGCGCGCGTAGGCGAGGGCGACCGCGCGGCCGATGCCGGAGTCACCGCCGGTGATCAACGCCGAGCTTCCGGCGAGCCGGTCGTGGCCGACGTAACTGTCCTCGCCGTGGTCCGGACGGGGCTCCATCGGTCCGGTCAGCCCCGGCGGGTCCTGTTGCTGGGGTGGAAATTGCTGGTTCGCCATGTCCTCACCTCTCGAGGACTGCGTTACCCGAGCGTGCAGGTGGTAAACACCGGAGCGGTCTTGATCAACTTCAGCGGAGCCACGGCCCGGCGCCGGCGTGACGACCCGGCGGACTCGTCCGTGCGTCGTCAGTCCGGTACGGCGAGGACTTCGGTCAGATAGCCGCGCAGGACGGTCTTGAACTCGGTGATCACCAGGTCTCGCTCGCCGGCGTCGGCAGACACCGCGAGGGGCACGAAGGTGGCGAAGAGCCGGAGCACGGTCGTCGCGTACCGCTGCCTGGTCGCGTCGTCCAACTCGGGACGCTGGCGGCCGATCACCTCGGCGACCCGGCCGGCGACCGCGGCCTGCACCCGGCGGGCGGGGGCGATGATGTGCTCGGGCAGTTCGGAGCGCCCGATCAGGTCCTTCATCCCGGGGTTGGCGACGTTCACCGCGACGATCGGGTCGACGATCCGGTCGATCAGTTCGGCCGGCTCGAGGCCGTCCAGGTCGCCCGACGTGGCCTCGCGGTGGGCCTGCTCCAACTCCGGGACGTAGCGGTCGGCCAGGGCCCGCGCGATGTCCTCCTTGCTGGAGAAGAACTGGTAGAGCGAGCCGGGGGAGACACCGGCCCGGGCGGCGATCTTGTTGGTG
The DNA here is from genome assembly GCF_042666975.1 of Microlunatus sp. GCM10028923. Classification (NCBI taxonomy): domain Bacteria; kingdom Bacillati; phylum Actinomycetota; class Actinomycetes; order Propionibacteriales; family Propionibacteriaceae; genus Microlunatus; species Microlunatus sp. GCM10028923. Next base: position 34,567 of record NZ_JBHTFF010000019.1, on the reverse strand, counting down.
GTCGCGCTGTCGTACCCGATCTCGGCGAACAGCCCCGCGGCGGCGTCCAGGAGCTGCTCCATCCGGCGTACGCCACGCTCCTGGCGCCGGCGCTCCGGGCGCGCACCGTCGGGCATTCCGTGACCTCCGTCTAGAAAATGCGAGTGATTGCTCGTATTCTGCAATGCGAGCACTTGCTCATGTTACGTCTCGACGTCCCGGAGGAACCATGGCAACGCCGAACCGCCCGCCCATCGATCGGGGCGCTGCCCGGCCCGGGATCCTGGCCCGCTGGGCCGGCCTGGTCGTCGCGCACGCCCGGCTGACGCTCGCCGCGGCGGTCGCGGCGACGGTCCTGCTCGGTGTCGCGGCGTCCGGTGCGCTGGGTGCGATGACGCTGTCGCTGTGGGAGGCGCCGGGGACGGAGTCGGTCCGCGCGCAGGAGGTCCTGGCCGGGGAGTTCGACACGAACAGCGCGAACCTGGTGCTGCTGGTCTCGGCCCGCGACGGCACGGTCGACGATCCCGGGGCGAGCCGTGCCGCGACCGACGTCGCCGCCGAACTCGGCGCCGTGCCGGGGATCCGGGACGTCTGGTCCTACTGGTCCACCGGAGCGGATCCGGCCCTGCGCAGCGAGGACGGCGGGCGGGCCGTGATCCTGGCCTGGCTGGACGGCGACCCGACCGAGGCGCGGCAGCGGCTGACCGAGACGATCATCCCCGGCTTCACGCGTGACCTGCCCGCGATCAAGGTCGAGGTCGCCGGCGGCGAGGCGATCTCCGCTCAGATCGGCGATCAGGCCAGGGCGGACTTCCTGCGGGCCGAGTTGATCATCGTGCCGCTGCTGCTGGTGCTGATGATCATCGTCTTCCGCCGGGTGCTGCCGGCTCTGGTCACGCTGGCCGTCGGTCTGTTCTCGATCATCGGCACGCTGGCCGCGCTGCGCGGGCTGGCCATGATCACCGAGGTCTCCACCTTCGCGGCCAACATCACCCTGGTGATGGGCCTGGCGCTCGGCGTCGACTACAGCCTGTTCCTGATCGCCCGGTTCCGCGAGGAGCTCGCCGCCGGTGCCGAGCTCCGGACCGCGGTGATCGACACGGTACGGTCCGCCGGCCGCACGGTGCTGTTCAGCGGGCTGACCGTGGCCGCGTCGGTCGCGGTGCTGATGCTGTTCCCGTACGCCTTCCTGCGCTCGTTCGGCTACGCCGGCGTGCTGGTGGTCGCCAGCGCCCTGATCGGCACCCTGGTCATCCTTCCCGCAACCATGATCATCTTCGGTCCGCGGTTCGTCCGCCGCGGCGTCCGGAGCAGGCCGGTAGAGCGCGGCTTCTGGTATCGGACCGGCGAGCGGGTGATGCGGCGCCCGATTCCGTACGGTCTCGCCGCGCTGGCCCTGGTCGGGCTGCTCGCGGCGCCCGCGCTCGGATTCCGGCCCGGTCCGCCGGACGACCGGATCCTGTCGGCCGACGTGTCGTCGGCCCGGTCGGCGTACGACACGATGCGGGCCGAGTTCGCCGCCGAGCCGCAGGACGCGATCGCGGCCGTGCTGCCGACCCTCGCCGAGGCGCCGGACCGGGCCGTGGCGGTCGACGGCTACGCCCGGGCGCTGTCCCGGGTCGACGGGATCGTCCGGGTCAACGCCGCCACCGGGAGTTACGTCGGCGGCGAGCGGATCGCCGGGCCCGGGCCGGCGGCCGATCGCTATGCGGGACCGGGCGCGACCTGGCTCGCGGCGATTCCCGCACATGCGGCACTGGAGCGCTCCGGGTCCGACCTGGTCGCGGCCGTGCGGGCCGTGCCGGCGCCGGCTCCGGTGCTGGTCGGTGGCTTCCCGGCCGAGCTCGCCGACTTCGAGACCGTACTGCGGCAATGGGTTCCGCCGCTCGCCGGACTGATCATCGCCGTCACGTTCGTGATCTTGTTCCTGATGTCGGGCAGCCTGCTGATCCCGGTCAAGGCGACCGTGCTCAACCTGCTCAGCCTGGCCGTGATGGCCGGCGTGATCGTGGTCGGCTTCCAGGACGGCGCGCTGGCCGGCCTGCTCGGGTTCACGCCGACCGGCGACGTGAACCTGACCTTCCCGATCTTGATGTTCTGCATCGTCTACGGGCTGTCGATGGACTACGAGGTGTTCCTAATCGCCCGGATCCGGGAGGAGTACGACCGCACCGGCGACACCCGCCGGTCCGTTCTGGTCGGGCTGCAGCGGAGCGGGCCGCTGGTCAGCACCGCCGCCGCCATCCTCGCCCTGACCTTCCTGCTCTACGCCACCGCCGAGGTCAGCTACCTGCAGCTGATCGGCGTCGGCACCGCGGTCGCGGTGCTCGTGGACGCCACCTTGCTCCGTGCGGTCCTGCTGCCCGCCTCGATGCGGCTCGCCGGTCGCGCCAACTGGTGGCTGCCGCGGTTCCTGCGCCCGGTCCACGCCCGGTTCGGGCTCGACGAGTCCGTACTCGGAAAGCCGAGCTCAGCCGCGGTCGTGCACGGCGCCGCCGGCGTCAGTTGAGATGCGCTTCAAGATCACGGCGAATCCGGTGCAGCAGGAGCTTGTGCTCGGTCGGGTCGAGGTCCCCGGCCTCGTCGACGACGGCCAGCGACACCGGGGCCGGTTCCGGGGTTCGGACCAGGATGGCGCCGGTGGCATGGTGCGGACGCCACCATCCGTCGACCAGCAGGACCTCGTCGGTGATCATCTTCCGGGCCAGCGTGATGGTCTCGGCCGCGGTCTCCGGGACCTGACCGGGCCGGCCGCCCCAGCCGACCCGCTCGCGGGACCGGTCCAGGATCGCGACGGCCTCGTCGTCGGGGAGCTCGGCCAGCAGTCGCAGGCCGGGCGTGGACACGTTGAGCGGCCAGCCGCCGTTCCAGAGGGAGAGCTGACCGGTCCGGGCCCGGGCCAGGTGCAGGACGTCCTGCCGCCAGAGCATGCAGACCGCGATCGTCACGTCCGGGTAGCGCTCGATGATCTTCCTGGCTCCGGCCCGCAGTCGTTTGACCAGCGGCAACCGGCTGACCGAGTCGGCCAGTCCGAGCACGCCGTACGAGCACTCGAACCGGCCGTGATCGTCCTTGCGGACATAGCCGGCCTCGATCAGCGCCGCCAGGCCGCGGGACGCCGAACTCTGGTGGATGCCCAGCCGGGCGCCGAGTTCGGTCGCGGTGAGCGGGCCGTCGTCGGCGAGGATCCGCAGCATCTGCAGACCTCGGGCCAGGGACTGGTTGCCGGCGCCGGCCGGAGTGATCGACACGGGTCTACTCTGCCAAGACCGGGCCGGGATGGGAATCGAGTTCCGTGATCATGTCGCTGCACCGGGACTGGGCGGGTTGCGGTCGGGGTGCAGGGTGGCGAACAGCGAGTAGGTGGCGCCGTCGGGATCCGGGCCGCGTTCCTTGAACTCGTTCACGAGCGCGTACAGGCGTTCCTGGAATTCGATCTTGTGCTCGTTGTTGAGCTTGAGCCCGAGCCAGGTGACGTCCAGCTCGTCGGGCGGTACGCCGTCGATCTGCTGCAGGAACGTCTCGACGAGGACGTACGAGCCGTCCGGGATCGGCGTCCGCCAGGACAATCCGGTCGCCCGGTACGGGACCTCGCGGGCGCCCTGGTTGCCGGACCGCTCCGGCTCGGCCGCGAGGTAACCGGTGCTCACCAGGCTGCGGACGTGGTGCAGCATCGTGCCCGGATTGATCTCGAGAAGTTCGGCGAGTTCCTTGTTGGTACGGGATTCGAAGGCGCACAGGCGAAGCACGCGCAGTCGTACCGGCGAACTGAGTGCCCGGATCCGGGCTTCCTCCTCGGCCACCGCCATGCCGGCAGCCTACGGGACTGATTGACAAGGCTCAATCGGTCCTTGCAGACTGATTGGCATGTCCCAATCACCTCAGTCCGTCGCGCCCGAGGGTGGTGCGGCTCCGGCGGAGGAGCCCGTCGGCTCGCTGTGGCGGGATCGCAACTTCCTGACGATGTGGGGCGGCCAGGCGTTCGCGCAGTTCGGCGCCCAAATCTCCGAACTCGCGATTCCCGTCCTGGCCGTGCTCCTGCTCGGCGCCGGCGCGTTCGAGGTGGGCGTCCTGAACGCCGCGAACGTCGCCGCGTTCCTGGTCGTCGGGCTGCCGGCCGGGGTGTGGATCGACCGGCTGCGGAAGCGACGGGTCATGATCGTCGCTGACCTCGTCCGGGCGGCCGCCCTGGCTTCCGTACCGCTGCTCTGGGTGACCGGATTGCTGCAGCTCTGGCAGTTGATCATCGTCGCCGGTGTCGTCGGGGTCGCGTCGGTGTTCTTCGACGTGTCGTACCAGAGCATCGTCCCGGCCCTGGTCCGGCCGCGGCAGATCGCCGAGGCGAACGGCAAGCTGCAGGCGACGTACGAGCTCGCGAACATCGCCGGGCCGGGGGTCGGCGGCTGGCTGATCGGGCTGATCACGGCGCCGCTGGCGATGATCGCCACGGCCGGAACGTACCTGTTGTCGGTCGTCGCCCTCGTGCTCACGCGTGATCACGAGGAACGGCGCGCTTCTGATGATCATGGACCGATTCTCCGGGAGATCGGGGAGGGGCTGCGGTTCGTGTTCACCGAACCGCTGCTGCGCCGGATTGTCGGCACCACCAGTGTGTCCAACTTCTTCAACACCATCTCGATGACGCTGCTGCCGCTGCTTCTCCTGCGGGAGTTGGGTTTCACGCCGCAGGCGATGGGCATCGTGATCTCCCTCGGATCGGTCGGCGGGCTGCTCGGCGCGGTCACGACGCCTCGGATCGTCCGGCTGATCGGGGAGGCGCGGGCGATCCCGGTCAGCGCGATCGGCTTCAGTGTGGTCGGCCTGCTGGTCCCGCTCGCCGCGCTCGTTCCGGCGGTGGCGTTCCCGTTGCTGGTGGCCCAGTTCTTCGTCGGCACCTTCACCGCCCTGCTCTACAACATCACCCAGGTGACCTTCCGGCAGCGGATCACCCCGGCCCGCCTGCTCGGCCGGATGAACGCCTCGGTCCGTTTCTTCGTCTGGGGCGTGATGCCGATCGCCGCCCTGCTGGCCGGCGTCCTCGGCGCCGGGCTCGGCGTGGTCCCGACGCTGTGGATCGCCGCCTGCGGCCAGCTGTGCGCCGCGGCCTTCGTCGTCACCGGACCCTTCTGGGCGATGCGGGAACTGCCCGACCTGCATACGGGCACGGGTCAGTGATCATGCCGCCGCGGCACCGATGACCGCAACCGGGATGGAACACCTTGTGCTCAAGGGTTTCTGGCACCGGTTTCCCTCCTTGCCACACTGTGCCGGCTGACGGCCCAGGTGATCAGTCCGCCACCCGCGAAGACGGCGCCGAGGATCGCGGACCCGGTCCATCCAGCCAGGGCATAGGCCGTGGTGGTGGTGATCGCGCCGAGGGCGGAGCCGAGGGCATAGAAGATCATGTAGCCGCCGATCACGCTGCTCGTACGGTCGGGATGCGCGGCGGTGAGCAGTGACTGGTTGCTGACGTGTACGGCCTGGACGGCGAAGTCGAGGACGACGACACCGATCACCACCAGCCCGAGTGACCAGTTCGCCTGCCCGGTGGCGATCCAGGACGCGGCGAGCAGGACGAGCCCACCGCCGGCGACGGCGTTCGCGCGCTGCGCGTCGGCCCAGCGGCCGGCCCGTACGGCGCCCAGGGCACCGGCCAGCCCGGCGATGCCGAACAGCCCGGTCTGGGCGGTGCTCAGGTGCCACGGGTCGGCCGCCAGGGGTAGCGCCAGTCCGCTCCACAGGGTGCCGAAGGAGGCGAACAGGAAGAAGGCGATCAGCCCGCGCGAGACGAACAGCGGGTCCCGGAACAGGTGGCCGAGCGAGCTCATGACCGCGCCGTAGGTGCGGCGAGCCGGGCGATGATCAGCTGGTAACAGCTTCAGGACCAAGATCGACAAGGCGACCAGCAGCACCGCGAGCGTCAGGTACACGGTGCGCCATCCCCACCAGTCGGCGAGAACTCCCGCCAGGATGCGCGCTCCCAGGATGCCCAGGATGACGCCGGAGGTGACGACTCCCAGCGTGCGACCGCGTTCCGCCGGGGTCGACAGGTCGGCGGCGAACGCGACGGCGGTCTGCACGACGACCGCGACCAGGCCGGTCCCAGCGAGGCTGATCAACAGCAGGGGAAGGTTGGGTGAGGCGGCCGCCGCCAGCATGCCGACCGCGGCGAGCAGCAGGTGGCCGGTGATCAACCTGCGCCGGTCGAGCAGGTCGCCCAGGGGGACAAGGGTGGCCAGCCCGACCAGGTAGCCGAGCTGTCCCGCCGTCACGATCCAGCCCAGGTCGGCCTCGGGTACGCCGAGGTCCTGCCCGAGCTGTGCCAGCACGGGTTGCGCGACGTAGATCGTGGCCACGGCGACCGCGCAGACCGTCGCGAGCAGCATTCTTCGACCGGACGAACTGCCGACCACCTCAACCCCAATCAGTAGCAGATTGCAACTGATTAGACCCTAGGGCAGAATAGTTTCAATCCGCAACTCATTGATGGGAGAGTGATGAAGCCCGCCGCACACCTCGACGGTACGGACTGGACGGACGCCACCTGCCCCGTCGCGCGCACGGTCGATCTTGTCGGCGACCGGTGGAGCCTGTTGATCATCCGGGACGCGATGGACGGTGCGCAGTCGTTCACCGACTTCCAGCAGCGCACCGGAGTGGCCCGCAACATCCTCACCGACCGGCTCCGCCGGCTCGTCGATCGCGGCCTGCTCCGGCGCGAGACGGCGAGCTCAGGGCGGCGGCAGGTCTATGCCCTCACCGACGCGGGGCGCGATCTCTTCACCGTCGTCGTGGCCATGCGTCAATGGGGCGAGCGGCACGCGTTCGGGCCCAAGGAGGCGCACTCGGTGCTCGTCGGCGAAGGCGGACAGCCGCTCAGCGACCTGCGCCCCACCGACGCCGACGGCACCTTCATGAGCGCCGACACCACCACCGTGCGACGTCCCTGACCTGCGGTACGCCGGCAACGCCGAGGCGCGCGAAGCTGATCATGACGCCGGACTCAGGGCCGGGCTAGCGGACGCCGACCAGCTGCTGCTCGGGTTCGATGATCATCACGACCCGGTCCAGGTCCCGGGAGTAGGGCCCGCCGATGTAGGTCACGGCGATCCGGTCGATGATCTCCCACCGGGATTCGTCCTCGATCCAGTCGACGACCCGGCCGCGGACCACCACCGGCTGGAACGGCCCGTCGGCGGGCGCCACGGACAGGGCGACCCGCGGGTCGTTGCGCAGGTTGCGCGCCTTGCGGGAGTCCGGCCCGGTGAAGACGGCGATCCGGTCGCCCACGGTGCCGACGAAGACCGGCACGACATGCGGCGAGCCGTCCGGCAGGACGGTGGCCAGGTGGGCGATCGAGGCGCCGTCGAGGGCGTGGCGAACGTCGGGATCCAACATGTTGCTCCTGTTCAGCGGGGATGGTCGGCGCGCCAGGCGACGTAGTCGGCGACGGCCGCGGGGAGGTCGAACGCCGGCCGGAAGCCGGTGTCCTCGGTGAGTCGGGTGATGTCGAGGTACGGGTCGTCGCCGGCATCGTCCCGGCGGCCGGGCACCAGGTCCAGTCGCGCGTCCGGCAGGACCGCCCGCAGCGCCTCCGCGACCTCGCGGTTGGTCGCCCGGCGGCCGCTGGAGACGTTGTAGGTGTCGTACCGCAAGGTCTCGGTCATGATCAACATCGCGATCGCCCGGCCGGCGTCGGGCGCGTAGCAGCAGTCGAAGCCGTCGTCGGCGTACACGCTGCCGGGTTGATCACCGCGGAGTGCTGCGCTGACGTACGGCGGAAGGTGGAAGAACGGCGACTCCGGGTCCACCAGCGGACCCCAGACGGAGCCGATCCGCAAGATCACCGGCTGGACTCCGGTGCCCTGCAAGGCGTGCGTGGTGAGCGGCTCGACCGCCTTCTTGAAGGCGATGATCAGGTGCGGCAGCTCGGCGCTCGGCAGCGCGAGATCTTCCTGCCAAGGGATCTCCGGGCGGCCCAGGTAGACGCCGAGGCTGCTCGCGACGGCGAACCGGCGCACCTGCCAGGCGCGGGCGGCGTCCAGCGCGTTGAGCAGTCCGGCCAGCTCGGCGCGGAAGAAGACGACCGGGTCGGCGTCCGGGGCGGAGCCGGCGAGATGCACGATGTCGGTGATCATGTGCCGTTCGGCGAGACCGAGGAAGGCGTCCCGGTCCGTGGTGTCGAGCGTTTCGACGATCACCCGGTCGGTCAGGAAGGACGGCACCTCGGTCCGCCGGTGCGACGTGACGACCACCCGCTGCCCGCCGTCGGCCAGCGCCCGGGCGGTGTGGGCGCCGATCATGCCGAGGCCGCCGGTGACCAAGATCATTCTGGGCTCCTTCACTGATGATCAACTGGCCTGCGGGAAGTCGAAGAACCGGTCCGGGTCGTAGCTCCGCTTGATCGCGGCCAGCCTGGTCCGGTTGTCCGCGTGATAGGCCGCCGGTGCGTCCTCGAGCGCGGGATCGGGGAAGTTGGCGTACACCCGCCCGGAGCCGGCCGGGTGCGCCGCGGCCCACGACGCGTCCACCCATGCGTCGTCGGGATCGCCGATGTGCTCGAGCAGGAACCGTTCCTCCCGGTGCGCGAACGCCGTCGTCGCGGCACCGATCCGGTTGTAGGCACCGCCCATCGCCGTAAAGGTGAGCTGCCGTCGCCCGGCGTCGCGCGGCTCGGCCAGCCCCTCCAGCAGTACGGCGAGCACCGGCGGCGGCAGACTGCGCCGGAAGAACTCCGACCTGATCCGCAGCGCCCGCGCGGGCACGTCCCGCGGGTCGGTCAGGGTGCTCTTCAGCCGGTGGTACGGCAGCCCGCCCCGCAGCCGGACCGTCGTCCGCAACCCGACCGTGGCCAGGAATTCCCGGATCAGCTCCTGGGTCGCGACCTCGTCCAGGACAGCGGCTCCGACCAGCGTGATCCGGGCCGGACGACCCGGCTCGGACACCACGGTGAGGTTCACCGTGAGCTCGTCCGGCGCCGCCGGGGACCAGTCCTGCCAGGCCGCGACCAGGCCGGCCGGGTCGACGCCCGACCAGGTCGCCTCGATCCTGGTCAGGACCGGCTCCGGCACCGTCTCGTACCGGAGCGTGGTGACGACGCCGAACTGTCCACCGCCGGCACCGCGCAACGCCCAGAAGAGGTCGGGCTCGCGGTCCGGGCCGCAGTCCACGACGCTGCCGTCCGCGAGCACCACCCGGGCTCCGGTCAGGCGGTCGCTGGTCAGCCCGTGCCTGCGGCCGAGCAGCCCGATGCCGCCGCCGAGGGTCAGCCCGGCGATGCCGACGGTCGACCCGCAACCGGCCGGCAGGGTCCGGCCGGACTCGTGCAGCGCCGGATAGACCCGGCCCAGCCTGGCCCCGGCGCCGATCGTGGCGATCCCGCCGACGAACGAGACCCCGTCCAGCCCGGACAGGTCGAGCAGGACGCCCTCGGTCGACGACCGGCCGGCGAAGCAATGACCGCCGCTGCGGACGGCGAAGGGTTCCCCGGTGCCGCGAACGTACGAGAGCGTACGGACGACGTCCGACACCGACCGGCAGCGCGCCACCAGGCTCGGCCGCACGCCGCGGAAGGCGGGCTGGGCCGGGCGGCGAGCGGCGTCGTAGCCGGGCGACCCCGGCCGGAACACCGCGCCGTCGAGGGAGAGAGCGGGCACCAGCCGAAGCTACGGGCGGCGCACCGCCACGAGCTTGAACAAATCGCGCATGCTCTCCCAGGAGGGTGGTGTCAAACGGTGGCGGCAGCGAGCGACGCCCAGGCACGCACTGGACTGCGTTGTCGTCGGTCGACGTAGAACACCGCTACGCCTCCCTCCTCCGCCTTGTCCAGCACGCACCTGGACGCCGCTCACCACCACCACCGTTTGACACCACCCTCCTTGGTGGTGATCCCCAGGCCGGCCGGAAGGCGGTCCCGGCCGGACAGGAACGGGCGGTAGGACGCCGCGTGATCATGGCCGCAGGCGCACCGGTCCACCTCGCCGCCGAGCAACTGCCGCGGTGTGAGCCCGGTCAGCCGGAGGCACTCCCGGCTCAGGTGTGCCTGATCGGCGTACCCGGCGTCGATCGCGAGCCCGGCCGCGCCGTCGGAGCTGCGCCGGCCGGACGCCCGGGTGCCGGCCTGAGCCAGCGCGAGGAAACCCTGGAACCGCAACGTCCGCTGCAGCACCTTCGGGCTCATCCCGACCGCCTGCAGGCAGCGGCGACGCAACTGGCTCGCGGAGAGCGCGAGGTGGCCGGCCAGCGCGTCGATGTTCACCGGCTGCCAGGGCATCAGCGCCCGTACCGCCGCGCCGACCAGCGGGTCGACCGGGGTGCGCCGGTACTGCGCGAGGAGCCGGGCCTGCACCACGCCGAGCGCCCGTTCCGGGGTCGCGGCCGCGGCCACCGCCTCCTCCAGTCGGTCGGCCTCGCCCCAGAGCTCGGCCAGCCGGATCCGCTGATCGACAAGGTCGTCGAGCACGCTCGGCAGGGGCGGCGCGGAGCCCGGGTGGAACCGGATCCCGACCAGCGTGGTCCGGGGCGGGATGAGCTCGATCGAGGGACCCGTCAGCGGCCCGGCCAGCATCGGCGGGCCGCCGACCGGGACGCGCAGTTCGACGCCGCCGGTGGGCAGGTGGCGCTGCAGGTACGCGGCCTCGCCGGTGCGCTGGATCCAGACGGTCCGCACCATCCCGGACAGTTCCGGGATCGGCGGACGCTCGACGTACGACTCCATATCGGGGTCATCCTCGCACCGCTCGTGCCCGGCGGGGCCGGTTCAGCCGGAGAGGCCGATCAGGGCATACACGACCACGGTGATCGAGTTGTTCACCGCGTGCACGATCACGCCGGGCCAGATCGAGCCGCTGCGGCGGCGGAGCTCGCCGGCGATCAGGCCGACGATCACGGCCGCCGGCAGGACGAAGTTGATGCCGTGCATCAGCGCGAAGATCACCGAGCTGCCGATCACGCCGATCCACGGCCCGTAGCGGAGCAGGGCGGTGGTGAGCACGCCGCGGAACAGGAGTTCTTCGCCGATCGGGGTGATCACGGCCAGGGACAGCATCATCAAGATCACGAACAGCGGTCCCGCGCTGGCCCCGGCCGCGTAGGTGTCCTGGGTGTCGGTGGCGAGCCCGAACGCGGAGACGAGCGCCGGCATGACGATGATCTTGACGAGCAGGGCGACCAGGCCGCCGGCCAGCCCGAGCAGCAGCCACTTCCCGCTGGTCTTCCGTACTCCGAAGGGGCCGAGTTCGCGGATCCGGATCGCGGCGGCGGCAGCGAAGCCGATCATGCCGGCGGTGCCGGAGAGCAGGGCCAGCAGGACGCCGCTCACGGCACCCTCGATGCCGAGCGGACGGAACAGCAGGATCGGGATCCCGTACCCGACGAGCGACATCACGGCCAGGCCGACGACGATCTCCGGCCAGCCCGGGCGCACCGCAGGCCGGGTCTCCGGCACCTGATGGGTGGTCTCGGTCATGATCATTTCCTTCCCGCACGGTTGATTCCAGGACAGTTCAGACCATGCCGTGGGGGCACAGTCAAACCCGCCGCGCGGCGAACTTGACCGTGCCCCTGGGGCATCCGATGAACTGGGGTCCGAAGGCGACGACAAGGAGCGGCACGTGGCGTGGAGCACCCGGCAGTTGGCGGAACTGGCCGGAACGACCTTGAAGGCGGTCCGGCACTACCACGAGGTCGGCCTGCTGGAGGAGCCCGAACGTGCCGCCAACGGCTACAAGCAGTACGGGGTCGCGCACCTGATCCGGCTGCTCCGGATCCGGCGGCTGACCGACCTCGGCCTGTCGCTGAACCAGATCTCGGCGATGGGCGAGGCCGACGAGCACCCGGAACAAGCGCTGCGGCTGCTCGACTCCGAACTGGCCGCGACGATCGAGCGGCTGCAACGGATCCGGGCCGAACTGGCGCTGATCCTGCGGCAGAGCCTGCCGACCGACCTGCCGCCGGAACTGGCCGACGTCTCCGCCGACCTGACCGAGGCCGATCGTGCCCTGACCGTCGTGTACGGGCGCGTCCTCGGCCCCGAGGGCATCGAGGCGATGCGGCGGATGCTGACCGGCTACCGGCGCACCGAGGTCGCGGTCGAGTTCGACGAGTTGCCGGCCGACGCCGACGAGGACACCCGCCGCGACATCGCCGACCGGCTCTTTCCGCACTACCTCGAGTTGATCATGGCGAATCCGGGCATCGCGACGATCCACGCGAACGCGCCCCGCGGGCCGTCCTACGTCATCCGGGCGGTCAACGATGCCATGGTCGAGGTGTTCAACCCGGCCCAGCTGGACGTCCTGCGTCTGGTCGGCGAACAGTTCCGCCAGCGCGCGGAGGAGATCGACCAGACGCCCGGCACGGAGAGTTGAATCCGATACCTGGGTACGGGTTTACCGTCGAGACATGACGATCACCGATGGCGACTGGGCCCCGGACTCCTGCACGCTGCCGACCGACGAGCAGCCGCTCCGGATCGCGGAGTTCGACGAACTCTTCGCGGAGTCGCTCCGGTCCGTGGAGCGGGTCGCAGCTTCGACGGCACGGATGATCCTGGACGAGGAGGCGGTCGGCCGCGCCCGTGACCTGGCCGCCCGGGAGGTGGAGTGCTGCTCCTTCTTCCGGTTCACGGTGGATCCGGCCGGTCCCGGCCGGATCGGGTTGCTGATCATGGTCCCGGAGGCCCGGACCGGCGTACTGGACGCCCTGCTGACCCGGGCCGTGGCGGCCGCCGAGCTGGTCGAGTGAGCCGGCCATGACCGGGTACCAGGGACTGCGGCCGGCGGAGGTCGCCAACGCGGCCGGGATCAACCCGCAGACGTTGCGATACTACGAACGACGAGGCCTGATTGAGGAGCCGGACCGAAGCCTCGGCGGGCACCGGCTCTACCCGGATGACGTGATCACGATCCTGCGCGTGATCAAGACGACGCAGCGCCTGGGCTTCAGCCTGGACGAGATCGCCGACCTGCTGAACCTGGCCGGGCACCGCCATCCGGCGGGGGACGGCGCCGGCTTCCGGCATCGTGCCGAGGCGAAGCTGAGTGACGTCGAGGCCCGGATCGCCGAACTGCAGGTGATCGCGGAGACCCTGCGCAACGCCCTCGCGGCCGGCTGCGACGACCTGCTCGAGTGCGTGGCGATCCCCGGCTGCCCGATCCCGTTCAGCGCAACGGCGGGTGCAGCCCGTCGCTAGAGTCCCACCATGATCATGCTTCGCTCGATCGGACTCTTCCTGCTGGCCGCGGTGGCGGAGATCGGCGGCGCCTGGCTGATCTGGCAGGGATTGCGTGAGCACAAGGGCTGGGTCTGGGTCGGCGCCGGAGTGATCGCCCTGGGCCTGTACGGCTTCGTCGCGACCCTGCAGCCAGACCCGCACTTCGGCCGCATCCTGGCCGCCTACGGCGGGATCTTCGTCGCCGGCTCACTGGCCTGGGCCATGATCGTCGACGGCTTCCGACCGGACCGCTGGGACGTGATCGGTGCCCTGATCTGCCTCGCCGGGGTGATCGTGATCATGTACGCGCCGCGCTCGACCCCCTGAGCGCGAACCGGGTCCACCAACCCTGGCCCGCTTTTGGTGTGGTTGTCGACATTCCGACGCTCGGCGGGCATTGTGAGGTGGGTTTGTCGACAACCACACGTTTGCTGAGGCCGAGTGGCGCGACGGTTATGCTTCGGGCCGCGCCAGGATTCGTTGGAGGTGAGCGATGCAGGGGACAGGGCGGTCCGGCGGGCGGCGGGTCCGGATGATCGATGTCGCGGACTCGCTCGGCGTCTCCCGGGCGACGGTGTCGCTGGTGATGCGGAACAGTCCACTGGTCTCGGCGACCACCCGGACGGCGGTGCTGGCGGAGGCCGAGCGGCTCGGGTACGTCTACAACCAGGCGGCGGCCAACCTGCGCACCCAGCGCAACGATCTGGTCGGGCTCGTCATGCCCGACGTGATCAACCCGTTCGTTGCCGAGGTGTCGCTCGGCGTGCAGGAGGTCCTCGGCGAGGTCGGGTTCTTCGTCATGATCGCCAACACGGTGGACCGGCTCGAGCTGCAGGAGCAGATCCTCCGGTCCCTGGTCGAGCACCGGGCGGCCGGCGTGGTGACGATCCCGGCGCTCACCTCCGGGCCCGAGCACTTCGCGGTGATCCGGCGCAGTGATCTGCCGACGGTGACCCTGCTCCGCGACATCGAGGGGGTCGGGTTGCCGTTCGTCGGCACCGACGAGGCGGCGATCGGCCGGCTCGGTGCGCGGCACCTGATCGAGGTGCACGGCAGTCGCCGGGTCGCCTATTTCGGTGGGGATCCGCTGGCGTCGCCGCGGGTCGGCCGGCTGCGCGCCTTCCGGCGTACCTCGAACCGGGCCGGGGTCGAGTGGGACGAGCCGTGGTCGGAGCCGGTCGAGGCGTCCGCGGATGCCGCCTACCGGCGGGCCGGGGAGTTGCTCGCGGCCGGGATCCGGCCACCCGACGGGGTGCTCTGCCACAGCGACAACGTCGCGTACGGCCTGGTCCGTGCCCTCGGTGATCATGGAAATCCGCCGGTCTCGATGCTCGGCATCGACGACCTGCACCAGTCGGCGATGTGGAACCCGTCGATCAGCAGCATCGCCACCGATCCGGTCGGCTTGGGCCGGGTCTGCGCCCGGGTACTGCTGGACGAGATGGGCCTGCCGGCGAAGGGGAGCCGGCGACCGCCGGCGCCGAAGCTGCACGCCCGGGTTTCCTGCGGCTGCGGCTGAATCTCATCATCCGAGAGTTCCCGGGGACACTTGACGCCTGCGTTTAGATCGATCTAAATTGACCGCCAGATCGATCGTCGAACGAGGAGGGGACGCGGATGTCTCCGGTGGCCGGCTCCGATGCCGCACGTCGATCACCGGTCCGGCGGGCGCGCTGGCAGCGTCGCGAGGACCGGGTCGGCTACGCGATGCTGGTGCCAAGCCTGCTGCCGTACGTCGCCTTCGCGCTGCTGCCGATCAGCTGGCTGCTGTGGTTCAGTTTTCAACGCTGGAACGGATTCTCGGCACCGCAGTTCACCGGGCTGGCCAACTATCAGCGGATGGCCGGCGACGAGCAGTGGTGGGACGCGGTGCTGAACACGCTGAAGTTCGGTTTCGGCCGGTTGATCATCGAGATCCCGCTGGCGCTGGTGCTGGCGTACATCTTCTTCCGCGGCGTCCGCGGCGGCACCTTCTACCGGACGATCTTCTTCCTGCCGCACGTGCTGTCCCCGGCGATCATCGGCATCATCTTCGTCTTCCTGCTCCGGGAGACCGGCGGTCCGGTGAACCAACTGCTCACCGGTTCCGGACTGGCCGCGGCGCCGGTCCGGTTCCTGGGCGAGGCCGGCAGTGCCCTCGGCAGCCTGATCGGGGTCGGGGTCTGGGCCCATCTCGGGATCAACCTGCTGCTCTTCTTCGCCGGCATGATGACGATCCCGAACGAGCTGCTGGAGAGCGCGGCGCTGGAGGGTGCCGGGCACTGGTCGACCCTGCGGCACATCGTGATGCCGATGCTGGCGCCGGTCACCCGGGTGGTCATCCTGATCTCGATCATCGGCACGATGCGCAGCTTCGACCTGGTCAAGACGCTCACCGACGGCGGTCCGGCCGGCAGCACCGAGGTGATGTTCACCTACCTCTACAGGTTCTTCTTCGAGCCGGAATCCGTGCCCCAGATCGGGTACGCGGCAGCGTTGGGGATCACCGCCAGCGTGGTCGTCGGCATCATCTCCGTGGCCTACCTGCGGCTGAGCCGGAGCGGGCGGAGCGCGGCATGACCGCTCCGGAGACCACCCGCCCCCTGACCGTGTCGCAGGGTGAGGGGCTTCGACAGGCTCAGCCGACGTCGCGGTCCCGGGTCAAGCCCGTCCGTCCGCTCTCGGTCCTGCTCCAGGTGATCTTGGTCGGTGCCGCGTTGATCATGATCTCGCCGTTGATCTTCGGCCTGCTCGCCTCGGTGTCGCCGCTCGACCAGATCCTCAGCCGGAACGGCGGCATCCTGCCGCGGGTCTGGGAATGGGGCAACTACGCGCAGGCCTGGACCGCCGCGAACTTCTCCCGCTACTTCCTGAACAGCCTGATCGTCACGGCGCTCGTGGTGGTCCTGGACACGCTGGCGTCGAGCATGACCGGCTACGTGCTGGCCCGCCGGCAGCTGCGCGGCCAACGGCTGCTCGAGGGGCTCTACGTCGGCACGCTCTTCGTCGGGCTGACCACGGCCACCCTCTATCCGCAGTACGTGATCGCCGAGGCCCTCGGGCTGGACAACCTGCTCGGCATCGCCCTGGTCCAGCTGGCCGGGATCATGCTGGTGCACATCTTCCTGATCAAGGCCTTCGTGATCGGTCTCGGCACCGAGATGGAGGACGCCGCCCGGGTCGACGGGTGCGGCCTGTTCGGCACCTACTGGCGGGTCACCTTCCCGATGATGCGGCCGATCCTCGCCACCACGGTGATCCTGGGCTTCCAGGCGTCCTGGAACAACTACCAGGTGCCGCTCGTCTTCTCGCTCGCCGCACCCGACCTGCGCACCCTCGTCGTCGGGGTCAGCGCGCTCCAGTACGACGCCTCGGAGGGCATGACGCCGTACAACACGGTGCTGGCCGGGGCGAACCTGGCGCTGGTGCCGATCGTGGTGATCTTCGTGCTGCTGCAGCGCCACTTCGTCCGCGGCTGGACCGAGGGGTCGGTGAAGGGATGACGGGTCCTACGACTGGGATCTTCGCGCCGGACGGCGCCCTGCTCCGCGCCTGGTCCCGCTGGTGGCACTGGGCCTGGACCAGTTGCTGCTGGGTGCTGTTCAGTCTGCCGGTGATCACGCTGCCCGCGGCCACCCTGTGGCTGATCACCCAACAGCGCCGGTACGCGCGCGGCGAGGCGACGCTCGGCCCGGCCGAGACCGTACGCCACCTGGCCCGGCACCTGTTGCCGGCGCTGCCGTTGGCCGGCTGCCATCTCGGCGTGGCGGCGCTGGTGATCATCGGGCTGTTCGGCCCGTCGCCCGGCGGCCCGTACGGCTGGGTCGTCCTGATCACCAGCAGCCTGGCCGGGGTGACCTGGCTGCTGCTCGCGCCCTGGACGTTCGTGATCTTCGAACGGACCGGCCGCACCGTCGCGTCGATCCGGGACGCCTATCGGCTCGCGCTGACCAGGATCGACCTGGCCGTGACCGTCGCGACGGCCGCCGTGATCGCCGGGGCCGCCGCCGTCCTGCTGTTCACCCGGGTGCCCTACCTGGGCCCGCTGCTGGCGCTCGCCGTCCCGGCCGCCGTCGCCAGCCTTTCGATCATGCTCCACGACCGCGCGAGCGCACTCGCATCCCGAGATGAGGTTCACCGATGACTGCATCGTCCTTCACCCGCCGCGGCTTCCTCGGCGGCGTCGCCGCGACCGGCCTCGCCGCTGCCGGCTGCGGCGGTCCGTCGAACGGTCCGGCCGGCGGCCCCGCCACCGTCGTCGTCTGGGACCGGGCCGGCGCCCATGCCAAGGCCCGGCAGGAGTTCTTCCGGGCCTGGAACGGAAAGGAAGGCGCCGAGCTCGGCATCACCGTCCAGTACGAACCGCAGGCGACCGACAAGTACGAGGAGATCGTCCGGGTCGGCTTCCAGACCAAGCGGGCCCCCGACCTGTTCCACAGCCCGTCCTCCCAGCTGGGCGCGTTCGTCGCCGCCGGCTGGGTGCTGCCGCTGCCCGACCTGGTCGAGCAGGCGGTGCTCGATGCGGCGGCCCCGTACCACCAGAAGAACAGCGAACTGGTCTGGGGCGGCGTGCCGTACGCGGTGCCCACTACAGCGTTCACCAACCGGATGGTGATCAACACCGATCTGTTCGAGCAGGCCGGGCTGGATCCCGCGGCGCCGCCGAAGACGTTCACGGAGGTACGCGAAGCGGCGGCCAAGATCACCAAGGCCGGCGGAGGTGACGCGTTCGGCATGATCATCCCGATCAAGGCCACCGGCTTCCGGCAGTGGAGCGTCGACATCCCGCTGATGGCGGGCGACGAGGCGCTGGCCCAGTTCGGGTTGTTCGACGCTGCGGCGCAGAAGTACGTGTCGGAGAAGTACGCGCCGATCATCGAGCTCTACCGGGCCATGATCACCGACAAGACGGCCTACCCGGGCGCGGCGACACTGACCGGCGACGTCGCCGCGAACGCCTTCGGCAAGGGCGAGGCCGGGATGTACCTCACCAGCAGCGCGATCGTCTCTTCGTTGGCCGACCTGGGCAGCAAGGTCTCCGCGGTGGCCGCGCCGCTGCCGGTGCCGGACGGCCAACAGCTGGTCCGGTCGCCGATGAACGCCGGCTACCCGTACGCGATCTCGTCGACCAGCAAGAACCCGGAGCAGGCCGCGAAGGTGTTCCAGGCGATGGTCGGCGACGGCATCCAGGAGGCCCTGGCCGCCAAGGCCGCGCCACCGATCAACGACGCGGTGTGGGACTCCGCCGCGATCAAGGACAACGCGTTCCTGCAGCAGTTCCGGCCGGCCGACCTTGATCGCCAGTGGCCCAAGACGCCGGGCGGACTGCTCCAGGTCGACGGCGAGAAGGTCGACCAGACGATCGAGAAGCTGCTGCTCGACCCGGCCGCCGACCTCGGGCCGGCCCTGGCCTCGATGCAGCAGCGGATGCAGGCCGCCTACGACGCCGCGGTGGAGAGCGGCGAGGTCGACCCGCAGGAGTTCCAGGCGTGACCCGGCCCAACGTCGTCCTGGTGCTGGCCGACCAGTGGCGCGGGCAGGACCAGGGCTGGCTGGACGACGACCGTGGCCGGGCCTCCGCGGTCCGGACCCCGCACCTGGACCGGCTGGCCGCGACCGGCGCGGCGATCGCCGGCGGCCGCTCCAACGCGCCCATCTGCGGGCCGAGCCGGGCCAGTCTGGTCACCGGCTCGCTGCCGCACCGGCACGGCGTCGTGGCCAACGACCTGCCGCTGCCGCCGGACCTGCCGACGCTCGGCACGGAGCTCGCCGCGGCCGGCTACCGGACCGGCTGGATCGGCAAGTGGCACCTGGCCGGGTTGCCGCGGGACAAGTGGGTGCCGCCGGCCGCGCGACCCGGGATCGACCACTGGGTCGGCGTCGACTGCTCCCATGATCACGTGGACGGGCACTATTACACCGGGCCGGACACCAAGATCGACTTCTCCGGGTACGAACCGGAGGTGCACACCGACCTGGCGCTGGACTTCCTGTCCCGGCAGGGAACCGAGCCGTTCTTCCTCGCGGTGTCGTACAACCCGCCGCACGACCCGTACGACTCGGTCCCGGACCGGCTCCGCAGCTACGACCCCGCCGCCGCGACCGTGCCGCCGAACACCCCGGACACCGCCGGGCAGCGGGACACGCTGAGCCTGTACTGGAGCGCGATCACCGCGGTGGACGCCGAACTGGGCCGGATCGTCGTGGAACTGGACCGGCTCGGGCTGCGCCGGAACACGATCATCGTGGTCAGCTCCGATCACGGCGACCTGCTCGGCGCCCACGGCCTGCGGGCCAAGCAGAGCCCTTACGCCGAAGCGACCCGGGTGCCGCTGGTGATCAACGGCCCCGGCATCCCCGCGTCAAGGCCGGACGGCTTGTTCGGCCTGACCGACCTGGCGCCGACGCTGCTGGGGCTGGCCGGGCTGCCACCGGTGGGCGCCGACGGGCAGGACCTCAGTGATCGACTTCGCGCCGGGACGCGGCTCCGCGACGAGGTGATCATCGGCAACTGGGTCAGCTGCGACAACGGGTTCGACCAGGGGATCGGGGAGTGGCGCGGCGTGATCACCGACGACCTGACCTATGCCCGCACCGTGGACGGCCGGCCCTGGCTGCTGTACGACGACCGGGCCGATCCCTGGCAGCGGGACAACCTGGCCGAGGATCCGGCGGCCGCCAGCCGGGTGGCGAACGCGGACGCCCGGCTCGGCACGCTGCTGGCCGCCGCCGAAGATCATTTCCTGCCGGCGGACCGGCTGCTCGACCGGGTCGGCATGGTCGAGGCCTGGAACGCCCGCGAGACAGCCCTGCGGGGAGACCGGGCCCGGCTGCTGCCGGCCCGGTGAGGAAGGAGACCCATGTCGGACCGGCCGAACGTGCTGTTCGTGATGACCGACCAGCAGCGTTTCGACACGATCGCGTCACTCGGCAACGCCGACATCGCGACGCCCAACCTTGATCGACTCGCCGCCCGCGGCGCGACCTTCGACAACGCCTACTCGACCTGTCCGGTCTGCGTTCCGGCGCGGTACACCCTGCGCAGCGGCAGCGAACCGACCCGGACCGGGATCTACGACAACACGGTGCCGGCCGGCGCGCACGACGCGATCCGGGACAGCTGCGGGCCCTACCTGGCGGAGACCATGGCGGGGCTCGGCTACCGCACCTGGGGCGTCGGCAAGTTCCACACCACGCCGTGGGACGCGTCGATCGGCTATCAGGTGCAGCGGCACAGCGAGGAGCTGTACGAGACGCCGGATCAGCGGGCCGGCGACGCCTACGCGGCCTGGATCGCCGCCGAGCACCCCGAGTACGACTGGCTCGAGGCGCTGATGGGGGAGCGGACCGACATGTACTACATGCCGCAGCTGAGCCCGTTGCCGGCCGACTGCACCGTCGAGGCCTGGGCGACCCGGGAGGCGATCGGGCTCCTTGATTCCGACGACGGCCGGCCCTGGTTCGGCTTCGTGTCCTACATCGGGCCGCACCCGCCGTTCGCGCCGCCGCTGCCGTACAACCGGCGCTACGACCCGGACCGGATGCCGGACCCGGTGCTCGGCGATCTTGCGGTCGACCATCTTGATCAACATCTGCCGTGGATGAACCACCTGGTCTACGCCGAGGACGTCGACCCGCACCGGGCCCGGGCGCTGCGGGCCCGCTACTACGGCGAGATCAGCTACATCGACGCCTGCATCGGTGACCTGCTGGACGCCGTCGAACGCCGGCCGGACGCCGACGACACCGTGATCTGCTTCTTCGCCGACCACGGCGATCTGCTCGGTGATCATCACGGCTGGCAGAAGGAGAGCTTCTTCGAGGCAGCGACCCGGGTGCCGTTCCTGATCTCCTGGCCGAGCCGGATCGCGGCCGGTGATCATTGCTCGGAACTGGCCTGCCTGACCGACCTGTTCGGGCTGGCGACCTCGGCGGCCGGGGCCCCGGAACTCCGCCAGGGCAGCGATCTGCTCGGCCTGCTCGACGGTACGGCAGCGCCGCGGGACAACCTGTTCGGCTACCACGGCCGGCCCGGCAGCCGGCGGTTCAAGGCGATGGTCCGGACCGGCGACCTGAAGTTGATCTGGCTCGCCAACGGCGGGCACCGGCTGCTCTTCGACCTCGCCGCCGACCCGGACGAGATCAAGCCGGTGCAGGCCGAGCGGGCCGGCGAGGCGGACCGGCTGACCGGCCTGTTGATCGACCGGCTGCGCGAGGAGGGGATCGCCGACGCGTTCGACGGCGACGGTCTGCGGACGTTCCCGTACCAGGAATGGCCGTTGACCCGGATCCACCAGTTCGACCGGTCCCGCGGCGTCATCGGCTTCGGCTGAGGGTGCTCAGCCCGCGAGCACCAGCCCGATGATCACCAGGGCCGCGGCGACGGCGGCGGTGACCGAACGGACCGTGTTGGCCGGCACCCACTCGCGCAGGTAGTGCCGCCACACGCCGCCCGCCTCCGGGTCGTCCGGGTCGGCGGCGGCCAGCGTGTTGTTGCGGGGCACGTTGTAGGCGATCGTCAGCACCGGATTGCCGATCAGGTAGAGCAACCCGGCGATCAGGAACCACCAGCCGTCCCCCTGGCCGAGGCCGATCACGCCGAAGATGATCATGACGATGCAGAGCACAGCGGTGCCGAACAGGGCGATCATCAGCGGCGGCCGGACCGCGGCGACGTTGACCGACTGCATCGCCCGCACCGCCGCCGGGGCCGGCAGGGCCGCGATGCCCCAGATGGCGAAGGTGGAGAAGGCGAAGAAGGCGCCGGAGACGATGCCGCAGCCGATCACGGTCAGCACCGCGACGACGATGATCGGCAGGCTGGGACCGAGCTGGACCATGGGATCCTCCGGGAACGGGGCGGGGCTTCGGTTGCACCGTACCGCCCGGAGCGCCCCGGATCAGCCGCAGCGGTGGAAGTTGTCGATCCAGGCGTAGCCGCGGCCGGTGCTGCCGTCCGCCCAGGGCCGTACGGTCTCCGGGGCGAAGACGCTGTTGAGCAGCCACGGCGCCTTGTCCGGTCCCCAGTTCTCGGCCATCTCCGGGCCCTGCTTGTAGCCGTAGGTGCCGAGGGCGAACCGGCCGGTCTCGCGGAAGATCGCCAGCTGGTTGCAGACGTAGTTCTTCCGGGTCTCGTACCACGGGCTGGAGGCGAGGAAGTCGTTCCAGACCTCCTGCGGGAAGGGATCCTCGATCGCGAGCCCGATCACCTGCCAGACCTTCAGGCCGGCCGGGAAACCGTGCCGCTGCAGGAAATCCGCCGGGGCTTCGTCGGCCAGGTGCGCCTTCCAGTGGTGCACCAGCGAGAACTCGGTGGCCAGGAACCGCTGATCGGGCCGGAGCCGAGCCAGCACGTAGTCGACGAACGGCCGGGAGTCCTCGATCCGGGGAATGTGCGGGTGGATGTCCACGCCGAGCAGGTCCGGCTGGCTGGCCGCGAACCGTACCCAGCGGTCGGTGGTCGGCGTCTGCTGCTCGGGCTTCTGCAGGTTGTTCAGCGCGCCGTAGTAGAGCTGGGTCGGGCAGTCCGTCCCGCAGCGGTCCCGGCGGTACGTGATCACCTGCCGCGCGATCTCCTCGTAGAACTCGTTCAGCGTCTCGTTGCGGTCCTCGGGCCGGCTCTCGATGAACGGCTCGTTGCCGATGATCATGATGTCGACCCGGCCCATCATCGTGTCGAGCAGCTTCGCCACCCGCGCCTTCTCGGTCGCCATCTCCGGGCTTCCGGGACGGGGGAAGGCCCGGTCACCGAACGGGAACTTCAAGGACAGCACGGTTCCGTAGCCGCGATCCCGGGCCGCCAGCAGGTTGCGGATCCCGGGGTCGTCGGCCGGCGGCCGTTCGTCGGCCCACGGCATCGCATAGAAGCCGCGCACCCACTGGGTCCGGCCGAGCTCCAGCTCGTCGAAGTTCAGCAGGGCCAGCCGTTCGTTGAAGTTGGCGCCGAGGGCTCCCTGCGGATCGCGGGCGGCGGCCCGGTGATCATCCGGCCCGGCAGCGGCCGCCGGGCCGGAGCCCAGGGTCGAGGCCAAGGCCAGCGCGACGGCGGTGAGGATCGTCAGGGTTCGTGGGGTGGGCATGAAGATGGCTCCTTCGCTCGCTTCACGATCATGAACGGTCTCGCTACGGCGACGTCTCCATCCGGCTCGCCGACGGGTTCTCCCGTACGTCGTCGCCGATCGGATACATCGAGGTCATCCAGTGGTGGAAGTTGTCGCCCCGGTCCCGGAGCAGCCGGTAGAGCTGCGCGGTGAGCTCGTCCCGGGTGCCGGCGAGGGCGGGGTCGTCGTAGGCGTTGCGCAGTTCGTCCGGATCGGCGTCGAGATCGTACAGCTCGTTGACGGAGTCCGGATTGATCACCAGTTTGTACCGGTCGGTGCGCAGCATCCGTTGCGGATAAGGGAAATGGTGGCCGTGGAACTCGCAGACGAGGTGACCGTCCCAGGCCGGGGACTCGCCGCGGGCCAGCGGCAGCAGGCTCCGCGAGTCGACCGCCGGCGCCGGGTCGACCCCGGCCAGTTCGAGGATCGTCGCGGTGCAGTCGGTCAGGCTGACGAACTCGTCGCGGACCTGGCCGGCCGGGCCGCCCGGAATCCTGATCAGCCCCGGCGTCCGGTAGATGTCCTCGTACATCGCCGGGCCCTTGTCGTGCAGCCGGTGCGCACCGGTGAACTCACCATGATCAGCGGTGAAGAACACAGCGGTCTGCTGATCGAGCCCGAGCCGGTCCAGCGCGTCGAGCACCAGGCCGAGCTGCTCGTCGATCATGGTCACGTAGCCCCAGTAGGCGGCGATCAGCTTCCGGCTGTCCGCGGCCGTCATGGTGTCGAAGGCCCAGTGCGCGCTGTAGTTGCGCTGCACCGGCGGCTTCCCCTCGAACGTCTCCGCCGCCGAAGCCGGCAGCTCGACGTCGTCCGGGTCGTAGAGATCGAAGTAGTGGTCCGGCAGCACGTACGGCAGGTGCGGGCCGAAGAAGTTCAGGGCCAGGTAGAACGGCCGGCCGGCGTCGGCGCGATCGGCCGCGTAGCGTTCCAGCAGCTCGATCGCGCGGGTGGTCAGGTACGCCTCGAAGGTGGCCTCGACCGGCTGCTGCAGCCGCGCGGCGAGCAGATTGCCGGGCCGCCCGTTCGGCATCGTGCCGCGCATCTCGTCGGTGATCTTGTGTTCGGGGAGCCCGCGCTCGGCCAGGTAGTCCAGGTAGTCGGGATGATCGACCGGGTTGTGCCAGCCCGGCAGGTCGGGCCCGTCGAAGCCGAAGTCGGCCGCCGTCCGGTGCGTCCCGGTGTGCCACTTGCCGATCAGGCCGCAGTTGTAGCCGCGCTCGCGGAGGGCCGCGGAGAAGCTGAAGCTGTCCGGCGGCAGGTCCTCCAGATAGCCGACGTTGCGTTCGGCGTTGGCCAGCAGCCGGTGCCGGAACGGCGCCTGGCCGGTGAGCAGGCTGGCCCGGGCCGGGGTACAGATGGCGGTCGGGGTGTACCAGCGGTCGAACCGGGTGCCACTCGCCGCGAGTCGATCAAGGTTCGGCGTGGCGACGGTGGCGTTGCCGTAACAGCCGAGGGTGTCCACCCGGTGCTGGTCGGTCATCAGGAAGAGCACGTTGGAGGTCACGAGAGCCTGTCCTGAGCTTGTCGAAGGGCGGTCCGGTCCTCTGCTGGTCGTTGATCATCGTCGGGTGGCGTGCCGGGGACGGGGTAGTTGGCCAGCAGTGGCGAGGTGTGCAGCAACGCGGCGACCGCACCCAGCGCGCCGTCCTCGTCGCCGAGCGACGCGGCCCGCAGCCGCAGCTCGGAGCCGGCCATCGACTGCAGTTCCCAGTTGATCATGATCTGGGCCTGCGCCAGCAGCTGCGGCGCGTGCTGGACGATCTCGCCGCCGACGACGATCTCGGCCGGGTTGAGGGTGACCGCCATCGTGCCGAGCACCCGGCCCAGCGCGTCGCCGGCGTCCCGGAGCACCCGGTCCACCAGGGGATCGGCCCGCTCGACGGCGGTCCGGAGTTCGCTCAGCGACGTGACCCGGGCACCCTGCTCCTGGCACCGGGCCAGGATCGCGGGCACGGAGGCGATGGTCTCCAGGCAGCCGCGCTTGCCGCAGCGGCAGTCCGGCCCGTCCAGCCGCACCGAGACGTGGCCCAGCTCGCCGGCGAAGCCCTCCGCGCCGGTGACCAGCCGGCCGCCGATCACCAGCCCGCCGCCGATCCCGTCGGACAGCCGTACGTAGACCAGGTGATCGGTCTCGGCACCGCCCCAGATCGCCTCGGCCAGTCCGGCCAGCCGGGTGTTGTTGTCGATCATGATCGGCACCGGGTAGTGATCACGCAGCCGGTTCCGGACGAACTCGCTCGGCGTGGTCTCCGGATGATCATCCGAGTCGAAGGCCGGCATCCGGGGCGAGAACGGACCCGGGAAACCGACCCCGATCCCGGTCAGCCCGGCGAGCTCGACGTCGTCGCGCCGCCCGAGCTCCTGCAGCAGTTCGAGCACTTCGGCCACCCGGGTCGGCCAGTCCGAATCGCTCGGGTAGCGCCGGATCTCCGAGGCCACCATCCGGTGCGCCGCATCGACGACCACGACGTGCACCCGGCGGTGACCGAAGTCGATCCCGACGAGTTGTCCCGCCCGCGGGTTGAGCGCCAGCCGGCTCGCCGGACGGCCGCGCCGACCCGAGCCCGTTCCGTGCCCTGAGCCTGTCGAAGGGCCTTGGGCTTCGACAGGCTCAGCCCGCGAGGTCTGGTACGGAACGATCACGGCCCGGTTCAGCAGGTCGTTGGTGATGTCGGACATGGTCGTGCGCGAGATCCCCACCCGCTGCGCGAGTTCCGCGCGGCTCAACGGACCGAGGTCGCGCAGCGCGGCGATCACCCGTTCCTCGTGATCGCGGCGCATCGGATGGCCGCTGTCGTGGTTGCGCACGCGCCCACTGTAAGGCCTCTCTCCATTTCCGACAATCACGTGATCTTAATTCGATAGAGCTTATGTAAAGGTCATTGACAGATACCGTCGGGCGGTCCTACCGTCGAGGGAATTCGGCGTCGGTACGAACAAGGGGGTCCCCGATGAGCCAGGTCACGGACAGCATGCCGAGGCTCAGCCGGCGGCGGCTGCTCGGCGCCGCAGCAGGCCTGGCCGGAGCGGCGGTGGGCGGCTCGGTGCTCGCCGGCTGCACCGGCAGCGGCGAACCGGCCCAGTCCCCGGCACCCGGCGGCGGCGCCAGCACCGGTGCCGTCCAGTGGTGGGACCACTACCGGCCGCTCACCTCGCTGTTCACCAAGGAACTCTTCGAGCCGTACCAGCAGGCGCATGCCGGGGTGACGGTCGCGCGCCGCGAGATGGACGCGCCGGCGCTCGGGCAGGCGCTCCAGCTGGCCCGGCGGAGCAAGCAGTCGCCCGACGTCCATTCGCTGGCCGGACTGGACGGCAGCCCGGCCGCCCTGGTCGGGGCCGGGTGGTTCCAGCCGATCGGCGACTTCGTCGACCTGGCAGGATCACCGATCGCCGACCAGCTGCTGGACGGCATCCACCGCTTCGACGGCAAGATCTATTCGTTCCCGGTGTTCAGCGGACGCTGGCACGACGGCTCGCCGTGGCTGAACACGGCCCAGCTGGCCGAGGCCGACGTCGATCCGGAGCAGTCGCCGGCGAGCTGGGACGACTACCGCGCCGCGCTGCGGAAGCTCAAGGAGGGACTCTCCGACAAGACGCACCCGCTGGTCCTGCCGGGGAAGGAGGCGGGCTATCTGGGCGGTCAGATCGAGCGCTTCGCGATGTCCGCCGGGTCGCCCGGGGCGATCGACCCCCGCACCGGCGAGTACGGCTACGCCAGCCAGCCGTTCCTGGACGCCTTCGAGTTCCTGCTGTCGCTGCAGCGGGACGGGCTGATCCATCCGGCGTCGCCGTCGATGAGCCCGCGGGACGCCCGGTCCCGGTGGGCCGCGGGCGAGGCCTCGGTCTTCGCCTGGGGTCCCTGGTACATCGGCGGCCTCAAAGTGCAGGAGCCCGAAGCGGTGGAACGGGGCATCGGCGTCTGGCGGATCCCGACCCCGGACGGGAACCCGCCGGTGATCTACAGCGCCCCGCCCGGAGGCACGTTCTGGGTCTCGGCCCAGGCCAAGCTGCCCAAGCTCGCCGCCGAGGTGATGTTCTCGCTACTCGACGAGGAATTCCTGAAGAAGCTGGCCGGCGCGATGGACCAGCCGCCGATCCTTGATCAACTGGTCGCCGAGGCGGACGTCCATCCGGCCTACCGCGCCAACATCGCCAACATGACCGAGGACGTACGGTTCGCGCCCCAGCCGCAGGTCCGCAACGTCGACGTGGCCAAGGCCCTGGTGGAGCTGCGACCGGTCGAACCCGACCTCGGCGCGATCGCCCAGGCCGTCCTGACCGGAGCGACCAAGGACTACGCCGGCGCGCTGAAGACGCTGCAAGACTCGATGACGAAGGAACGCGAGCGGGCCGTCAAGGCGGCCGCCGGCAAGGGGGCCCAGGTCAGCCTCGAGGACTGGGTGTTCGCCGACTGGCAGCCCGGAGAGGACTACCGCCCGTGACCGTGGGGACGACCACCACCCCCAGGACGGCCGAGGCCGGGACCGGCCGGCCGGTGGTGGGCGGCGGTCCGCGGCGGCAGACCTGGTGGGGCCGGCTGCGGCAGAGCTGGTGGATCTACCTGTTCCTGCTGCCCACCGCGCTCGGCTACGGCGCGTACACGGTCTATCCGCTGGTGGCGAGCTGGTGGTACGCCTTCCTGGACTGGCCCGGCTTCGCCCTGCGCGGCACCTTCATCGGCCTCGGCAACTTCGAACGGCTGCTGGCCGACGACCTGTTCTGGAGCGCCTTCCGGAATTCGCTGGTGTTCATGATCATCGGCGTGCCGCTGCGGGTCGGCGGGGCGCTGCTGCTGGCCCTGGTGCTGAACAGCCGGCGGACCCCGTTCCGCGGCTTCTTCCGGACGTTGATCTTCCTTCCCGTGGTGACCACCGGCGCGATCATCGGCGTCGTGTTCACGCTGATCCTGGACGCCGGCGGCCCGGTGAACCTGGCCCTGGTCCGGATGGCGCTGCTGGAATCCCCGGTGAACTTCGCCGCCAACTCGGAGACCTCGTTGATCACCGTGGTCGTGGTCTGGGTCTGGAAGTGGCTCGGGATCACCATGATCTACTGGCTCGCCGCGCTGCAGACCATCCCGCCGGAACTGGGTGAGGCGGCCCGGGTCGACCGGGCCGGGCCGGTGCGCGAGTTCTGGCACATCACGCTGCCGCTGCTGCGGCCGTTCCTGGTGATCATCACCTTGATCGACATCATCGGAGCCTTGAACGTGTTCGACCTGGTCACCACGCTGACCGGCGGCGGTCCGGCGTACTCCTCGGAGGTGATCGAGCTGTTCATCTACCGTACGGCCTACGAGGCGACCGTGCCGCAGCTCGGGTACGCCTCCGCGGCGGCGGTCCTGTTCGGCCTGCTCACCGTGATCCTGGCCGTCGCCCAGGCCGCCGGGATCCGGGCCGTCCGGCGGAGGCAGCCATGAGCCGGTCGAAGGGGCTGAGCCGGTCGAAGGGTCGGCGGCTGCCGAAGGGCAAGGTGCTGATCGGCGCCGGACTGATGATCTTCTGCGCGATCTGGGTCTACCCGTTCGTCTGGCTGGTCTCGGCGTCGCTGAAGCAGCAGCCGGAGATCTTCGGCAAGGGGCTCTCGCTGCTGCCGGACCAGCCGGTCTGGGAGAACTACGCCCGCGCCTGGTCGGTGGTCGGCTTCGCCGACTACATGCTCAACACAGTGATCATCACCGTTGGCACGGTGCTGCTGATCGTGATCAGGAGCGCGCTCGCCGGCTACGTGCTGGGCCGCTGCGACTTCCCGGGGAAGAAGGCGTTGATCGCGATCTTCCTGATCACCTTCTTCCTGCCGGAGGGTTACACGATCATCCCGGTCACCCAACTGACCGACCAGCTCGGCCTGCTGAACACCCACCTCGGGGTGATCTTCGGGCTCGGCGCCGGCGGCCACGTCGCGGCGACGCTGCTCTACGCCGGCTACTTCCGCAGCCTGCCGAAGGAGCTCGAGGAATGCGCCCGGATCGACGGTGCCGGCCCGTTGACGATCTTCTTCCGGGTGTTCCTGCCGCTGGCCTGGCCGGTCACCGCGACGGTGATCATCCTGCAGTTCCTGAGCGCCTGGAACGCGTACCTGCTGCCGCTGGTGTTCACCCTGAGCCAGCCCGACCTGCGCACGCTCGCGGTCGGCATGACCGCCTTCGTCGGCGAGTACGGTACGGACTATCCCGGTCTCGCCGCCGGCGCGGTGATCTCCCTCACCCCGGTGATCGCCGTGTTCGTCGCCCTGCAACGGCAGTTCGTCGAGAGCGTCGCCGGCGCCGTCAAGCAATGATCCCGAACCGAAACCCATCCATCCAGGAGTCATGATCAACACCGCGACCATCGACACGGCGTCCATCGACATCGGGACCCGGCCACTGGACCGGCCGATCGACCAGCTGATCTACGGGCACTTCCTCGAGCAGGCCTTCTACGGCAACATCGACGGCGGCGTCTTCGACGAGGGCTCGGAGTTGTCGATCAAGGAACCGGGGCCGCTGCAGGGCTGCCGGACCGACGTACTGGAGGCGTGCCGAGAACTCGGCGTGCCGGTCCTGCGCTGGCCCGGCGGCAACTTCACCTCGGCCTACTGGTGGCGCGACGGCGTCGGCCCGCGGGACGACCGGCCGCGCCGGCTCGAGCTGGCCTGGGGTTCGGAGGAGTCCAACCGGTTCGGCACACCGGAGTTCCTGGCCTGGTCCGCCGCGGTCGGTGCCGAGCCGTACCTGGCCCACTCCTGCCGCAGCGTCGACGACGCGGTGCGCTGGGTCGAGTACACCAACCACGGCGGCGACACGGAACTGACCAGGCTGCGCGCGGCGGACGGCCACCCGGATCCGTACCAGGTGCGGTTCTGGGGACTCGGCAACGAGGTTTACGGCCGGTGGCAGATGGGTCACCGCAGTCCGCAGCGCTATGTCGAGGACGCGGTTGAGCACGCCCGGTTCATGCGGGCCGTCGACCCGGACCTCAGCTTCATCGCCGTCGGGCAGGAGCGGGACTCCTGGCTCGAGCCGGTGGTGGCCGGCCTCGGTCAGCTGGCCGACTACTTCTCGCTGCACCTGTACGGCGCCAGCCGGCACCTGATCGATCCCAGCCCGGACGAGTTCGCGGCCGTCGTCGGCCAGTCCTTGTTCTTCGAGCAGGCGATCGTCGAGTTCTCCCAGCACGTGCACGGGCTCGCGGCCCGGCACCGGATCGAGCGGCCGCTGGCGATCTCCATGGACGAGTGGAACATGCGGCACGTCGAACCGCGCGACTGGCCGGAACCGCAGCCCGGCGACGACGGCGGCATCGCGCCGCGTGACCTGCCGGAGCAGACCGAGGATCTCCCGACCCGGGTGAACCGGCACAGCCCGCGCACGCTGGCCGACGCGATCTTCTACGCCGGCGTGTTCCACGCGATGCACCGCGCCGCGCAGCTGCCGGTCCCGGTGACGATGGCCAACACGGTGAACTTGATCAACGCGAACGGGTTGATCAACGTCCGGCCGAACGGGTCCGTCCGGACCGCCACCTATCACGTGTGGGACCTCTACCAGAACCACTTCGGCGGCCGGCCGACCCGCAGCCAGGCCCGGTGCGCCGCGACCTGGACCGACACCCGGCTCACCGACGCCCACCGCCGGCCGGACGGACGGTTCTGGACCCTGCCGCGCGCGGTGCCCGACCTGGACGTGTCGTCCGCGCTGACGGACGACGGCAGGCTGACCGTCGCGGTGATCAACCGCTCGGCGGACACGGACGTCACCGCGCAGCTGTCCGTCGACGGGCTGATCTCCGCGGTCCCCGGCACGGCGGACCTGAGGACCATCGGCGCCGCCGGGCCCGAGCTGTTCGCGATCAACACCATCGACGACCCGGGCCGGGTGGTGCTGACCCCGCCGCGCCGGATCACGCTGGAGGAAGGCCGGATCAACCTGCCGGCGCACTCGATCAGCCTGCTCACCCTGGCCGTGCGCGCGTAAGGTCCGGCCGAAGGGAGGCGATCAGCGGATGGCGACTGTCGAACGACCCAACGTCATGATCATCATGACCGACCAGCAGCGGGCCGGGTTCACCGCCGGCACCGGCTTCGGTCTGGACACGATGCCGTTCTGCGACGAGCTGGCGGCATCGGGCACGACCTTCACGGGCGCGTATACGTCGATGCCGGCGTGTGTTCCGGCGCGGACCAGTCTGCTGTCGGGGCGGTATCCGTCGGCGCACCGGGTCCGGCAGAACTCCAACAATCGCAGGGAGTTCCGGGGCGAGGACTTGCTCGACGTGTTCCGTGCGGCGGGCTATCGGACGGCGTTCGCCGGGAAGCCGCACGTGTATCGGGGCCGGGAGGACTACGACCACTGGGCCGGGCCGTACGGGCACACGGCGGCACCCGATCGAACCGATCAGGAGCGGGCGTTCACGGAGTGGTTGGTGTCGATTGATCATGGTCCGGCGTTGGAGGCGACGCCGTTCCCGGTGGAGGTGCAGTATCCGGTTCGGATCGTCGACGACGCCCTGGCTCAGGTCGCCGCCGACGATGATCGGCCGTTGCTGAGTTGGGTGTCGTTTCCGGAGCCGCACAATCCGTATCAGGTGCCAGAGCCGTACTTCTCGTTGTTCGATCCGGACCAGGTGCCGGATCGGGCGGCGGGGCCGGAGGCGGCCCTGGCGAAGGGCGGGCCGTATCGCTGGTTGCGTGAACTGGTGGAGGAGAAGCGACCCGGCTACGACGACCTCTGGCGACGGTATCGGGCGTCCTATTGCGGCATGTTGCGGTTGATCGATGATCAGGTACGGCGGCTGGTGACGTCGGTGGAGGAACGTGCTCCGGGGCGGACGATCTATCTGTTCGTGGCTGATCATGGCGATTTCGTGGGGGAGTACGGGCTGCAGCGCAAGGGTGCCGGGCTGCCGGAGGCGCTGATGCGGATCCCGTTCTTCATCGCGGGTCCCGGGGTCCGGTCGGGGGTGGATGATGATCATCTGGTGAGCCTGGTGGATGTGTTCCCGACGTTGGCCGAGGCGATCGGGGCCGAGATCCCGGCCGGCGTGCAGGGGCGCAGCTTCTGGCCGCTGCTGACCGGAGCCGAGGACCCGGGTGAGGCGTTCGCCAGCGTCTACGCCGAGGGCGGCTACGGCGGCCGGTTCTATCCGGCGGACGCCCGGCCCGAGCTGCACTTCGACTACGCCGGTACGACCTACGACGGCTTGAACTCCGTCACCCAGAGCGGCACCTCGGCCATGCTGCGGCGGGGGAGCTGGAAGGTGATCTTCCACTCCGACGGCCGTGGTGAGCTGTATCGGCTGGACGTCGATCCGGCCGAGTTGAACGATCTCTGGGACGATCCGGAGTGTGCGGTGCGGCGGGCGGAGTTGATCACCGAGCTGCTCCGCTGGCGGCTCGAGGTCGCCGACGACCTGCCCACCGGCGTCTACCGCCCGCTCCGCTCACCCCACAACTGGTTGCGGGCGGCCGACCCGGCCTGATCAAGCCTTCGCCGCGGTCCGGGCGCCGTACGAGCCGAGGCCGTGCTCCAGCAGCTCGAACGACCGGGCCCCGTGGTCACGTACCTCGTCGGCGACCCGCCGCAGGGACGCTCCGCCCAGCACGCGCTCGCGTACGTAACCGACCAGGCTGCGGTGCACCCCGACCACGGCGTGGGCGACCACCGCGGCGGTGAACGGGTCGTCGCCGCCGTCCTCCTCGTTGAGCAGGGCCGCCAGATCCTC
Organism: Microlunatus sp. GCM10028923; assembly: GCF_042666975.1. NCBI lineage: Bacteria > Bacillati > Actinomycetota > Actinomycetes > Propionibacteriales > Propionibacteriaceae > Microlunatus > Microlunatus sp. GCM10028923. Next base: position 1,592 of record NZ_JBHTFF010000019.1, on the reverse strand, counting down.
GGTGTAGCGGGCGAACGCGCGCTGCTCCCGGTCCAGCAGCGCGGGGCTCTCACTGATCACCCGCAGGGTGGTCTCCAGCTGCGCCCGGGCCGCGGTCCTGTTGCCGTCCGGCGGGGCCAGCAGACCCTTGCTCTGCAAGAGGAAATCGCGGGCCGCGGCGAGCGGCGTGGTGTCGACCGCCCGGTCCCGTACCGCCGCGATCAGTCGATCACCGAAGGACTCCAACGGCGCGTAGAACAGATCCTCCTTGGTCCGGAAGTAGTTGAACAGCGTCGCCTCGGACACCTCCGCCGCGCGGGCGATCTCGGCGACCGGGATCTGGTCGAAGCCGCGGTCGCCGGCCAGCCGCCAGGCGGTCTCGATCAACCGGGCCCGGGTCTGTTCCTTCTTCTGCTCACGAAGTCCCACGGGAGAAATCTAACACCAAGATTGGCGCTGCACCAATTTTAGGGTTACTCTAGAAATAACGAAGAGCGAAGGAGTGAGGACGATGACCGGGATCAAGATCAGCATCAGCCTGACCAACCAGACCTGGCCGGACGGACCGACCGGCCTGCGGGACAACCTGATCAAGGTCGCCGAGGCGGCCGACCGGGCGGGGATCGACACCCTCTGGGTCCCGGATCACCTGCTCCAGGCCGACCCGACCGTCTCGGCGGATGCGACCGACATGCTGGAGGCGTACACGACGCTCGGCTTCCTGGCCGCGCGGACCGAACGGGTCCGGCTCGGCGCCATGGTCACCGGTGTCACGTTCCGGCCGCCGGCGTTGTTGATCAAGGCCGTGACCAGCCTCGACGTGCTGACCGGCGGGCGTGCCTGGCTCGGCATCGGCGCCGGCTACCACGGCGAGGAGGCCGACCGGATGGGCCTGCCGCTGGGACCGGTCGCCGAGCGGTTCGAGCGACTGGAGGAGACCCTCGAGCTCGCCCTGCAGCTGTGGCGGGATGATCAAGCTCCGTTCGAGGGCCGGCACTACCGGCTGACCGCGCCGGTCGGTCATCCCCTTCCGCTGCGCCGCCCCCACCCGCCGATCCTGATCGGCGGCGACGGGGAGAAGAAGACGCTGCGCCTGGTGGCGAAGTACGCGGACGCCTGCAACCTGTTCGACCTCCCCGACGGCGGCACCCGGCTGCGCCACAAGCTCGCCGTCCTGGCCCGGCACTGCGCGGACCTCGGTCGTCCGTACCAGGAGATCACGAAGACCCTGGCCATGCGCCTCGGCCCGACCGAGACCAGCGCGGAGTTCGTCCAGCGGGTCCGCGCCCAGGCACCCCTCGGCATCGACCACGTCGGCCTGGTGATGTCCCAGGCCTGGACCCCGGAGGCGATCCAGGTGCTGGCCGCCGCGGTACCGGAGCTGGCCGAGGTCGAGCCGAACCGCGAACCCCCCAACCCCGCCTGACCCCACCCGGCTTCCGCCCCCGCCCCCCCAACACCCCCGCTGACTGGGCACAAAAGCAGGCGTTTCCGCGGCGTGTCGCTGCACTTGTGCCCGGTCGGTCGGCGGGTGGAATTCCGGGTGCGGGGTGCGGGGTGCGGGGTGCGGGGTGCGGGGTGCGGGGTGCGGGGTGCGGGGTGCGGGGTGCGGG
>NZ_JBHTFF010000018.1:0-167600 GCF_042666975.1 Microlunatus sp. GCM10028923 | reverse complement strand
GTTGGTCGAGGGCGGTGTTGACGCCCTTGACGTAGGTGGCGTGGTGTTTGTCGTGGTGGAGTTCCATGATCGTGCCGGAGATGTGGGGTTCCAGCGCGGCGTAGTCATAGGGAAGATCAGGAAGCTCATAAGCAGGCACAGCGCATTCCTTTCGCAGGTTCAACGAACTCGGTTCGTCATATTACGCTGGCCCGTTCGGGCCCGATCAAGGGCCAAGGGCGCGCGGCGCGCCGCCCGGTTCACCGCCGGCACAGGTTGGTGCAGCACACTGGCTTCATGATCTCGGCCATGTCGCTGCGTGGGTTGCGCAAGAACTTCGGCCAGAAGCGGGCCGTCGACGATCTCAATCTCGAGGTACGGCAGGGCTGCCTGTTCGGGCTGGTCGGGCCGAACGGCGCCGGCAAGACGACGACGCTCTCGATGGCGACCGGACTGCTCCGGCCCGACGCCGGTACGGCCTCCGTGCTCGACCACGACGTGTGGTCCGACCCGGTCCGGGCCAAGGAACTGATGGGGGTGCTGCCGGACGGGCTGCGGCTGTTCGACCGGCTCAGCGGCGGCGAACTGCTCCGCTACGTCGGGCTGATCCGCCGGGTGCCGCTGCCCGACATCGAGGCCCGCAGCGCGGAGCTGCTCAGTGCGCTCGGACTGGCCGACGACCGCGACACCCTGGTGGTCGAGTACTCCGCCGGGATGACCAAGAAGATCGGCCTCGCCTGCGCCCTGATCCACGCGCCGCGGCTGTTGATCTTGGACGAGCCCTTCGAAGCGGTCGATCCGGTGTCCGGTGAGACGATCCGGTCGATCCTGCGCGACTTCGTCCGCGGCGGCGGCACGGTGGTGCTGTCCAGCCACGTGATGGAACTGGTGGAGAGCCTCTGCGACGAGCTGGCCGTGGTGGCGCAGGGCCGGGTGCTCGCCGCCGGGACCCTGGACGACGTCCGGGCCGGATCCACGCTGCAGCAGCGATTCCTCGAACTCGTCGGGTTCCAGGCCGGCGCGGAGGGAGGGCTGGCGTGGTTGCAATCGTCGTCCGACTCAAACTGACCCTGCTGAAGAACAGCCTGCGGCGCAGCCTCTGGCGCACCATCGGCTTGATCATCGGCGGCCTGTACGGACTCGGGGTGGTGGCCGCGGCGATCTTCGGCATCGTGGCCCTCCGCCTCTGGGCGCCGGCCGACATCGCCGCGGACGTCCTGGTGCTCGCCTTCGCCCTGCTGACCGGCGGCTGGCTGTTCTTCTCGTTGCTGGTCTTCGGCGTGGACGAGACCGTCGACCCGGCCAAGTTCGCCCTGCTGCCGGTGCGAGCCAGGGAACTGCAGCCGGGCCTGCTGGTCGCCGGGCTGATCGGGATCCCCGGCATCGCCACCGCCCTGATCGCGCTGGCCATGATCATCGGCTACACCCGGGACCCGGTCTCGACCCTGGCGGCCGTGGTCGTGGTGCCGTTCGGCGTCGCCAGCTGCTTCCTGCTGGCCCGGACCGCGACCACCGTGTTCGCCCGGGTGCTGTCGTCGCGCCGGTTCCGGGATCTCGCCTTCGTGCTGCTGGCCGTCTTCGGTGCCGGCACCGCGGTGCTGGGCAACCTGTCCGGCGGGCTGGCCGGGGCCGGCCTTGATCAACTGCGGACCGTGCTGGGCGACAGCGCCGAGGTGGCCGGCTGGCTTCCGGTGGGCTGGCTCTGGTCGGTGCCGGCGGAGCTCGGCCGTGGCGGTTACGCCGTCGCGGTGATCAAACTGGTGCTGGGCCTGGCCATGATCATCGGGCTCTGGCTGGTCTGGCGGCACTTCCTGGCGCAACGGCTGGTGGAACCGATCGAGGGCGGCGGCGAGGCGCGCAAGGTGAAGCAGGGCCGGCTGGTCGAACGGCTCTATCCGGCGACCCCGGCCGGCGGGGTCGGCTTCCGTACCCTGATCTACTGGCGCCGCGATCCCCGTTACATCGCCGGGATCGCCGGCTTCCTGATCCTGCCGCTGGCCCTGATCGCGACCCAGATCGCGAACCCGAGCGCCGGCGGCCTGACCTCGCCGATCATCGCGTTCGCGCCGGTGCTGCTCGGCCTGTTCGTCTCGGTCAGCGTGGCCCAGGACCTCTCCTACGACGGCTCGGCGATCTGGCTGCACATCAGCACCGGCCTGTCCGGCGCCGACGACCGGGCCGGCCGGGTCTATTCGGGCCTCACCCTGCTCGGCCCGCTGCTGATCGTGGTCACGGTGATCTCGCTGGCGATCAGCGGGCAGTGGCACCTGACCACGCAGATCCTGGCGCTGGTCGTCGGGCTGACCTTGATCGGGTTCGGCGTCGGTTCGTTCGTCGGCGCGTTGTGGCAGTGGCCGGCGCCGCCGCCCGGCAGCAGCCCGTTCCAGAAGGGCAACAACGGCGGGCTGCCGGGGCTGCTGTCGTTCCTCGTCTCGTCCGGCCTCACGGTCGGGCTCGGGCTGCCGTTGATCGCCCTGGTGATCGGCTCGTTCTGGGTCGGCTGGCTGGCCGCGGTCGCCCTGGTCGTCGGCATCGTCGGCGGGCTCGTCGTGCTCCGGTACGGGATCCGGCTCGGCGGCCGGACCCTGGAGCGTCGCTGGCCCGAGGTGATGGCGGCGGTCAGCGAGCGGGCCGGGTGACCGCGAAGACGCGGAACCCCTTCGCGCTGGCCATCCGGTCGCACCGGTAGCCCTGCTCGACCAGCCAGCGCTGCAGCGAGTCGGCGCCGAGGTTCTTGCCGACCACCAGCCGGGCCACGCCGTCCGGCGCCAGCCGGGGCAGCCAGGTCGACAGCAGCGCGTGTACGGCCTCCTTGCCGATCCGGATCGGCGGATTGGACCACAGCTCGTCGTACCGGACGGACGGGTCCGCCTGGTCCGGCCGCAGGGTGGTGACCCGGTCGGCTACGCCGTGCTCGGCCGCGTTGTCCCGGCACAGCCGCAGCGCCCGGTCGTTGCTGTCCACCGCGTCGATCCTGGCCTCCGGCACCGCGAGCGCCAGGGCGATCGCGATCGGGCCCCAGCCGCAGCCGAGATCGAGCAGCCGGCGGGCCCCGGTCGGCGGCTCGCAGGTCCGCAGCAGCAGTGCCGTCGCATGATCGAGTCCGTCGGTGGAGAACACGCCGTTCGCCGTGCTGAAGCTCAGCTCCCGGTCGCCGATCCGGGCCGTGATCCGGCGCCGCTTCTCCGGCGTGGCCGGCTCCCGTTCGAAATAATGATCTTGGGTCATGGCAGAGACCTGGTGTTCCGCGCCTCGGTGACCCGATCTGCGAGTTGATCATCGGGCGGGTAGTGCACCTGTTCCAGGGTCAGCCCTTGGGCCGGCATCACCTGGACCGAGGAGTCCCGTACCGGAGTGTCCGCGATCCCTTGCAGCCAAGCAAGATCACGCCGTCCGGTGCCCACCGCGACGACCGCGCCGACCAGCGAGCGGACCATCGAGTGACAGAAGGCGTCGGCCCGCACGGTGAGCTCGATCAGGCCGTCCTCGTGACGCCGTCCGGAGAAGTCGAGCAGGGTCCGGATCGTCGTGGCTCCCTCGCGCCGGCGGCAGAAGGCGCCGAAGTCGCGCAGCCCGAGCAGGGTGGCGGCCGCGGCGTTGAGCCGGTCCAGGTCGATCGGCTCGCGGACGTGCGCGACGACGTCCCGGATCAGCGGATCGGGCCGGATCGGCCCGTCGACGAGCCGATAGCTGTAGCGCCGCCAGTCCGCCGCGAACCGGGCGTCGAAGCCCGGCGGCGCCGGCCGGACCGTACGGACGACAAGATCATCGGGCAGCGCCCGGTTGAGTCGGCGGAGCAGCGTCGAGCCGTCGCCGGCGACCTCGGCCGCAAGATCGACATGGACCACCTGACCGCGGGCGTGCACGCCGGCGTCGGTCCGGCCGGCGCAGACCACCCGGGCCGGTTCGGGCAACCGCAGCACGGCCGCGATCCAGCGTTCCAGCTCGCCCTGCACCGTCCGCAGGCCGGGCTGGTCAGCCCAGCCGGCGAAGCCCGCGCCGTGGTAGGCGAGGTCGAGCCGAAGCCGTACCGGATCGGGGTCGGACATGATCAACGACGGCGGTAGGAGAGGTCGAAGATGTGCCGGCCGGCGGCGATCCCGCGCTCCTCGAACCGGGTCATCGGCCGCTGCACCCAGCGCGGAGCCCAACCCTCGCGGAACTCGTTGACGAACCGCGGATGATCATCGAGGACCTCCCGCATCTGCCCGGCGTAGTCCTCCCAGTCGGTGGCCAGCCGCCAGACCCCGTGCCGCTTCATCCGGCTGGCGACCAGGTCGGCGAACGGCCGGCTGACCAGCCGCCGCTTGTGGTGCTTCTTCTTCGGCCACGGATCGGGGAAGAAGGTCCACAGCCGGTCGATCGAATCGGGCGGCAGCAGCCGGCGGAGACCCTCCGCGGCATCCGTCTCGGCAACCCGCAGATTCTCGATCCCGGCCTCGGCGATCTTGCCGAGGATCGAGCCGACCGACGGGGTGTACACCTCGAAGGCGAGCACGTTCGCCTCCGGCCGGGCAGTGGCCATCGGGACCAGCGATTCGCCCATTCCGGGCCCGATCTCGATGATCAACGGAGCCTCGCGGCCGAACAGTTTGACGAGGTCGAGCGGCGGCTCGGCCTCCGGATTCTCCGGCACCGGAGGCGGGGGTACGTCGATCACCCAGCGCTCCCGATACCGGTCCAGATTCCGCTGCTGGGCCACGGTGATTCGTCCCCCGCGGCGGACGAAGGACACGATCCCGCGACGAACCGTCCCTGAGCGCTGGCCTACCATGATCACGCAATGTACCAACCGCTCAGTAGATCGGCAGGGGAGGAGCTCCATGGCGCCGAAGGCCGTTTTCGCGATGAACCCGGGGCTGGAGCGACGGTTTTTCGACACTGAACGACTGGGTCGGCTGACCGAACTGCTCGACCTGGACCCCGACCTGGTGATCCGCGACTGGCAGGACGCGCCGGCGGACGTCGACCTTGCGATCACCGGCTGGGGCGCGCCCGCCCTGAACACTGCCGCGCTGGAGCGGTTGCCGCGGCTGCGCGGCGTGATCCACGCGGCCGGCTCGGTCCGGTCGATGCTCCCCGACGAGGCCTGGCAACGCGACCTGCAGGTGTCCAGCGCGGCCCACGCCAATGCCGTGCCGGTCGCCGAGTTCACCCTGGCCGCGATCCTGTTCGCCGGCAAGGATGTGATCGGGATCTCGCGGGCGTACACCGCCGATCAGGTGCGGACCGAGCGCGGCCCGGAGATCGGCAACTTCGGCCGGACCGTCGGGATCGTCGGCGCCTCGCTGGTCGGGGCGCGGGTGATCGAGTTGCTGCGGCCCTTCGAGCTGAACGTTCTGGTGTACGACCCGTACCTGAGCGCCGAGCGGGCCGAGGCCCTCGGCGCGACCAAGATCGACGAGCTGGTCGAGCTGGCCCGGCGCAGTGACGTGTTCAGCCTGCACGCGCCGTCCATTCCGGCGACCGCCAACATGATCTCCGCCGAGGTGCTGGCCGCCTTGCCGGACGGCGCGACCCTGATCAACACCGCGCGGCCCTCGATCATCGAGACCACCGCCCTGGAAGCGGAACTCGTCTCCGGGCGGTTGCGCGCCATGCTCGACGTCAGCGATCCGGAGCCGCTGCCGGCCGGTCATGTGCTGTACGGGCTGCCGAATGTGTTCCTGACTCCGCACCTGGCGGGGTCGGCAGGGAATGAGCTCGGCCGGATGGGGGCCTCTGCTGTGGCCGAGGTGGAGCGGTTCGTGGCTGGCGCGCCCTTGGAGCACGCGGTGACAGCTGCTGACTTGGCTCGCGTCGCCTGAGGGGCTCTTTGGTCTCGCCCTTTGGCTGGGGTGGGCTTGGTCTTGTGTTGGGCTGGGGTGGGCTTGGACTCGCGGCGCGGTTCGGGGGTCTGTGCGCGGACAACCATCCGCCCGCGGTGATCTGGGTTGCGCTGCCGCTGTTTGGGTGTCGCGGGCTCCCGCCAGGCCCGTCCACGTCCGCGCACAGACCCCCGAACCGCGCCGCTTCCTTGGGCCGAGCACCCTGGTGGGGTGGACCTGAGCCGAGCGTTGGAGTGGTGTTCTGGCGGGTGGTGACCGGGCGCTGAGGTGGTGCCGAGGGTGGGCGTCAGCGCAACGCGCCCTGAGCTTGTCGAAGGGCCAGCCCAGCCCCTACTCACTGCCGACAACCGGAGTGAATTTCGGCCGGTCAGTTACGGCGGAAATCCACTTCGGTCGTTGCGTCTCGCGCGGCCGCCGACAAATCCCGTGCTTCGGGGCGGACCCAGCATCTAGGGTGACCGCATGGGACACGTCGAGTTGGCACGCGTGTCGTATCACCTCCCGGATGGGCGGGTGCTGCTCGACGAGATCTCGTTCCGGGTCGGGGACGGTGCCGTGGTTGCGCTGGTCGGGCCGAACGGGGCCGGTAAGACGACGCTGATGCGGATCATCACCGGGGATCTTGCTCCGACGTCGGGGACGGTGACGCGGAGCGGGACGCTCGGTGTGATGCGGCAGTTCATCGGGAGCATTCGCGATGCGAGTACGGTGCGCGACCTGTTGTTCTCGCTGACCGGGGATCGGCTGCGGGCCGCGGTGGCGGAGGTGGACCGGCTCGAACTGGCGCTGATGGACGACGACTCCGAGGCCGTACAGCTGGAATATGCGCAGGCCTTGTCCGACTACGGCGACGCGGGCGGTTACGAGGCCGAGGTGATGTTCGACGCCTGCTGCACGTCGGCGCTCGGCGTCCCGTACGACCGGGCCCGGTGGCGCGAGGTCAGGACCTTGTCGGGTGGCGAGCAGAAGCGGCTCGCCCTGGAGGCCCTGCTGCGCGGCTCGGACGACGTGCTGATGCTCGACGAGCCGGACAACTATCTCGACGTGCCGGGCAAACGGTGGCTCGAAGATCAACTTCGGAACAGCCAGAAGACGATCTTGCTGATCAGTCACGACCGGGAGCTGCTGGCCCAGGCGGCGACGGCGATCGCCGCGGTCGAGTTGGGCGCGGCCGGGAACACGCTCTGGGTGCATCCGGGCGGCTTCGGGACCTTCGCCGAGGCGCGGCAGGCCAGGTTCGACCGGCTCGAGGAGCTGCGCCGGCGCTGGGACGAAGATCATCAGAAGCTGAAGGACCTGGTCCAGCTGTACAAGATCAAGGCCGCGTACAACTCCGACATGGCGGCCCGCTACCAGGCGGCGAAGACGCGGCTGGCCAAGTTCGAGGAGGCCGGGCCGCCGGAGGCGATCCCGCTGACCCAGCACGTCAACATGCGGCTGCGTGGTGGGCGTACCGGCAAGCGGGCGGTGATCGTCGAGAACCTCGAGCTGACCGGGCTGATGAAGCCGTTCGACCACGAGATCTGGTACGGGGACCGGGTCGCCGTGCTCGGCTCCAACGGGTCCGGCAAGTCGCACTTCCTGCGCCTGCTAGCCCTGGGCGGCAGCGATCCCGACATCGAGCACCGTCCGGTCGCGTCGCTGGACATCGCGTCGGTGGCGCACACCGGCAAGGCCCGGCTCGGCGCGCGGGTGCGGCCCGGCTGGTTCGCCCAGACCCATCACCATCCCGAGTACCTCGGCCGGACCCTGCTCGAGATCCTGCACCGCGGCGATGATCATCGCGCCGGGATGGGGCAGGAGGAGGCGGCGCGGAAGCTGGACCGCTACGAGCTGGCCCGGTCGGCCGAGCAGCGGTTCGAGACCCTGTCGGGCGGACAGCAGGCCCGGTTCCAGATCCTGATCTTGGAACTGTCCGGGGCCACCCTGCTGCTGCTGGACGAGCCGACCGACAACCTGGACATCTCGTCGGCTGAGGCCCTGGAGCACGGTCTCGAGGTGTTCGACGGTACGGTGATCGCGGTCACCCACGATCGATGGTTCGCTCGGGCGTTCGACCGGTTCCTGATCTTCGGTGCCGACGGAAGCGTGTACGAGTCCGACCAGCCGGTCTGGGACGAAGGACGGGTCGCCCGAGCGCGGTGACGCGGGAAGGGAGATCCGATGCAACTCGACGACATCACCCGGTTGGCCTGGGAGGTCCGCCACTACGGCGCCGTCGGTGACGGGATCGTCGACGACACGGCGGCCCTGCAACTGGCGATCGACCGGTCCAACGCGGGCGGCGGCGGCCGGGTCCTGGTGTCGGCCGGCACGTACCGCTGCGGAACGATCGAACTGCGGACGAACGTCGAGCTGCACCTGGCGCCCGGCAGCCGGCTGATCGCCGATCCCGAACACGCGGCGGACCTGGTCGTGATGCGCGGCCAGCACAACGTCGCGATCACCGGATCCGGCCTGATCGACGGCGGCGACGCGGCGCGGGCCGCCGTGGTGATCACGGACTGCGACGATGTCGATCTTCGCGGGCCGACCCTGGCCGGCGGGCTCGCCGACGGCATCGGCGTCGAGATCGCCGGGTCCCGCGGCGTCACGATCGACGGGTGCCGGCTCCGGGTCGCCGGAACCGGCCTGGAGTTGCGCGCCGGCTCCGAGGCCGGTGAGTGTCGCGACCTGATCATCGCCAACAGCCATCTCGGGTCGTCCCGGGTCGCGATCCGGGTCGGTGGCCCGGTGCGCCGGAGCGTGTTCAACGGACTGGTGATCGGCAACTGCGGCGTCGGGGTCGAGTTCGGCGCCGGGCCGGCCGAGCAGCTGCGGTTCGCGGAGTTGATCATCGGCGCTGACGTACCGCTGCTGTGGACCGGTGACGCTCCGAACGGTTCGATCACCTTCGCCGGGCTGTCCGTCGCGGGTCGGTGATCCTGCGATGAATCCGACGGCTCCGTTGGCCTTCCAGCTTGACGTGAGCTCCATGCTCCTCGACTATCACCTGGCCGGCCTGTCGGCCGAGGACCTGACCTGGGCGCCGGCCCCGACGCACTGGACGATGCACCAGGGCGAGTCGGGAACCTGGGAGCCGGACTGGGCCGACGTCGAGCCCGACCCGGTACCCGTGCCGAACGTCGCCTGGGTCAGCTGGCATCTGATCTGGTGGTGGTCCTGCACCCTCGCCGACGTCCGCGGACAGTCGGCGCCCGGCCGTACCGAACTCGGCTGGCAACCCGACCCGGACTGGATCCGGTCCAAGCTCGCCGAGCTCCGTACCGCCTGGTCGGCGGTGCTGACCGACCTCACCGAAGCCGACCTCGCCGAACCGAGCGCCTTCCCCTGGCCCGCCGACGCCGGCCGTACCCGCCTTGATCAACTCGCCTGGGTCACCGTCGAACACACGAAGAACGTCGCCGAACTCGGCCAGCTGATGATGCTCCGCCGAGCCGGCGGCGACGTCCGAGCCGGGATCCGGTAGCTGTGGCGCACCTGGGTCGCGCAGGCTGACGTCGCGCGGCTGGCCCGAGCCATCCAAGGCATGGTCGCCTACGTGATTAACAACGGTTCGCGCCGGGGATCATGATCGACTGACCCGAGCCGCCGATTCCGGGTACCGAGCGTGGCTCAAGATCAGCAACGGCGGCGGGACCCGCCAGGCCGCGACGATCCTGTGCACGGCGGGAACCGGCTACCTCTCCGACCTCGCGCCCGTCGAGGTGTTCGAGGTCGGCCCACCAGGCCGATCCCGCGTCGTCACCCTTGGCCTCCCATCAGCCCTCCGGTACGTCGTGGAGTCGTCCGATCCCGCCCCCGCCACGGCAGTTCGCGCTCGTAGTCGCAGGCGGCCACGGCAGGAATGCCAGCCTCCCACAGCGCCGTGATGATCCCCGAGACGAGGCCGACCACGGCCGCTCGGTCGGCGCGCTCCTCGGCCTCGATCTCGAGGATGTGAGCCAGCTGCGAAACGACTCCGCAGCGCCCGCGTCAGGGTTGCGCCGGACTTCGACCTCGGCGACGGGGCAGGGTCATGAGCTTGTCCTGGAACCGCCCGTCCAGTGCGTGCTGCAACAGCGCGGTCGTCGGACCCGAGTCCGCCCGGATGAAGATCTTGCAGAAGTCGCGGTCCACGTCAGTCATGCTGTCAGGGGCCGAACCAGCGCAGGTCGTAACCCGCCGGGATGTCCCGAGTCCTGTGGTAGGCGAGGAACAGCTCGGCGGCTTCGTCGGCCTCGAACACTTCGGTGGGGTAGACGTACAGCGTCAACTCGCCGTGATGAGAGGTGATGGGAACGGACGGTTCGCCCTGCTTCGGGCCGGGGTGGCCGATGGTGAACAGCTTCTGGACCCGTCGATGACCTTGCTGATCTCGCAGGTCATCGCGTCGGCCGACCCGGCGCATTGGAGATAACTCCGACCCATTTCCTCGATCTCGGAGCGGGTGAGGCCCTCCGGCCACTTCGGCGTCGGCAGATGCATGAGGTTCAGCGAGAAATTGTCGATGCCGTTCAGGACGGCAAGCGGAGATCGGAATTCGTCGAGGTCGCCGTCGGATCCGATATAGGACTCCAGGTCACCGCTGTACGTCAGAACCTGAGACGTGATCATTGATCCGTTGCACTCCCCACATACTGCGCAGTTGGTGTCATGCGTCGAAGTCAAGTTCGAGGAACTGATTCCAGTCGTCAGCCAGGCGGACCATGATCGACTCGCTCGGACCTTCCCAGCTTCCGTCGTCTTCCGCCTTGTCGAAGTCTGCCCACCAGACGGACGCGTAGCCATCGCCCTGAACTTTGATGGTCAGACATCCACCGCTTGATCCCTGACTGACGACCAGATACGCGGCCGGCACAACCTGCATCCGGCCGAACTTTCCGATGCGGGGCATCCACTCGATACCGTCCAACTCAGAAATCAGGCCAGGCCCCGCCGTCCGGGTATCACCGTATCCTCCGGCACCAGCCCTCCGTCGGTGGCCTTGAGCCAAGAGCGGTACGGCTCCGGCGATCTCAACCCGAGCGTCTTCTCAGCCGAAGCGATCTGCTCCTCGGAAACGGTTTCGCGCGGCTCGATGTCAAGCACGATGATCTCCTTCCCGAGCATCCCTGACCCGGATCACTCCGCGCCGGACAGACCCTGCTGGCGTCGCCAAATAGTCGAGGACCATCCTGGCTTCCGGCCGGTCGATCGATTCCAGGACTGGGGCGGCGAGCTCTTCGTGGCCTCGGTTCAGCAGCACGGAGGCACAGCTATAGCGAACCCAGTCGGCTTCGCCCACCTCAAGCAAAGGGGTCAGCAGCTCGACGAGCCGGCCGCGAGCGTTCCAGCGGTCGGCGATCTCGACGGCGGTGTCGATCAGCCGGTTGGTGCGCACCGCTTGGGGATCGTCCGGCGCGGGTTCATCGACCAACTGAAAGGGCCGCCGAATCTCGTCGCGGTCACGTCGCACAGCGCCGTCCTCAACGTGCACTCGTGAAAGCCTGTCACTCCTCGAGATCAAGCGCAAGGAGACCGCGCCTGCATCGAGTGGACGCAAATGGCGCGAGATTCCGACTCAAGCTGCCCTTTCCGTCCACTCGGCGAAGAATCACCCGGGGGTATCGCCGGCGTGGTGGATCCGGCCGGGTGAGGTCAGGCAATCGAAGCCTAGTGAACGGAACGGAAGATGTGCCCCCATGTCATCGCCGCACGCCTGATCGCGGCGGCTCCGCCATCGCGATATCGAGCGCCACATGATCTCTCGGGATGATGTTGGTTCCCGCCTGCAATCGGAGCATGATAAAGCGCTCCGCTGGCTCGAATTGGAGATCAAGCCACTTCCACCGGTTCCTGGGATCGGAGTGTTCTGATGGGACTTCAGCGCCGTTGGTCGTCTCCAGCCAACTGCGGTGGGGCTCGGGTAACTCGAGGCCCAGCGCGGACGCAACCTCGGCGATCTGCGACTCCGGCGCTGCTTGACGTGCATCAGCCGTAATCATTATTTCGATCTTGCAGGTATATTGAGGCCCTGATCCCTCACTGGTAAGGATGCGGGTCCTGGTGACTGTTCCCCATGACTCGACGTCATTTTGGTCCCTGGATTGTGTCGCCGTCGCCAGAAGATCAGCTATTTCGCGGCGTCACTCCTTGAAGTCAAGGGACAGGAACTCATTCCAGATGCCGAGGACCTCAGCTTTGTCCAGATCGGCCCACCATACGGAGCCGATGTCGTCGTGCATAGACTTGACGGCGATAGAGCCACCGTCTCCGATGTTCAGGACCAAGTAGTCTCTCGGGATTACGTGCATTCCCTCAAATGGCCTGATGATCGGCAGGCGCTCGACCGGCTCGAGCTCAAGGAAAAGGCCGTTCCCATCTGTGCCGGGAACTGTTGCGCCCTGGCTTATGCTGGCGCCGTTCGGCGTCAGGAGCCAGTTCCGATAGCCGTCCGCTATTCTGAAGCCGAGTTCGGCTTCTGCGGTCGCAATCTGCTCCTGGGTCGCTGGGTCAAGTGCCTGGTATTCCAGCGCCATCATTTCCTCCCGCGGTCCTGGACTCGGTCCTTCTGATTCCACCCCAATGACCGACAGTTGCGTGCAGATCGTCGGGCAAGAGAAGTATGGTCTTACGATCCTCGTTATGGTGCCACACTGTTCCTTCCGGCTGCACCTCGAAGCCAGCGAGTTGGTTGGCCCGCTTCCGGTCCGACTTGCGGCCCTTGAATCCATCCTCGAGGACAACCGTGGCGAGGGCGTAGCGCTCGAACTGTGGGAATCCTTCGTGGGAAAACGGGGCGCCGTCAGGGTCCGGTCCATCGCAGGTCGTAACCCGCCGGGATGTCCCGAGTCCTGTCCTGTCGTAGGCGAGGAACAGTTCGGCAGCGTCGTCGGCCTCGAACACTTCGGTGGGGTAGATATACAGCGTCAACTCGCCGTGGTGATAGGTCCTCCGGCCACTTCGGCGTCGGCACAGCGAACTCAGTCGGCTTCGCCCACCTCAAGCGATCTGCTCCTCGAAACGGTTCCTCGCGGCTCGATGTCAAGCACGATGGCGATTTTGACGGCACTGTTGATCAGCTGGTGGTGCGTTCGGCATCGGGGTCGTCCGGCGCGGGGCTCACCGACCAGTTGAAAGAGTCGTCGAGTCTCCTCGCAGTCAATCTGAATTGCCTTTGCGCTCATTGTGCGTACTCTCGCGCTGCAGTTCCCGCGGAGTTCCGTTGAGTGTGTCGGACATCCTGTCCCGGTGCCCGTGGGCGAGAGATTCATACACCTCTCGCCTAATCGAGGAAATGCAGATCTGGCGCGTGTCGGCGGGCACCTGGTCTACGAACCAGTGTGCGAACTTGGCAGTCGGACACGTACTCGGCATCCCTGCACCTCTCCACGGCTCGATGATTGTTTGGGCCGGCGAATGGCAAGTTGCCGAAGCGTCGAGCCGCTCCGATCACCTATCGGCCGTGTAGGGTTCGATATCGCAGTTGTCAACTGCAGCAGTCTGCAAGACTTGGAGGGCTCGCTCGGATACGACAAGCTGTCCTTTGGATGTTACTCCGAGATCATCTTGTCCGGCGATTCCTGTGACTCGAAGCCATTGAAATCGGGGGATCTCTTTTCCCTCGTGCTCCTCCTGCGCTTCAGGGGTCAGTGACACTTCGGCTTCGTCCAACTCAAAGCGACCCAGGCCTGAGGTTGCAAGGCTGCTGGCGAGGTTCTGGGTGACGATGTAGCAGGGATAGGACTCCAACAACTCGTCGCCGAGCCACCCATAGTCGATTTCATAGTGCAGTTGTTCTACCCGAGGTGGATGGACAGATGTATCCATGATGGTGTTGTCGCCGAGCCCGCCAGCAACCTCGGGTTCGAGGATGAAGTAGTCCATGATCATTTCCACCTTACCTGCGGGTCGAAGTGGCTACCGTACTTCTCGTCCAGTTTCGTGGCATAGTCGAGCAATTGCTGCTGAGTAGCTTCCGGATTGTCACGGTAGAAGCGGTTCCAATCCTTCCGTAGACCGCTGAGGTGCACCTTGTTGTTGACGTCGCCCTTCGGGATGCCGCGCAGGTTCTCCAGGGAGTGCATCTGATTCGGCGTGATGCCGGCACTTGGGTACTTGCGCATGGCTTGCTGCTCGACGGCATGGTGCACGACCACCGAGTCGGCGATGTCCGGGTGTGCTTCGCGGAAAGTCTGGCGGTAGTTAGTGTTCTCGGCCGATCCGAATTTGGCAGGTGGAACGGTCCGCCGAAGGGATTCAGCGGCGGATGCGTTCGATGCCGCTCCTGATGGTTCCCCCGCTGGCCCTACCTCCGGAGAAGGTAGCCGGATCGAGTTCTGGGACATCCGGCGGCGTTGTGCTGTTCGGATGTCCTGTTCCGAGGCGTCGGGGTCGTTGAGGATCTCGTCGGGGGTGGGGCCGACGGGGCCGCCGGGTGCGGCCTTGGGGCGGAGGCCCTGTTCGGTGTTCAGCTCGGAGTTGCGTTTGCCGAGCTTCCCGGCGGATCCCTTGCTGGTCGCTTCCTCGTCGTCGCCTCGGCCTCGGCGGCGCAGGAGTCCCTGGCCGCGTTCGACGAGCTGCTGGGTGCCGGTGCCGATGGCGCTCAGGCCGGCGCCGCCGGAGAGGGCGCCGCCCCAGGCCATGGCGCCCTTGACGGTCATGGGGGAGGGCATGCCTGCCTTGTGGAAGGCGAAGTGCAGGGCGATGGCGGCCATCACCGGGGCCAGTCCGCCGAGGATCAGGGTCATGTCCGAGTTCGGTCCGGTGAAGCCCTTGATCACGTTCAAGATCACGTTGGTGAGCAGCGTGATCAGGCTCAGGATGAAGATCGCGAAGGCGGCGGTGAGGGAGAGGCCGACGTACACCTTGACGAACTGGATCATCCGGTTGTTGTCGGCGTTCGGGAGCAGGCAGATGATCGCGACGAAGATCGCCGACAACAGCATGAACGCAGCGACGGCCTTGACGATCATGATGGTCACGCCGATGGTGCCGAACACGGCGGCCACGCCGAGGGCCGACAGGACGTAGCCGATCAGGGCGGAGTTGCTGGCGCCCTGGTTGGTGCCGTGCAGGGCGGAGATGAAGTCGTAGATCGAGTGCGGCATGTCGCCGGCGACCTTCTTGAGTTCGCCGTCCCCGTCGCCCCAGTCGAAGATCGAGGCGACCGAGTCGCCCTCGGTGTTGAAGAACGCGAAGCAGGCCTTGTCGAAGTCCTCCGACTTGCCCTCCTCGGCCTGCGCCCGCTCGTCCTCGTCCTTCAGCAGCCAGCTCTGCCCGCGCGGGGTGTGCCAGCCGGTCGGTGCCTTCAAATTGGCCAGCTTGTCGCCGCTCGGTACGCACGAGGCCCAGGCGATCCAGGCCTTGTCCTGCTCCACCCGGTTCAGCGGCCGCCAGGCCGGCGCGCGGGGGTTGACGACGAGCTCGCTCGGGTTGTCCGAGGCCAACCGCAGCACGGCGGTACGGGTAGCGGCCGACCGGTGCTGCGCGTCGTCCTGGCCTTCGGTCGGGAAGGCTTCCAGGCCGGCCGGGATCCCGGCGTTGGCGTCGAGCATCCGGCAGGCGACCCGGTTCTGGCCGTTCAGGTTGTCGCGGCCGAACTGCCCGACCGACCAGGCCCGGTAGCCGGAGAGCTGCCACAGGTTCGACACCGTCTGGGCCGGGATCGACTTCGCCTTGATCACGGCGCCCTTGGCGAGCGCGGACGACTCGTACCCCCGCTTCAGGGCGTCGACGTAGTCGCCGCAGCTCAGCTCGTCCTGGTCGACCCCGACGGTGCCGTACGCGGACGGGCCTTCCAGGGCCGCGGCCGGGGCGGCGGCGATCTCGGTGATCGCCTCGTCGATCATGGTCGCGAACCAGCCCGGGGATCCCTGGCCCGGTTTGTAGCGGCCGGAGGCGTCCTTCGTGC
Organism: Microlunatus sp. GCM10028923; assembly: GCF_042666975.1. Classification (NCBI taxonomy): domain Bacteria; kingdom Bacillati; phylum Actinomycetota; class Actinomycetes; order Propionibacteriales; family Propionibacteriaceae; genus Microlunatus; species Microlunatus sp. GCM10028923. Next base: position 151,919 of record NZ_JBHTFF010000018.1, on the reverse strand, counting down.
TGCTGCCGGCGCCGACGACCATGATCACCAGGATCGCGACGATGATCATCTTCACGACCAGGCGCATGAGCCAGCCCGGATCCTGTTTCAGCCCGCGGATCAGCAGACCGATCGCGGCGAGCCCGACGATGCCCGCCAGCAGCGGCGACTGCAGGACGGCGTCGCCGAAGCGGGCGACCGTCTGGTCGATGGTCAGGCCGATCGACTGCAGCGGGCAGAACTCGGTCGACCAGGTGACGAACTTCGTGGTCACCGAGTAGAAGAAGTCGCCGACGGCGAAGGCGCCGCCCTGGAACTCGCGCTGGAACGGTGCGAAGTCGAACGGACCGCCGCCGCCGGACCGGATGTGCATCTTCTGGGTCGCCCCGGACCACCGTTCGACCGGCAGGTACTGGTAGTCGGCCGTCCCGTCTGTCGCGCAGACGCTCTGGATCGGTGCCTCGGGGTCGTCCGGCAGAGCCCAGGCCGGAGCCGCGCTCGACAGCATTACCACTGCGAGCGCCGCCAGAAGTGCGCCCAGGTAGCGACTCCACCGCAGGCTGACTGCCGCCCTCACCCCACCTCCCAACGTCCCCGCAACCATAGAACCAGACGCTCCCCAGGGCCGCCAGACCGTGCCCAGTACGGTCGAACCATGGCAGAGGACGGACTGATCGGCCGCAGGGCCGTGGTGACCGGCGGCGGTACGGGAATCGGGGCGGCCGTGGCGCACCGCCTGGCCGCCGAGGGCGCCGACGTGACCATCGTCGGCCGGCGGGCCGAGGTGCTGACCGAGGCGGCGGACCGGATCAACGCAGACGTGGGCTCCGAGCGGGTGTTCACCGCGTCGGCGGACCTGGCCGATCCGGACCAGGTGGCCGTCGTGGCCGAGGAGCTCGGCACCGGCGCGACCATCGACGTCCTGGTGCTCAACGCCGGCGGCGGCGCGACCTACGGCGACTCGACGAGCCTGCACGGGGTCGCCGACGCCTGGCGGACCATCTTCGACCTGAACGTGCTCACCTCGGTGCTGCTCACCGAGGCGCTGCGGGATCGGCTGACCCGTCCCGGCGCCCGGATCATCGCGATGAGCTCGATCGCCGGGCTCCGCGGTCCGGGGGCGTACGGCGCCGCGAAGGGAGCCGTGAACGCCTGGGTGATGGGCCTGGCCACCGAACTCGCGGCGGACCGGATCACCGTGAACGCGATCGCCCCGGGCTTCGTCCCGGAGACGGAGTTCTGGGCCGGCCGGCTGACCGAGCAGGTCGTCTCGTCCCGCCTGGCCCAGATCCCGCTCGGCCGTCCCGGCACGCCCGATGAGGTGGCCGCGACGGTGAGCTATCTGGCCGGCCCGGGCGGCGGCTGGACCACCGGCCAGATCATCCAGGTCAACGGCGGAGCGTTGCAGGGCCGCGGCTGACCCGTCCGCGCCCCCGCGCGTGATTGAGTGATGCCGTGTTGGAACGGGAGCGGCACCGCGAGGTGATGCGGTTACTCAGGCTGCATGGCGTGGTCCGGCTCACCGACCTGATGACACGGTTGGGCTGCTCGGAGTCGACGGCGCGGCGGGATCTGGCCGTGCTGGAGGGGCTGGGCCAGCTGCGCCGGGTCCACGGCGGCGCGACCACGGTGGAGGAGAGGCAGCCGAACGGGCCGATCGTCGACGAGTTGCGTACGGTCGCGTTGGGGCTGCGGACCAGCCGCGGGCACGGGCCCGGCAGCACCGGCACCGTCGGGCTGCTGATCCCGCAGCGCGGCTACTACTGGGCCAAGGTGCTCGCCGGGGCGCAGCGGGCGGCGGAGCTGGCCGGGCTGCGGCTGGTGCTGGGTGAGGCTCCGGATCCGCAACTGGAGGAGGCCGTACGCGTCCGTACCCTCCTGCAGATCGAGGTGGACGCCCTGCTCGTCGCGCCCAACCTGCACCGGCTCGGTGACAACCGGGTGCTGGAGTCGCTGCAGGGCGTCGAGCAGCCGGTGGTCCTGCTGGAGCGCAGCGTTCCGGAGGCGTTCTCGACCCGCGCCGTCGACTCGGTGGTTTCCGATCATGTTCATGGCGGACGGCTGGCCGGGCAGCATCTGCTCGACCGGAACCATCGCCACCTCGCGATGCTCGGCTGGCCGGCCTCGCCCACCTTCGAACCGGCGCTGGCCGGGCTGCGCGCGGTCGCGGCCGACGCCGGGGCGACGCTGGTCGAGCACCGGCTGCCCTGGCTCGGCCGGATCGACCATCCTGATCATCCGGGCCTGGTCGACGAGGCCCTGGCCGCGCTGCGGGCGCAGGGGGTCACCGCGGTGGTCTGTCAGCCCGACGAGGCGGCGCTGTACCTGCTCGAGGCGGCGCGGGCCACCGGCGTGCGGATCCCGGACGACCTGGCGGTGATCACGTACGACGACGAATTGGCGAGCGAGGAGCTGCCGCTGACCGCAGTCGCCCCGGCCAAGGAGGATCTCGGCTTCACGGCGGTGATGTTGTGCCTGCGCCGGATCGCCCGGCTCGGCCCCTCGCCGCACGCGACCCAGCAGATCGAACTTCATCCCCGGCTGGTGGTCCGATCGTCCGCGTGACGGTTTTTGACCGGTTTCGGTCCGGTCATTGGTCGGCGGCGTCGGGCCGGTGCAGGCTCGCCTCACCAGTGCCGTCTCCACGGCAGAAACTCGGAGGAATCGATGATGAAGTCCTCGCCCGCCGCGACGCTGCGCTCGAACCGGGTCGCGACCGCGGTGTTGTGCCTGATGATCTCGGTCATGTTGATCTTGTCGGCGGCCCCGTACGCGGCTGCGGACACCCAGTCCGGCCAGCGGCCGGTGATCTTCACGACCGAGGCGGAGATCGAGCGGGCGATCCGCCGGGTCGCCGAACGCCAGGAACCCTTCTACGGTTCGTGGTTGAAGACGAAGGCGGTGGCCGACGCGGCGCTGACGAAGACGTACGTGCCGGAGCAGTCGTACCACCACGAGACCTACTTCGGGAAGGCCCGGCCGCAGGCGCAGGACGCCCGGAGCCTCGCGCTGGCCGCCCGGATCACCGGCGACGCCCGCTACGCCGACAAAGCCCGGGAGATCCTCCGGCTCTGGGCCCGGGACGCGATCGACGGGGAGTATCCGGGCTGGGGCAGCCCGCACCAGATGGGCCTGGTGATCGGCCGGGTGATCCCGATCTTCGGCGACACGTACGCGATGCTGTGGAGCCAGCTGCCGGCCGCGGAGCGGACCCTGATGGAGCAGTGGTTCCGGAAGATGGCCGAAGCGACCATGATCAGCCGGAACATCTTCCGGTACGAGACGCACACCTGCGATTACGGCACCTGTCGCTATCGCGGTGAGCCCGGGACCTACCTGGGCGGGAACTACTTCAGCAACCACCTGTCTGCGCACAACCTGGGGCTGCTGGCCATCGGGGCGATGCTCCGCGACAGCGCGATGATCCAGGAGCAGCTGGACTCGGGGAAGAACGACAAAGATCTCCGGGAGTTGATCAACGGCGCGATCGTGATGCCCGATGATCTTGGTGGCGGCGTGGCGAACGGCGATCTCTACAAGGGGGATCCCACCTACACCGCGGGCGCGCCGATGCCGGAGCCGGGTGAGATCTGGGACCGGAGCCGGACCACCCAGGGACACGGGCTGCACTACACCTTCCTGCACCTGCAACTGCTCGTCCTGCAGGCCGACATCGCCAAGAACAACGGATCCCGCGACTGGTTCACCTACGTCGGTCCGCGCGGGGAGAACCTCGAACTGCCGTTCAAGCTCTACGACGACTTCCTGATGACGGCGGACCCGGGTGCCCGGACCGGCTACTACGTCGCCAGCAACATCGACTACAACCTGGTGACGCTGTACGAACTCGCCCACCGCGAGTACCGCAGGAACCGGGACGCGCGGCAGGTCCTCGAGTCCTTCGACCGGGCCCGGTTCATCAATGATCACCAGACCTTCGGCTGGACCCTGCCGCTGACCGACGGGCTGGACGACCTGGCCGTGTCCGAGCATCTCTATCCCGCGTCCGGGAAGTCGAGCTGGACGTTCGACCAGGACGGCGACTTCGAGGCCGTGACCGTACGGAAGGCGCCGGCCACCGTGGCCGGCGGCGCGCTGAACCTGACCGTGAACCAGGACGACCCCGGCGTAGTGACCCCGGACCTGCTCGGGCTCCCGACCGCCGACTACGGGCAGGTCGAGGTACGGATGCGGAACCAGACCGCGGACACGCAACTGGTGATCTACTTCAGCACCGACGACGATCCCGTCATCGACGGCGTCAAGCGGGCCACGATCACCGTGACCGCGAACGACGCCGAGTACCAGACGTATCTGATCGATCTGAAGCAGAACCCCAAGTGGACCGGCCGGATCCGGCAGCTCCGGATCGACCCGGTCCAGGGCACCTCGACCGGCACCGTGTCGATCGACTCGATCAAGGTGGTCGGCTGATCAGTCGCCGGCCCGCTCATGATCAACTCCGGTCGGTCGCCGGGTCTCGGCCAGGGAACGCAGCGTCGCGGCGGTCCGGTCGTCGGCCGGATAGTAGGACTCGACGGAGATCTCGTCGAGGGTGATGTCCTGGGGCGTGCCGAACGTCGTGATCGTCGAGAACAGCTGCAGCTCGTGACCGGCGTACCGGATGATCATCGGGATGACGACGTCGAACTCGGCCGCTGGGAGGTCCTCCGCCGCGGACTCGGCGAAGAACTCCTGGTAAAGCGCCTCGATGGCCGGGTCGCCGGTGCGGGCCAGCTGCCGGGACAGCCGGGACCGGAAGAACGCCCGAACCTCCGGGAAGTTGACGATCCGCGACCGCAGCTCACCAGGGGTGAGGGCGAGCCGCACCATGTTGGCCGGGGCAGCCGCCGACGGGTCGACCGCGGCCGCGAGGACGGCGGCCGCGGTCTCGTTGGTCGTCACGATGTTCCAGTGCCGGTCGAAGACGATCGCCGGATAGGGCTCGTGGGCCGTCAGCACCCGCGTCACGGCGTCCCGCGCGGCCGCCAGCGCGGGCCCCGCCAGCGGGCGCTGGCGATAGCGCGGCGCGTAGCCGGCGGCGACCAGGAGGCGGTTGCGGTCGCGGAGCGGCACCTCGAGCTCGGCCGCCAGCCGCAGCACCATGTCGGCGCTCGGATTCGACCGGCCGGTCTCGACGAGACTCACGTGCCGCGCGGAGACGTCGGCCGCGAGAGCAAGATCGAGTTGGCTGAGCCCGCGACGGTGCCGCCACTCCCGCAGCAGCCAACCGACCGTCTGCGTCATCCGCGCGCCGGTACGGATCCGAGCGTCGCCAGCGGATTCGGGTCATCGTCGCCGAGCGGCTGGACGACCTCCCAGTGCTCGGCGACCAGCTCGCCGGCGAACCGGAAGACGTCGGCGACTGCGATCACGTCGCCGCCGGGCAGCCAACGGCGGGAGAACATGGTCACGTAGTCCCCCTCGGCGACCAGCTGTTGGATGTCGATCTTCATCTCCCGCAACGGAAAGTCGCGGAAGTTGTCCAGCCAGGCCGCCCGGGACGTCGTGGCCACCTGAGGGTTGTGGTCGACGAAGTCGGCCCGGAGCAGCGGTTCGACGGCGGCCAGGTTTCCCTTGCCGATCAGCTCCGTCATCGCGGTCATCACGATCTGCTTCTTCTCGCTCATGTCGCCGAGTGTGTCAGCGGCGCCGGGAGTCGTCCATGAACCGGGATTTCATGATCATCAGGTGCCGGTCTGCAGCCAGGTGAGCGGGGACAGGTCGAGGGCGGCGTCGGCGACGCGGGCGGCGAGGGGGTGCGCAGCGAGCGGCGCGACGTGTCGATCCAGTTCTGCACGTTCTGATGCCCGGCGTGCCGGTATTCGACGGCCTGGATCAGGCATTCGAGCTTGTCGGCGTCCCGGGCGCAGATCGCCTCCCGGGTCTCGGCCGCCTCGTATTCGATCGCCGCGTCCAAGATCGACTTCGACAACCTGTCCGGGATCGCCGCGAGTTGATCACGGGTGATCTGCTCGTGGTCCGGCATCGCCGCGAGGTACTTCCGGGTCCCGGACGCCGACCTGCCACCAGCCGGCCCGGCGCAGCCGCTTCAACACTCCGAGCTCGTACGCGAAGCTCGCCACCGCCGCAGCCGGGTCGTTGATCATGGTCCTCCGTCGCTCGCACACCTGTCTCGTCACGATATCCGCGACCGCGGCCGGATCGCCTGCCGGTATCGTCGTGCCGTGGTGATGGGGGCGAAGCAGCTTGAAGTCGGCCGGGGCTACCTCACGTTCGGTCACGTCAACCCATGACACCGACCGACCTGGGCGAGGCCCAGGAGCTGTCGGCGGAGGAGCGCCCGTCACCGCTTCGCCGCTGGACGATCAGGGTGCTCGTCGTCCTGGTGGCGTTGGCGCTCGTCATGATCGTTCCGGGCCCGGTCTTCCGGGCCGTCCATGCCGACGCCGCGCGGAAGCTCGTCGACCAGGTCGCGACCGGGCGCCCGGAATTGCTCGCCAAACAGGACGAGTTCCGATCTCCGTTGGCGGACCTGGGCGCCCCGGTTCGTTCGTGGACGCAGGTCTCCTGCTGGCTCTCGCCGCGCTACAGCGATGGTGACGGTGAGCAGGACGTGGTGATGTTCTACTGGCAGCGGTGCTCGCTGCTGGCGTACGAGATCTACCCATCGCCGTCGGGCGCCAGCGGCGCGGAAGACGTTGCCGACCTCCTCGGCGGGGACACCGCGGGGTCACCCAGCTGCTCGGAGATCCTCCACGACGTCCTGACGCCCGACTACGGTGCCGGCCGACCCGCCGAGTACGGGACGGCGCTGTGGTGGGTGAACCCCGACGGAGACCCACCGGCCGAACACCCGGACAGCTGCGCGGTTCCCACCCCCGACGACCCGGCAGCCGCGCGGGTGACCCCGGGCGTCGGCGGACCGATGGCGGCGGAGACCTACGTGGTCTACCGGGTCAGTTCACCGGAGAGCTCCGTCGATGTGGGCTGCGAGCGCCGGCTGCCTTGGGTGCTCAGCTGTGCGGGAGAGCCCCCGGGCTTTCCGGTGCTCTGAGCGAACGTGGTCAGGTGGCCGGCCCGGACGGCCAGGAGGTACGGACGTGGCGCACCACCAGGACGACGATCACGGCCAGGGCCGCGGCGGCGGTGATCACGCCGAGGATGACGGCGACCGCGAGCGCGGCGCCGGCGGTGTCGGCGATCAGGCCGATCATGGCGCCGACCAGGACGGCGATGATCACGCTGACCAGGAGGGCGATGCTGGACAGGTACTGGATGGCGGGGATCCGGGTCCGCCGGCCGCCGTACGTCTGCATGAGGCCGGCCAGGTCCTCCCGGTGCCCGGTGACGAAGTACGGCTCGAGTTCCGGGGCGATGTCGAGGTAGCCGCGGCGCAGCCGGTTCATCCCGGCGACCAGCCCGACGTCGACGGCGTCCAGTTGCACCAGCCGGACCACCGTGGCGATGCCGATGATCACCAGCAGCGGGATGATCAGCAGGGCGAAGACGCGGAAGCCGGTGCCGAAGTCGGTGCTGTCCGCGACCAGGGCGATCGCCACGACCGCGGCCGACACCACGGTCATGAACCAGCTGGCCCGGCTGAAGCTCTCGTTCCAGGACAGCCCGCGGGTGGCGAGCAGGCTCCAGTGTTCGGTGGACAGCAGCTGGGCCCGCACGCCGGGCGGGACCGGCTCCGGCAGCTCGGTGTCGGGGGTGGCGTCGGGCAAGGCGTCCTCCTCGGCTGCGCCGGCCCGAGGTGGCTCAGGCCGGGGTGGGGGTGACGGGCTCCATCCTGCCAGCGTCGGCCGCCGCTGTCGCCCGATGCGACCGGCAGTCCGGCCGGGTGCCGCGGGCGTACCGGATGGTCAGCAGGCACAGGCCGAGACCCCAGACCGCGAAGCTGCCGTACACCACGACGTACGCCCAGCCGGCGATCTCCGCGTCCCCGATCTGCCGCAGCCCCAGCGCCGCGGGGATCAGTCCGGTGATCGCTCCGATCACTCCGACCGGGACCAGCATGAACGAGCCGACCGTGCCGACGAAGATCAACGCGAGCCGGATCAGGCGCCGGCGCAGCCGCAGTCCCATCAGCACCGAGGCGATGATCGACAGCCCGGTCAGCAGCGCGGTGTCGCCGAAACCCGGTGAGCCGAAGGACACGCTGTCGAACCCGTGCCCGGGCAGCCCGATCTTGAAGCCGAGTCCCCAGGCCAGCTTGAGCAGTCCGTACGGCAGCGCGCCGGCGACGGCCATGGCGGCCAGCGCCGGCACCCAGCGCGAACGGACCGGCGGTACGACAGCCTCGACCCGGCCGCAGGACGGGCAGACCCCGCGCAGCGCGCGCCAGCGGCCGAGCAGCCACGCCCCGCCGAGGAAGGCGGCCGTGGCGGTGATCAGGTGCGTGATCATGGTCAACACGGGCGGATCGATGACGAACGGGCCGCTCACCTGAGTGACCAGGCCGATCGTCATGATGATCAACATCAGGGCGGTGTGCGGGATCGCGGCGGCGCTCCCGGCGGCCATGATCAGCAGGGCGGCCAGGGCGGTGATCAACAGCACCGGCCGGGTCCGGTCCCGGATCAGGATGATCGCCACCGCAGCGGCAGCCGCCCCCAGTGCGGCGATCGGTCGCGGCGCGAGCGGCATCCCCGGCGCGGTCTCGCCGAGGCCGGTGATGATCAGGACCAGGAAGCCTGCGGCCGAGAGGGCACAGCCGGCGGCGGCGCTGCGGGCGAGGCCGATCCGGGCGGGCAGTGAGCGTTCCATGCCCCCAGCCTCGCCCGGACCCGTCGCGGCCGGATTCCCCCGCGGGGGTGATCGGCCCGGTCCGGCGGGTGAAGGCTCAGCCGGTGAAGTCTCCGTCGCCCAGGGGCACCGGCGCCGGCCGCTCCACCCGGGACTGGATCTCGACCCGCTGCCCCGACTGCGCCGAGGCCAGCAGGGACTCCATCACCTCGAGCACGTGGAACGCGAGCTTGCCACCGGCCCGGGGCTCGGTGCCGGCGGGCGTGGCGACCAGGTCGGCGAGACCGTACCCGCGGCTGGCGTTGCGGTAGCCGGCCGAGACGTCGAGCGTCCGCCAGCCCTTGTCGGCAAGGCCGTGCAGCTCCACGTCGCCGTCGAACCGGTTCGGATCCGGTACGTTCAGCGACCCCAGCTCGCCGTGCACCTCGATCCGCGCGGCGTGGCTGGCCACCGAGTCGAAGCTCATCACCAGCGTCGAGAGGGCGCCGGAGGAATGCGTCAGCACGCCCGTCACGTGCGAGTCGACGGACACCCCGATCGTCTCGCCGGCCCGCGGCCCGCTCCCGATCACTCGGCTGTCCCGGGTCCGGCTGCCGGCCCCGATCACCGACTCGACGTCGCCGAGCAGCGTGACCAGCGAGCTCAGGTAGTACGGACCCATGTCCAGCAGCGGACCGCCGCCCGGCTGGTAGTAGAAGTCCGGGTTCGGGTGCCAGCGCTCGTGACCCGGCGTCACCATGGTCGCGGTCGCGGCGATCGGTGCCCCGATCAGGCCGGAGTCGATCGCGGCCCGAGCGGTCTGGGTGCCGGTGCCGAGCACGGTGTCCGGGGCGCTGCCGACCCGTACCCCGGCGGCGTCGGCGGCGGCCAGCACCCGGCGGGCCTCCTCGACCGTCGCGGTCAGCGGCTTCTCGCCGTACACGCTCTTGCCGGCGGCGATCGCGGCCTCGGCGATCTCGACGTGTGCGGCCGGGATGGTCAGGTTGAGCACCAGGTCGACCTCGGGCGCCGCGAGCAGCTCGTCGACGCCCATCGGACGGGCTCCCGGGTAGGCGGTGGCAGCGGCCTTGGCCCGTTCCGGATCAAGATCGGCAACGGCGACCAGCTCGAGATTCCGCAACCGGGGCAGGGTTCCGAGATAGGCGCCGCTGATCGCGCCGCAGCCGATCAGGCCGACCCGCGCCCTTCCGCCGGCGCTCATCGGGACGCCCACAGCAGGCCGCGCTCGACGATCGTCTTCACCGACGGATTCTGCAGCACGTCGACGCTGTGCCCGGGCGTCGCGACGAAGATCTTGCCCTCGCCCCAGGTCCGGGTCCAGATCGCCGGCGAGGTCACCTCGCGGTTCCACGGGTCGCCGTCGCGGACCTTCTGCGTCGTGGTGGCCAGCACGTCGACGTAGTCGTCCGACAGCACCCAGTACTGCTCGGTGACCAGTTCGAAGTCCTCGATCCCGGCCACGATCGGGTGGGTCGCGGCCTCGGGCCGGATGTTGATCACGTACGGCACGAAGTTGTTGGCCGGATCGCCCGGCACGTGCTCGGCGGCGGGCTTGCCGGGATGGCAGGCGAACTGGCCGCCGACCAGGTGCAGGTAGTCGCTGCTGTTGCGGTACGAGTCCGCGATGCCGCCGTGCCAGCCGGCGAACCCGGTGCCGGCCGCGATCGCGCCGCGCAGCCCCGCGAGCTGATCATGTTCGATCGTGCTCATCGTCATGCACTGCATGATCAGATCGACGCTCGCGAGGTAGTCGGTGTCGGCGTAGATCGCCGGCGAGTCCTCGACCCGGACCGCGAAGCCGTTGTCGACCAGATGCGGAATGAAGAGGTCGGTCGCCTGAACCGGCGCATGCCCGTCCCAGCCGCCTCGGACCACCAGCGCGGTCCGTTTCCCTGTCGTAGTCATCGTCCCCCTTCACCTCCAAAGCTTCGTACTGCAGCCTGAATCCTTTCAGACCGTACCCCGTGGTGGCAGCGCAGGTCCGGCTCACGGGACGGGTCCCGTCGGCCCAGGTCGCGAAGGTCCCTCGCTGTGGCCGTTCCGGCCCTTTTCGGGGCCGTACCGCCCACCTGGAGGGACTTTCGCGACAACGCGACGCGAGAATGACCGGGTCGCCGCGAGTCAGGAGGAGCCCTTGTTCACGAAGTCGCTGGGAACCGACGCCGAGCTGAGCCCGCTGGAGCCGTGGCAGGCCGAGGAGTTGCTGGCCCACCTGGACCGGGGCCGGGAATTCATCGGCCGCTACATCGGGCTCGCCCACGCCGTCCACGACCTCGAGTCGGCCCGCTCCTTCCTCCGTTCGTACGCCGACAAGGCCCGCGACGACGCCGGGCGGATCTACGGCATCCGGGTCGACGGGACCCTGGTCGGCGGGGTGCTGTTCCGGGTGATGGACGTCCAGCAGGGAACGGCCGAGGCGGGCTGCTGGCTGGAGCCGTCGGCGGTCGGCCGCGGCCTGGTCACCCGGGCGTCCCGGATGATCATCGACTGGGCGATCAGGGAACGCGGCATCCACCGGGTGGAGTGGATGGCCGCCACCGGCAACACGGCCAGCATCGCGGTCGCCCAGCGGCTCGGCATGGTGCGCGAGGGCGTACTGCGGCAGGTCTATCGGCATCCGGACGGCGAGCGGCTCGACCTGGAGGTCTGGTCGGTGCTGGCTCCGGAATGGCTCAGTCGCGGGTCGGCCGACCGGTGAGCGCGGCGGCCAGGTCGAACAGGGTCTGGTCGGCGGTGTGGATCGCGGCTCCGTCGGCGTCGGTGAGCCAGCGGAGTTCGCCCAGCACGCCCAGCCGGGCGAAGGGCAGCAGCAGATCCTCGTCGGCCGCCTCGAGCGGTCCGCCGGCCTCGAGGTAGTCACGCCAGACCCGGCCTGGATCCACGTCGAGGTCGGTGTAGGCGAGGTTGGCGACCTCCCAGACCAGGGGATCGACGCGGAGGTCGTCGGTGTCGATGATCGCGACCAGGCTGTCCTCGAGGTAGAGCTGGTTGCGCGGATTCAGGTCGCCGTGGATCGGTGCCCGAGCGGCGAGCCGGCCGGACCGGGTCCAGTCGTCCAGCTGTCGATCAAGCTCCTCGATCGCCCGGTCGATCACGGTCACCGGTCCGAGGATCTCGGCACCGCTGCCGAACCGGTCGATCACCGCCGGACGGGCCACGGTCCAGTCGGGCCAGCGCGGCTGTTCGTCGATCGAGGTGAAGCCCGGCCGTTGGGCGAGGTCGAGCCCGAGGGATACGCGGTGCATCGCGGCGACCACCGGGATCAGTTCCCGGGTCCGGTCGGGGCTGGCCATCGAGAGGCCGGAGAAGCCTTCCACGTAAGGGAAGAGCGTCAGCACCCGACCGTCGACGACCGGCACGTCCTGGTGTTCGGCCGCGACCACCACCGGAACGGCCTCGGCCCAGGCCCGGACCACCGGGAGTTCGTACGCCACCTGCTCGGGAGTCCGCTCGGACCGCCCGACCCGGAGCACCCGATCATGATCGGAACACTCGATCTTCCAGGACTGGTTGAGCAGGCCCTCGGCCAGCAGCCCGACCTGCGTCGCGGGCAGGCCCCGATCCTCGGTACAGAAGGCGAAGACCTGGTCCGCGGTCAGCCAGAGATCCTGCCAGCCCCAGTCGGGGCCGTCGTAGTACTGCGTGCCGTCGGCCGAGAGTTCCGCGCGACGGGGGTGCTCGGTCAGCGCTGCCCGATCGGCACGAACTCGCGGGTCCGGTGCCCGGTGTAGATCTGCTTCGGCCGGGCGATCTTCTGCTCCGGATCGGTGATCAACTCCGACCACTGGGCCAGCCAGCCCGAGGTGCGCGGGATCGCGAACAGCACGGTGAACATCTCCGGCGGGAACTGCAGTGCCTCGTAGATCAGCCCCGAGTAGAAGTCGACGTTGGGGTAGAGCTTGCGGGAGACGAAGTACTCGTCCTCCAGCGCGATCTTCTCCAGCTCGCGGGCGATCTTGAGCAGCGGGTTGACCCCGGTCACCTCGAAGACGTCGTCGCAGGCCTTCTTGATGATCTTGGCCCGCGGGTCGTAGTTCTTGTAGACCCGGTGGCCGAAGCCCATCAGCCGTTCCTTGCCGGCCTTCACACCCTCGATGAAGCCGGGGATGTTGTCGGTGGAGCCGATCCGGCGCAGCATCCGCAGCACCGCCTCGTTGGCGCCGCCGTGCAGCGGGCCGTACAGCGCGGCGATGCCGGCGGCGACGGCGGAGTAGGGGTCGACCTCGGTCGAACCGACTGCACGCACCGCGTTGGCGGAGGCGTTCTGCTCGTGATCGGCGTGCAGGATGAACAGCACCTCGAGGGCCTGGACCAGTCGCGGGTCCGCCTTGTACTCCGGCTCGCTCATCTTGAACAGCATGGCCAGGAAGTTCGCCGTATAGGAGAGGCCGTTGTCCGGGTAGATGTACGGCTTGCCCTGCTGGTGCCGGAACGCGAACGCACCGAGGGTCGGCATCTTGGCGATCATCCGGGTGATCTGCAGCTGCCGGTTCTCGGCGTCGTCGATCTGGACGGCCTCGGGGTAGAACGTGGACAGCGCGCTCACGCCGGCCATCAGCATCGCCATCGGATGCGCGTCGTAGCGGAAGCCCTGGATGAACTGCTTCAGGTTCTCGTGCACGAACGTGTGGTACGTGACCTCGTGCGTCCATTCGGCCAGCTGATCGGTCGTCGGCAACTCACCGTTCAGCAGCAGGTAGGCCACCTCGAGGTAGGTCGAGGACTCGGCCAGCTGCTCGATCGGGTAGCCGCGGTATTCCAGGATGCCGGCCTCACCGTCGATGTAGGTGATGGCGCTGCGGCAGGAAGAAGTGTTGACGAATCCGGGGTCGTACGTCGCCAGTCCGGGCTGTCCGTCGACGGCGATCTGTTTCAGGTCGGCGGCGCGGATGGTGCCGTCCGTGATCTCCAGCTCATAATCCTTGCCGGTGCGGTTGTCCCGTACGGTGAGCGACTCGGTCATGGCGACAACCTACGCGGGCGTAGCGGCGAGTGGCCAGCGGGGGATGGCGATGTGCGCTGGCTCACGCAGCAGTCTACGGGCCACCGAAATCGGCCGTTTTGACCGGCATCCGAGGGGCCGGTAACCTTGACCGCTGTTGCGCCAATGCGCACTCACTTCCTTGCATCATGCACCGTCCGGGAGTCCGGGGGTGCCCGCAGGGGATCCTTCAGCAGCAACACCAGAGAGAGATTGGCAGGGCGAGGAGTGTCCACGTACAGTCCCAAACCGGGTGAGGTCACCCGTGAATGGCACGTCATCGACGCCGATGACCTCGTGCTGGGCAAGCTCGCCGTGACTGCGGCCACGCTGCTCCGGGGTAAGCACAAGTCGACGTTTGCGCCGCATGTCGACGGAGGTGACTTCGTCGTGGTCGTGAACGCGTCGAAGATCGCGCTCACCGGCAACAAGCGCGAGGACAAGATCAGCTACCGGCATTCCGGCCGGCCCGGTGGGCTCAAGTCCATCGCGTACGGAAAGCTGCTCGACACCGACCCGCGCAAGGCGGTGGAGCAGGCCGTCTGGGGCATGTTGCCGAAGAATCGGCTGTCCCGGAAGCTGATCAAGAAGCTCAAGGTCTACTCGGGTCCGGAGCATCCGCACACGGCCCAGAAGCCGCAGCCGTTCCAGATCACCAAGATCAGCCAGTAAAGACAGGAAGCTCTTCGACCGTGTCCGAAACAGTGACCGAGAACCTGGACGACGAGGTTCGCCCGTTTACCGAGGGCGACCGCGAGATCGCCTACCGCTCCGAGGCCAACCCGCAGGCCACCGGCCCGACCAGCCGTCCGGCCGTCGTGGCCGCCGCTGCGGCGACCGGTCGCCGCAAGGAGGCCATCGCCCGGATCCGGATCGTCCCGGGCACCGGCACCTGGAAGATCAACGGGCGCACCCTTGAGGAGTACTTCCCCAACAAGGTGCACCAGCAGATCGCGTCGGAGCCGTTCGGCACCGCCGGGGTCGAGGGCTCCTACGACGTGATCGCCCGGGTCCACGGTGGCGGCATCACCGGACAGGCCGGCGCGGTTCGCCTCGGCATTGCCCGCTCGCTGAACGCCGTCGACGCCGAGGCCAGCCGGTCCGCGCTGAAGAAGGCCGGCATGCTGACCCGGGACGCCCGGATCAAGGAACGCAAGAAGGCCGGCCTGAAGAAGGCCCGTAAGGCTCCTCAGTACAGCAAGCGCTGACGTCGTCCTCGCGATGGGGCGACTGTTCGGGACCGATGGAGTCCGTGGCCGGGCCAACGAGTTGCTGACCGCCGAACTGGCGCTCGACCTCTCGGTGGCCGCGGCCCATGTTCTCGCGGAGAGCGGTGCCTTTGGTGGGCACCGCCCGTCCGCGGTCGTGGGCCGCGATCCGCGGGCGTCCGGGGAGTTCCTCGAAGCTGCGGTGGTGGCCGGTCTGGCCAGCGCCGGGGTCAACGTGCACCGACTCGGCGTCCTGCCGACGCCCGGTGTGGCGTACCTGACCCGATCCACCAAGGCCGACTTCGGCGTCATGCTGTCGGCCAGTCACAACCCGATGCCGGACAACGGCATCAAGTTCTTCGCGCGCGGCGGCGAGAAGTTGGACGACGCCGTCGAGGATCTGATCGAGGCCAGGCTGCGGGCGCCGTGGCCGCGACCGACCGGGGCCGATGTCGGCCGGGTCTGGAACGACACCGCGCTGACCGATTCGTACGTCCGGCACCTGGTCCGGACCGTCGCACCGACCAGGTTCGACGGCATCACCGTGGTGCTCGACTGTGCCAACGGCGCCGCCCACCGGGCCGGGCCGGAGGCCTTCGAGGCGCTCGGCGCGAAGGTGATCCGGCTGCACTCCGAGCCGGACGGCATCAACATCAACGAGGCCTGCGGCTCCACCCATCCGGAGGACCTGCAGGCCGCCGTGATCGAGCACGGCGCCGATCTCGGGCTGGCCGTCGACGGTGACGCCGACCGCTGTCTGGCCGTGGATGCCGCGGGCGAGGTCGTCGACGGCGACCAGATCCTGGCCGTCCTCGCGGTGGCGCTCTCCGAACAGGGCCGCCTGGTCGGCAACACCCTGGTCGCGACCGTGATGAGCAATCTCGGTCTGGTCCAGGCCATGCACTCGGCCGACATCGCGGTGCAGCAGACCAAGGTCGGCGACCGCTACGTGCTGGAGGCGATGAAGGCCGGCGGGTACGTCCTCGGCGGCGAACAGTCCGGGCACGTGGTGCTGTCCGAGCACGCGACGACCGGCGACGGCATCCTGACCGGCCTGCACCTGGTCCGCCGGATGGCCACCTCCGGCCAGCCGCTGGCCAAGCTGGCCTCGGTGATGACCCGACTGCCCCAGGTCCTGATCAACGTCCCCGGCGTGGACAAGACCCGCGCCAACTCCGACCCGATCCTGACCCGGGCCGTCGCCGACGCCACCGCCGAGCTCGGCACCACCGGCCGCGTCCTGCTCCGCCCCTCCGGCACCGAGTCCCTGGTCCGCGTGATGGTCGAAGCCGAGACCGCCGACCGCGCCACCGCCGTGGCCGAACACCTGGCCTCCGTGGTCCGCACCACCCTGACCCTCACCTGAGCCTCCCCCAAGCCCGCTGACCGGGCACAAAAGCAGGCGTCCTGACGGCGTGTCGCTGCGGAAGTGCCCAGTCGCTGCACGCCCCGGCACCCCGTGGTTCGGTCAGGCTGCGATCCCGTAGAGCTTCCGGAACTCGGCGGCGGCACCGGCGGCGAGCCAGTCGTCGTAGGTCTTCAGGCCGGGATGGATCGCACGCAGGGCGGGGAGGTCGGCGTTCCAGCCGGCGAACGAGCCGGTCCGGGACAGTGCGGCGATGTCCAGCCGGACCGCGGGATCCGGCTCGGTCGGCGGATCCAGATCGGGGACGATGCCGGTGGCCGCGCTGAGCTTGGTCCGGAAGTCGGCCTTGGTCAGCTCGTCGCCGGCGAGCTCGTACACCTGGCCGAGGTGCCGGCCCGGATCGGCGAACATCAGAGCCGCGAAGGCGCCGATGTCGTCGACGGCGATGACCTGGATCCGTACGCCCTCCGGCGGGAGCCGCAGCACGCTGCGGTCGCTGCGGATTCCGTACCCGGGATGCAGGTGGTTCTCCATGAACATCACCGGCCGCAGCACGGTGGCCGGTACGCCGAGCTCGGCGATCCGCTGCTCGATCTCCAGCTTGGACTGCCAGCCGGTACCGGCCGCGTTCAGGTCGACCCCGGCGACCGAGGTGTAGACCAGTTGATCAACGCCGGCCGCCGCCGCGGCTTCGGCGACGTCGGTGCCCATCCGTACCTCCGCCTCGATGGGCTCACCCGGACGGGTCGCCGGCTGGATGCTGAAGGCGCCCGCGGTTCCGGCCATCGCGGCGTCCAGTGACGCCCGGTCGGTCAGGTCGCCGCGCACCAGCTCGGCGCCGAGCTTGGCCAGGGCGGTGGCCTGGTCGGCGCTCGGATCGCGGACCAGGGCCCGGACCCGGCGCCCGGCGGCGAGCAGGTGGCGGGCGGTCGCGCCGCCCTGCTGTCCGGTGGCTCCGGTGACCAGGATCGGTCGGCCGTCGTTCATGATCAAGATCTCCCTCGAGTCGGCTTGGTAGAGTCGTAGCGGAGCAGTGCTCCGATACCGATTCAGCGTAACGGAGCAGTGCTCCGGTATCAAGAAGGGAGTGCCCGATGCCCGACCCCGCCCTCCGGGCCAACGCGCGCCGGAACCGCGAGCGGCTGCTCGCCGCGGCCGAGGAAGTGGTGACCGAACGGGGTACCAGCGCGTCGCTGCGGGACATCGCCCGGCGCGCCGAGGTCGGGATCGGCACCCTCTACCGGCACTTCCCGACCCGCGAGGCGCTGCTCGAGGCGTTGATGCAGGAACGGTTCGAACGGCTACAGGCCCGGGCCGACGAACTCCTCGGCGAGCCGCCCTACCGGGCGGTCGTGACCTGGTTGCGCGACCTCGCGGCCGCGTCGGCGACGGTCCACGGCCTGCCGGACGCGGTCCTGTCTGCGCTGCGGGACCGGGACTCGGCCCTGCACGCCGCCTGCGACGGGATGCGGACGGCCGGCGCCCGGCTGCTGGAGCGCGCCCAGTCGGCCGGCGCGATCCGGGCCGACCTCACGCCGAGCGACCTGCTCGCCCTCACCGCCGGGCTCGCCTGGGCCAGCGACTACGCCGAGGACAAGGAGGCTCGCTTGGAGCGCCTGTTCGCCGTCATGGAGACCGGCCTCGCGAGCTGATCTTGTCCGGCCGGCTGTCGCGGGGTCAGTCGGCCGGGTTGGTGAGGCCGTAGGCGAGTTCGATGCCGGTCGGGGTTCCGGTCTCGTCGGTGATCCCGAGCTGGCGGAGCAGGCCGAGGTTCAGGTCGAGATCGCGGCGCTCGACCTCTTCGACCAGGGCGATCGCAGCCGGGTGCATGGCGCCCTCGGCCGGGTCGGAGCCGTCGAAGGTCCAGCTGGCGACGATCTCCTCACGCGCGGGCAGGGTGCCGACCTCGACCCGGTGGCCGGGCACGGCGAAGCCGGGATCCGGCTCGCGGGCCACCGGCCAGCTCAGCACGAGCTGGACCTGCTCCGGGTTCCGGGCGGAGCGGATGGTCGACCAGAAGTCGCCGGTCGGCTGGTTCCCGGCGGCGGCCAGGGCCTGCCAGAGGGCGCCGAACGCCTGGTTCGCCGGCTCGTCGTCGTTCCACTCCCGGGCGTCGTCGTCGGCACTCATCTCCACCAGCACGCCCGCGTACGGCTGCGGTGGCGCGGACCGGTGCTCGACGGCGACCTCCGTGTCGAGGTCGGTCAGCACCCGCCGGGCCTGCTCGGCGGCCAGGTCCTCGGCCCGCCGCGCCGCCGCGACCCGCTCCCGATGGTGGTCCAGCAGCTCGGCCGCCCGGTCCGGTGCCGCGGTGGCCACCTCGGCCAGCGGCACGCCGGCGTCCCGCAGCGCCTTGATCATGATCGCGTCCCGGAGCTGCCCGGCGGCGTAGCGCCGGTAGCCCGAGGGGGAGGGTCAATCGTCAGTGCGGCAGGGCATGATGCTGGATATGACAACGCCAGAGAGCGCGACCGGGTCCCATCGTCAGGATCTGGTGCAGCGCTACTTCGAGGGATTCCGCCGCAGTGATCATGAGGCGATCCTGGCCCTGCTCACCGACGACGTGATCTGGGACCTGCCCGGATTCCGCCACCTGCAAGGGAAAGCGGCGTTCGACGGCGAGATCGAGAACGAGGCCTTCAGCGGCAGTCCGACCTTGATCGTCGACCGGCTGATCGAAGGCGCCGACGCGGTGGTCGCGCTGGGCACCGGGCAGGGCACGTTCGTCGACGGCCGGGTGCACCGGTTCGCGTTCAATGACGTCTTCACCTTCGCGGGCGACAAGATCAGCCGGGTCGAGTCCTACCTGGTTCCGCTGGCCGCCGCATGAACGAGCCCGACCGGGCCGACCTGCTGCACTACCTGCAGGCTCAGCGCGACAGCGTCGTGGCGATCGTGGACGGGCTCGACGACGCCGCGCTGAACCGGACGGTGGTGCCGAGCGGCTGGACGCCGGCGTCCATGATCATGCACCTGACCGGTGCCGAGCGCTACTGGTGTCACGGCCTGCTCGCGGGCGCGGAGGTCGGGCCGGACCCGGTCGGGATCGGCCCGGTGCAGGCCTATCGCGAGCAGTGGGTGCGGTCGGACCGGGTGCTGGCCGGGCTGGCGCTGACCGACCGGCCGCGCGGTCCGGTGCCGCCCGAGCACGTACCGCTCTCTGATTCGGTACGGACCGTGCTGCTGCACCTGATCGAGGAGACCGCACGGCACGCCGGGCATCTCGACGTGGCCCGCGAACTGATCGACGGCGCCACCGGCCTCGGTCCCCGCTGACCGGCACCGGTTGCGCCCAAAGGGGTCAGCGCGGGAACGGTAACGGGGTCTGGACGCCGAAGATCATCACGAGGAGGGCGCTGATCAGCAGCATGATCACGGAGATGATCAGCGAGAACAGCACCACCCCGAACGCGGCGAAGAAGCCGAACTTGATGGCGGTGCCGGCACCGATGATCACCTTGGTCTCGGACGGCTGCTGATACGGGTTGCTCATGCCTTCGTACGCTAGCGGTCCGGGATCAGACTTTCCGGATTCGTACCCACTTCACTCGGTGGTCGGAATCCTTGCGCAGGATTGCCGTCGCGCGGCCCCGGGTCGGGCGGATGTTGGTCCACAGGTTCGGCCCGTTGATCGAGTCCCAGATCCGGCCGGCCTCCGCGACCGCCTCCTCCTCGGTGAGCCGGCCGTATTTGGTGAAGTACGAGCGCGGGTCCTGGAACGCGGTGTCGCGGAGGGACAGGAAGCGCTGGATGTACCAGTCCCGGACGTCGACCGGGTCGGCGTCGACGTACACGGAGAAGTCGAAGAAGTCGCTCACCGCGAGACCGGTGGTGCCGTCGGCGCGGACGCGGGCCGGCTGCAGCACGTTGAGGCCTTCGATGATCATGATGTCCGGCCGCCGGACCACGGCCTGCTCATCCGGCACGATGTCGTACGACAGGTGTGAGTAGACCGGCGCGGTGACCTCCTCCTTGCCGGACTTCACGTCGATCACGAACCGGAGCAGCGCCCGGCGGTCGTACGACTCGGGGAAGCCCTTCCGGTGCATCAGGCCGCGGCGTTCCAGCTCGGCGTTCGGCAGCAGGAAGCCGTCGGTGGTGATCAGGGTGACCCGCGGATGCTCCGGCCAGCCGGCCAGCAACTCGCGGAGCAGCCGGGCCATCGTCGACTTGCCGACCGCGACCGACCCGGCGACCCCGATCACGAACGGCGTCCGATCCACCGAGAGCCGGAGGAACTCGTTGGTCGAGCGATACAGGTTGCCGGTGTGCCGGACGTACTCGCTGAGCAGTCTGGTCAGCGGCAGGTAGACCTCACTGACATCGATCAGCCGAGTCGGGTCGCGCAGGCCGCGCAGCTTCTCCAGGGTCGCTGCATCGAGGGTGAGTGGCGTGGACGCCGCCAACTCAGCCCAATCGGCCCGGTCGCGCTCCACATAGGGGCCGAGGCCGTTGCCGTTGCCGTTTCCGGTGAACCGCTGAACCACAAGGAAGCATTCTGCCGAATCGGCGCCGTCGGTACGAAACCAGGATCATCCGCGGGCCAGGGTGACGACGCCGTTGACCAGGCCGAAGAGGAGGATCGTCACCCCCATCAGTGGTCCGACCCACCGGCTGGTCGGGTGTTCCTGCCCCTTGATCCGGTACGCCAGCCAGGCCAGCCCGGCGACCTGGACCAGGCCGAGCAGCACCAGCCCCCAGCCGCCGAAGATCCAGGCCAGGCTGAGGAAGTGCAGCGCCACCACGACCGCCACCCACCAGGCCATCCAGCGGCGCGCGCCCAACCGGGCGAACACCAGGCAGCCGATCCCGGCCGCCGCCACCTCGATGCCGACGACGATCCCGAAGCGCATCCGGCCCGTCTCGTTCAGCGCCGTCGGATCGCCCCAGTGCAAGCCGGTGTAGACGCCGAAGCCGGCGGCCAGCAGGACGCCGAGCACCGAGCCGGCGATCAGCAGCGGCTTGGTCCGCGGCGGCGGCGCCTCCTGGGCCCAGCCGAACCAGACCATCGCCATCAGCCCGAACCAGGCCGACGTGAACGCGGAGTCCCGCAGCATTTCCAGCATGCCGTTTCCCCTTACGTGGAGCGGCCCGAATTCTTCCACTGACCGGCGGACGGAGCATCACCGCGCAAGGGTTCGGAGTCCACTAGCCTGTCGGGCATGTGTGGAATCGTCGGATACGTCGGAACCAAGCCCGCCGGCTCGGTCGTGGTCGAGGGACTGCGACGGCTCGAATATCGCGGGTACGACTCCGCCGGGGTAGCCGTGGTGGACGAGGGGGACACCCGGACGCTCCGCTGTGTCAAGAAGGCCGGCAAGATCGCCAACCTGGACAAGGAACTCGCCGATCAGCCGCTGCCGCTGACCGGCCAGGGCATCGGGCACACCCGGTGGGCGACCCACGGCGCACCGAACGACACCAACGCGCACCCGCACCTGTCCGCCGACGGCCGGGTCGCCGTGGTGCACAACGGCATCATCGAGAACTTCGCGGCGCTGCGGGCCGAACTGGTCGCCGCCGGGATCCCGCTCAGCTCCGACACCGACACCGAGACCGTCGCCCACCTGATCGGCCGGCTGCTGAACGAGGGGGTCGACCTGGCCACCGCGATGCGCCGGGTCTGCGTCCGGCTGGACGGCGCGTTCACGCTGGTCGCCGTCGACCGGGACACCCCGGACCTGGTGGTCGGCGCCCGCCGCAACTCGCCGCTGGTGGTCGGCGTCGGGGAGGGCGAGAACTTCCTCGCCTCAGACGTGGCCGCCTTCATCGAGCACACCCGGGACGCGATCGAGCTGGGCCAGGACCAGGTCGTCCAGATCACGTCGGCCGGGGTGACGGTGACCGACTTCGAGGGCCGGCCGGCCGACGTGCGGCCGTACCACGTCGACTGGGACCTGACCGCCGCCCAGAAGGACGGCTACGACTGGTTCATGCGCAAGGAGATCTACGAGCAGCCGGACGCGGTCGCGAACACGCTGCTCGGCCGGCACTCCAAGGAGGGCAAGCTGGTCCTGGACGAGCTGCGGATGTCCGAGGACGACCTGCGCAAGATCGACAAGATCATCATCATCGCCTGCGGTACGGCGTTCTATGCGGGCCTGGTCGCGAAGTACGCGATCGAGCACTGGACCCGGCTGCCCTGCGAGGTCGAGCTGGCCCACGAGTTCCGCTACCGGGACCCGATCGTCGGGCCGAACACGCTGGTCGTCTGCATCTCGCAGTCCGGTGAGACGGCCGACTCGCTGATGGCGGTCCGGCACGCCCGGGAGCAGAAGGCGCGGGTGCTGGCGATCTGCAACACCAACGGCTCCACCATCCCGCGGGAGTCCGACGCGGTGATCTACACCCATGCCGGGCCCGAGATCGGGGTCGCGTCGACCAAGGGCTTCATGACCCAGCTGGTTGCCTGCTACGTGCTGGGGCTCTACCTGGCCCAGGTGCGCGGCACCAAGTTCGACGACGAGATCGCCGCCACCGTGGCCGAGCTGCAGGGGATGCCGGCCGCGATCCAGTCCGTACTGGACGACATCGAACCGGTGATCAAGCTCGCCGAGGAGTTCGCCGACGAGCCGTCGGTGCTGTTCCTCGGCCGGCACGTCGGCTACCCGGTCGCCCTCGAGGGTGCGCTGAAGCTCAAGGAGCTCGCGTACATCCATGCCGAGGGCTTCGCGGCCGGCGAGCTGAAGCACGGCCCGATCGCCCTGATCGATGATCAACTTCCGGTGTTCGTGGTGGTGCCGCCGCGCGGCCGTGATCAACTGCACGACAAGGTGGTCTCCAACATCCAGGAGATCCGGGCCCGCGGCGCGCGGACCATCGTGCTCGCCGAGTTCGATGACGAGGCCGTCGAGCCATACGCGGATCTCATGATCAAACTCCCCAAGGTGTCCACCCTGCTGCAACCGATGCTCGCCGTGGTGCCGCTGCAGGTGTTCGCCTGCGAGCTGGCCACCCGGAAGGGTCACGACGTCGACCAGCCGCGCAACCTGGCCAAGTCGGTCACGGTCGAGTGAAACCACCCCACGACGTTCTTCTCCTCCGCTGCGCTCCCCCGAACAACGCCGCGGGGACCCCGGGATGATCATCGGGGTCGGGATCGACGTCTGCGACGTGTCCCGGTTTGCCGAGACGATCGAGCGCCGGCCGGGCTTGATCCATCGGCTGTTCACGCCGGCCGAGGCGAAGAAGTCGACCGCCTCGCTGGCCGCGCGGTTCGCCGCCAAGGAGGCGCTGGCCAAGGCGCTCGGTGCACCGAGCGGCATGATCTGGACCGATGCCGAGGTGATCACCGACGCCGAGGGGCGACCGTCCTTCAAGATCATCGGTACGGTCGCCGCCCGGGCCGAACAGCTCGGTGTCGGCACCATCCACCTCTCCATCTCGCACGACGCCGGGATCGCCTCGGCCATGGTCGTCTGCGAGGGCTGACCGGGCCCGGATCCCGTCAGCCGGCGGTCACGGTTCCCGCATGACCTGGAAGGTGGCACGCTCTCGCCAGCTGATGGCGGCGACCGCCCTGGACACCTCGGATCTGGCCTCGTGGCACCACGTGATCGGGATCCGCGGCCAGTAGCCCTGCCCGGCGGCGTCGACCAGCAGCAGCCGGATCGGAATCTCCGCTCGGGCCGGGCAGACCTCGTGCCAGCCGGATTGTCCGTCGTCCGGCAGGGACAGCGCCTGCGACAGGTCGTCCGACGGTGTGCCGACGAGTTCCTCGACCGTGTAGCCGAGCCGTCCGTCCTTGCGAGTCTCCGGCCCGTCGACCACGCACCGGATCACCTGGGTCGGCACGAAGTCCGCCGGAGGCAGTCCGCCGGCGTACTGGTCGTCCGGCACCTGCGGGTGGATCAGCCCGTCGCCGTCGCGCGGACACTCGCCCTTCACCAGCGGCGCCGGCGTCGGTGCCGGCCGTGGGCTCCAGCCGGTGTCCGTGCCACAGCCGTACGTGATCATGAGGAGCGCCACCAACCAGCATCCCCGCAGCCGTCGAGCCATGCCTCGACGGTAGATCTCCGGCGAGCCTGCCGGGGTGTCCCGGTCAGGATCGCTGCTTGATCGTGAACTTCGCCGTGACCCGCCAGGGCAAGGCCTCGATCGCGCGGCGGACCTCCGCCAGCGGCCGGTGGCACGGCGTGACCGGGATGCGTGGCCGGTACCCGCGCCCGGTCGCGTCGACCAGCAGGAGGTGGAGCGTCGGCTCCAGGTTCTCCGGGCAGCCGAAGTCGGCCCGCTCGGGCACCTCGTCGGGGAGGGCGAGCGCCGTCAGCAGCTCGGGGGTGACCGCGGCGGACGACTCGGTGACGTCGATGAGCTCGTACCCGTTCTGGTGTCGGCCCGGGCTGACGGTGCAGCGGACCACGGTGTCCGGGCGGAAGCCCTCGGGCGGCAACGAGCCGAGGTACGGATCGCCCTCATCAATGGGCCTCATCGGTTCGATCCCGTCGCGCGGACAGCGGCCGTCGACGAGCGGACGCTGGATCGGTACCGGCCGCGGCTCGGGCCGGGGCGGCACGGTGCAGCCGGCGATCGACAGGATGATGATCAACAGCACCCACCACAGCGACGTCCGGGCCATGGATCGAGCGTAGATACGCCGCGCCTCAGGGCCCCGGTTCGTGATCCGATCGAGTCGCACTCGTCACCTGCACGTCGGCACGGTCGAGCCGATTAGGCTCCCTGCTGTGGTGATGACCGACCGGCTCGGGGCGCTGAGCGAGGGCCGGCTCCAGGACGGGCTGGACCGGTTCGGGCTCGGCCGGCTGCTGCGCGCCGAGGTTGCGGCGACCGGCAACTTCGGGCAGAACGTCTTCCTCGACACCGATCGCGGCCGGTACGTGCTCCGCGGCAACCCGCTGACCCCGGGACAGTTCGCCCAGGAGTCCTTCTTCGCCCGCGTCTTTCATGATCATGGTGCGGTGCCGGCACCGTGGCCGTACCACCACGAATCGTCGGCCGATCTGTTCGGCTGGCCGTACGTGATCATGGGCAGGCTGGCCGGGTGGCAGGTCGCGGACGAGCAGGTCTATGCCGCGCTGCCGCCCGCCGGGCGGACCGAACTGGCGCGATCCCTGGGTGCGACGGCGGCCATGATCAGCGCGGTGACCGGCGAGCTCGCCGGTCACTGGAACCCGGAGACCGGTGCGGTCGAGCCGCTCGAACCGGACTGGGCGGGCTGGGTCACCGCGACCGTGCTGGAGACCCTGGACCGGGCGCTCGCCGTCAGTGCCGAGGACCGGGCCTGGGTGGTCGCGCTCCTCGACGACGCCGCCGACGCGCTGGCCGAGCCCTTCGCTCCCGTACTGCTGCACGGCGACTACAGCCGGCAGAACGTGACGGCCGCTCCCGTCGACGGCTGCTGGACCGTCACCGGGATCTATGACCTCGCCAGCGCCCACTACGGCCATCCGGACGAGGAGCTGACCCGCCAGTTCTGTTCCTATCTTGATCATGAACCCGGCTTGGCCCTGCCGTTCCTGGAGGCCGGGCTGTCGGGCCGGCCGAGTTTCGATCGCCGGCGGTTCCGGGTCCTGGTGGTGTTGGAACGGATCATGATCTGGGAGTGGGCGAAGCGGGCCGGCGCGGGCTGGTGGCCGCGGCAGCTTCCCTTCCGGCCCTGGCTCGAGCGCTATCTCGACGCCGTGCCCGAAGGGCGTTGAGCCCGGCCGACGACCGATGGTTGCCATGTACTCATATGTATATGTATAGTTCTGCGTATGCCGAACAAGACGATCTATGTCTCCGACAGCGACCAGGAGCTCTTCGCCCGGGCTCAGGAGCTGGCCGGAGGCAGCCTGTCCCAGGCGATCACGACCGCCCTCCGGAGGTATGTCGAGCTGGAGGAAGGCAAGCTGGAGGGCTTCGAGGAGATCGTCGTCAAGGTCGGCCTCGGCGTCGGCCGTAAGGTTCGGTTCTCCGGGCAGTTGCTGGCCGAATGGATGGACAGCACGGCGACGTCGGTGGCGACGATCAAGGTCTACCGGAGCCGTACCGGCAAGTTCGTGGTGCACACCGAACGGTCGCCGGAATGGAAGGACCAGTCCGAGAACGCCGAGAAATGGACCCAGGGCTGGCGGGCCTGGATCGGCAACCTGAGCGCCAACCAGAGCTGGAGCTTCACCGAGGGCGAATCGACCCTCGACGTGGTCGACACCGTCGAGGAACTGAAATCCAAGATCCCGGCCAAGCTGTACGACCTCGTGTCGTCGGCCCAAGATCATCCGCTGATCGAAGACCTGGACATCTGACCTAGGTCCACCCAGCCACACCACTCCACCGAGGGAACTGAGTCCGATCAAGGACGGGGCGCCCTCCGGTCTTCCGAGCCTGCCCACCTCGCACCCACACCTTGAAAGGCAGAGCCATGCCCACAGCCATCGAAGCCGTCGGCCTCCGCCGCAGCTATGGCGACCTGACCGTGCTCGAAGGAGTCGACCTCACCGTCGCCACCGGCACGATCTTCGCCCTGCTCGGCCCCAACGGCGCTGGCAAGACGACCACCGTCAACATCCTGTCCACCTTGATCACGCCGGACGAGGGCCGGGCCCGGGTCGCCGGGCACGACCTGGCCACCGAACCCGACGCGGTCCGTGCCGCGATCGGCGTCACCGGCCAGTTCTCCGCGGTCGACGGGCTGCTCACCGGGGCCGAGAACCTGCGGCTGATGGCCAGGCTGCACCACCTGGACCGGGCCGAGAGCGAGACGACGGTGGCCCGGCTGCTGGAGCAGTTCGATTTGGTCGATGCGGCCAAGAAGGCGGCCGTGACCTACTCCGGCGGCATGCGGCGCCGGCTCGACCTGGCGATGACCCTGGTCGGCAATCCCAAGATCATCTTCCTGGACGAACCGACCACCGGTCTCGACCCGCGCAGCCGGCGGACCATGTGGCAGATCATCCGGGAGCTGGTCGCCGGCGGCGTGACGATCTTCCTGACCACCCAGTACCTGGAGGAGGCCGACGAGTTGGCCGACCGGATCGCCGTCCTTGATCACGGCCGGCTGATCGCCGAGGGTACGGCGGCCGAGCTGAAGGGCCGGATCGCCGGCGGGCACCTGCTGCTCCGGTTCGGCGACGCCGAGGCGCTCGGCGCGGCAACGGTGGCGCTGGAGGGGTCGGTGCCGAATCTGGAGGCCCTCACCCTGCAGGTGCCCAGCGACGGCGGCGTCGGTTCGCTGCGCACGGTGCTGGACCGGCTGGACCGGTCCGGGGTGGAGATCGCCGAGCTCTCCGTACACACGCCTGATCTTGATGACGTCTTCCTGGCCCTCACCGGGCAGCCCAAAGAGTCCATGATCACGACCGAGAAGGAATCAGTCCGATGAGTACGCTCACGTACGCGGCCGCCGACACGATGGCGATGGCCCGCCGCAAGCTCCTGCACATCGTCCGCTATCCGAGCATGACCCTGCTGCTGATCGGGATGCCGATCATCTTCATGCTGCTCTTCGTGTACGTCTTCGGCGGCACCCTCGGGGCCGGCATCGGCGGCAGCCGCGGCGACTACCTCAACTATGTGGTGCCCGGGATCCTCGTGATGGGGGTCGCGGCCAGTGCCCAGGGGGTCGCGGTGTCCGCCGCGATGGACATGACCGAGGGGATCATCGCCCGGTTCCGGACGATGGCGATCTTCCGTCCGTCGGTGCTCGCCTCGCACGTGATCGGCGGCGTCGTCCAGACGTTGTTGATCTCCGCGGTGGTGATCGGCGTCGCCCTGCTGATCGGCTTCCGGTCGCCGGCCGGGCCGCTCCAGTGGCTCGGCGTGATCGGTGTGATCACCATGATCGGCTTCGCGCTGACCTGGCTCTGCGTCGCCCTCGGCCTGGCCGCGAAGACGGTCGAGTCGGCCAGCAACACGCCGATGCCGCTGACCCTGCTTCCCTTCCTGGGCAGCGGATTCGTGCCGACCGAATCGATGCCGGTCGGGCTCCGCTGGTTCGCCGAGTACCAGCCGTTCACGCCGATCATGGAGACCCTGCGCGGCCTGCTCTTCGGAACCCCGATCGGGTACAGCTGGATCCTGGCCATCGGCTGGTGCCTGGTGATCTCGGTCGGCGGCTTCCTCTGGTCCCGGCACCTGTACCGCCGCGACCCCAGCCGCTGACGGATCGGGTCAGGCCGGCAGGAACAGGTCGAGCAGGCGGCGGCAGCGGGGCGGGTCCTCGGTGAGGCCGTGCCTCAGACCCCAGAAGAGGTAGTCGGCGGCGCGGAAGATCACCCAGCAGCGGGCCCGCTCCGGCCGCAGCTCCGCCACCTCGACCACGGTCCGAAGATGATCATGCACCGCCTGGTCGGTCATCTCGTCCAGCCGGCTCCACAGGATCCGGGCGAGGTCGTACTCGATGTCGCCGCGGATCAGCAGCGGATCGACCACCAGCCAGGGCTCCCGCTCGCCGGCCAGCACCTGGTCGTAGTGCAGGTCGCCGTTCACCGCCCGGTCCTCGCCGGGCTCGGTGATCAACCGGTCGGTCGCCTCCCGGACGCCGTCGAGCAGGCGGTCCGGGAACGGCCGGCCGAGGTCCGCCCACTCCCGGCCGAACCGCTCGGCCCCGTTGCGCAGCCAGGAGTCCGTCGTCGGTACGTCCTCGGGCGGGTCGACCGCCAGCCGCCGCATCACCCCGGCGATAATCGGCACCGCCTCCGCCAGCGGCAGCGCGGACAGCGAACGCGCGCCGTCCAATCGCTCCAGCAGCATCGCCCCGGCGGCCGGATCCGTCTCGTGCAACAGGACCGTGCCGCGACCGGCCCAGAACTCCAGCGCCGCGACCTGCGCCGGCAGCTCCTGATCATCGGGCGGGTTCAGCCGGAGGGCGTACGGCCGCCCGTCCCGCCGGACCGGCAGCACCAGCGCGTTCGAGCCGTGCCGGGCCGGCCCGTCGACGGTGAGCCGCAGTCGATCGCAGGTCTCGGTGATCAACTCCGGCAGCCGGTCCAGCCAGGCGGTGCCGTCGTGCCACCACCGCGGCATGGCGCGAAAGCTCTCCGGAATCTCCACCATGGGCGACCACTCTAGGAGAACCCTCCGGGCAGTCCTGAGTGAATATCCGCCGCGAGGAACCGGCGACCACTCACTCCGCATCGCACGGGCCGTCCTAACCTGGGCCGCATGGAACAGCGCGCCTATTCGACGGCCACGGTCCGCGAGGTGGAGCAGGTCGAGATCGACCGCAGCGGTTCTGCGCTGATGCTTCGGGCCTCGGCCGGAGTCGCGGCAGTCGTCCGGCGGGAGTTGGCCATGACCCGGGGTCGGGTCTACGGGGCACAGGTGTTGATCTTGGTCGGTGGTGGCAACAACGGCGGCGACGCCCTGTACGCCGGTGCGATGCTGGCCCGCCGCGGTGCCCGGGTGCTGGCCGTCCGCTGCCTCGGCACGCCCCATTCCGGCGGCCTGGCCGCGTTCGAGCAGGCCGGCGGACGGCTGGTCGCGCTGCCGGAGGTCCCGGACCAGCCCTGGGATCTCGCGATCGACGGGATCCTCGGCATCGGCGGCCGGCCGGGGCTGCCGGCGCCGGTGGCCGAACTGGCCGGAAGCCTGGCCGGGAAGGGGATTCCGGTGATCGCGGTCGATCTGCCGTCGGGCGTCGACAGCGACTCCGGGGCCGTCGGTGATCACTGGATCCGGGCCCGCCGGACGGTGACCTTCGGCGCCCGCAAGCCGTGTCACCTGGTCGAGCCCGGCCGGTCGGCCACCGGTGAGTTGACCATGATCGACATCGGCCTCGACTTCGCCGCGGCCCGGCCCGAGCTGATCGCGCTCGACGTCGCCGGACTGGCCGCCCTGTGGCCGTACCCGGGACGACACGTCGACAAGTACGCGCGCGGGGTGGTCGGCCTGGACACCGGCTCGGACAGCTATCCGGGCGCCGGACTGCTGTCGACGCTCGGCGCCGTGTACTCGGGCGCCGGGATGGTCCGGTTCCTCGGCGCCGATCACCCGACGTCGCTGGTCGGCGCTGAACTCCCGAACGTCGTGTTCGCCCCGGGCCGGGTGCAGGCGCACGTGTTCGGTTCCGGCTGGGGCGACCGGCCGGACGGTGCGCGATTGATCAAGGACGCGCTGGACGCCGGCACCCCAGCCGTGGTCGACGCGGACGGGCTGCGCCTGCTGCCGGACCGGCTGCCGTCGAGCTGGCTGCTCACGCCGCACGCCGGCGAACTGGCCCGGCTGCTGGGCTGGGAACGGTCGGCGGTCGAGGCGGCACCGATCCGGGCGGTCCGGGCCGGCGCCGAGCAGACCGGCGCGACGGTGCTGCTCAAGGGCGCCACCCAACTCGTCGCCTCGCCCGACACGGCACCGGTCTGGGTCGCCCTGCCCGGACCCTCCTGGACCGCGCAGGCCGGCTCCGGCGATGTGCTGGCCGGGATCTGCGGCACCCTGCTCGCGGCCGGGCAGCCCGCGTTCCGGGCCGGCCAGCTGGCCGCCTCGCTGCAGGCCTACGCCGCGACCCGGCACCCGGGGCCCCGGCCGCCGCAGGACCTGGCCCGGCTGCTTCCGGAGACGATCGCCCAGCTGGCCGAGACGGCACGCATCGGGACCGGACGGTCCGACTGACCCGCCCACGGCTGCGGTAGAAAGGACCTCGTGGATCATCAGACCGCGAGCGCCGAGATCGATCTCGCCGCGATCCGGCGCAATGTCGGCACGCTGCGGGACCTGGTCGCGCCGGCGGCCGTGATGGTCGTGGTCAAGGCGGACGGGTACGGGCACGGCATGGTGCGGGCCGCCGAGGCCGCCCGAGCGGCGGGCGCCGACTGGCTCGGGGCGGCGATCCCGGACGAGGCCCTCGGGCTGCGCGCGGCGGGCGACACCGGCCGGGTGCTCTGCTGGCTGTACGGGCCCGACGAGGACCTGACCCCGCTGGTCGCCGCCGACGTCGACGTGTCGATCCAGTCCGTCGACCAGCTGGCCCGAGTGGCCGCGGCCGCGGAGAGCACCGGCCACCTCGCGCGGGTCCATCTCAAGATCGACACCGGCCTGACCCGGAACGGCTGCGACGCCGCCGACTGGCCCGCGCTCTGCGCCGCGGCCCGCACGACCCAGGAACGGGGCGGGGTCGAGGTGGTCGCGGTCTGGTCCCACCTGGCCGCCGCCGACGAGCCCGGCCATCCCTCGGTCCCGCTCCAGCAGCAGGCCTTCGACGCCGCGTACCAGCAGGCGCGCGCGGCCGGCCTCGACCCGCAGCGGCACCTGGCCAACTCGGCCGGCGCGATGATCCTGCCGGACGCCCGCTTCGACCTAGTCCGGATCGGCATCGCCGCGTACGGCATCGAACCGGCCCCCGGCCTGGCGAAGCTGGCCGGCATCACGCTCACACCGGCGATGACGCTGCGGGCCCAGCTGGCGAACGTGCACGCGATCGGACCCGGCGTCTCGATCTCGTACGGCTGCCGCTGGACCTCCACCGAGGACACCGTGGTCGGCCTGGTGCCGCTCGGCTACGGCGACGGCGTGCCACGGCACGGCACCAACCGGATCGAGGTCGAGGTGGCCGGCCGCCGGGCGCCGAACCGGGGCACGGTCTGCATGGACCAGTTCGTCGTCGATCTCGGACCCGACGGCGGCAAGCTCGGCGACGAGGCGGTCCTGTTCGGGCCCGGCACGGCCGGCGAACCGACCGCCGAGGACTGGGCCGATTGGTGCGGCACGATCGCGTACGAGATCGTCACGCGGATCGGCGCCCGGGTGCCGCGGCGCTACCGGAACGGTACGGACTGATGGCCAAGCCACGCCCGCAACCGACGCCTCGCCCGCGCCCGACGCCGCGCCGGCCACCGACACCGAGCGCCGACCCGGCCCGCCGCGCGGCGACCCCGCCGGCCCGGTCGGGGATCGGGGTCGGCGAGGGCCTCGGGCTGCTGGCCGGATTCGCCGCCCTGGCCGCCGGTGGGATCGCGGCCGGCCTGGAACTGGAACGCCGGTTCGTCAGCAAGCGGATCCACCGCCGCTCCGACCGCGCCGACGAGGAATTCTTCGGGCTGCGGTCCGACGGCCCGATCCTCACCACGGCCGACGGGGTGCTGCTGCACACCGAGATCGACGAGCCGGACACGGACGACCCGGACCGGCCGACGCTGGTCTTCGTCCACGGCTACGCCCTGAGCCTGGACTGCTGGCACTTCCAGCGGAAGTACTTCCGCGGCCGCTACCGGCAGATCTTCTACGACCAGCGCTCGCACGGCCGGTCCGGCCGGTCCGACCCGGAACGCTGCCGGATCCCGCAGCTCGCCGATGATCTTGCCGCCGTGCTCGACGAACTGGCCGGCGACCGCCCGGTGATCTTGATCGGCCACTCGATGGGCGGCATGACGATCATGCACCTGGCCCAGACCCGGCCGGAGTGGTTCGGCAGCCGGGTCCGCGGGGTGGCGCTGTTCGCCACGTCGGCGGGGGAGATGGCTGATCATTCGCCGATCCGAGCCCTGCCGGGCCGGGCCTTCTCCCGGATCGCGCAGCCGCTGATGGCGACACTGAACCGGATCCCGGAGCTGGTCGAGAAGGGGCGGCAGGCGGGCTCCGACATCGGCTACGTGGTGACCCGCCGGATGGCCTTCGGCTCGGCCGATCCGCCGGTCGCCTGGATCGAGTTCGTCAGCGAGATGCTCGGCCGGACCCCGCTCGAGGTTGTCGCCGATTTCTATCCGGCGTTCGCCGAACTCGACGAGTACGAGGCGCTCCGGGTGCTCCGGGGGATTCCGACCGCGGTCGTCGGCGGACTGGACGACGTGATCACGCCGATCGAGCACACCGACAAGATCATCGCGCTGCTCCCGGACGCCGAGTCGCACCGGCTGGAGCGCTGCGGCCATCTCGGCATCATCGACCGGCACAGCGAGATCAACCCGGTCCTGGACCGGCTGATCGCGCGGGCCCAGCAGGAGCCGGTGATCGATCAGGGGCGGGCTCTTGATCAGGATCGGGCCGGTGATCAGGAACCGGGACGCTGAGCCGCACCGCCCCGTGCGGCCGACCGGATGAGCGCGGCCGAGGACCGGCGGGCCGGATTGCTCCGCAGCGTCGGCCGGACCGGTACCGCCCGGTTGGCCGAGCTGGCCGACGAGTTCGGCGTCTCGAGCGCGACGATCCGGCGCGACGTCGAGGAACTCCGCCGGCGCGGCCGGCTGCTCCGCCGGCACGGTTCGGTCGAACTGGTGCCGCGCTCGGGCGGTCGTCGGGCGCCGCGGGCGGCCACGATCGGGATGATGCACTCCGACAACCGCTACCTGGCCCTGATCGCGCAGGCCGCCCGGCGCGAGGCGGAACGCCGTGATCACCGGTTCCTGATCGAGCCGGTGGAGACCCAGGCCGAGGCGGACCGGGCGGCCCGCCGGTTGATCAAGGCCGGCTGTCTCGGGCTGATCTACGCGCCGCAGTGGCGCAGCGAGGCCGAGCTGGCCGAACCGACGCCCTGGCTGGACCGGCTGACGGTGCCGGTGGTGCTCGGCGGCCGGGACGTCGATCCCGAACATCCGCTGTTCCGGCTCGACTCGGTGATCGCCGACCACGCGCACGGGATGCGGCTCGGCCTTGATCATCTTCAGCAGCTGGGCCACCGCAGGGTGGTGGCGACGATCCACGACGAGTCGCCGCCCGGCCGGCTGCTCCGGCGCTACTTCGTCGATCAGCTCGACCGGCGCGGGATGCCGCAGTTGCTGCCGCCGATGCTGACCCCGCCGCGGCCCAGCCCGGCGGCGCTGGCCCCGATCGTCGAGTCCGTGATCAAGGTCCGCGCCTCGGCGATCGTCGTGCACACAGATTCCACCGCGCAGGCCCTGGTGCCGCTGCTCCGGAAGGCCGGCGCGCGGGTGCCGGAGGACGTGTCGGTGCTGGCGTACGACGACATCGTGACGCCGGGCCCCGATCTCGCCCTGACCTCGATCTCGCCGCCGAAGCACGAGCTAGGCATCGAGGCCGTCTCGCTGCTGCTGCGCCGGCACCGGGTCCGCAGTGCCGGGCTCGACCCGCCACCGGTAGCTCACGTACGGCTGCTGCCGGTCCTGGTGGTCCGGACCTCGACCGGCCCCGCTGCCCGTACTCGCTGAGCGATTTGAGCGATTCGGCTCCCGCCGCCCGGCTCGGCGTCCTTAGCGTCGGTGCGTGGTGATCACCCGATTCATGATCACCGGTTCGATCCGACGGCGAGGAGGCCGCAGATGACACCCGCACCCGAGATCACCCGGCGCATGCTGCTCGGCGGCGCGGCCGGACTGGCCACGGCATCGCTGGCCGGTTGCGGCGGCAGCGGTGACGCCCCGGACACGGCGTCCGGCCCGGTCACGTTGCCGGTCAACCAGCCCTACGCCGGCGCCGTACCCGACCTGAAGGGCACCGCCGCCGGCATCCCGGACGGCTACCTCGGCTATCCGGCCGACCCGGCGGCCTCGGTGTCGGCGCCGCCCGGGGCCGGTGGTCCGGTGGTCGCGCTGCTGAGCAGCTACGCGGTCACGCCGACGACGGCCCCGGCGAACACGTACCTGGCCGGGCTCAACACCAAGCTCAACGCCGAACTGCAGCTGCAGGTGGTGCCGGCGCCCGACTACGAGGCGAAACTCGCGACGACGGTCAGCGGCAACGAACTGCCGGATCTGCTGGAGATGCTGCCGACCCAGCCCCAGCTGCCGCAGCTGCTCAAGGCCGTTGCGGCAGACCTGACCGGCCACCTGTCCGGCGAGTCGATCAAGGACTACCCGAACCTCGCCACGTTCGCGCCGGACATGTGGCGGACGACGATCTTCGACGGCCGGATCTACGGGCTGCCGGTGCCGCGGCCGATCCAGTCCGGGGTGCCGTTCATCCGGACCGACCTGTTCCAGCAACGCGGGCTGAACCCCGATCCCGGGAGCTGGGAGGAGTTTCGTGAGCTCTGTGCGGCGTTCACCGCGCCCAAGGAGTCCCGGTACGCGCTCAGCCTGCCGCCGATGGCGTACCTCAACGGGGCGCTCGGCGGGATCAACGAGTGGGGCGAGGTGGACGGCGGCCTGGTCCGCTGGCAGGAGACCGAGCAGTACCGGCAGGCGCTGAGCTGGGCGGCCGAGCTGGCCAAGGCCGGCTATCTGCATCCGGACGCGTTCGCCGCCAACGCCACCGTGCTCGGCAAACAGCGGCTGGTCGGCGGCCAGATCGGGATCCATCCGGACGGCTACTCGGCCTGGGGATCGCTGGCGCGGTTCCTGCCCGAGGGCCGGCAGGAGGTGATCGGCGGGCTCACCGTCCGCGGCTTCGCGGGCGCGACGCCGACGTACGCCATCGGGGCCGGGTCGACCAACTTCACCATCCTGACCAAGGCCGACGACGACCGGATCGTGGAACTGCTCAAGATCATGAACTTCCTCGCGGCACCGTTCGGATCGGCGGAATTCCTCTATCGCAAGTACGGCAACGCCGGTGATCAGCACACCGTCGAGGGCGACAACCCGGTGCTGACCCGACGCGGCACCGACGAGATCACGCCGGTCACCGAGGCGCTCGACTATCACCTTGCGGACGGTGTCAAGGTCGCCTACGAAGGGTCGCTGACCAAGATCACCAAGGCCAAGTACGACTTCGCGCGGCAGGCCGAGCCGGGCTATCGGCGCAGCGCCGTGATCGGGCTGTACTCGGAGACGCAGGCCCGCACCGGCAACACGTTCGGCAAGACCCTGACCGACCTGCAGAACGGCGTGATCACCGGACGGAAGACGCTCGATGATCTTGCCGACGCTCTGCGTACCTGGAACTCCGGCGACGGCCAGAAGATCAAGGCCGAGTTCGCCGCGGCCCGGGACGCCCAGTAGTTCATGATCACGATGAGAGGGAATCTTCGCGCATGCCCCGGTATCGCCACGACCTGACCGAGTTCGTCGACTTCCTGCGGGGGTGGCTGGTCGGCTACAACCTGGGCGAGCCGGGCCGCTACACCCGGCACCTCCGCCGGGAGGGGTACGACAGCGGCGCCCCGGACGCCTACGGCTGCGCCGACGCGGCGAACCTGCTGGCCATGATCGGCGAGCTGCCGTACGACGCCGAGGAACGGGCCGCCTGGGTGGCCGGCCTGCAGAGCTTCCAGAAGCCGGACGGCGAGTTCGTCGACGGCAGCCATTCGCGCTACCACACCACAGCGCACGTGACGGCGGCGCTGGAACTGTTCGACGCCCGGCCGCGCCACCGGCTCGCGTTCCTGGCCGAGCTGGCCGACCATGATCGACTTCGCCGGTTCCTGGACGGGCTGGACTGGGACCGGCCCTGGCCGGCCTCCCACGACGCGGCCGGCGCGGCCTCGGCGCTGGCGATCACGGGCGAGGTCGGGCCGGACTGGTTCGACGCCTACTTCGACTGGTTCGACGCCGAGGTCGACCCGGCGACCGGACTCTGGCGGCGCGGCCGGATGCTGCCGGCCGACGAGTGGCCCGGGTTCTTCTCGAACCTGGGCGGCTCGTTCCACTACCACTTCGTCTACGACTACCTGCGCCAGCCGTGGCCGGCCGTGGACCGGCTGATCGACAGCTGTCTGATCTTGTTGCACGAGTCGGCCGGCCGGTTCGCGCTGGACACGGTGGGCTTCGCCGAGATCGATCTGATCTTCTGCCTGAGCCGGGCCCGGCGGCAGACCGCGCACCGGTTCGACGAGGTGGGCGCCGCGCTGGACCTGCTGGTGGAACGGGTCGTCGCGTTGCTGAACGATCAGTCCTACCGGGAGTCGGCCGCGTTCGACGACGTCCACTCGACCTTCGGCGCCGTCTGCGCCCTGGCCGAGTTGCAGCGGGCCGTGCCCGGGTCGATCCGGACGCCGGTGCCGCTGCGCCTGGTGCTGGACCGGCGGCCGTTCATCTGACCGCCGTCCATGATCAGGAACCGGGCCGGTAGTAGGCGCCGACCAGGCCGCTGAGCTCACGCCAGCCGAGGCTGCGATAGAGCTCCCGACCGTCGGTCGTCGCCGACAGCACTGCGGTCCGCGCCCCGCTGTCGTACGCGAGCCGCTGCAGTTCGCCCATCACCAGCCGGCCGAGGCCACGGCGACGATGCGCCTCCTCGGTGACGATGATGTCCGGGACCGCGTAGGGCAGGACCAGGCCGCACTGGCCCGAGGCGGCGAGCTCACCGGACCCGTCGAGCACCCGTACCATGATCAACTCCGGCTCCGCCGACACCTCGATCCGGTAGCCGTCAGGCACCGAGGGAGCGTCGGCCGGCCCGAGTTCGCGGGTCATGAACCAACCGGGGTCGGCCTCGACCCAACCGGAACCGAACCGCGGCAGCCAGACCGCCGGATCGCCGGCGAACTTCACGCACGCGGCCTCCGGCACCGGACCGGCCACGATCTCGGCCAGCCGCTCCGGATCCGGCCCGGTGAGCACCCAGCGACACGACTCGAAGTCGGTGTCCCGCTGGATGAACCAGCCCCCGTCGACCGGCTCCGCGAGCGGCGGCCGCCGCGACTTGATCCACCCGGTCACCCAGGCCTCGACGAACCACATGCGCCGGACCCTAACCCCGCCCGCCGACACCACCGAGTGTGAGGTCCCGACCCGCTGAAAACGATGCCAACCGGGCGTTTCCTCACACTCGACGCATCGATGGGGGCTCCACGGCCTTCGCCGATTCGTGGCGAGGCGGGTCTGGTTGCTAGAGTGAAGGCCTCCCCGGGACGATTTCCGCTCCTGGGCCATGCGTCCGCCGAGCGCGGACCACCGGTTCTCTCTTCTTCGCACCCGTGTGGGTCGATCGATCGTGTGAGCGAACCGAGCGATCGCCCGCCTATGGGCAGAGAAGTGAGCAGCATCAAGATGTCGAGCACTGCCGCGGGTTCCCGCGCGCGCCCGAAGTCAACCAAGAACCCCAAGTCCAAGAAGGACCGCTGGACCGCCAAGGAGCGGGCCGACCGCGGCCGGCGGCCGAGCCGCCGCCCGGAGCAGGGATTCCGCAGCGAGCGGACCCGGGACGACCGGCCCAGCACCGACGAGCGGTACAGCCGCGACGACAACACCCGCCCGGATCGCTACCGGGACGACCGCAAGAGCACGGACCGCTCCCGCGACGACCGCTCCCAGGGCAGCTGGTCCCGGGAAGATCGCAGCGACCGCTTCGGGAACAGCCGTTCCCGTGACGATCGTCCCCGCGACGACCGCGGCCGCCGGGACGACCGGTCCGGTGGCGGGTTCCGTCGCGACGACCGCTCCGGCGGCGACCGGTTCCGTACCGACGACCGTCCCCGCAACGACCGCCCCCGCAACGACTGGGGCCGCGATGACCGTCCCCGCAACGACCGGGGCCGCGATGACCGTCCCCGCAACGACCGGGGCCGCGACGACCGTCGCCCCTTCGACCGTCAGCGCGACGAACGCCCCCGCGACAACCGGTACGGCGACGACCGCGCCCGTGATGATCGCTCCCGTAACGACCGTCCCCGGAACGACCGCTTCGGTGACGACCGTCCCCGGAGCGACCGCTTCGGCGATGACCGCCGCCGGGACGACCGGCCGCGTGGCGACCGTCCCCGCGACGATCGCTTCCGGGACAGCCGGCCGCGCCGCGACGACGCCCCGGGTGACCGCTTCGGCAACACCCGCGGTCCGCGTCACGACCGCTTCGGCGACCGGGACCGCCCGGCTCGCCCCGCAGCGGACGAGGCCGATCAGGACCTGATGACCTGGTCCGGTCCCGAGGAGACGGCCGAGGCCGACGCCAGCGGTTCGGGCTTCGCCGACTTCGGGCTTCCGGAGCCGCTGCTCGGCGTTCTGGCCGGCAACGGGATCAAGGACCCGTTCCCGATCCAGGCCGCGACCATTCCCGACGCGCTGGCCGGCCGGGACGTGCTCGGCCGCGCCCAGACCGGCTCCGGCAAGACGCTCGGCTTCGGCCTGCCGCTGCTGGCCCGCCTCGCCGGCAAGTCCTCGCGGCTGCCCCGCGGCCTGATCCTGGTCCCGACCCGTGAGCTCGCGCTGCAGGTCGCGGACGCGGTCGCGCCGCTGGCCAAGGCGGTCGGGCTCTCGGTCACGCTGATCGCCGGCGGCATGCCGTACGGACCTCAGCGGCGCGCCTTCGAGCAGGGCGTCGACGTCGTCGTCGCCACGCCGGGACGCCTGATCGACCTGCTCGACCAGTCCATCTGCGACCTCAGCGCGATCGAGGTCACGGTCCTCGACGAGGCCGACCACATGGCCGACCTGGGCTTCCTGCCCGCGGTGACCACGCTGCTCGACACGGTGCCGGCGGGCGGCCAGCGGCTGCTCTTCTCCGCCACCCTGGACTCGGGCATCAACCGGCTGGTCCGCACCTACCTGTCCGATCCGGTCACCCACCAGGTCGACTCCGACCGGGCCAGCGTTTCGACGATGAGCCATCACGTCGTGCACGTGCAGCCGAAGGACAAGACGGTGCTCACCGCGGAACTCGCGGCTCGCGACGGCCGTACGGTGATCTTCGTCCGGACCCAGCGGGCGGCCGACCGGATCGCCGGTCAGCTGCGCGAGGCCGGCGTGACCGCCGGTGCGTTGCACGGCGGCCTCACCCAGGGCGCCCGGACCCGGATCCTGGCCGCGTTCAAGGAGGGCCGGATCCCCGCGCTGGTGGCGACCGATGTCGCCGCCCGCGGCATCCACGTCGACGACGTCGGCCTGGTGCTCCAGGTCGATCCGCCGAACGGGCCGAAGGAATACCTGCACCGGGCCGGGCGGACCGCCCGCGCCGGTGGTAGCGGCGTCGTGGTCACCCTGGCCCTGCCGCACCAGCGCCGCGAGCTGGACCGGCTGACCCGGCAGGCCGGCGTCACGGCCACGCCGGTGATCGGCGAGTCCGGCGACCCGGGTCTGGCCGACGCGACCGGCGCCCGCAGCCCGTCCGGCGAGGCGATCAGCGACGCCGACTACCAGCGCCTGATCAGCCCGCCGAAGCCGCCGCGCGGCTCGGGCCGTTCGGGTCCGCGACCGTTCCGTGGCCGCCAGGGATCCGGGGGCCGCAAGGGCTTCGGGGACCGTCGGGGGTCCGGGGATCGGCGCCGCCCGCGCCGGGACGATTCGGCCGCACTACGATGACCGCTGGTGAACGCATCCGTACCTGAACTCGAGCTCCGGCTGGCCGATCCCGAGGACGCCGCCGGAATGGTCGAGGTCATCCACGCCGCCTTCGGGGCCCGGCCTCCGCTGGACCCGCCGTCGACGGCGATCGACGAGACGCCGGCCACGGTCGCTGAGACCCTGGGCCGCGGTGTCGGCGTGTACGCCACCGTGGCCCAGAAGCCGGCCGGCGTGATCTTGATCGGCGGTAGCGCCGGGCACCGAGCCAGCCTGCAGCGGGTCTCGGTGCATCCGGCGTTCCAGCGCCACGGCGTCGCGTCGGCCATGGTGCGCGCGGCCGAGGAACTGGCTGCGGCCGAAGGCCATACCGAGGTGGAGCTGTTCGCCCGCGCCGAGTTCCCGGAACTGATCGAGTTCTGGCAGCACCGCGGCTACCGGGTCGACCGGGAGGCGCCGCACGGCGTCTACCTGGTCAAGCTGCTGCCGGTCGTGATCATGGTTCCCGACGCGGACGCCATGCACGCGCTCGGCCGCCGGCTGGCCGAACTGCTGGAGCCCGGCGACGTGATCATCGCCACCGGCGAACTGGGCGCCGGCAAGACCACGCTGACCCAGGGCATCGGCCAGGGCCTGGACAGCCAGGGGCCGATCATCTCGCCGACGTTCGTGATCTCCCGGATCCATCCGTCCGGCTCCGGCCGGCCCGACCTGGTCCACGTCGACGCGTACCGGATCGGTGGCGAGGACGAGCTCGATGATCTTGATCTCGACTCCCGGGTGGCCGAGTCGGTCACCCTGGTCGAATGGGGCGAGGGCCTGGCCGAGCGGCTGTCCACCGACCGGCTGGAGATCGGCATCCACCGGCCGCCCGGCACCGACACCCGAACCGTTGTGCTGCGCGGCGTCGGGCCGCGCTGGGACGCAGCCGACCTGACGGCGCTGCGGGAAGGGGCGACCGATGCCCACTGACGCGTACGTCCTTGGGCTCGACACCTCGACCGTCGCGACGGTCGGCCTGGCCCGCGGCGGTACGGTGCTCGGCCGGGCCACCGCGCCGGACCGGATGCGGCACGCCGAACAACTGATCGTCCTGGTCGACCAGGTCTGCGCCGAAGCAGGGATCGACCTGCGGGACAAGACACTGGACCGGCGGCTCGTGGTCGGCGTCGGTCCCGGCCCGTTCACCGGGCTGCGGGTCGGCATCGTCACCGCTCGTACGCTCGGGCTGACGCTGGGCGTCGACGTCCGCGGCGTCTGCAGCCTGGACGTGCTCGCCGCCCAGGCCGTCGCCGCGGCCGCACCGGCCGGCGAGTTCGTGATCGCCACCGACGCGCGGCGCCGCGAGGTCTACTGGGCCCGCTACGACGCCGCGGGCCGGCGGCTGGCCGGACCGGACGTCGGGTCGCCCGACAGCGTGCCCGACCTGCCCTGCTACGGCCCGGCGACCGCGGTCTATCCGGAGCGGCTGACCGGTGCCGGACCGGAGTTGATCTTGGACGGCGGGGCCGTGGCCGCGGCCGGTCCCGAACTGCCCGACGTCGGCCTGGAACCCTTGTATCTCAGGCGTCCCGACGCGGTTGAGCCGTCCCGGCCGAAGTCGGTACTGGCGACCAACCGGAGGCGCTCGTGATGATCACGATCACCGCCGCCACGCCGGCCGACCTGTCCGCGATCATGGACCTGGAGCGGGCCGGCTTCGACGCCGACGAGCAGTGGAGCGAGACCGGCTGGCGGGACGAGCTGACCGGTGACGGCCGGACCGTGCTGGTCGCCGCCGACGGTGAGCGGAAACTGCTCGGCGTGATCACGCTGCGGACGACCGGTGAGGTGGCCGACCTGCACCGGATCGTGGTCGTCGATGATCATCGCCGGCAGGGGCTCGGCCGCAGGCTGCTGGAGGCCGGCCTGGCCGCGGTCCGTACCCTTGGGGTACGGGCGGTGCTGGCCGAGGTCCGTTTCGACAACGAGGCGGCGATCGAGCTGTACCAGCGCAACGGCTTCGAGCAGCTCGGCGCTCGGACCGACTACTACGGCCCCGGCCGGCACGCGTTGATCTTGAAGCGGTACGACCTCGACCTAGAGCCTGGAGCGGCGACATGAGCGGCCCGTTGATCTTGGGCATCGAGACCTCCTGCGACGAGACCGGGGTCGGGATCGTGCGCGGCCACGACCTGCTGGCCAACGAGGTCGCGTCGAGCGTGGAGGAGCACGTACGGTTCGGCGGCGTGGTGCCGGAGGTGGCCAGCCGGGCCCACCTGGAGGCCATGCTGCCGACCCTGGAACGGGCCTGTGCCACCGCCGACATCGACCTCACCGAGGTGGACGCGATCGCGGTCACCGCCGGGCCCGGCCTGGTCGGCGCACTGGTCGTCGGCCTGTCGTCGGCGAAGGCGCTGGCGTACGCGCTGAACAAGCCGCTCTACGGCGTCAACCACCTGGCCGGCCACGTCGCCGTCGATCTTCTCGATCATGGTGCGCTGCCCAGCCCGTGCGCGGCGCTGCTGGTGTCCGGCGGCCACACCTCGCTGCTCACCGTCGAGGACATGGCCAGCAAGATCACCGAGCTCGGCTCGACCATCGACGACGCGGCGGGGGAGGCGTACGACAAGGTGGCCCGGCTGATCGGGCTGCCGTACCCCGGCGGGCCGCACATCGACCGCGCGGCGGCGGACGGCGATCCGACCGCGATCGCCTTCCCGCGTGGGCTCAGCACCTCCCGCGACCTGATCAAGCACCGGTTCGATTTCTCCTTCTCCGGCCTGAAGACCGCGGTCGCCCGCTGGGTCGAGGAGCGCCGGCTGGATGGCCGGGACGTACCGGTCGCCGACGTCGCTGCGAGCTTCCAGGAGGCGGTCTGCGACGTGCTGTCGGCGAAGGCGATGGACGCCTGCCGGGCGACCGGCGCCACCGACCTGCTGATCGGCGGCGGAGTCGCGGCCAACGGCCGGCTGCGGGCGCTGCTCGCCGAGCGGGCCGCCGAGAACAAGATCACGTTACGTACCCCGCGGCCTGCCCTGTGCACCGACAACGGCGCGATGATCGCCGCGCTCGGTGCCGAGGTGGTGAGCCGCGGACTGCGGCCGTCCGGGTTCGATCTCGGTGCCGACCCCGGTCTTCCGGTGTCGACGATCGTCGTCTGATCATGGACGCGGCGACGGCGACGGCGCTGACCACCATCGAGGGCGCTGCCGCGATCGAACTGGCGATGGAGCAGGACGACCCGGACAGTCTGGCGGCCGCGACCACCCTGCGGCGGGAGTTCCGGCCGGAGCTGGCCGCGGCGGCACTGACCCAGGCCGCGTTGTGGCGAGCCGCCCGGCCGAAGCTGGGCGAGCTGCTGGATCTGCTGCCCGGCGGGCTGTTGCTGTCGCCGGACGGGTTGCAGCAGGCGTCCCGGGTCGACGTGTCCGGGCACCATGCCGACCGGTTCACGGCGGCCGGTTCGCTGCGCGTGTTCGATCTCGGCTGCGGCATCGGGGCGGACGCGATCGCCTTCCTGCTGGCCGGGATCTCGGTCGTCGCGGTGGAACGGGATCCGGCCACGGCGATCCTGGCCCGGCACAATCTTGATCTTGCCCGCCGGGTCGCCGATGCCGACGACCTGACCGCCGAAGTGATCATCGCCGACGTCACCGAGGGTGCCGTCCGGCCCGGTCCGGAGGACGGGGTGTTCCTCGACCCGGCCCGCCGCAACGCCGGCCGGAGGGTCTGGAATCCGGACGACTTCAGCCCGCCGTGGGACTTCGCCGCCGAACTGCTGCGAAGGCCCGGACCGACCGGGATCAAGCTCGGCCCCGGCCTGCCGCACGACCGGATCGACGACTCGGTCGAGGCCGAGTGGCTGAGCTCCGGCGGCGAGACGGTCGAACTCGCCCTGTGGAGCGGCCCTGGGGTCGCCCCCGGCCGCTGGTCGGCCCTGATCCTGCCGGAGACCCGGATCGTCCGCGGGCCGGTGCAGCTGCCGGTGTCCGGCCCGCTCCGGTACGTCTACGAACCCATCGGCGCCGTGATCAGGTCCCGGGCGATCGGCACCGTCGGCGCGATGCTCGACGCGTCCCTGCTCGATCCGCAGGGCGCTTACCTGACCTCGGACGAACTCGTCGTCACCCCGACCGCGGCCGCCTTCGAGGTGATCAAGGAACTCCCGTACACCGAGAAGGTGCTCCGGGCCTGGGTCCGCGACAACGGCATCGGCACCCTGGAGATCAAACAGCGCGGGATCAGCCTCGACCCCGCACTGCTCCGGCTCCGCCTGAAGCCCCGCGGCCCGGCCTCCGCCACCCTCCTGATCACCCGAACCCCCTCCGGCGCCCGAGCCCTGCACGTCCGCCGAGTCTGACCCGCCTCCCGCACCCCGTCCGGCACCCGGCACCCGGACTCCGCACCCGGCACCCGGCACCCGGACTCCGCACCCGGCACCCGGCACCCGGACTCCGCACCCCGCACCCGGCACCCGGCACCCGGACTCCGCACCCCGCA
This sequence comes from Microlunatus sp. GCM10028923, assembly GCF_042666975.1. Classification (NCBI taxonomy): domain Bacteria; kingdom Bacillati; phylum Actinomycetota; class Actinomycetes; order Propionibacteriales; family Propionibacteriaceae; genus Microlunatus; species Microlunatus sp. GCM10028923. Next base: position 107,207 of record NZ_JBHTFF010000018.1, on the reverse strand, counting down.
CCCGGCACCCGGACTCCGCACCCCGCACCGGCACCCCCGCACCCCGCTCCGGCACCCCGCACCCCGGCCCCGCCCGCATCCCGCACCCCCGGCCCCGCTCTCACTTCGCGCCCTGGCCCCGCACGCCGCACCCCCGGCCCCCGCGCCCCCGCCGTCACCCGCGACCGCTCCTCGCGTCCGCGACTGTTGCATCGGTCGCGGCTGGGAGAAGTAGTCGCGGCTGCGGGTCAGCACGGGTGTCCGTGGGTGGCGTTGGGGACTGGTGGTGGGTCGCGGCGGCCGCTATCGTCTCTGCCACGTGGCAGACCCTAGGGAGATGATCATGGATCGACGTCGATCATGGAAGCGGGCCTGGTTCGCCGGGCTCTTGGCGGTAGTCGGGCTGCTGCTCGGGCCGGCGGTGCCGTCCGGAGCCGGGACGCTGGACCCGCCCGAGCCGGTGTTCGCCGAGACGGTGGCGGCCGACCCGGGCGTGATCTTCGCCGACGGCGAGTACTACGCCTTCACCACCGGCGCCGGGGCGCCGTTCCTCAAGGCCCCGAGTCCCGCCGGGCCGTGGCAGGTCATGGGGCCCGCGCTGACCGGGACCGGCGGCTGGGCGCTGGATGCGCCGATCTGGGCCCCGGATGCGGTGCACGTCGGCGGTGACCGGTACGTGCTCTACTACTCGGCCCGGGTCGACGGCCTGGCCGCGAATCAGCGCTGCATCGGCGTTGCGGTCTCCGAGGTGGGACCGGCCGGCCCGTACCAGCCGACCGACCGGCCGGTCAGCTGCCCGGCCGGCGCGATCCGACACGACAACGGCGAGTTGATCAACGCCAGTGATCAACCGCCGACGCCCAACCCCGGCGACGGGCTGATCGACGCGGCGCCGATCCTGACCGAGGACGGCCGCAGATTCGTGCTGTACAAGACACAGCGGCCGAATCCGCTCACCACGCTGCGGATCGTCGAGGTGAACGCGGACTGGACCACGGCGATCGCGCCGAGCGTCGAACTGCAGCGGTACCAGGGTCAGATCGAGAATCCCGCGATGGTGCAGCGGGGCGGCAAGTTCGTCCTGTTCGCGTCGAAGTTCAACTACCTCAGCTGTGACTACGCGACCGTCTGGTGGCGCTCCAACTCGCCGACCGCCGGCTTCACCGCAGGACCCGAACGGAGCCTGCTGACCACGAAGAAGACCGGCGTCTGCGGTCCCGGCGGGGCCGACCCGACGCCGACCGCGACCCCCGGCGAGTGGCGGCTGGTGCTGCACGGCTGGGTCTGCCCGGCCCTCTCCACCACCGCGTGCGCCGACGTGTTCCCGCTGCCGGCGGACAAGAAGCGGGTGCTCTATGCGACCACCCTCGGCTGGGGCGACGACGGTGCGACCCCGGAGGTCAAGAGCTTCCTCGACCCGGCATGATCATCGGCCGTCCCGGGTGGTCCGTCCGCTGATCACCGGGCCCACCCGGGCCGGAAGTTGATCATCGACCGCGGCGGCCGCAGAGGCGAGGCCGGGCCAAGCGCCCGGTCTCGCCGTTCGGCGTGATCATCGTCCCGGCTTGTTGTCGCGCTGACCTGGGGATACCCTGGCCCGGTAGCGGATCGGCGCGTGTGCGCACGCCGAGGTGGAGGAGGTGAGGACGATGAGTCCTGGTCAAAGTACCCAGCTCCGTCCTCAGACCGCCTCGGATCCGGCCACCACATCGGGCGATTGATCATCTCGCCACGATGCTGGGAGTTCGGGTCTGCCGACGCAGCGGGAGTTCCCGATGTCGATCCTTCGGCTTTTCCGGGTTTCCAAGACCCTCACACACCATGACGGCGCACTGATGCCCGACGACCTCGAACCGACGACCGACCGGCGCGGCGGCGTCGTCGACAACGCGATCTACGTGAACGGCGTCCGGACCAGCAGTCCGGCCAGCCTCGACGAGACGTACGAACTCCTCCGGGAGCGCCGCGGCCTGGCCTGGATCGGCCTGTACCGGCCGACCGACGAGGAGATCCACTCGGTCGCGAACGAGTTCGGTCTGCACGATCTTGCGGTCGAAGACGCGATCACCGCCCACCAGCGGCCGAAGCTGGAACGCTACGGACACACGCTGTTCGCCGTGTTGCGGCCGGCCCGCTACCTGGATGACGTGGAGCGGGTCGAGTTCGGCGAGCTGCACGTGTTCATCGGTCCCGAGTTCGTGGTCACCGTGCGGCACGCGGAGTCGCCGAACCTCGCTCACGTACGGCGTCGGCTGGAGGAGCACCCGGAGCTGCTGTGCCGCGGGCCGGAGGCGATCCTGTACGCGATCTTGGACCAGGTGGTCGACGAGTACGAGCCCGTCGTGGCCGGCCTGGAGAACGACATCGACGAGATCGAAGATCAACTTTTCAACACCGGCGACGAGACGGTGTCCCGGCGGATCTACGAACTCTCCCGCGAGGTGATGGAGTTCCAGCGCGCCACCCGCCCCCTGCTGGGCATCCTGAACGCGCTGGAACGCGGCTTCGAGAAGTATCGCGTCGACGTCGAACTGCAGCGCAACCTGCGCGACGTCCAAGATCACGTGATCAGGATCGTCGAGCGCGCGGACGCCTACCGGGCCCTGCTGCAGAACGCGCTGACCGTGCACGCGACCCTGGTCGGGCAGCGACAGAACGCCGAGATGCAGCATCTGACCGAGTCCAGCCTGGCGCAGAACGAAGAGGTCAAGAAGATCTCCGCCTGGGCTGCGATCCTGTTCGCGCCCACGCTCGTCGGCACCATCTACGGGATGAACTTCGACTACCTGCCGGGATCGGACTGGATCTTCGGCTTCCCGGTCGCGATCCTCGCCACCCTGGCCACGGCGATCGTGCTCTACCTCGTCTTCAAACGCCGCCGCTGGCTCTGACCGGAGCCGCGATTGGTACGGATTCGGCACCGTGGATTGGATCGGGCGGGCAGGCCGTTTCGCTCCTAGATTCGAACCCGTGAAGACGCGATACCTGCACAGCGCAGACACCAGACTCGAAGTGAGCGCCCTCTGCCTGGGCGTCATGTTCCTCGGCGTCCGGGAGGACGAACGAACCTCGTACGAGATCCTGGACCGGTTCTACGAACAGGGCGGCCGGTTCTTCGACACCTCGAACAACTACGGCGGCTGGACGGAGGACACTCTCGGCACCCGTTCCGGCGACAGCGAACGGCTGCTGGGCCGGTGGATCGCCAGCCGGAAGGTGGCCGACGAGGTGGTCGTGTCCACCAAGTGCGGCGCCGGCAAGCGCGACCCGGGCCGCCCGCTGTCGATCGAACCGCCGACCAACTACGAAGGCCTCGGCCCGGAGGTCGTCCGAACCCAGCTGACCGGGAGCCTGCAGCGGCTCGGCCTGGACCGGGTCGGGGTCTACCTCGGCCACGTCGACGACCGGGACCGGGACATCACCGAGATCGCCGACACCTTCTCCGCCCTGGTGGACGAGGGCCTGGTCGCAATCCCCGGCCTGTCCAACACGGCGACCTGGCGACTGGCCGTCGCTCGCCAGCACAGCCGCGCCGCAGGTCGGGCCGGGTTCGGCGCCTGGCAACAGAAGCACTCGGTCTACTGGCCGACCCCCGGCACGGACGAGGCGACCGTGATCACCCCGGAGGCGGTCGATTACGCCGCCGACCAGCCGGACCTGACCATCCTGAGCTACTCGCCCCAACAGGGCGGCCAGCTGGTCCGGCCCTGGATGCCGATCTACGAGCCCTACGACCATCCGGACAGCGAGCGCCGGCTGCGGCTGGCGCACCGGATCGCCCACGAGCTGGGCGCGACCGCGAACCAGGTCGTGCTGGCCTGGCACCTGGCCGGAGTCCGGAGCACGCTGCACTACGTACCCGGCAGCAGCCAGGACGCGAAGGCCGACCTGCCGGCCCGGCGGGCCGCAATGATCCCGGTGTTCAGCGCCAGTTCCGTGGCCCAGCTGGACGAGGCGCTCGGCGCCGTCGACCTGAAGCTCGGCGACGAACACCTGGCCGCGCTGGACACGCCCTGATCCCGACCGGCCGGCGCGGCTATCCTTTCGGCCGGAGGTGGGGCCGTGTCGCCGCTCAATGTGCTGCTGGTCGTGCTGTACGTCGCGGCCGGCGTCGCCGCGGCGTGGGAGGCCCGCCGGAAGGGCTACCACGACCTGATCTTCACCGTGCTCGGCGTGCTGCTCGGCCCGATCCTGTTGTTGATCATGCTGTTCCTGCCGCCCCGCCCGCTCAAGATCGGCCAGGCGGTCCGGCCGGCGGCGCCGATCGCGCTCGAGGACGGGCGCCGGATTCGGACCAATCACGTGACCGTGGTCCGGGCGGTCAAGGAGGTCGACGGCGAGCTGGTCTGCCTGATCACCTCGCCCGAAGGGTCCCGGCACTGGGTCGCCCAGGAGGCCCTCTCCCGGGTCGGCGGCTCGCCGAAGCGCTGACCGTACGGCCCGCTGGCACTCACTGAGGGGGAGTGCTAATCTCGGGTTGGCACTCTCCAACCGAGTGTGCCAACTCGACCGGGACGGCACCGCGACGACGCCTCGGCTGAGCTATCCCATGCACATACATTTCACCTGTGAAAGGGGTTTGAACGTGGCAGTCACGATCAAGCCGCTCGAGGACCGCATCCTCATCGAGCCGCTCGAGGCCGAGCAGACCACGGCGTCCGGGCTGGTCATCCCGGACACCGCCAAGGAGAAGCCGCAGGAAGGCAAGGTCGTCTCCACCGGACCGGGCCGGATCGACGACAACGGCAACCGGGTTCCGCTGGACGTCGCCGAGGGCGACGTCGTGATCTTCAGCAAGTACGGCGGCACCGAGGTCAAGTACGACGGCAAGGACCTCCTGCTGCTCAACGCGCGGGACATCCTCGCCGTCGTCACCAAGTGATCTGAGGGGACCCATCAATGCCTAAGATCCTTCAATTTGACGAGGACGCCCGCCGCTCTCTCGAGCGCGGCGTCGACATCCTCGCCAATACCGTGAAGGTGACGCTCGGCCCCAAGGGACGCTACGTCGTCCTGGACAAGAAGTGGGGCGCTCCGACGATCACCAACGACGGCGTCACCGTGGCTCGCGATGTCGAGCTCGAGGACCCGTACGAGAATCTCGGTGCTCAGCTGGCCAAGGAAGTGGCGACGAAGACCAACGACGTCGCCGGTGACGGCACCACCACGGCCACCGTGCTGGCGCAGGCCCTGGTCCACGAGGGCCTCAAGGCCGTCGCGTCGGGTGCCAACCCGATCGGCCTCAAGCGTGGGATCGACGCCGCCGTGTCCGCCGTGGCGGAGCGTCTCCGGGAGAACTCCCGTGAGGTGCAGACCACTCAGGACATGGCCCACGTCGCGACCATCTCGGCCCGGGACCCGCAGATCGGCGAGCTGATCGCCGAGGCGTTCGACAAGGTCGGCAAGGACGGTGTGATCACCGTCGACGAGTCGCAGACTCTGGGCACCGAGCTCGAGTTCACCGAGGGCATGCAGTTCGACAAGGGCTACCTGTCCCAGTACTTCGTCACCGACGCGGAGCGGATGGAGGCGGTTCTCGACGATCCGTACATCCTGATCCACTCCGGCAAGATCAGCTCGATGAACGAGCTCCTTCCCCTTCTGGAGAAGGTCATCGGTGCCTCCGGCACCCTGTTCATCGTGGCCGAGGACGTCGAGGGCGAGGCGCTGTCCACCCTGGTCGTGAACAAGATCAAGGGCACCTTCACCTCGGCCGCCGTCAAGGCTCCGGCCTTCGGTGACCGGCGCAAGGCCATGCTCGAGGACATCGCGACCCTGACCGGCGGTCAGGTCGTCACCCCGGACGTCGGCCTCAAGCTGGACCAGGCCGGCCTCGAGGTGCTCGGTCGGGCCCGTCGCGTGGTGATCAGCAAGGACAACACCACGATCGTCGACGGCGCCGGCTCGAGCGACGAGGTCCAGGCCCGGGTGAAGCAGTTGCAGGCCGAGATCGAGCGCACCGATTCCGACTGGGATCGGGAGAAGCTGCAGGAGCGGGTGGCCAAGCTGGCCGGCGGCGTCTGCGTGATCAAGGTCGGCGCTGCCACCGAGGTCGAGCTCAAGGAGAAGAAGCACCGGATCGAGGACGCCGTGTCCGCGACCCGGGCCGCGATCGAGGAGGGCATCGTCGCCGGCGGCGGCTCCGCTCTCGTCCACGCGGCGCAGGCTCTCGAGGGCGGTCTGGACCTGACCGGTGACGAGAAGGTCGGTGTCTCGATCGTCAAGAAGTCGCTGATCGAGCCGCTGCGCTGGATCGCCGAGAACGGTGGCGAGCAGGGCTACGTCATCGCGTACAAGGTCGCCGAGCTGCCCGTCGGGCAGGGCTACAACGCCGCGACCGGCGAGTACGGCGACCTGGTGGGCACCGGCGTGATCGACCCGGTCAAGGTGACCCGGTCCGCGCTGGCGAACGCCGCGTCGATCGCCTCGCTGCTGCTCACCACGGAGACGCTCATCGTGGACAAGCCGGAGGAAGAGGACGCACCGGCTGCTGCCGGGCACTCCCACTGACCTTCGGTCACACAGCAGGACACAAAGGGCCTCGGGCCCTCCCCGACGATCACGTCCGGGAGGCCCCCGAGGCCCTTTCCCTTCCCCACCCCCACCCCCTCGCCGACTCGGCACAAACGCAGCCGTTTCTGCGGCGTGTCGCTGCGCAGGTGCCGAGTCGGGGGAGGGCGCGGTCCGCGGGGCGACGGCAGAATTCGCAATCTTGGGGCTCGGTCGCGCCCCGTAGGTAGGTCGCCCGGCGTGGACGGATGGCGGGCGCCGATGGTCCGATCCCGGCCGGGAATCCGCGGTCAGTCTCCGGCGGCCCGCGCCAACTCCAGGTCGGCAGCGTTCGCCAGCGCCTCGGCCAGGCTCTCCCTCTGCTCGCCGGTGAGCTCCGCGGCCGCGACTTCCGCCAGCAGTGCGCCGGCCCGCGCCCGGTCGTCGAGCCGCAACGCGAGCTCGGCGCGGTAGACCAGCGCCTCCACCAGGTCGGTGACCGGCGCCGCCTCGCGGTGTCTGGTCAGCGTGCCGTCCAGGATCCGGGCGGCCTGCCGGAGATCGCCCTTGGAGTCGCCCAGGACGACCGCGTTCGCCAGGGTCTTCGCGAGCTGGCCGGCCGGTTCGGCGGTGCCGTCCTGCGCCGGGAGAGTGTTGTGGAAGATCCGGATCCAGTTGCCGCCGGGGTCGACGATCGAGAAGCCGGAGGCGTTGCCGACGTTCTTCCGCTTGCGTGGTCTGGTCATCCGCGGAAGGCCGGAGACCAGCACCTTGCCGTGGGTCGCGCGCATGCCGGCGGCGAAGGCCTCGTAGAGCGCCATGGTGTCCTCGACCAGGACCACGCAGGACCCGTACGAAGTCTCCGGGTCGAAGCCGTCCAGCCCGAAGAACTGCAGCTGGAGGTCCTCGCGCTGGAGGCCGACGCACGGGTACGGCTTCGCCTGCCGGTAGGTGCGCTCGAAGCCGAGCATCCGGTAGAAGTCCTCGATCTCGTCGATGGAGCGGCAGGGCAGCAGGGGGATAGCGATCTCGCCGGCCATGGCTTCTTCCTCACGCGTACGGAGTCATAACTCTGTACAGCGTACGGCAAAAAGCGCCGGGCTGGGTGTCGTAGCGCTGTGAGACCGTGGAGCGGTGGATGAAGCCGTCGAGTGGCTGCTGGGATCGGACGAGCCCGGCATCCGCCTTCAGGCACGGCGCGACCTGCTCGACCAGCCAGGGTCCGAGTCGCCCGCCGACATCCTGGCTGGCCCGAAAGTGGCTGCGCTGCTGGAGGGCCAGCGGCCGGACGGGAGCTTCGCCAAGCGCGTCACGATCCGCCGGTATGCCGGCACCTCCAGGTCGCCCGAGGACCTGATCGGGGTCGACCACGTCGACCTGACGCCGGACGTCGGCGGGACGATGTGGCGGACGCTGTCGCTGACCGAGCTCGCCGTACCGCCCGATCCCCGGGTTCTCGCGTCGGCCGACTTCCTGCTCGACGCCACCGTGCCGGCCAAGCCGTCGCGCGTCGTCGACGGGCTGGCCCGGGTCTACGGCTTCGGGCCGGGCGGGGTGCTCCTGATCGCCTCCCGGCTCGGGCTCGCGAGCGATCCGCGCACCGCGACGATCGCAGAACGGCTGATCGAGTGGCAGTGGCCCGACGGCGGATGGAACTGCCACGTCAAGGCCTCCGGGCGGCGGTCGTCGTTCCACCAGTCGCTGCTGCCCGCTCGTGGCCTGAGGGAGTACGCCATCGCCACCAAGGACCCGGCGGCGGCGAAGGCGGCGGACCGGGCGGCCGAGCTGTTCCTGCAGCACCAGGTCTACTTCAGTACCGGGACCGGGGTACCGAGCCGGAGCCGCCCCAATCCGCGGCCGGCCGGTGCGATCATCGATCAGCGCTGGACCAAGCTCGGCTATCCGTCGTACTGGCATTACGACGTGCTGGCCGCGTTGACCTTCCTGGCGATCGACCGCAGCGTCACCGACTCCCGCGCCGACCCCGCCCTGAGCCTGCTCGAGCGCAAGCGCCGTCCCGACGGGCGCTGGGCCGCGGACCGGCAGTGGTGGGTGCCCAAGGGGCACCGGTTCGAACACCAGGTGGAGGTCGTCGACTGGGGCGTCGCCGGGGTGCCCAGTGAGATGATCACGCTCCACGCGCTGCGCATCCTGCGGGCGGCCGGGCGATGGCGGCCGTGACGGGGCGCGCCGCAGTAGGCTGCCGCCGTGATCGAGGAGCGGGTACGGCGCAGCGCCCGGGTGCTGCTGGTCGACCCCGCGGAGCGGATCCTGCTCTTCTCGGTCACCGACGACGGCGCGACCCGCTGGTTCGCACCCGGCGGCGGGCTGGTCGACGGCGAGACGTACGCCGAGGCGGCGGCCCGCGAGCTGTGGGAGGAGACCGGGCTGACGGTCGACCCGGCCGAACTCGGCGCGGAGGTGTGGCACGGCCGCCCCTGGGAGTCGGTCCGGGAGGGCATCCCGTACCGGAACTTCCAGCACTACTTCCTGCTCCGGGTGCCGGCCTTCGAGATCGACACGTCGAGGTTCGAGGCGCTGGAGCGGGCCGCGATCGACGGACATCGGTGGTGGACCGTCCCGCAGCTCCGGTCCACCACCGACTGTCTCCGCCCGGCCGGGCTGCCCGACCTGCTCGGCGACCTGCTGAGCCAGGGGGCGCCGGCCGAGCCGGTACTCGTCTCCGGCTAAGTAGGAGGGTGGTGTCAAACGCTGGCGGCAGCGTTTGACACCACCCTCCTAGACCCGCTCGAGCTCCGGGGTGGGCTCGGGATCCGGCTCGGCCACCGCGACCGTGCGCCGCGGCAGCAGGGCGATCACCAGGCCGGCCGCCGCCACCGCGACGGCCAGGAACAGCCCGGGCCGGAACTGGGCCAGCATCTCCTCCGCCGAGCGTGCTGCCGGGGCAGCCGCTCCGTGTCCGCCGCCCACCACCAGGGCGGTCGTCACGGCCAGCACCAGCGCCGCGCCGACCTGGGTGCTGGTCTGCAGCAGCCCGGCGGCCAGACCCTGCTCGGAGTCCTTGATCCCCGAGGTCGCCTGCACGCTGATCGACGGGAAGCCGAGCGCGAAGCCGACGCCGAGCAGGATCACCGACGGCAGGATGTCGACCAGGTAGTTCGGGCTGGTGCCGACCCGCAGGAACAGCACGTAGCCCAGGGCCAGTGCGCCCAACCCGACCATGATCAACTTCCGGCTGCCGACCCGGTTGATCAACCGGTCCGCGAACGGTGCCGTGAACGCCACCAACAGCCCGGCGGGCAGCAGGGCGAGCGCCATCGACAACGGTTGCCAGCCGAGCACCGACTGCAGGTAGAGGGTGACGATGAACTGGAAACTCAGGTACGACCCGAACAGGGCCACGATGCTCAGATTGGCCCGGGCGACCCAGCCCTGACGCAGGATGCCGAACCTGATCAACGGGTGCCGGACCCTGGTCTCGATCACGCCGAAGGCGACCAGGATTGCTGCAGCCAGGGCGAATCCGCCGATGGTGCGCGGCGCCGTCCAGCCGACGTCGGGTGCCGAGACGAGGGTATAGACCAAGATCAACATTCCGGCGGGAAGGGTGATCGCTCCGGCAAGATCATGGCCACCGCCCGGCTCCGGCCGATCCTTCGGTACGAAGATCGCGCCCATGATCACCGCGATCAGGGCGAACGGAACCGAGAACAGGAAGGTCCAGCGCCAGCTGACGGTCGTCATCAGACCGCCGACGATCAGGCCCAGCGAATAGCCGGAGGCGCCGAAGGTGGAGAAGATCGAAATCGCCTTGTTGCGGGCCGGGCCCTCGGCGAAGTTGGTGGTGATGATCGAGAAGCCGGTCGGCGCGGTGAACGCGGCGGCCACGCCCTTGACGAAGCGCATCCCGATCACCAGCAGCGGATCGGAGACCAGGCCGCCGATCAGCGACGCCAGGGCGAACACGGCCAGGGCGATCAGGAAGATCCGGCGCCGGCCGAGCAGGTCGGCCAGCCGGCCGCCGAGCAGCAGCAGGCTGCCGTACCCGAGCACGTAGCCCGAGACGATCCACTGCAGGGCCGCCGTGTCGAGTCCGAGTTCCTGGCCGATCGAGGGGAGTGCGACGCCGACCATCGAGACGTCCAGCCCGTCCAGGGCCAGCACGACGCTGACCACCAGAAGGAGGATCCAGCGGCTGCGGGGCCACCGGGCGGGTTCCGCGGCGACGGCCGCGGAGGAAGCAGATGAAGTCACGATTCGAGAAGATATATGCGTAAGCATCCAATGCGCAAGCATCTTATGAAGTTGCATGTTATTCCGTTGCGTGGTAGGAATGGGGTTCATGAACGGTGCGGTTGCCGACACGGGGTTGGTCGAGCGTTGGCGCGAGTTGCAGGGCACCTATCTGCGGACATCGATGGCGATCGACCGCGCGCTGACCGCCGAGTACGGCATCGGGCTGAGCGAGTTCGAGGTACTGGACCTGGTGTGGGAGGCGCAGGACCCGAACCAGCCGTGCCGGATGAAGGACCTCAGCCAGCTCACCTCGATGACCCAGAGCGCGTTGTCGCGCGTGGTCGACCGGCTCTACAAGGCCGGGCTGGTGGATCGAATGACCTGTGATGACGACCGGCGGGCGCTGCTGGTCGGTCTGACAGTGGCGGGAAAGAAGCTCCACACCAAGGCGGTCGTGTCACATCGTAGTCTGCTCGCCGAGTATCTGGGCTGACCGGGTCAGTCGGCCGCGGCCCAGAAGTCGATCATGAACTCGGCGGCCTGCCGGGCGGTCGAGGTCACCCGTTCGCGGATCGTCGCGCCGGAGCCCGAGATCTGCCCGACCACCCACCCTCGTTGATCACCGCGACGGCGGAGCGCGCTCAGCGTCGCCGGGTCGAGGGAGGCGTGCCGGCGGTCGTCGGCGAGCACCAGGACGGCCGCCCGGTCGGCACCGGAGCGAGCGACGGCGCGGGCGATCTGTGGCTGGAGCCCGCCCTGGTTCTTGATCATCGTGACGGCCTCCGCGGGCCGGTGCCGGCGGATCAGTTCCCGGACCGCGAGCTCGGCGGCGCGGGCGGCCTGCCCGGAGTCCGTCACCAGGACGACCGCCGCATGATCCTCCGGTACGGACCCGGCGAGCGACCCGAGCCGTCGGCGCAGGGACGGGGTCAGCGCCCGGCGCAGCGCGGCGGCCGGAAGTCGTCGCCGGACCACGGCTGCCGTGTCGTCGTTCACCGGGACCCGGCGGGCGAACGTGTTCAGGTCGGCCAGCCGGCGCCCGGCGGCGTCGCCGAGCAGCCGGCCCACCGCCTCGGCGTCGACGTCGTCCAGACTCGATCCCGGGTAGTCCTGCGCCAGCGCCCGGTCGAGCAGGTCGAGGTCGGCGGACTCGGCGATCGGATCGAGCGCCTCGGTGAACAGGTAGAGGGCCAGCCGGTCGTCGGGGCGGTCCGGATCGAGCCCGCTCCGGAGCACGGACAGCCGCCGGTGGAAGGCGGCGATCGAGGCGAGCCAGTCCGGGCGCCGGGCGGTGAGGCCGGTCCAGGCGGCGGCGAGCCGGCGCCGGTCGGGCTCCTCGAGTACGGCGAGCCACCGGTGCTGGGCCGACCGGCGCCAGGCGAGATCGTCGGTCAGCCCGTCCAGGTCGGGCGTGGCCGGGTCGGTCCGGGAACGGAGCGGTTGCAGCCGGGCCTGGTCCTGCTCCGTGCCCGGGCGGTGGAGGCCGTCGTCGGCCAGGGCGCCGAAGTGTCCCAGGGCCATGATCACCGCTTCGACCTCGGTGGTGGCGAGGGCGCCGAGCTCGCGTACCGCACGGTCGACCAAGGCGGCGAACACCGACCGGTGGACGGTGTCGGCGGCGTCGGCGAAGATCGCCTCGGCCGCCGCCGAATGCCAGCGCCGGCCCGCCAGCAGCTGGTACGCCGCGGCGGCCGATTCGGGTAGCTGGCGGAGTTCCGCCTCCTCGAGCCGGGCCAGATCATCCGGGTCGGCGAACAGGGTCCGCAGCTCGACCCGTACCGCATCGTCGACGACCGGCGCGACCGAGGCGAGGACAGGATCGACGGCCAGCACCCGGCCGATCACGGCCCGCCGGGCGGCGACCTGCGGCCGCAGCGCGTCCAGGCCGGTGATCGCGGGCGGATCCCCGTACTTGATCATGGTGCGGACGGCCTGCTCGACGGACACTCCGTCCAGGGCCAGCTCGGCGACCAGGTCGATCGCCGGCCGGGAGGTCACGGCGTGCCGGCCTGGCTGGCCGCGCGATAGTTGATCATGATCCCGGTGCGGTGCCGGACCAGCTGGTGCCGGGCGGCCAGGCCCTCCAGGGCGAACTCGACGGCTCCGGCCGCGAGCCCCGGCGTCTCGGCACCGTCGTTGACCCCGAGCTGCTTGAGCAGCTGGGAGAACCGCGGCACCGTACCGAGTTGATCAAGAAGGTCCCGGGAGCCGGTGTCCGGCCCCGACTCGATGCTCACCCCGGCGTCGATCCGGGCCCCGATGATCGTCAGGTCGGCGTCGGTGAGCCGGGCCCGGCAGGTCTGCGCGATGGCGTCGTCCAGCAGTTCGTCCAGCAGGGACCGCTCCTGCTCCAGATCGCCGTCCGGGGCGTGCAACCGGAGGCTCGCGCCGGTCAGCAGGGTGGCCAGGTCCGAGGGCCGGGCGATGGCGTCCTCCTGGCACAGCGAGGCCCGGCGGGCCGCCGAACCGCCGAGCAACTCCAGGGCGGCGAGGCCGAACCGGACACTGCCGGCGTGCTCCGGGTCGAGGGCCGTACTGGCGCGGACCGCCCGGGCGAACCGGGCCACGATCTCCACCAGGTAGTCGGGGATCCGCGGAATGAAGAGGTTGGAGTCGAGCGGACCGATCACCGCCCGCCGGCGCAGCACCTCGACCTCGTCCTCGAGGGTGGGCGGATAGTGGGTGGTCACCGCGCCCGCGAACCGGTCCCGCAGCGGGGCGATCAGCCGGCCGTCCTCCTGGTAGTCGATCCTGTCCATGGTCGCCACGACGAGGACGTCCAGCGGCAGTCGGCTCGCGTCCGCGGCCACGGCGAGCTCGCGGTCGGACAGGACGCCGGTCAGGGTGGACTGCACCCGCGGTGCCAGTGCACCAAGATCATCGATGATGATCACGCCACGGTTCATCGCGGCCAGCAGCCCGTGGCCGGCCGCCGGATCATGATCACCGAGAAGGTCGGTGATCGTGGTCGCCGCCGTGGCGCGCAGTTCGGCCAGCCGGGAGTCCCGGTTGACCCAGTCGACCGGGGTGTCGTCGCCGTGCTCGGCGATCAGCTCCCTGGCCCACCGGCTCTGCGGATTCATCGGGTGTTCGTGCAGGACGCTGCCCTCGATCACCGGCGCCCACACGTCGAGCAGTTCGCGCAGGCCGCGCACCAGGGTCGACTTCCCCTGGCCCCGGTCGCCGATCACGATCACGTCGTGCAGCGCGAACAGCGAGCGTTCCAGCTCCGGCAGCACGGTCGTCTCGAAGCCGATCAGATCGGGAACGGTGGGCCGCCCCATGCTGAGCTTCGCGACCAGGTTGTGCCGGATCTCGGTCTTGACGCTGTGGTACCGGTAGCCGGCGCCACGCAGTGCGCCGAGCGTCGTCCGGCCCGGTGGGGCGTCAGGGCCGCCCGGCGTGCCGTACTCGTCGAATCCCCCGGACATGTCCATGCCGCTGCAGGTTACCCGTCGGAGCCTTCCGGGGCGACGGCCGAGGCCGTCCGGCCGCCGAGCGGGGCCCGCCGGACCAGGACCTTGCGGTGCGTGATCAACCACCGTCCGTCGATCCGGCGCAGGTCGTCCAGGTAGGTGACGGTGCCCAGGCTGCCGTCGGTGTTCACCCCGAGACCCTTGGACCGGGCCGTCGCCTCGTCGCCGTCGATCGAGTCGATGACGATGTTGGTCACCAGGTGGGCGAGCGGGTTCCCGGCGCCCAGGGCGAGCGAGGCCTCGATGATCGCCGGCAGTCCCTCGAGGATGCCGCCGCCGAGGTCGGAGACGTCGTAGCTCACGTCCTCGGTGAACAGTTCGCCGAGCCGTTCCAGCTCGCCGTCGTCGACGAGGTGCCCGTGCCGGGCGATCACCGTCGTGATCGCCAGTTGATCTTCGGTCGTCGTCATGGCTCCTCCGTCGGTGCGGAACTGATCATGGCCTCAATCCTGTGGGGCCTCGGTTGACCGGCGACGTCCCTGAGTGAGGTTGGTGATGCCGAGAGTGCCGACGGCGACGAGCCCGGCCAGGACGGCGCCGGCGATCCGCCCGGTGACGCGTTCGTGGCACTCTGCGCCGATCAGCAGCGCGGTCTCGCCCGGGACATCCTGCCGGCGCGCTTCCCGGGAGGCGTCGTCCTCGTTGAAGAGCAACGGCACGCCGCAGGAGAGGTCGACGCGATTCACGTCGGAGGAGTAGATCGGCGGAATGATCAACAGGAGCAGTCCGATCAGGACCGCGGCCAGGACGACGAATCCGGCCCAGTTTCCTCGCGCGCTGCCCACCGCCGGAGGCTAGCAGTTCCCGCCCGGCGGGAGCCGGAATGGACAGCCCGTTGTGCCCCGGCCTCTCAATGCGCACAATTACTGCTACACCAAATCTGGTTTCTGGTCGTGTCCAAAGGAGGGTCCATGGCCATCGAGGTTGTCGGACGGCGTAGCTTTCTGGGCGGCTCACTCGCCGCGGGTGCCGGGGTGATCGGATCGGGCCTCGCGGCGCCGACCCGGGCCCTGGCGGCGCCGGGACAGGAATATCTGGGCACCCCGATCACCGGGGTCACCACGGCGGGAATGGGCTTCACCCAGGACGGTCGCGGGCGGCCGCTGGCGGTCATGATCGCCGGCGGAACCCCGTCGATCTTCAGCGTCGTGGACGCGGTCAGCGGCGAGTTGATCAAGTCCGAACCCGTGTCGTCGGTCAAGCAGGCGTGGACGTACAAGACGGCGCCGGACGGCCGGGTCTACATCGGCACCCAGTCCAGCGGGCAGGCGCTCCGATTCGACCCGGACGATCGCACGCTCACGGTGATCAAGGACCGGCCGTTCGGCCAGACCCACTTCTGGGCCACCACGATCACGGCCGACGGCCGGGTCCACTTCGGCACCTATCCGGACGGACGGGTGATCACCTACGACCCGGCGACCGACGCGTGGATCGACCAGGGCCAGGTCCTCCCCGGCGCCCAGTACGTCCGCAGCCTCGGCACCGACGGCACGATGCTGTACGCCGGCACCGGGGCCGTGGCCCGGGTGGTCCGGGTCGATCCGGCCACCGGACAGACCGCCGAGATCGCGCTGCCGGACGACGTCGCCGGCGAGTCCTTCGTGTACGACCTCGACGTGGCCGAGCACCTGCTGTTCGCCCGGATGAGCCCGTCCTCGGTGCTGCTGGTGTACGACCTGATCCGGGATCGCTGGGTGGACCGGATCGCCGACGTGGTCGGGCTGCACGTCTCGTCGGCCGCCGACCTGATGACCGCGGACGGGCGGCGCCGGGTCGCCTTCTACTCGCCGACCGGCGGGCCGGTGACCGGCTACGACCTGGACTCCGGCGAGCGGCATCCGACCGCGCTGACGACGACGTACGCCAATCGGGACTGGGCCTGGCTGCAGCTGCCCGGCCTGCCCCGGCAGACCCTGATGACCGGCAACAGCCTGGGTGATCTTGCCGCCTTCAACCCGATCACGCACGAGGTCCGGACGCTGGCCAGTCGGGCCGAGGGGACGCCGTACATCATCCGTTCGCTGGGCACCGGCCCGGCCGGCGACGTCTTCGCCGGCGGCTATCTGACCCCGCGCGGCGTGGCCCGGGTCGACCCGGAGACCGGTGCGACGACCCAGCTGGCCTGGGGTGCGCAGGTCGAGGGGATGACGGCGCACGGCACGGACCTGGTGCTCGGCGTCTATCCGCACGGCAAGCTCTATCGCTACGACACCACGCAGCCCTGGTCGTCCGGCGTCAATCCCGGTGCCCCGGTCGACCTCGGGTCGGCGCAGGACCGGCCGGTCGCGCTGACGCCGGCCGGCGAGCTGACCGCCGTCGGCTCGGTTCCGGAGTACGGCCAGCTCGGCGGCGCCCTGTCGCTCTACGACCGGGCCAGCGGTGCCGTCGACGTCTATCGCGACGTGGTGCCGGCGCAGTCCGTCGTGACGCTGATCCACCGGGACGGCGTGATCTACGGCGGTACGGCGATCTGGGGCGGCCTCGGCATCGCGCCGACCGCGACCGACGCGGTCCTGTTCGGCTTCGACCTGGCGACCCGGAAGGTGATCTTCTCGACGGTCCCGGTGCCGGGCGAGACGAGCATCGGCGGCCTCGCCTTCGACGACACCGGCGCGCTCTGGGGCACGGCGACCAACACCCTGTTCCGGTACGACC
The DNA here is from genome assembly GCF_042666975.1 of Microlunatus sp. GCM10028923. NCBI lineage: Bacteria > Bacillati > Actinomycetota > Actinomycetes > Propionibacteriales > Propionibacteriaceae > Microlunatus > Microlunatus sp. GCM10028923. The sequence continues at coordinate 90,408 of NZ_JBHTFF010000018.1, read as the reverse complement.
TCGGGACCGGCTCGGTGACCCAGCGGAAGACGTACTTCCAAGCCGATCCCACGGTCGAGTACTACACCGGGCACGGCCTGTTCTGGCACCAGGGCCGGCTGGTCGGCAGCACAGCCGGCACGATCTTCACCGTCGACCCGGCCACCCTCGACCTGACCACGATCGCGACGAACATGACCAATCTGGCGATCGACCGGCTCGGCAACCTCTACTACTCCAAGCGCGGCACGGGAGAACTCTACCGCTGGACCAGCGCCTGACCGGAGCTCAGTCGGGCAGGATCTTCAGGTTCGCCATGTCGACCACGGCGCGGTAGCCGATCGCCTCGTAGATCTTGTTCGAGATCGGATTGGCCTGGTCGGTGAACAGGCACATCCGGGTCCCCTCGGCGAGCCCGCGGGCGGTCAGCTCGGCGACCACGTGGGAGGCGATGCCGCGGCCGCGGTGCGACTTCGGGGTGTAGACCGGGCCGATCCGGCTCACCCCGAAGGCGGGCGGGTTGACGCCGGTCAGGTGCGCGGGCTCGCCGTCAGAGTCGAGGAACAGCCAGAACCGGCGGCCGGCGAGGATGCGCTGGCGGACCGCCTCCGGGTCGCGGGTGTTCCCGGGCTCGGGCTCCCGGCCGCCCTGCTCATCGGCGTCGCGGCCGAAGGCTTCGCACCACTCCACGACCAGGTCGTCATCGGCGGGCCCGGTCGGGCGCAAGGTCCCCGGCGGCACCTTCGGCGGGATCACCTCACGGCACTCGAACAGCCGGGAGTGCATGGCCACCGCCACGGTCCCGCCGCGAAGTCGTACGGTCTCGTCGGCGATGACCCGCGCCGCCGGCAGAGCACCGTTGCAGCCGCCCGGATGCTCGCCGCGCTCCAGCAGCGTCGTCACCAGCAGGAGGGCCGCCTCGTCCGGCATCGGCAGGACGAACATCGGGTGCGGCGGGTTCGGCATCGTACGCATGGCGGCGCCGATCACGTCCGCGCCGTCGGTCACCGTGGCCCACCAGAAGGGCCGGTCGGTCGGCTTCGGCACGCCGGCCGCCCGCTCCCGGACGATCCGCTGGCTGTTGGTGGCGATCACGCTGCCGACCACCGGATCCGCCGTGAGCACCGGCCCGGCGACGGCCAGGAACTCGGCCGGGTCGTCGTAGAACTGCACGTCCATAGCCGCCGACCCTAGGCCCGCAGACGTCGCCGCCCCAGTGATTTTCGTCCCGCCCTGGAAGCTCGGCGAGCGTGGCCGCGTTCCGCCCCGGCGCCCAACCCGCCGCCGACTGGGCACCTCTGCAGCGACACGCCGCCAGAACGCCTGCTTTTGTGCCCGGTCGGCGGGGTGGGGGTGGGTGCGGGCGAGGGGGTTAGAGGCGGAAGACGGTGGTGGGGATGGTGGTGACCAGGTCGTGGGCGATGGTGTGGGCCTCGGCCAGGTCCAGCTGGTGGGTGGCGACGAGCTCGGCCAGGTGGACGGCGTCGGTGCGGCGGGACATGTCGTGCCGGGCCGGGATGGACAGGAAGGCGCGGGTGTCGTCGATGAAGCCGGAAGTCTTGTAGAAGCCGGCGCTGTCGGTGACCGCGGCGCGGTAGCGGCCGATCGCGGCCGGGGTGTCCAGGAACCACCAGGGGGCGCCGGCGTACACGCTCGGATAGAAGCCGGCCAGCGGGGCGATCTCCCGGGAGAACGTGGTCTCGTCGACCGTGAACAACACCAGCCGGAAGTTCGGGTCGGTGCCGAAGTCGTTCAGGATCCGGCGCAGCGGCTCGGTGTAGCCGCCGACCGCGGGAAGATCATGACCGGCGTCGGTCCCGTAGCGGGCCAGCGACGGGGCGTGGTGGCTGCGGTGCACGCCCGGGTGCAGCTGCATCACCAGACCGTCGTCGACCGACATGGCGGCCAGCTGGTAGGTCAGGTTGCGCCGGTACGCGACGCCGTCGGCCGGGCTCGCCGTGCCGGCCAGACCGGCGGCGTGGATCCGCTCCGCCTCGGCGTCGGGCAGCGGGGTGCCCCAGGCGTCGAACGGGCCGTTGTCGGTGGCGGTGCCGCCGTTCTCGATGAAGTAGCGGCGGCGGGCCCGGAGGGCATCGATCAGTCCGCGGTACGAGTCCGTCGCCGACCCGGCGGCCTCGGCGAGCCGGGCCAGCCGGTCCGGCCAGCCGACGACGCTCGGGTCGAGGTAGCCGTCGGGCCGGAAGGTGGGCAGCACCCGGCCGGTGAACGTCGGGTCGGCGGCCAGCGCCCGGTGCGCGGCAAGATCATCGGCCGGGTCGTCGGTCGTCGCCAGGACTTTGATCTTGAACCGGTCGAACAGGGTGCGGGGCCGGAACGCGTCGCTCTGCAACAGCTCGGAAAGCTCGTCGTACAAGCGATCCGCGGACTCCTCGCTGGGCCGTACGTTGACGCCGAGGATCTCCGCCAGCTGCGACTCCAGCCAGTAGCGGACCGGCGTGCCGGCGAAGACGTACCAGTTCCGGCAGAGCAGCCGCCAGATCTCCCGGCCGTCCGGCCTCGGCCCGGTCCCGTCGGCTCCCCGACCAAGATCAGCAAGGGTCACCCCGGTGGCGTGCAGCAGGCGCAGCACGTAGTGATCGGGAGTGATCAACAACTCCGCCGGGTCGCCGAACGGGGCGTTGTCCAGCAGCAGAGCCGGATCGACGTGCCCGTGCGGCGAATAGATCGGCGCGTCGGCCACGGGCTCGTACAGCTCCCGGGCCAGGGCACGGATCGCGGGATCGGCGGGGAACAGCCGGTCCGGGTCCAGTTGCAGTAGCTGCGCGGCGGTCTCGGTCACACGAGGTCCTTGTCTCTTGGGCTTTCGGCAACAGCGGCAGGCACGGGGGCCGGTCCGGAGGAGGACCGGATGGTCAGGTGGGTGGGCACCAGGGTCAGGCTGCGCCGCGACTGGGCCCGGCCGACCAGCCCCGGATTGATCTGGGACAGCAGCATCGTGGTCGCCACCTGGCCGACCCGCTCGATCGGCGCCGTGCAGGTGGTCAGCGGCGGGTGGCAGAACGAGGCGCCGAAGATGTCGTCGCAGCCGACGATGCTCAGCTGGCCGGGCACGTCGATGCCCCGGCCGCGGCAGCGTTCCAGCATCCCGATCGCGATCAGGTCGTTGAAGACGATGCAGGCGGTCGCCTCGGCATTCAGTACGGCCTCGACGGCCGGGCCGCCCGACGTCATGGTCGGCGCGAACGGTCCGAGCCGGACGATCTCGAGCCCGGGCCGGGCCGAGAGCTCCTCGGACAGGGTCTTCCAGCGCAGCCCGTTGGAGAAGGAGTTGACCGGTCCGCCGAGGTACGCCAGCCGCCGATGTCCCAACGCCAGCAGGTGATCCAGCGCCTGCCGCAGGGCGGTCGGGGTGTCGATCACGACCGTCGGCACGGTGCCCGCGTTGCGGTTGATCGTGACCATCGGCCGGGTCCGGTGGGTCGCGATGATCTGCTCGTCGGTCAGCCGGGAGGCGGTCAGGATGACGCCGTCGGTCGCCGTCCGCAGCCGGTCCAGCGCCTCGGCCTCGACCTCGGCCGACTCCTCGGTGTCCACCAGCAGCTGCGTGTAGCCGGCCGCCTTCAGCTGATGCTGGGTGCCCCGGATCAGGTCGAAGTAGAACGGGTTCGTGATGTCGGGGACGAGCAGCGCGACGGTCCGGGTCCGGCCCGAGGACAGCGCCCGGGCCTGGGTGCTCGGCACGTAGTTGAGTTCGGCCGCGATCTTCTCGATCCGCTCCCGGGTGCGCGCGTTGACCCGGCCCGGGTTGTTCAACGCCCGGGAGACCGTGGACGCGGCCACGCCCGCCGCGGCGGCCACGTCGCCGATCGTGGCCGGTCGGTCAGCCCCGCCTGCTTCTGACAACGCCTCGATCCTCCTCGATCTGCTCGATCTCGGTGATGACCCCCGCAGCACTGCGCTCCGCTCGGTCCGCGGACACCACGGCACTGCGGTGGACCTGCACTGGCAGAAAAGCACACTCGGCAACCGGTGACAAACGATTGCCATGACTTGCCAGCGCGGTACCGGTTCGAGTGGCGATGGAAGGTGGCCCAGAGACCTGCGGCGGCGCAGTGATTCCGGGGAGCTGCGTCCCGTGGTTGCCGGGAATCCCGTTTCGACCCGGCAACCACGGGTTCCACCGATCGGTGGATCTCCCGGTCGGGCGCGAACGCAGGAAGCGCGCCCATCCGAGCTGGGTACGGTGACCCGGGCCACCGAAGCTCGGCCGAGAGGCAGGTCCCGGAGCGTGGAATCCCCCGATTTTCACCCTCGGTGGGTCCTGCTTTTCACGACGCTACGACCCGTCATTTCACACACCAGCCGTCGTGCGGTGTGAAATCCTCGGCGGAACCGAACGGGCGATGCAGCGCTGGAGGTTCCGATGGAGAGGACGGCCTTCGCGGATCGATTACGTGCCGCGATCACCGCGAGAGAGGTGACGCTCGCGTCCTTGCATGAGCGGCTGGCGGCGCGTGGCAACACGGTGTCGATCGCGACCCTGAGTTCTTGGCGGTCGGGCAGTCGGCATCCCGAAGGGGCTGCGTCACGGGCGGCGATCGCCGATCTCGAGGAGTTGCTCGGCCTCGAGCCGGGAGCGTTGACGGACCTGATCGGGCCGGCTCGGCGGACCGGCCCGGTCGCCGCCCCGCTGGTTCCGCCGAGCGCCGCCGAGGTCGCCGGAGCAGCCGAGGAGACCTTCGCCCGGCTGGCGGCCGGCAACCTGTCCAACCTGCGCTCGTTGATCATCCACATCGCCGTGGATGTCGATCAGCGCGGCGAACAGCGCCGGGTCACGGAGCGGCGCGTGCTGCAGGCCGTCTCCGGCCGGGTCACGGCCATTCCGCACCTGGTGGTGGCCGGGACGGTCCAGTTCCGGCCGCTGCGCTTCCGGGCCCTCAGCGGGTGCCGGTTGACGCACACGTACGCCCATCCCGGCGGTCGGGTGTTCGGTGCCGCCTTCGACCTGGACCGAAGCATCGTGACGGGCGAAACCGCCGTCGTCGACTTCGCCGTCGACGTGCCGGCCGGCTTCGCCGAGAAGAACGAGTTCGTGATGACTCTGGTGCGTCCGCTCCGCGAGTTCCTCCTGTGGATGAGATTCGATCCGGCCCGAACGCCGGTCTGGTACGAGAAGTTCGCCGTCGTCGACGGGAAGGAGTCCAGCCGGCGCGTGACAGCCGCGGAACTCGACCAGCCGATTACCTCGATCCACGTGATGGAGAACGGCTTCGGTCCCGGAACGATCGGGTTGCGCTGGGGCTTCGCCGCGCAGCGGCGGACGGCATCGGTCGATCCCCGGGGTCGTCCCGGCTGATCATGATTCGGCGGAAACGGCCTCGGCGCGGACCGGTCGCGATGGGGTCGGCGCCCGCGATTGGGGTCGGCGGGCGCAGGGCACTAGCATGACTAGCCTTACTGCGCGCGAAAGGTGTCTCGTGTCCCAGCCTCCCGGTGATCTGACGGCGGCCGGCGTTCCGAATCCGTTCAATACGCTCGGCCTGACCTTCGACGATGTGCTGCTGCAGCCCGGCCTCAGTGACGTGAATCCGTCCGAAGCCGATACGACCTCGCGGGTGTCCCGCCGGATCTCGATCAAGTTGCCGTTGCTGTCGTCGCCGATGGACACGGTCACCGAGTCGCGGATGGCGGTCGCGATCGCCCGGCAGGGTGGCCTCGGCGTCATCCACCGCAACCTGTCCATCGAGGAGCAGGCGCACCAGGTCGACGTGGTGAAACGCTCCGAGGCCGGCATGGTCGACGAGCCGATCACCATCTCGCCGGACGCCACGATCGGCGAGGCCGACGCGATGTGCGGCCGCTACCACATCTCCGGCGTCCCGGTCGTCGACGCCGACCTGAAGCTGCTCGGCATCGTCACCAACCGGGACATGCGGTTCGAGACCGACCCGACCCGGCTGGTCGGCGAGGTGATGACCAAGATGCCGCTGGTCACCGGCCATGTCGGGATCAAGGGCGACGAGGCGATGAAGCTGCTCGCCCAGAACAAGATCGAGAAGCTGCCGCTGGTCGACGACCAGGGCCGGCTGCGCGGCCTGATCACGCTGAAGGACTTCGTCAAGTCCGACCAGTTCCCGAACGCGTCCAAGGATGACCAGGGCCGGCTCCGGGTGGCCGCCGCGGTCGGCTTCTACGGCGACGCCTGGAAGCGGGCCATGGCGCTGATCGAAGAGGGCGTCGACCTGCTGATCGTCGACACCGCGCACGGGCACTCGCACGGCGTGATCGACATGGTGCGCCGGCTGAAGGCGGAGCGGGCCGCCGCCGGCGTCGACATCGTCGGCGGCAACGTCGCCTCCTACGAGGGGGCCAAGGCGCTGGTCGAGGCCGGGGCGGACGGGGTCAAGGTCGGCGTCGGGCCGGGCTCGATCTGCACCACCCGGGTCGTCTCCGGCGTCGGCGTGCCGCAGGTCAGCGCGATCTACAACGCCTCCCGGGCCTGCAAGCCGGCCGGGGTTCCGGTGATCGGCGACGGCGGCCTGCAGTACTCGGGCGACATCGCCAAGGCGCTCGTCGCCGGTGCCGACACGGTGATGCTCGGCTCGCTGCTGGCCGGTTGCGACGAGAGCCCGGGCGAGTTGATCTTCGTGAATGGCAAGCAGTACAAGGCGTATCGCGGGATGGGGTCGCTCGGCGCGATGGCCAGCCGCGGTCGCCGGACGCCGTCGTACTCCCGGGACCGGTACTTCCAGACCGATGCCGACTCCGATGATCATCTGATCGCCGAGGGCATCGAGGGACAGGTCCCGTATCGCGGCCCGCTGGCCGCGGTGGCCTACCAGCTGGTCGGCGGACTGCGGCAGTCGATGTGGTACGTCGGCGCGATGACGGTGCCCGAGCTGCAGCAGCGCGGCACGTTCGTCCGGATCACCTCGGCCGGGTTGCGCGAGTCGCACCCGCACGACATCCAGATGACCGTCGAGGCGCCGAACTACTCCGGCAAGTAACGCTGCGGCCGTACAGATTCGAGGAGTTCCATGATCGACATCGGTCGGAGCAAGCGCGCCGAACAGGCGTACGCGTTCGACGACATCGCCATCGTCCCGTCCCGGCGGACCCGGGGTGAGGAAGAGGTCTCGCTGTCCTGGCGGATCGACGCGTACACGTTCGACCACCCGCTGATCGCGGCCCCGATGGATTCGATCATGTCGCCCGCGACGGCGATCGCGGTCGGCCGGCTCGGCGGTCTCGGGGTGCTCAATCTGGAAGGCCTCTGGACCCGGTACGAGGATCCGGAGCCGCTGCTCGAGGAGATCGCGTCGATCACCGACCCGATCGAGGCGACCCGGCGGATGCAGCAGATCTACTCGGCCGAGATCAACCAGGAGTTGATCTTGAAGCGGGTGGCCGAGATCAAGGAGGCCGGGGTCCCGGCCGCCGGTGCGCTGTCGCCGCAGAACACCGCCGAGTACGCCAAGGCCGTGGTCGAGTCCGGCGTCGACTACTTCGTCATCCGCGGCACCACGGTCTCGGCCGAGCACGTGTCCAGCTCGCGGCAGCCGCTGAACCTGAAGCAGTTCATCTACGAGCTCGACGTGCCGGTGATCGTCGGCGGCTGCGCCACCTACCACTCCGCGCTGCACCTGATGCGGACCGGTGCGGCGGGGGTGCTGGTCGGCTTCGGCGGCGGCGCCGCGTACACCACCCGGTCGGTGCTCGGCGTGGCCGTGCCGATGGCGTCGGCGACCTCGGACGTCGCCGCGGCCCGGCGGGACTACCTGGACGAGTCCGGCGGCCGCTACGTGCACGTGATCGCCGACGGCTCGGTCGGCCGGTCCGGCGACATCGCGAAGGCGATCGCCTGCGGTGCCGACGCGGTGATGGTCGGCTCGCCGCTGGCCAAGGCCGAGGAGGCGCCCGGCCGCGGGTTCCACTGGGGCCCGGAGGCCTGGCACGCCGAGCTGCCCCGCGGCGAGCGGGCGAAGTTCGACACCGTCGGCACGCTGGAGCAGATTCTGCGCGGACCGTCCACGGTGCCGGACGGGACGATGAACCTGGTCGGCGCGCTGCGCCGCGCCATGGCCACCACCGGCTACACCGACCTGAAGGAGTTCCAGCGGGTCGAGGTCGTGCTCGGCTAAGGCTCGATGGACGGACGGCTGAACGTCGACCAGCGGGCTGCGGCGCTGGTCGAACTGCCCAGGACGCGGTACGACCTCGTCGTCGTCGGTGGCGGGGTGCTCGGCGCCGGGATCGCGCTGGACGCGACCACGCGCGGCCTGCGGGTGGCGCTGATCGAGGCGGCCGACTGGGCCGGCGGCGCCTCCGGCAGGACCGGCAAGATCATGGCCGGCCGGCCCCGGACCCGGACCGAGGACCTGCGCGCGATCCCCGTCCTGCGGCGGGAACGGACCCGGCTGCTGGACCGGCTGGCGCCGCACCTGGTCCGCCGGGTGCCGATGCTGCAGCCGGTCGCCTCGCCCTGGGACCGGGTCGCCATCGCCGCCGAGCTGATCGCCCAGGACGCCCCGGTGCCGCGCACCGGCCGGGCCGGTCTGCTGCCCGCGCATCGGCAACTGCCACGGCGGTCGGTACGCCGGATCGCGCCGGCGCTGCGGCCGGAGTTGATCACCGGCGGGGTGCAGTACTTCGAGGCCGAGTGCGACGACGCCCGGTTCGTCCTGGCGCTGGTCCGCACCGCCGAGCTGTACGGCACCACGCTGGCCCATCACTGCTCGGCGCTGGAGTTGATCACCGGCGACGGTGACGGCGTCGTGACCGGCGTCCGGGTCCGGGACGACCTGGCCGCCGAGGAGTTCGTGATCAATGCGGCCACGGTGGTGGTCGCGGCCGGAGCGAACACGCCGGACCTGGTCGGCGACCGGATCTCGCTGCCCCGGATCGACCGGCAGCGCCGGGCCTACCTGGTGCTGCCGCGGGACCGGATCCGCGCCTCCACCGGGATCGTCCTCGATGATCAAGGAATCTCGCTGGTGCCCTGGGGCCGGCACTGGATCGTCGGGCCGTCCCGGTCGCCGGTCGGCGACGGGCCGATCCGGCCGTTCGATGATCATGACCGGCGACTGATCCTGGACGCCGTGAACCCGCAGCTGGCCCGCCCGCTCGGCCCGTCCGACATCGAGTCCGGTTATGCCGGCAGTCATCCGGTGATCACCGACGCTGCGGGTCATGATCGCGACCGCTGGATCGGTACGGCTCCCGGCCTGGTCACGGCGGTGACCGCCGAGGCCGCCGGCTACCGGGACCTGGCGGCCCGGGCCGTCGACGCGGCCGGCGGCCTGATCGGCGGGCTGGTGCCGAAGGCGATCACCGACCGGGTGCCGCTGCTCGGCGCGGACGGCTACTTCGCCCGCTGGAACCAACGGCACCTGCTGGCCCGCCGGGCCGGGCTGCACGTCGCCCGGGTGGAGCACCTGCTCCGCCGGCACGGCGCCGCGCTGGACCCGGTGCTGGAGTTGATCATGGACCACCCGGAGCTGGGCCGGCCGCTGCCCGGGGCCGAGGACTACCTGGCCGCCGAGGTCGTACACGCCGTGACCCACGAGGGCGCGGTCACCGTCGACGACGTCCTCTACCGCCGGACCGGCATCGCGTACGAGACGGTCGACGGCGGCCGCGCCGCCACATCCGCGATCGCCGATCTGATGTCGCGCTGGGCGGCCGGCACACCGAACACCCCCTGAGGTCGACCGATCCCCTCCCGTACGTCGAGTGTTGACTTGAGGACCTCGATCGGCGACATTTCAGGTCCCTAACCTCACAGTCGATGATCATCCCCGTCGGCGACGGGATCGGGAGGTGTGGTCGGGTGACGCGGTGGTACGGGGGATGGTCGGGTCCGGCGGTGATCGCCGAGTTCGGCGGGGGTACGGGGCGGTGATCGGGTTCGGTTGAGATTCACCAGGTCCAACTCAGCCGCCGATTCCCGACCACGGACTCAACCCTCGAATTCGTACTCAACCCGGCCATCACCCCGTACCGCCGCTCACCCAGCCACTGACCCCGATGCAGAGCCGGGGCTCAACTCGACCGGTGGATCCAGGCTCAGGGAGCGTTGTGGCTTCCCAGCCCCGACTTGTCGACCGGGCTGGGCGACTCTTCACGCGCCGTTCAGGGCGTGGCCGCGCACCGGCGCGGCAAGTGATCATCTTGCGTTGATCGATTGGGAGGGTGGCGAGCACCCGGGGGATCGGCAGTCGACGGACGTTCCTGACCGTGACCGGGGCGGCGGCCGCCCTGGCCCTGACCGGCAACCTGCCGGAGATCGAGCCGGCCCGTGCCGCCGCGCCGAACACGGCGCGGCCGCGGGACCCGTTCACCCTCGGCGTCGCCTCCGGCGATCCGCTGCCGGACGCGGTGGTGATCTGGACCCGGCTGGCGACCGAGCCGCTGGAGCGGTTCGGCGGGATGGACTATCGGCCGGTCCCGGTCCAGTGGCAGGTCGCCGAGGACGAGCGGTTCAGCCGGATCGTGCGGGAGGGCGTCGCCGAGGCGAGGCCGGAGGCGAGCCACACGGTGCACGTCGACGTCCGCGGGCTGCGGCCGTGGCGGGAGTACTGGTACAGGTTCCGCGCGCACGGCCAGCTGAGCCCGGTCGGCCGGACCAAGACCGCGCCCGCGCCGGACGCGGCGGTGCCCGAGCTGTCGATGGCCTTCGCGTCCTGTCAGGCCTGGTGGGAGGGCTGGTACACGGCGCACGCCGACCTGGCCGACCGGCGGCACGACCTGGTCGTCTTCCTCGGCGACTACATCTACGAGTTCGGCATCGACCGCGGCGTCCGGCCGCATTCCGGCGAGGACTACGTCACCCGGGAGACCGTCACGCTGGACGAGTACCGCAACCGCTACGCCTCGTACCGGATGGATCCGGACCTGCAGGCGGCGCACGCGTCGGCGCCGTGGATCGTCACGATGGACGACCACGAGGTGGTCAACAACTGGGCCGACGAGGCCCACCCGAGTGCCCCGCCGGCCGAGTTCCTGGTCCGCCGGGCCAACGCGTTCCGGGCCTACTGGGAGCACATGCCGCTGCGGGCGGCGCAGCAGCCGAAGGGCCCGGACCTGCAGCTCTACCGCCGATTCCGGTACGGGAAGCTGGCCGAGTTCAGCGTCCTGGACACCCGGCAGTACCGCTCCGACCAGGCCTACGGCGACGGCTCGAAGCCGCCCGGACCGGAGACCGCGGACCCGACCCGGACGCTCACCGGCGACACCCAGGAGAAGTGGCTGCTCGACGGCTGGGCCGCATCGGGCTCGGCCTGGAACGTGCTGGCCCAGCAGAACGCGCTGGCCCGACTGGACGTCCAGGACGGCTCGGACATCGTGGTGCCGATGGACACCTGGGACGGCTACGAGGCCTCCCGCAGCCGAGTTCTCGGCGGCGCCCACCAGCGCAAGGTGCGCAACCTGGTCTCGATCGGCGGCGACCTGCACCGCAGCGTCGCCTCCGACCTCCGGCTCGACTTCGACGATCCCGATTCGCCGGCGGTCGGCACCGAGTTCGTCGGCACCTCGATCAGCTCCGGGCTGGACGGGATGGACCTCGATCCGGGCGGCGCGACCCTGCTCCAGGAGAACCCGCACATCAAGTACTGCAACTTCCAGCGCGGGTACGTCAGCTGCAGCATCACCCCGGAACGCTGGATCAGCGACTTCCGCGTGGTCGACAAGGTCACCGTGCCGAACGGCACCGTCAGCACCAGGGCCAGGCTGCTGGTCGAGGACGGCCGCCCCGAGATCCAGACCCTGTGAGGCGATCATGATCAAGATCTCCCGGCCGGGCCCGACCCGGCAATCGGCCGCACGCCGGACCGCCGCCGTCCTCCTCGCGACCGCCGCGCTGACCGCGCTGGGCGTACCAGCGACGGCCGAACCGCCAGCCGCGGCGTCGGCCGGAACCACGGTCCAGGTCTCCACGACGCCGGAGCGGCTCGAGGTGGTCGGCCTGCCCTGCCTGCCCGGCGAGCTCGCCCTGACCATGATCAACACCGGGACGGAGAGCCGGTACGCCGACCTGTTCCTCGACCCGACCGGGCCGCTGCAGCTGTCCCGGGAGATCTTCTCGACCTGGCTGCCGGCCGCCGACCCGGACCAGCCGGTGTCCGCGCCGGTGGAGGTACGGGTGCCCCGGGACGCCGAGCCCGGCGACTACCCGATCACGCTGCGGCTGGACCGGACCAGGCTCGACGTACCGGTGCGGGTGCAGCCCGTACCGGCCAAGGATCCGGGCAGCAACGTCGCCCTCGGTGAGCAGGCCACCGCGTCCTCGACGCACGGCAACTTCGAGCTCTGCGGCGCGGTCGACGGCGACGCCGACTCCGAGCACTGGGACACCCTCACCGGCTGGAACGACGGCACCCGGGCCGCGTTCCCGGACACCTACGACGTCGCGCTGGCCGAGCCGACCATGATCAACAAGGTCGAGCTGGCCACCCTGGACTCAGCCCACTACCCGGCGAAGTCCGCCGGCCTCAGGGACTGGGACGTCCAGGTCCGCAGCGGCGACGGCGACTGGCAGACCGTCGCCGAGGTCCGCGGCAATGAGGCCGGCCGCGTCACGAGCACGTTCGACCCGGTCCGCGCCGACGCCGTCCGGATCCTCTGCCTGGCCGGCAACGACAACACGTACTCCCGGATCGTCGAGCTCGAGGTCTACGGCGGCTGACCGGCGACCGGTCCACGGAATCGACCGGCCACCGGACCAGGCGCGCGGCCGGGCACCCGAATAACGTCGAGGCATGCACGTATTCCTCGCCGGAGCGACCGGCGCCGTCGGCCGCCGCATCGTCGGCTTGTTGATCAAGGAAGGGCATCGGGTCACCGGCACCACCCGGCGTCCGGAGAAGGCGGAGTTCCTCCGGGCCCTGGGCGCGGAGCCGGTGGTCGTCGACGCGTACGACCGGGAGCGGTTGCACGAGGCCGTCGCGGCGGCCCGGCCCGACCTGATCATGAACCAGCTGACCGACCTCGTCGTGTACGACGTCGCGGCGAACGCGAAGCTGCGCCGGGAGGGCACCCGGAACCTGGTCGACGCGGCACGGGCGGCCGGGGTTCGCCGGTTCGTGCACCAGAGCCTCGGCTGGATCTACGCGCCCGGTGACGGCCCGGCCGAGGAGGACGAGCCGCTCGACCTCGACGGCGACGCGGCCCGGCGATCCCTGGTCGGGAGCGTGGCGGAGGCCGAGCAGGCTGCCCGCGAGGTGCCCGAGACCGTCGTGCTCCGGTACGGACTCTTCTACGGCCCGGACACCTGGTACGCCCCGGACGGGCTGAAGGCCGCCGAGGCACGGGCCGGCACCCTCGTCGCGAGCCGCGAGATGATCAACTTCCTGCACGTCGACGACGCTGCCGAGGCCGCGGTGCTGTCGCTGGACTGGCCGAGCGGCGCGGTCAATGTGACCGACGACGAGCCGGCGCCGGGCACGGAATGGCTGCCCGCGTTCTGCCGGGCCGTCGGCGCACCCGACCCGGAGATCTCGACCGCGGAACCGGCCGACTGGGCCCGTCGCGGCGTAGCGAACCGCAAGGCCAAGGGGCTGGGCTGGGCGCCGGAGCACCGGTCCTGGCGGGACGGGTTCAGCGCGTTCTGAGCACCGGGCCGAGCCGCTCCAGGGCCCGCCGCCAGGCGTGGTCCGGCGGGGTCGCGTAGCCGATCAGCACCCCGGCTGCGGGCCGATCGGGGGCGAGCCAGTGCGCGGGAGCGTTGAGCCCGTACAGCAGCATCCCGGCCTCGGCCGCCCGGTCGACCGTCGCTCGCTCGGTGGCCAGGTCGGGCAGCGGCAGCAGCGCGTGCAGGCCCGCGTCCAGTCCGCGCAGCGGGGCGTCCACGGCGCCGGCCAGCTCGGCCCGGCGCCGCTGGTAGGTCCGCCGGGCTCGCCGTACCCGACGGTCGTAGTCGCCTCGCTCGATCAGGTCGGCCAGGGTCAGTTGATCGATCGCCGGCACCGCGGCGCCGAGGTCCTCGGCGGTCTCCCGGGCGGCCTCGGCCAGCGCCGGCGGCAGCACCAGCCAGCCGATCCGCAGCGCCGGCGCGAGCGCCTTGCTCGCCGTACCGGCATAGATCACCCGCTCCGGCTCGGCCGCCTGCAGGGCCGCGCTCGGCGCCCGGTCGTAGCGGAACTCGCCGTCGTAGTCGTCCTCGATCAGGTACGTCCTCGCGGACCGGGCCCAGTCCACGAACGCCGCCCGGCGGTCCGGTGCCAGCGCGACGCCGTACGGATGCTGGTGCGACGGTGTCAGCAACGCGGCTCCGGTTCCACCCACGAGCCCGGCCGGGTCGGCTCCATGATCATCGACGGTCAGTGCCGCGAGCCGGAGCCCGCCGGCCGCGAGCAGCCGGCGATGCCTGGCCAGGCAAGGATTCTCGGTCGCGATCAGCCCGATCCCGAGCCGAGCGAACGTGCGCGCCAAGATCGCCAACCCGTGCGTGAAACCGGCCGTGATCATGATCAACTCCGGCTCGGTGCGGACGCCACGGGTTCGGGCCAGGTAGCCGGCCAGGGCGCGGCGGAGCTCGGCCAGCCCGGCCGGATCGGGTACGTCGAGCGCCGTCGCCTCGACCGCGGAGAGCACTCGCCGGACGCCGGCCGCCCAGACCGTCCGCGGGAAGGAGCCGAGGTCGGGCCGGCCCGGCCGAAGATCGATCATGCTCGGCTCGCGGCCCGGCTCGACGTCCGCTGTCGCTGTCGCCTGGGCGACCCGAGTCCCGGATCCGGGCTGCCCGACCAGCCACCCCTCGGCGATCAACTGCTCGAACGCCTCCACCACCGTCCCGCGGGACACGCCGAGCTCCGCCGCCAGGCTGCGCGTCCCCGGCAACAGGGTCCCGGGCGCCAACCGGCCCTCCCGGACCGCACCGCGCAACGCGTCCCGCAACGCCCGCCCGACCCCCGGCCCGCCCCGGACGTCGAGCAACAGATCAAGATCATTGAGTCCCATCGCCCGCCAAGTCTGCTCCATCCGGTGAACCGGACCGGGATTCGGGCCGCCTGCACCAGGATTCGGGACATGAGCGGGCCGGCTCCTTCCGTACGGTCACCCGATGATCAACCTGGAGCCATGGCATCCGGATCGAGTGACCGTCCTCTGCAGTACGTCGAGTTCGGCCAGGGCCGCCGCAGCGAGGACTCCGCCACTCCGGTGCGCGGGTGCGGCAGGTGAACCGGGCGTCGTTGATCAGGAGGATCGCCGCCGGCCTCGGGCTGCTGGCCGCCGCCCTGGCGCTCCCGGCCGCGGTGCTCGGCGTGGGCGCGGTCGGGTTCGAGCGCTACCGGTACGCCCCGCCGGAGCAGCCGCACTCGGTCGCGGCCGATCCACCCGCCCACATCGCCGGCCGGCCGACCGCGGTGGTGGTGATCGGCAACGGCGGCGCCAACGCGGCCGACGTGCTCGCCCCGTACGAGGTGCTGGCCGCGACCGGCGCGTTCAACCTCTACCTCGTCGCACCCGAGCGCCGCCCGGTCACCCTGCTCGGCGGGCTGGACGTGCTGCCCGACCTGGGCTTCGCCGAACTGGCCGAGCGGCTCGGCGGCGCGGCGCCGGACGTGACCGTGGTGCCCGAGATGCCGAACGACCGGAGCACCGACGTCCCCGTGGTCGACTGGCTCCGCGACACCGCGTCCCGCGGTCTGGTGCTCGGGGTGTGCTCCGGGGCGCGGCTGGTCGCCGACGCCGGCCTGCTCACCGGTCGCGAGGCCACGTCGCACTGGTACCGGCTGAACGAGATCGCGCCCGGCCATCCCGAGGTGAACTGGCGGCGCGGCATCCGCTACGTCGACACCGGCGACGTGATCACCACCGGCGGACTGCTGTCCTCGGTCGACGGTGCGCTGCGGGTGGTCGAGCGGCTGGTGTCGGAGTCGGCTGCGGCCGACGCCGCCCGGGCGGTGCACTGGCCGTACTACTCGCCGGGCGGCGCGGCGGAGATCCCGATCTCGGAGATCACCTGGCCGGAACGCCTGCTGCACCTGGTCAACCTCGGCTACCGGTCCCAGACGACCACCGTCGGCGTCATGATCACCGAAGGGGTCGGCGAGCTCGAGCTGGCCGCCGCGTTCGGCCCGTACGCCGAGGTCCGCTCGGCCCGCACGCTGGCGATCGGCCCCGATACCGTACGAACGAAGCACGGGCTGACCGTCCTGCCCCGGGCCGGGCTGGACCAGGTCGGGTCGACCGGGCTCGTGCTGGTGCCCGGCGGCAGGCCGTCGGCCGAGCTCGAAACGGCGGCCGGGACCGCGGGCGTGCCGGTCCGCTCCCTGCCCGGCGACGGGCGGTTCGTGTTCGACCCGGCGCTGGAGACGCTGGCCGCGACCAGCGACGTGCCGACGGCACGCTGGGCGGCCAAGATCTTCGAGTACGCGCCCGCGGACCTGCAGCTGTCCGGGCCGGCGTTCCCGTGGTCGGGCGTGCTGCCGCCGCTGGTGCTGGCCGCCGCCGGACTGCTCGCCTCAGCCGGCGGGTTCGTGCTGCTCCGGCGCCGCCGTGCCCGCTGAGCCGAACATGGCCCGGAACGCGCTCGGGCTCACCTCGTAGCGCGCCACGAACGCCTGCCGCAGCGTCTCGATCGAACTGAAGCCGCAGCGCCGGGCGATGCCGCCCAGCGGCAGGTCGGTGGTGGCCAGCAGCCGGGTCGCGATCTCCAGTCGGATCCGCCGGACCACCGCGGCCGGGGACTCGTTCTGGTGCTCCCGGAACAGCCGGGTCAACTGCCGCGGGCTGACGTTGGCCACCGCGGCCAGCGCCGCAACGCTCAGGTCGCCACTCGGGTCGGCGACGATGCGGTCGATCACTGTGCGGAGCACCGCGTGATCAGGCCGCGGGGTCGCGGTGAAGACGCTCAGCTGGGCCTGGTGGCCGGGGCGGTGCAGGTAGGTCACCATCCCGCCAGCCACCCAGCGGGCCAGTTCCGCACCATGATCATCTTCGATCAGCGCCAGGGTCAGGTCGAGCGACGCGGTGACTCCGCCCGACGTGGCGATCCGGCCCTGTCGGACGTAGACCGGTTCGGTGTCGACCCGGACCGCGGGATAGCGCCGGGTCAGATCGTCGGCGTAGTACCAGTGCGTGGTCACCCGGAGCCCGTCCAGCAACCCCGCCTCGGCCAGCACGAACGCTCCCGTACACACCGAGACGACCCGGCGCGCGCCGACGGCCAGCCGCCGCACCTCCATGATCAGCCGGCGGTCCCGCAGTGCGTCGAGGTGGCCCCAGCCGCCCGAGATGATCATGGTGTCCGGCGGCTCGACGACCTCCTCGAGTCGGGTGTCGACGCTCAGCGCCAGGCCGCCGGCGGTGGCGATCGCGGTCCCGTCGACGCTGCCGACCAGGACCCGGTAGCCGGGGTCGGCGCCGAGCCTGGTCGCCCATTGGAGGGCCGAGGTGACGCAGGCGATGTCGACCAGTTCCGCGCCGTCGTACCCGATCATGAGCACGGTCCGGGGCTTCGCCGTCGACACCGCACGCGCTCCTCGCGGCGCTGTCTCCTCCCACACGGCAACCATTGTGCCGGGCAGGTCGCCGTCAGGTGAGGTCGATCAGGGCGAGGTCGCGATTGATCGCGGTCCAGCCGGTGGCGCCGCGGCCGGACGGGATGATCCGCGGCACGGTGTACCAGTTGGTGCCGATCCCGGTGTAGAGCACCTCCGCCTCGGTCAGCCCGGGGCCGATCCGGTACAGGTTGTCGCCGAAGTTCGCTCCCACGTACACCTTGCCGCCGGTCACGGTGATCACTCCGTAGCCGCTCAGCTTGCCCTGCGCGATCACGGTCCGCTTGGCGAGGTCGTACGCGATCCAGGTGGCGGAGGCCCGCTTGTACGAGACGTACAGGATCCCGTTCAGCACGGCGATGCTCTGGATGCTGGGCATGCCCGGCAGCGGCGCGAACCGTTCGACCACCTTCTTGGTCTTCAGGTCGAAGACGGCCACCTCGCTGGTCGGCTCGGTCGGCGTGATGCCGCCGCCACCCCAGGTGTCGCCCGCGATGTAGGCGAGGTCGCCGTCCAGGGCGATCGAGGTGAGGCCCTGGTTCTTCAGGATGTCCAGCCGCACCTCGAACTCGCCGGAAACCGGATCGAGCAGGGTCAGCCCGCCCTGCAGGGAACCGGTCGGCGGCGCGCTCGCGATCAAGATCGTTTCCGACGTCGGGTACCGGACCACGGACCAGGGTCGTTGCTGTCCGTTCAGGATCCGGCCGTAGCTCCTGATCTTGCCGGTGTCCGGACGGAGGAAGATCAACTCGCTGCTCGGATAGAGCGCCGCGATCACTCCGTTGCGCCAGGGAATCATGTCTTTCGGCTCGCCGGCGACGTGGTGCCGCGAACTGGTCCGCCGAAGCGGGTCGTGCACGGTGATCGCGAAGGTGCCGCCGGTGGCTACCGTGCCGTCCGGCCCGAGGCAGAGCGACTGCAGCAGCTCCGGTCCGGCCGCCTCGGGGTGCTCGACCAGGTCGCTGGTCGGCTGCTCGCCACTGTCGGGGTCGAAGACGAAGATCCGGCCGCTGCCGCAGGCACCGAGGATCCGCCCGTCGGCCAGTACCTCGACGCCTCGGTTCTCGTCTCCGTCCGGTCCCTGGCCGATCACTTCCATCGCGTCGCCGGAACGTCGCAGGATGTGCCCGGTCCGGCGGCCCAGCGCGACGACCGCGCCGTCGGCGTCGAAGGTGATGGCGTCGATCAGGTACTCATCGGGTGCGGGCAGATCGACGAACCCGGAGCCGTCGGACTCGATCTCGATCACGCCGTTGCTGACTCCTGCGTAGACCTTGCCGTTGCGTACCTCCAGAGCGGCCAATCCGGTGGTCAGCGCGGTGTCGCTGGGCATGATGTCGACCTTCGCCCCGCTGGCCCGGTCGATCCGGATCACGTGTGAAGGGATGGTGCCGACGTAGACGTAGCGCTCGTCCGCGGCGAGCAAGCGGGCGAATCCGGCGTCCGGCGCCACCTTGCCGAGGTTGGTCAATTTGCGGGTCGCGGGGTCGAGCGACCAGACCTCGGCACGGGGCGAGGTGCCGAAGTAGAGCGTGCCGTCGGGCGCCACGGCGGTCTGCCAGACGATGGTCCCGACCGGGCCGATCGTGCCGAGGGTGGTGGCGGTCCCGGTCGCGGGGTCGTACTCGATCACGTCGCCGAACGAGTAGGTGCCGACGTAGAGCTTGCCGCCGGACAGCCCCGAGGCCCAGCCGCCGTCGCCGCGCTCCAGTCCGACCACCTTCGTCACGGCGAGGGACGGAATGTCGAACGTGATCACCTTCGGCGGAGTCTGGCTCCGACTGACGAACCAGGCTGTGGTCCCGTCGGTGGCGAAGCCGACGATGGCGGCGCTGAGAGCGGCCGTCCCGTACAGCTTCGGAGGTTGTGCCGCCAGTGCGGGGAGCTGCCCGGCACCGGCCAGTGTCGTGCCCGCGAGGGCTGCCAGGCCACTGGTCTTGAGAAGCTGACGTCGGTCCATTGGCTTACGCTAGGGCGGCGCCGAAGGTTTGGGCAAGGCCCAAACTATCTTTTCGGTCAACCGCTATGCGCGGATGGGCTTCCTCGGGTACGGACTACGCTGACCCGGGTGACCGATCAGGTGATGACCGAACTCCACCGGCTGCGGGACAGTATCGACAACATGGACGCAGCGCTGGTTCATCTGCTGGCCGAGCGGTTCAAGATCACGCAGCGGGTGGGGGAGTTGAAGGCGCAGTACGGGCTCCCGCCGGCCGATCCGGCTCGCGAGGCACAACAGATCAGCCGGCTTCGTGATCTTGCAGCCGAGGCCAAGCTGGATCCGGAGTTCGCCGAGAAGTTCCTCAACTTCATCGTGGCCGAGGTGGTCCGGCACCACCAGGCGATCGCGGAGCACCACGCGGCCTCCTGAGCCGCGCGACTGCGTGAACGATCACTCGGCCGCCAGTAGGCTGGCCGCATGAGCGACCGGCGCCGGCCGACCCTGCACGACGTGGCCGCGCGCGCCGGGGTCTCCCACCAGACCGTCTCGCGCTATCTGCGTTCCGATCCGACCGTCGGGCCGGAGCCGGTGCAGCGGATCCGGGCCGCGATCGACGAACTCGGCTACCGGCCGAATCTGATGGCGCGGGCGATGCGGACCCGCAACACCGGCGTCGTCGCGATCATCCTGCCCGGCTGGACCGGACCGGAGCGGACCGTGGCCGCCGCCAGCGACGAGGCACACCGGCTCGGCTACCGGGTCGAGGTGGTGATCGGCGTCAACGAGAAGCCGGAGTCGCTGAGCACGCTCGCGGCCGAGTTGCTGGCCAGCGGCCAGGTCGACGGTGTCCTCTCGGTGACCCCGTTGGCCGTCGACCCGCGCAGCGGGGGAGTGATCGTCCAGACCGAGGAGTTCGACGACCGGCTGCGCGCCGTCGAGGCGGTGGCCGCCGATCTCGCCACCATGGAGGAGATCGTCCGGCGGCTGTACGAGCTCGGCCACCGGCACCTGTTCCACGTCGCCGGCCCGCAGGACTGGCGCTCCGCCCAGCTGCGCCGCACCGGCTACCGGAACGCCTGCGAGCGGCTCGGCATCACCTCGCACGGCGAGTACGAAGGCCCCTGGGACCCCGAGACCGGCGTCCGCGCGATCACCTCACTGCCCGACGACACCCCGGTCACCGCCGTCGTCGCGGCGAGTGATCATCTTGGCGTCGGCGTGCTGCACGCCGCCTTCCGGCGCGGCTGGCGGGTCCCCGAGGATCTGAGCGTGACCGGCTGGGACGACCTCACCCTGGTCCGCTACGGCACCCCGGCCCTGTCCACCGTCCGGGTCGACCGCGAGACCTCCGGCCGGCACGGCATGCGCCGCCTGATCGCCGCCCTCCGCAACGAGCCCGAACCCGATCCGCCGGCTGCCGCTCCCACCGAGATCATCTTCCGCGATACCACCACCCCGCCCCGGTAGTTCGTCTGTTGTCGCCAAAGCTCCACAACTCAGCCGCTGGAGGCGATATAGCGCTCCAGCGCGCGAGTTGAGGAGTTCTCGCGACAGCCCCCGAATTGCGTTGGCGGGCGCGGCAGGCCTCGCGTAGGTTGCCGCCGTGGACGAGCGCGTGGATCGACTGTTGCGGCGCAACGGCTGGACGCCGGGCGCCGTGCTGGGTGCCGGGATGGAAGGCACCGTGGTCGAACTGAGCGACGACGAGGTCGCGAAGATCTGGCACGGCCGGTCCCGTGATGATCTTGATGCCCTGGTGCGCTTCGGCTCGGCGCTGCGCCGGGTGTCGGCGCCGTTCGTCGTGCCCAGCGTGCTGGACCTGATCGAGGACGGTGAGTTGATCATCACCGTCGAACGCCGGGTGCACGGCCGCCCGCTGCGACTGGACCGTGATCCTGCGCCGCCGGTCGTCACCCCGGACGGCGTGCGCCTGATGGGGGATGTCCTGGCCGGGCTGGCGCAGATCGCCGGCACGGCCGACCTGGCGGCGCTGCCGATCCTCCCCGGTGATCAGCCGCTGACCTGGCCGGCACCCTTCGGCACCGCCCTCGCCGAGCTGGTCGAACGTCGGTTCCGGGCCGCGCCGGACCTGCTGCGCCGCGACGTCGATCAGGCCGACGACCTCGTGAGCGCCCTGGTCGCCGGACTCGAGGCGCTGCCCGCCGACGAACCGCCGGTCCTGATCCACGGCGACCTGATCCCGGCCAATGTGCAGGTCCATCAGGGCGAGGTCAGCGGCGTGCTGGACTTCGGGTTCCTGACGACGGTCGGCGACCCGCAGTTCGAGGCGGCCGTCGCAGCGAGCATCTTCGACATGTACGGGCCCGACGCCCGCACCTCCGAAACGATCTTGACCCAGGCGTTCCTCGACCGGTTCGATCATGATCCGGCCCGCTACGACCTGTACCGCGCGGCCTATGCCGTGATCACCAACGCGTACTTCGGCCAGGGTGAGACCGACGGCCACTTCCGGTGGTGTGCCGAGCTGCTGCGACGGCCGGAGGTACGGGCCGCCGTCCTGAACTGACCCTAGTCGGGCTGTGTCAGGTCAGGACGAGGGCGGCCAGGTGCCAGAAACGGTCCGGTTCGCTGTCGAAGGTCAGGTCGGCGGTACGGCCGGTGGGGCCGCCGTCGAGCTCGGCGTGCAGCCAGGTGAAGGTGCCGCCCTTGAGGTCGGTCGACACCGCGAGCAGACGGTCGCCCTCGGTGATGATCGTCGGCGGCACGTCGGGCCCGCCGTCGCCGACCAGCGCGGCCAGCCGGACCGGCCCGGCGGGCAGCCGGACGCGCAGCGTCTTGGCCGGGTAGTCGCCGCAGAAGTCGCGGCGCAGGGCGTCCCAGCGGCCGGCCCGGTCCCGGCCCTGCGGGGCACCGCCGACCCAGCCGAAGCCCCGGGTCTCGTCCCAGCTCGTGTTCGGCGCGAGGCGGACGTAGCCTGGCACCAAGGGGCTGTCAGCCGTGCCGACGTCGAGGGCGAGGTGGCACTGCTCCGGATCGGGCGTGATCACGAAGGTCTGGTGCCGGGCGCCGAGCCCGGTCAGCGCGGGATCGAGGTCGACGACGAGGTCGGCCAGGTCGGCGATCAGCGGCGGCGTCACCGGAAGCTCCACCGCCGCCGTCTGACCGGAGCCGATCTCGGCGGTCACCCGGCCGGTCTGCCAGTCGCCGTCGACCGGGTGCACGCCCGCGGTGATCGACAGCGCCTCCCGGGTGGCGTTCGTGATCATGACCGGCAGCGGGTTCGGCCGGCCGCCGAAGAGTAGCCTCCCGTTCGGGTACGCCAACTGCAGCCAGCCGGTCCCGGTGGACAGGATTCGCGACCGGTCGAAGAAGTAGCCGACGATGCTGTCCCGCCACCGCTCAGCCTCGACGAGGTGATCATCGAAGGTGGCAGCGATGTCGCGATGCCGGTCCCGGTCGACCAAGCCGGCCAGCCCTGCCCAGTCCTTCCGGAACCCCGAAACCCGTTGTGCACCGTCGAAGTGGCTGTCGTACACGTGCTGGATCATGGTCTTCCCGGACTGCAGCCGGTGGGTGTAGGGCACCCAGTGCAGGAACAGCAGCAGCTCGTCCGGGCATTGATCAAGATCTTCGTAGAGCCGCCGCCAGTGCTCGGCGTAGAGGCCGGGATAGCCGGTCCCCGTCGCCAGTGTCCGGTCGAAGCCGGTGCCCTCGGCGGTGGTGTGGTGGGACAGGTTCTGGGTCGAGATCGGGTCCGGCGCGAAGTGCGCCCCCAGCGGGTACGTCAGGTAGCCCATCCCGAGCGGTGAGGTGTAGCCCTCGTACGTCTGCCAGGACCGGAGCATGATCGACTTCAGGGTCGTCGTGACCTGGCGATTCCGGCCGAAGGTGAGCTCGATCCACTCGGTGACGATCTCGTCGGCGGACAGCCGCGGATTCCAGGCCAGTCGGGCATAGCCGTGGGTGTTGGCCGCGCCCAGCTGGTAGCCGGTCCAGTCCCGGTCGTCGCCGAAGTTGATCACTCCGGCGAGACCGACGTTGTGCTGGCCGTACGCGGTGCCGGTGACGATGTCGGCCACCGTCGGCCCGGCGCCGGTCCCGGTGTGGGTGTCGAAGCCCAAGATCGTCTTCCACTCCGGCACCAGGTAGCACAGGTGGGTGGAGTGCCCGGTGTATTCCTGGGTGATCTGCAGTTCGATCACCTGGTTGGTCTGCGGCAGCCCGCCGAACAGCGGGTTGACCGGCTCCCGGACCTGGAAGTCGATCGGACCGTTCTTGGTCTGCACGGCAGCGTTCTCGACGAAGTCGCCGTCCAGTGGGTGGAAGACCTGGTACTGGTATTCGGCCCAGTCGTCGAAACCCTCGTGGACGAAGGAACGCCAGACCAGCCGGCCGTCGTGCGGGGCGAGCCGCTCGGCCAGCATGTTGGCACCCTCGGCATGGGTCCGGCCGTAGTCGAGCGGCCCGGGCTGGCCCTCGGAGTTCGCCTTGACCAGGAAGCCGCCGAAGTCCGGGATCAGCCGATAGAGCTCGTCGATCTTGGTCTGCCACCACTGCTGCACCCGGCTGTCCAGCGGATCGGCGACGGTGATCGGGCCCGGGTCGCCCTTGGTCAGCGCGATCGGGCTGGCGTAGTTCGCCGAGATCCACAGCCGGATGCCCCAGGCCCGGAACACGCCGGCCAGGGCCGCCAGGCCGGGCAGCCGTTCGCTGCGCAGGAACTCGGCGCTGGCGTTGACGTTGTTGATCACCGTGTGGTTGACCCCGACCGAGGCGAGCGCCCGGGCGTAGTCGGTATAGCGCTCCCGGAGTTCGGGCAGCTCGTCCCAGACGAAGATCGACTTCCCCGCATAGCCGCGCTCGACACTGCGGTTGAGGTTGTCCCAGTGGTTGATCATCCGCAGCGGGGCCGCCGGCCGGTCGGACTGCTCCAACCGGTCCAGCGGCCGGTGCCGCTGCAGGTGCTGCAGGAACCGGAACGCGCCGTAGAGCACGCCACGTTCGCCGGCCGAGGTGATCATGAACCGGTCCGGCCCGGACTTCCGGGTGATCAGTAAACCCTCCGGACCCAACCGGTCCAGGCCGGCGTCGACGGTCACCACGACGGCGCCGGGCCCGGCCTGGTCCCGGACCGGCACGGTGCGGCCGAGCAGCCCGGACAGGCCGCGGGCCAGCTCGGCACCGGCCGACCGCAGCACGGCATGATCACCGAGCACCACGACATGATCGAGCGCCGCCCGGTAGCGGCCCAGCAGGTCGGCGTCGTCGACCTGCCGGTAGCGCAGCCACAGGTCATAGCCGTCCTCCGGCACGGCGGCATGGGCAGGTTCGGCGCCGGTCAGCAGTCCGGCGGCCAGGGCTCCGGCCGCGCCGCCGGCCAGCAGGGTACGTCGCGTGATCATGGTCCGATCCCTCTCAGGACTCGTAGGTCCGGACGTAGTCGAAGGTCGCCGTGCTGCCGGTGCCGCCCATCGACACCAGCCCGAGCTTCAGCGGCGCCGCGTCGGCCGGCAGGTGCCAGAAGCTGCCCCACTGCCAGCGCTTCCCGTCCAGGCTGGTCGCCGCCTGGAACAGGTGCTCGCCGGTGTCGGGTTGCCTGGTGTGGCGCAGCCGGAGCCACATCGTGTCGGCGCTCGGGCCGAGCTGGATCGCCTCCGGCCACGGGCTGTCGTCGGCGCCGGGCCAGAGCACCGCCTGCCGCCCGGAGCCGATCTTGGTCGGGGCGAGCTGCAGCGACGACGTACGGGAGGACCAGGCGATCAGGCCGGCCCGGGCGTTGCCGGTGCTGCCCCGGAACGGCAGTGTCAGCTTCGCCTCGACCAGGTAGTCGCCGTCGGGCGCATCGCGCAGCAGCACCGTCGCCGCCGGCCCCTTCTCCTCGCTGAGATCGAGCGGCTGGGTGTCCCAGACCAGCCGGCCGTCCTCGACCCGGCCCTGGTCGGCGGCGGCGGTCCACTGCCAGCTCGGGTCGAGCGGCCCCTCGAACTCGTCGCTGTACGAGGTCAGCGGCCGGCCCGGCCGCGGATCGGGAACCTTCTCGGTCACCGGCCGGTACAGCGGGGCGATCCCGATGTTGTCCGCCTGCGCCGTGCCGCCCGAGGTCGCGACCCCGACCGGCGCGGCCCCGGTCAACGCGTCTTCGAGCCGTACCGAAACCTCGGCCAGCGGGTTGTCGCCGAGCGCCGGCGCGACCTGGACGGTGGCCCGGCCGGCCCGGACCTCGACGCTGACCGAGTTCCAGGTGTCGTACCGGAATCCCTGGTGCAGTGGGGATTCCGAGACCTGGACGACCTGGCCGCCGACCCGCTGCTCGACCCGCAGCGCACCCCGCGCCGGATCCAGCCAAGCGACCGCGTAGCTCCGGTCGGACTGGTGGCCGAAGATCAATCCGGCCCTGCCGGGCTGCCCGGCCACGGTCCGCAGATCGGCCTCGGCCCGGAAGTCGGCCGGCCCGGACTGCTCGGTGATCAACTTCGCCGTCCGGTCGGTCGGCGCGGGCTGGACGTACCCGCCGCTGGACGGATCCTCGCCGAGCGACCAGGTCCCGCCGATCGCCCGCCAGTCGTCGAGATCACCGGCTTCGGTGAACAGGCTGCCCGCGGTCCAGCCGGTCGCCGGCGCCGGTTGCGGGGTGTCGGAGGTCCAGCGACCGGCCCGTACCGTCGGCCAGCCGCCGATCCAGTCCAGCCGGTCCATCGACTGCGGCCGGCCGCCCCAGGGCAGCTCGAACCGGAAGTCGGAGTTGACCAGGTTCCACTGCTGGCCTGACCGGTCGACGGTGACCGCGTTGTGCCCGGTCGCCGACAGCAGGTTGCCGTTGAACGAGTTCACGATCGTGCCGCCCGGCTGCTCGGCGGTGAGGGCGATGCCGTTCTCGTCGACGAACGGCCCGGTCGGGGAGGTGGACCGACCGGCCAGCACCGGATAGCCACCGCCGCCGACATTGCCCATGCAGCAGCCGTAGCCCGAGTAGAACAGGTAGTAGAAGCCGTCCCGCTTGGTCACCCAGGCCGCCTCGCCGCGATCACCGGCGACGATCTGGCGGGACTCGCCGACCGTGCTCCGGCCGTCCGCGGACAGCCGGACGACGTGCATCCCGCCGCGCCGGAATGAACCGTAGTAGAGGTACTTGGTGCCGTCGTCGTCGATGAACATCATCGGGTCGATCTCCATCACCTCGCTGTCGGCGACGAAGTTGACCACCGGGCGTCCGATGTCGGTCCACGGGCCGGCCGGGGTCGGCGCGGTGGCCAGCCCGATCGCGGCATCCAGGGCGGTCGAGCCGGGAGCCGAGTAATACATGCGGTATTCGCCGTCGACGTAGCGCACGTCCGGCGCCCAGTAGCCCTTGTTCGGCCAGCCCGCCCAGACCGGATGGTTGGCATCGCTGAACGTGTCGCCGAGGAACTCCCAGTGCACCAGGTCGTACGAGCGCACCATCGGCATCAGGTGCCCCGGCCCACCGTTCTCCGAGTTCTCGTGGGTCATGATCGTGTTCGTCGCGTACGCGTACCAGGCGCCGTCCTTGGCCCGGATCAGGCCGACGTCGGAGAACGCCTGGGCGACGTCGGCCATCAGCGGGTTGGTGTAGCGGGCGGCCGGTTCGTCCGGTGCGGCGCCGGCGGGCGGCGAGCCGGCCAGCGCGGTGATCAACACCAGCACCAGCGCGGCGACGATCGAACGGGTCGACAGGGTCCGAGCCATGAACCTGCTCCTCATCGAGTCAGTTGCGGCGGATTAACGATCACCCAGACAGTAAGTGATCGTTAATTCAGGTGACAAGGGTTTGCCGCCGTTGCCGGTTCCTGGTCGGTCAGGCCGCTCGAGGCGAAGGTACGGGCTCGCTCCGCAACTGGGCGGCCAGCGTGGCCCGGCCGCGGGACAGCCGGGCCTTGATCGTTCCCTCCGGCGCCCCGACCTCGCGGGCCACCTCGGCGACCGAAAGATCACAAAGATGGTGCAGCACGATCGCCCGCCGCTGCTCGGCCGGGAGCCCGGCGAGCGCGCGGGCCAGGGCGATGCCGTTCACGTCCGGTTCGGCCGGGGTACGGTCCGGCTGCTTGGCCCGGTCCGGCGGCTGCAGGGCCCGCTTCGCCCGGCGCCAGCGGCTGACCGCGAGCCGGTACGCGACCGTACGCACCCAGGCCTCCGGCGCCAGGTCGGGATCGAGGCTGAGCCGCTTGTCCCAGGCCCGGACGAACGCCTCCTGGACGCAGTCCTGGGCCTCGGCGAAGTTTCCGCACATGGCATAGACCTGGCCGACCAATCGGCCGAACGACGTTGTATAGAAGGCGTCGAACGTTTCAGGATCCATGACCTTCCCCCGCGATTGACAGGCGTCCGGTGCCGAGCGGGTGACGAGCGCTGGGGGCTTCGCGGCGCGCCTGAGGCTCCATGTCTACGGCAAGCCCGCATTCGGGATGCACGTCGAATGCATTTCCGGCGGCATCGGTACGGGGCTGGCAATATGCGAGCCATGGCTGATCTTGACGTGCTCACGGTGCCGGACCCGGTCGCCTGGCGGGACTGGCTCGATCGCCATCACACCGACACCGCGGGCGTCTGGCTGGTGCTGGCCAAGAAGGGCGTCACCGACCCCACCTCGGTGACGTACGAGCTCGCGCTGCTGGAGGCGCTCTGCTACGGCTGGATCGACGGCCACACCAAGAGCCGGGACGCGGCCACCTACCTGCAGCGCTACACGCCGCGGCGACCGAAGAGCCCGTGGTCGCTCAGCAACACGGAGCGGGTGCGGATCCTGACCGAGGAGGGCCGGCTGCGGCCGGCCGGACTGGCCGAGGTCGAACGGGCACAGGCGGACGGGCGCTGGGAGATGGCGCTCGCCGGGGCGCCGGAGCTCTCCGTACCGGAGGATCTGAGGGCCGCGCTGGCCGCTCAGCCGAGGGCCGCCGAGATGTTCTCGATCTTGACCAAGGAGAACCGGTTCGCCGTGCTGCACCGGCTGGAGCAGGCCGGCGCCGACCGCGCCGAGCGGCTCGCGGAGTTCACCGCGATGCTCGGCCGCGGCGAGACCTGCTATCCGCAGCGGCGCCGGCTCAAGGGAAGTTGATCATTCCCATTCGATGGTGCCCGGCGGCTTGCTGGTGATGTCCAGCACGACCCGGTTCACCTCGGCCACCTCGTTGGTGATCCGGGTGCTGATCTTCTCCAGCAGTTCGTACGGCAGCCGGCTCCAGTCGGCCGTCATCGCGTCCTCGCTGCTGACCGGGCGGAGCACGATCGGGTGCCCGTACGAGCGGCCGTCGCCCTGCACCCCGACCGAGCGGACATCGGCCAGCAGCACCACCGGGAACTGCCAGATGTCGCCGTCCAGGCCGGCCGCGGTGGTCTCCTCGCGGGTGATCAGATCGGCCTGGCGGAGCAGGTCGAGCCGTTCCCGAGTGACCTCGCCGACGATCCGGATCGCCAGCCCGGGGCCGGGGAACGGGTGCCGCCAGACCATCGCGTGCGGCAGGCCGAGCTGCTCGCCGACCTTGCGTACCTCGTCCTTGAACAGGGTCCGCAGCGGCTCGATCAGCCGGAACTGAAGATCATCCGGCAGTCCGCCGACGTTGTGGTGGCTCTTGATGTTGGCCGCGCCCTCGCCGCCGCCGGACTCGACGACGTCGGGGTAGAGCGTGCCCTGGACCAGGAACTCGACGGTGTGCCCGGAATCCGACTCGGCGCTCGCCACGACCTCTCGCGCCGACGCCTCGAAGCACCGGATGTATTCCCGGCCGATGATCTTGCGCTTCGTCTCCGGATCGGTGACGCCGGCCAGCTCGGACAGGAATTGATCTTGGGCGTCGACGACCTTGAGGTCGGTCTTGGTGTGCGCCACGAAGTCGCGCTCCACCTGCTCGACCTCGCCGGCCCGGAGCAGCCCGCCGTCGACGAAGACGCAGGTGAGTTGATCACCGATGGCGCGCTGCACCAGCGCCGCCGCGACCATCGAGTCGACGCCGCCGGACAGCGCGCAGAGCACCTGCTTGTCGCCGACCTCGGACCGGATCCGCTCCACCTGCTCCTCGACGATGTTGGCCATCGTCCAGGTCGGCCGGCAGCCGGCGATGTCGATCAGGAACCGCTCCAGCACCCGCTGGCCGTGCTCGCTGTGCAGCACCTCCGGGTGCCACTGCACGCCGGCCAGCCGACGGTCCGGGTTCTCGAACGCGGCCACCGTCGCGCGCGGCGAGGTGGCGTTGACCAGGAACCCCTCCGGTGCCGCGGTCACCTCGTCCCCGTGCGACATCCAGGAGCTCAGCTCGTTCGGCAGTCCCTCCAGCAGCACCCCCGGTGCCGTGACGGTGACCGGGGTGCGGCCGTACTCCCGCATGCCGGTGTGCGCGACCGTACCGCCGAGGGCCTGGGCCATCGCCATGAAGCCGTAGCAGATGCCGAACACGGGCGTCCCGTTGGTCAGCATCGCGGGGTCGAGCCCGGGCGCGCCCGGCGCGTAGACCGAGGCCGGCCCGCCGGACAGGATGATCGCCTTCGGGCCGCGGGCCGTGATCTCCTCCACCGACGCCGTGTGCGGCATGATCTCGGAATAGACGCCGGCCTCGCGGACCCGGCGCGCGATGAGCTGGGCGTACTGGGCGCCGTAATCGACGACGATCACCAGATCATGATCAAACGGGGTCATAGGGTTCGGTGCCTTCTCAGACGTCAACAGTGGGGGAAGCCGGAAGTCTATCCATCCCCCTTCCCTCCTAAAACCTGGCAGCATGCAGGCATGGACGCTGATGTGATCGTGGTCGGCGCCGGCCTGTCCGGCCTGGTCGCGACGGCAGAGCTCGCCGAGGCGGGAAAGTCGGTACTGCTGCTCGACGCGGAGCCGATCCAGTCCCTCGGCGGCCAGGCGCACTGGTCGTTCGGCGGGCTGTTCCTGATCGACACCCCGGAGCAACGCCGGCTCGGCGTCAAGGACTGCGAGGAACTCGCGCTGGCCGACTGGTACGGCTCGGCCGGCTTCGACCGGGAAGAGGACTACTGGCCGCGGAAGTGGGCCGAGTCCTTCGTCCACTTCGCCTCCGGTGACGCCCGCAGCTGGCTGCACGGGCTGGGCGTGCGCTGGTTCCCGCTGGTGCAGTGGGCCGAGCGCGGCGGCTACACGACGCCCGGGCACGGCAACTCGGTGCCGCGCTTCCACGTCACCTGGGGCACCGGCCCCGGGCTGGTCGAGCCGTTCGCGAACCAGGTGCTGGCCTCGCCGCGGGTACGGCTGCGGAACCGGCACCGGGTCACCGGGCTGGAGGTCGGCGCCGACGGGGTGACCGTGACCGGCGCCGTGCTGACCCCGTCCGATGCGCCGCGCGGAGTCCGTACCGAACGGACGGAGGTCGGCGAGGTCGCCTTCTCGGCGCAGGCCGTGGTGATCGCGGCCGGCGGCATCGGCGGCAACCTCGACCTGGTCCGCAAGAACTGGCCGCGGGCCTGGGGCGACCCGCCGAAGAACATGATCATCGGCGTCCCCGACTACGTCGACGGCTCGATGCTCGAAGTGGCCGAGGCGGCCGGCGCCCGGGTGATCAACCCGGACCGGATGTGGCACTACCCGGAGGGCATCGTCAACCACTCGCCGGTCTGGACCAAGCACGGCATCCGGATCCTGCCCGGCCCCTCGTCGCTCTGGCTTGACCCCGAAGGACGCCGGCTGCCCGCACCGCTGTTCCCCGGCTTCGACGCTCTCGGCGCCCTGCGCGCGATCACCGCCGGCGGCCACGACTACTCCTGGTTCGTCACCGACGTGGAGACCGTCGGCAAGGAGTTCGCGCTGTCCGGCTCCGAGCAGAACGCCGACCTGACCGGCAAGAACCTGCGGCTGCTGGCCGGCCGGGTCGCGCCCGGCCCGACGCCCGAGGTGCGCGCGTTCCTTGATCACGGCGTCGACTTCCTGACCGCCCAGACCGTCGCCGAGCTGGCCGCCAAGATGAACCAGCTGACCCCGGAGAACCGGATCGATCCGGAAGGATTGCGCCAGACGATCGAGCTGCGCGACCTCCAGGTCGGCAGCGGCCTCGGCAAGGACCCGCAGATCACGGCCATCGCGGCCGCCCGGCAGTTCGTCGTCGACAAGCTGATGCGGGTGGTCCCGCCGCACACCCTGCTGGACCGGAAACACCCCGGCCGCGCCGGCACCGGCGGCCCCCTGGTCGCGGTCCGCCTGCACGTCCTGACCCGGAAGACCCTCGGCGGACTGGAGACCGACCTCGACGGCCGGGTCCTCGTCCCGGGCGGCGACGTCCTGCCCGGCGTCTACGCGGTGGGCGAGGCCGCCGGCTTCGGTGGTGGCGGCATGCACGGCTACCGAGCCCTGGAGGGTACGTTCCTCGGCGGCTGCCTGTTCAGCGGCCGCACCGTAGGCCGCTCCCTCGCCGGCGCCCTCGCCTGAGGTTGGGCATCGTCGAGTGTGAGGCTTCGGCCCCTGCAGCGGCCTGATTCGGGTACGTACCCTCACACTCGACGCCTTCGGCTCTTTGACCCCGCGTCAGCTGCGGCGGCAGTCCCGGTTCCGCCGGCTGGCCCGCGGTGTGTACGCGAACGGGTCGGGCGAGCCGACCTTGATCGAACGCGCCGCCGCGGTCCTGGTGTTGCCCGCCGACGCCGTGATCACCGGAGTGACGGCGCTCTGGCTGCACGGGTTCGAGGCCGGTTCGGCGGAGCCGATCCGGGTCGCGACCAAAACCACGGGCCAGACCGTCCGGCGCGGGATCCGGCTGAGCCGGGTCAGCCGATTGCCGGACTCCCGGCGCCGGGTCGCGACGCCTCCCGCGGCCTGGCTCGCCGCCTGCACGGACCTCGACCTGGTCGATGCCGTCGCGGCGGCCGACTGGCTGGTCCGGCTGGGCCGCGCCACGCCCGCTGAACTCGCCGCATCGGCGGCGCGAGCGTCCGGCCGCGGCTGCCGGCTGGCCCGGCGCGCCGCAAGCCTGGCGCGATCCGGAGTCGACTCGCCGACGGAGTCCGAGCTCCGGCTCCTGCTCGTCCTGGCCGGCCTGCCGGAGCCTCGCTGCAACCCCAGGATCGGCACCGCCGAGGCGCCGATCGGTCGGATGGACCTCGTGTTCGAGGAGTACAAGACGATCGTCGAGTACGACGGCGATCAGCACCGGACCGACCCGCTGCAATGGAGCCGCGACATCGCCCGCCACGAGGCGGCCGTGGGCAGTCGGCAGCCCCTCTTCGAAAGACGTCGAGTGTGAGGTTGCGTACCCGAAATCTGCTCCGATCCGGGTCGCAAACTCACACTCGATGAAACGAAAGCCCGGGCGGCGCGGTTGCGCGGCCCGGGCTGACGGGGTGGTGCTAGTTGGAGCTGGAGCTGCTCGAGTCCGAGCTGGAGCTGCCCGAATCGGAGGAGCCGGAGTCGCTCGTGCCGGAGTCGGACGAGCTCGACTCGGTGGTGCTGGTCTCCGAAGCCGTATCGGCGGAGCCCGAGTCGTAGGAGCTCGTCGTGGACGAGTCTGTGTCGCCGGCGTCCGGGGTGGAGTCGAAGCTCGACTCGCCGAAGCTGGAACCGGAGTCCTGGGTCGAGTCCGCGGCCTTGGGCTCGCCGGGTTCCGGGGCGGGCGGGAAGGGCTCCGGCGCCGGGGGAGTCGGCTCCGGGGTCGGCGTCGGCTCGGGGGTCGGGGTCGGCTCAGGGGCCGGAGTGGGCTCCGGCGCGGGCGGGAACGGCTCCGGCTGCGGGAACGGTTCCGGCTGCGGCGTCGGCTCCGGCGTCGGGAACGGACCGGGCTGGGCGCTCTGCGGCGCCTGCTGCTGCGACTGCTCCCACGGAGCGCCCGAGTTGCCCCAGACCGGGTCGGCGCTCTGCTGCTGCGGCTGCTGGTACGGCGCGTACGACTGCGGCTGCTCACCCGGCTGCGGGCCGTTCACCGACTGCTGCCCGCCGGGCGTGGTGTTCTCCGGCAGAGCCAGCGCCATCACGATGTAGACGATCACGCCGACGCCGCCGCCGGTGACCAGGCTGAGCACGACCCAGAGCACCCGGACGAGAGTCACGTCCATGTTCAGGTACTCGGCCAGCCCGCCGCAGACACCGGCCAACACCTTGTTCGAACCGCTGCGCATCAACCGCTTCTGCGGTGGCGGGTACGGATTGCTCATTCCGATCTCCTTATTGTCCGGTCGTTGGCCATAGGTCTATTCCCTGCCCCGCGAGAGGGCAAGACCGAGCACGCCGACCACTACCAAGGTCAACGGTCCGGCCACCCGCAGTACGCCCCATTCGATCTTTCCCGCGATTGCCGTCCACAGAGCGAAGACGGCGATCGTGCTCAACAGAAGTCCCGCGATCATCGAAACGACATCGCGCTTCATCGCGTCACCTCCAGATAACCTTGGTCGAGTTTCAGGTCCAGCGTCAACGTGGGCGCCTTCGGATCCGTTGCCACCGGCACCTCGTCGGCCAGGTCGCTGCCCGACTGCTCGCGCCGATCGAGGACGAGAACGCTCCCGTTGTCCACCCGGTAACGGATGTTCAGGTTCACGCCTTCGGGTACGTGCACCCGCAGCGTGCCGACGTCCACGTTCGCGGCGACCGTCGTGTTCTTGGTCAGCTCCACCTGGCTGAGGTCGAGCTCGAGCCAGCCGAAGTCCTTGAGGATCGGCTCGGTCGGCAGGTCGGCCGGCGTCGAGTACACCCGGACGTCGCGGGCCATGTCCTGCATCTGCTGCGCGGAGCCGGCCACCGAGACCCCGCCCAGCACGAGCGCGAGCACGATGCCGATCGGCAGGATGCCGCGGGCCCGGCCGAGCCAGGTCGCGGCGACCAGGGTGATGCCGACGATCAGCAGGGCCGCGGCGACGTAGATCGTGGCCGTGATCGGTGCCCCCAACGCGTCGGCGGTGCCGAGGCCGGCCAGCACCAGCCCGAGCACGATCAGCCCGATCAGCCGCAGCCGGCGGGCCGACGGACGGTCGGCGGGCCGGGCCGGGGCGACCGGCACCGGCAGCGCCGGCTCGGGGTGGTAGAGCCCGATCGGGTCGGGATTGCTGAAGTACGCGGCCCGGGCCTGCGCGTCGGCGGCCGTCGGATCCGGCTGCGACCGCGACCACGGCGGCTGCTGGAAGTCGGCGGAGGTCGTGGGCCGGGTCGGGCCGGTCGGCTCGGTGTGCCGGGCCGCGCCGGGATCGGCGGCCGGCCGGGCGTGGCCGGCGGAGGTCGGCTGCCCGGACGCCTCGGCGACCCGGCGCCGCCAGGCCTCGGCGGCCTGGGCGAACGGGCTGTCCGCGGTCGGGGTCTGCCCGGACCCGTCGGCCGGGTTCGGCCGGGTCTGGTCCTGGGCTTGCGCGTTCTGGTCGTACGGGTTCTGGTCGTACGGGTTCTGGGCGTACGGGTTCTGCGCGTACGGGTTCTGGGGGTACGAGCTCTGGCCGAAGGGCGGCTGCGGGGTCTGCCCGACCGACGGCGGGGCCGGCTCGTCCGTCGCGGAGGTACGGCCGTCGTTGCGGCGGCCGCGGTGATAGCCGAAGTACCAGATGCCGGCCAGGATCAGGGCCGGGCCGAGGCCGAACGGGAGCAGCGAGCCGAACACGCTGATCGAGATCACGCAGGCGATCGCCACGATCGCGATCCACAGCTCGCGGGGCACCTTCCGGACCCGCGGGCCGAACAGGTCCTCGAGCTTGGAACGCTCCGAGTCCTGCTCCGGGATGAACAGCCAGCCGGCCAGGTAGAGCACCAGCCCGACGCCGCCGCTGAGCGCGAGCAGGACGCCGCCGATCCGGACCAGCAACGGGTCGATGCCCCAGTGCGCGGCGATGCCGCCGCACAGCCCGGTCAGCTTGCGGTCAGCCGAGCTGCGCCGGATCGTCCAGATCGAACCCATGGGGCCATCCTTCCCGGCCTTCGCGTTCGTACCATCCGGGAGCACCCCCAATTCGGCCTGGCTGCCCCCAATCGTGCTCGCCCGATGAGGGTCCGCGGGGTTTAATGGCGGCAGACGGCCCCGAAGGCGCCGCCGGTGCCCTGACGATGCTATCCGGGCAGCGCGGCGGGCGACAGGACCGAGACCGATGGCCAAGGAGCCCATGTCTGCGACCGAACCGCGATCGATGCCCGGCCCGGGCGCCTCCGACGCGGACCGCCCCGGGGCCGGTCGCCCCCTGCCCTCCGAAGCCGCCGCGGCCGATCAGCCCGGCGACGCCGAGCAGCCTGCGGATCTCGACCAGCCTGCGGATCTCGACCGGCCCGCGGATCTCGACCGGCCCGCGGGCCTCGACCAGCCTGCGCTTCCCGTACCTCCCGCTCCGGCACCTCACGCCCCGTCGCTCCCGGCGCCCGTTCCGCCCAAGCCCGCTGCCGTACCGCAGGCCGAGCCCGAGGAACGGCCGCGGGCGACCCGGCTGGCCGGCACGGCGATGCTCGGCGGCGTCTGCGCCGGCCTGGCCCGGCACCTCGGCTGGCCGGTGATGGTGCTCCGGGTCGGCTTCGTCGTCCTGATGTGCATCCAGTTCGTCGGCGTCGTGATCTACGGCCTGCTCTGGCTGCTGCTCCCGCCGGAACCGATCCGCGCCGCGCCCGGCCTGGAGTCGGCGTCCCGGAGCGGCATGCGCGACTCGGCCGAACAGGTCCGCCGGTTCGACTGGGGCGCCATGTTCGCGCTGGTCGCCCTCGGGGTCGGCCTGCTCTGGATGATCCAGATCAGCGGCCTCGGGATGGCGCAGCAGATCTTCTGGCCGGTGCTGTTCGCCTGCGCCGGCGTCGCGCTGGTCTGGCGGCAGGCCGACGTCGCGCGGCAGCGGCAGGCGCTGGCCGAACTCGCCCACCGGCCGCGAACCGCCCGTTCGGTGGCCCGGGACCGCTCGCTGACCACGGTCTCGCTGATCCTCGGGCTGGCCCTGGTCGGGATCGCGTTCGCGCTGGTACTGGTCCAGCAGGGCACCTTCGAGCAGCTGCCGAACGTCGCCGCGATGACCATGCTCGCCCTCGCGGCGCTGGCGATCGTGCTGGCTCCCTGGCTGCACAAGTCGCGGGCGGAACTGAACGAGGCCCGGGCGGAGAAGGTACGGGCGGAGACGCGGGCCGACATGGCGGCCCACCTGCACGACTCGGTGCTGCAGACGCTGGCCCTGATCCAGCGCCAGGCCGACGACCCGAAGGTGGTGCAGCGGCTGGCCCGGCGCCAGGAACGGGAACTGCGCGGTTGGCTGTACGACGACGAGACCGAGCAGGTGACCTTCAAGGCCGCGCTGGCGGCCGCGGCCGCCGACGTCGAGGACGACCGCGGCACCCCGATCGAACTGGTCACCGTCGGCGACAGCCACCCCAGCGAGGCGGTCCAGGCGATCGTCGCGGCGGCCCGGGAGGCGATGGTCAACGCGGCCAAGCACTCCGGTGCGGACAAGATCGACGTCTACGCCGAGGTCTTCGACGACGAGCTCGAGGTGTTCGTCCGGGACCGCGGTCAGGGATTCGATCCGGACGGCGTGGGGGCCGACCGGATGGGCGTCCGGCGCAGCATCATCGACCGGATGGAACGCCACGGCGGCAGCGCCCAGATTCGCAGCGAACCCGGCGACGGCACCGAGGTCCGGCTCAAGATCGACAACCACTCATGACCACCGAAGGATGACGATGACCCAACCACCGAACCCGTCCCCGACGCCGCGACCCGGCCAGCCCGGATCGCCTTCCGTACCAGGATCGGCGGCCCAGCCAGGCCCCGCCGGTCAGCCGGGCCCGGCCGGCCAGCAGGCACCGGCCCGGCGCCGGGTGGTCGTCGTCGATGATCATGCGATGTTCCGGACCGGGGTGAAGGCCGAGATCGGCCGCGCGGTCGAGGTGGTCGGTGAGGCCGCCGACGCCGACACGGCGATCAAGGTCGTGCTGGCCACCCAGCCCGACGTCGTGCTGCTCGACGTCCACCTGCCCGGCGGCGGCGGGATCGAGGTGCTCCGGAAGGTGCACGAGAAGAACCCGGAGCAGAAGTTCCTCGCCCTGTCGGTGTCCGACGCCGCCGAGGACGTGATCGGCGTGATCCGCGCCGGCGCCCGCGGGTACGTCACCAAGTCGATCGCCGGCAACGAACTGATCGACGCGATCCGCCGGGTGGCCGAGGGCGACGCGGTCTTCTCGCCGCGGCTGGCCGGGTTCGTGCTGGACGCGTTCTCCGGTGCGATCGACATCGCGAGCGTCGACGAGGACCTGGACCGGCTCTCCCAGCGCGAGCGCGAGGTGCTCCGGCTGATCGCGCGCGGCTATGCGTACAAGGAGGTCGCGAAGGAACTGTTCATCTCGATCAAGACCGTCGAGACCCATGTCAGCAGCGTGCTGCGCAAGCTGCAGCTGTCCAACCGGCACCAGCTGACCCGCTGGGCCACCGACCGTCGCCTGGTCTGAAGATTTCCGCCGGACGGATGTAGAAACCCGGTGGCGGGCTCCGTTCCCCAGGTGTCAGCAGAGAGACACCAACTGGAGGAGCCACCATGAACGCCACCGAGATCGCCGAAGTCCTGAACCACCCGTACAGCCAGGAACTGCTGAGCCGGGACATCACCCGGCTGGCCTACGTGGCCAAGGACGGCACGCCGCGGAACATCCCGATCGGGTTCACCTGGAACGGGACCGAGATGGTCGTCTGCAGCCCCAAGAACGCCCCGAAGCTGCACTCGCTGCGGCGCAACCCGGCGGTCGCCTTCACCATCGACACGGAGGTCCACCCGCCGAAGATCCTGCTGCTCCGCGGCAACGCGGAACTGGATCCGACCGACGACATTCCGCAGGAGTACCTGAAGGTCGCCACCAGCTATCAGATGACGCCGGAGCAGCGGGTCGAGTGGGAAGCCGGCGTCCGGTCGCTCTATGCCGACGGCATGGTCCGGATCGTCGTCAGGCCGACCTGGGCGAAGTTGATCGACTTCGAGACGACGCTGCCGACCCCGGTCGCGGAACTGATCGAGCGGCAGGCCGCCCGGGCCGCGCAGTCGTGACCGCCGGACACAGCAGACCCGGCCGGCGGCTGCCGGCCGGGTCCGAATCCCGCGGTGGTGGGAAGGTCAGCTGCGGGCCGACTTGCGGCCCTTGATCACGCCGTAGATCGCCAGCACGACCAGGCTGCCGGCCAGCGCGAGCAGCCAGGTCCAGAGCGAGAAGAACCCGCTGATCCCGCGGTTGAAGATCAGATCGCCGAGGAACCCGCCGACGACCGCCCCGACCACGCCGACGACCAGCGTGCTGATCCAGCCGCCGTTGACCCGGCCGGGCAGGATCGCCTTGGCCAGCGTGCCCATGACCAGACCGACGATGAGGTACGAAAGGATGCCCATGGCCGCGACGCTACCGGCGCGGCGGCGGCCGCCCCAGGCCTCGGAGCCGAAATCAGGGGAGCCCGAAGTCCGAACCAGGGAAGACCAGTACGCCCCCGGGAGCAGCCCGCGAAGTTCTTCGCCCCACCTGCGTTCCTCCGGTCCACGGCGGGCGGACCCCGGATAGGCTCGAAACATGCAGCTCGCCCACCAGATCTTGCTCTTGATCACGTTGTTGGGCTTCGCTGCGACCTGCGGAGGGCTGCTCGGGCAGCTCCGCTCCCGTGATCCCGAGGTCACCGGCGGCATGCTGATCGGTGGCTGGGTGCAGCTGATCGGCTGGATCGGGCTGTCGACCTGGCAGCTGGTCGGGCTGGCTCCGTACCCCGAACCGTCGACCCGGTACGTGCAGCCGATCGCCGTCGCGGTGATCATGATCCTGCAGTTGATCTTGCTGGCGAAGAATCGGAAGTTCACCTCGATCCCGCGCGGACTGTGGGG
The DNA here is from genome assembly GCF_042666975.1 of Microlunatus sp. GCM10028923. Lineage (NCBI taxonomy): Bacteria > Bacillati > Actinomycetota > Actinomycetes > Propionibacteriales > Propionibacteriaceae > Microlunatus > Microlunatus sp. GCM10028923. The sequence goes on along the minus strand of NZ_JBHTFF010000018.1, from coordinate 51,309 downwards.
AATTCTCCTCATCATGTCGCTCGCGGAATCGGCGATCGCGGTGATCTGGCAGTAAGGTCTGCGACAGGATGCGCCTCTCAGCCCGAGTCGATTACGCCCTCCGCGCCGCCGCCGAACTCGCCGCCGCGGGGGAGCCCCGTACCGTCGATCAACTGGCCGCTGCCCAGCAGATCCCCGCCAAATACCTGGAGAGCATCCTCGGCGAACTGCGCCGGGGTGGCCTGCTGCGCAGCCAGCGCGGTCCGGACGGCGGCTACCGGCTGGCCCGGCCGGCCGGCGAGATCAGCATCGCCGACGTGATCCGGGCCCTGGACGGGGAACTGGCCAACATCCGCGGCAGCCGGCCGGAGCACCTGGAGTACGTCGGCGCCGCGATCACCCTGCAGAAGGTGTGGATCGCCCTGCGTGCCTCGGAGCGGTCGATCCTGGAGCAGGTCACCCTGGACCACGTCGCGAAGTCCAAGCTGCCGCGCAACGTCGCCAACCTCGCCGACAACCCCGACGCCTGGGTCTGATCCGGCCCGGCCGGCAAGCCCGGGGCGCGCCGCGAACCACCGGCGATTCGGTGCTGCGTTCCCGGGCCGGTAGACTGAAGGCTCTTCAACTCGTCGAGTTCCTGCCGCGGGTTGATCGCGCGTCGTAGCACTGCACCAGGGGACCTGGGCATCTGCTCCGTGCGTAGTCCGCCGGACTTAGCCGGCCGGATTGTCGGCGGGACGTCTCACAGATGGTGTAACCCTTTTGACTTCCTTTACCGAACTGGGCGTGCCTGCACGCCTGGCCACCGTGCTCACCGAGCTCGGTTTCGACACCCCCACGCCCATTCAGCAGGCGACGCTGCCCGACGCGTTCGCCGGGCGGGACCTGCTCGGCCGCGGCCGGACCGGGTCGGGCAAGACGCTGGCCTTCCTGCTGCCGCTGGTCGGGCGGCTGTCCGGCGGCAACCGGACCCGGCCCCGCTCCGGCGCGCCGCGGGCCATGATCCTGGCGCCCACCCGAGAGCTCGTCGCCCAGATCGACGCCGCCCTGCAGCCGCTGGCAAAGGCGGCCGGGCTCACCTCGCGTACGGTCTTCGGCGGCGTCGGCCAGGGCGCGCAGGTCGCGGCGATCCGCCGCGGCACCGACATCCTGGTCGCCTGCCCGGGCCGGCTCGAGGACCTGATCGAGCAGGGCCACTGCTCGCTGTCCGACGTCGAGATCTCCGTACTGGACGAGGCCGATCACATGGCCGACCTCGGGTTCCTGCCGGCCGTCCGGCGGCTCCTCGCCGGCACCCCGGCCGGTGGTCAGCGGATGCTCTTCTCGGCGACCCTCGACCGTGCCGTCGACGCCCTGGTCCGGCAGTTCCTGGTCGATCCGCGGGTGCATCAGGCCGACTCGGCGCAGTCGCCGGTGAGCACGATGACGCACCACGTCCTCCAGGTCACCCGGGACAACCGGCTGCCGATCTTGATCGACCTGACCAGCGCGCCGGGCCGGACGGTCGTCTTCACCCGGACCAAGCACGGCGCCAAGGGGCTTGCCCGCAAGCTCAACCGGAGCGGCGTACCGGCCGTCGAGCTGCACGGCAACCTGAACCAGAACGCGCGAACCCGGAACCTGGAAGCCTTCCACAGTGGACGGGCGACCACCCTGGTGGCGACCGACATCGCCGCCCGCGGCATCCATGTTGATCATGTGGCGCTGGTGATCCACGCCGATCCGCCGGTCGATCCCAAGGCCTACCTGCACCGTTCCGGACGTACCGCCCGGGCCGGCAACTCCGGCGCCGTGATCACGCTCGCGACGCCGGACCAGACCCAAGAGGTACGGCAGCTGACCCGCTCGGCCGGCATCACGCCGACGACGACCAAGATCACCTCGGACCGGCATGCGGTGCTCACCGAGCTCGCGCCCGGGCCGCGGGTGCTCAGCAAGCCGGTCGAGTTCGAGGCTCCGGCCGAGAACCAGCCGGCCGCCCGGTCCGCGGACGAACGGCAGCGCGGCGGGCGCCCGGCCAACGGCGGCGGCGGTCGCCGGCGCGGCGCGGGTCGTGGTCGTGGCCGCGGCACTGGCAACAGCGGCGGCAACGGCAACAGCAACGGGAACAGCAGCCGGAACAGCAACGGCAACGGGACGGCGGCGACGGCGGAGCGGGCGACCAAGACGGCGTCCCGTTCCTCCTCGGGCGGCCGGAACCGGCGTCGCCGCCCGTCCACGGCGTCCTCGAGCCCGGCCTCCTCGAGCCCGGCGGCGTCGAGCCCGGCGGCATCGCCGACCCACAGCGCGGCCGCGTTCAGCGCCCGGCGGCGCTGACCCGGCCGACCGAGCCTCGGCTCCGGGATCCCGGCTCGTCGGACGGGCCGGGATCCCTGCAAGCTAACGATTTCGCCGGATTCGGCCCGCCGTCGGTGCGCCGAACCTACAGTTCTCGACATGGAGTACCTGAGCGCCCCTGCGGGGTTGCGCGCCCAGTCTCCCGGTCCGAGCCGGGGCTGGCTCGCCGTCATGATCAGTTGTGGTGTGTTGATCATGGTGGCCCAGTTCGGCCTGGCCGTCGTCGGGGTGACCCGGTTGGTCGCCCCGGAACAGGTGACTCCGGCTCCGGCTTCGGACACGTACCGGCTCAGTGACAAGGCGGGCCGGGTCTCGGTCGAACTGCCGAAGAGCTGGTGGGAGGCGACGGCGTACAACGCGGGCCAGGTGGTCAGCGACGACGACGGCGACTGGGTCGTTCCCGACCTCGAGGCCTCCGGCGACTCGCCGCGCTGGCTGTCGGTCTGGGTCGACCGGCCGTGGGACCAGGACAGCGCGCTGGCCCGGCAGCACGAGACCTTCGTGGCCGAAGGCTGCCCCGAGGAGTCCTGCTTCGCCGATGCGAAGACGGAGGTCACGATCGACGGGCATCGCGGGCTGCGTCAGCTGGCCCACTTCGACGACGGCACCTCGCCGTCATGACCACGCTGGACGGCGGGCGCTGGATGATCTTCGTGACCGCCGACGGCGTGGAGACCACGGCCGGCGCGACCGAGTTGATCACCATCTCCGACTCGATCCGGCTGGTCGGCTGATGAGTACGCCGGCCGATCGGCTCGCCAGGCCGCGGCGCCGTTGGGGCCGGCTGGTGATGGGGATCGGTGCCTGCGCGGTGCTCGTCGGCGTGATCGTCATGATCATCGTCGTGGCCAGCGGCCAGTCCAACCGGCTGCTCGCGTCCCGCTCCGGCACCCCCGAGAAGTTCCACCTCGTCGATCCGACCGGGCAGGTCTCGGTCCAGTTGCCGACGACGTGGTGGGACGCGACCGGCCTGGGCGCCGGCGAATCCTTCAGCGACGACACCGGCGACTGGCTCACCGCCGCACTCTCGGCAGCGAGCGATCCGCCGCGCAAGCTCGCGGTGTGGCTGGACGATGCGCCGAGCAGCGGCGACGGGCTGACCGAGCCGCACGCGGAGTTCCTCGCCGCCACCTGCTCCGCCGCCAACAGCTGCACGGCGGGCGCCGTCGACGCCGTCGCGGCCGGCGGTCGGCTCGGGTTGCGCCAGACGCTCCGCTTCGGCGACGGTCACGTCGGAATGATCACGACCGTCGCCACCGGTCAGCAGATGATCTTCGTCCTGGCCGAGGGGCCGGAGACGGCGGCGGCGGAGCTGCTCATGATCACCGACTCGGTCCAGCTCCGCTGACCGCGGTTCAGATCAGCGGCCGGAACGGCGACAGGACGGCTTCGGAGAACTTGACCATCAGGTTGCGCCGGTTCCACGACTCGAGGGTCAGCTCGATCGTGTTGGACGAGTCGATCGAGAAGATCTCCTCCATCTGCCGGGCCACTCCCGGGTCGAACACCTCGAGGTTGATCTCGTAGTTGCCGAGCAGGCTGAGCCGGTCGATGTTGGCGGTGCCGATGGTGGACCACTGCCCGTCGATGGTCGCGGTCTTCGCGTGCACCATCGCGCCCTGGTAGAGGAACAGCCGGACGCCCGCGCTGAGCAGCTGGTTGTAGAAGCCGCGGGACAGCCAGTCGGCGACGATGTGGTTCGACTCCTTGGGCACGATGATCCGGACGTCCACGCCGCGCCGGGCCGCCCGGGTCAGCGCGGCCAGCATGTCCTCGTCCGGGATCAGGTACGCGTGGGTCAGGTAGACGTGGTGCGAGGCACGGTCGATCGCCTCCAGGTACATCCCGCGGATCGGGTACACCAGGTTGCGCGGGATGTTGCGGTGGATCCGGATCGTCGGCGTCCAGATCGGCGCCCCGGAGTCCGGCAGCGCCGGCCGGCGGCGGTTGGCGAACAGGTTCCAGTAGTCGATGAACGCGTTCTGCACGTCCCAGACCATGTCGCCGGTGAGCCGGGCGTGGGTGTCGCGCCAGTCCGTGGCGTACAGCGAACCGATGTTGTAGCCGCCCAGGAACGCGGCCTTGTCGTCGACGACGAGCAGCTTGCGGTGGTCCCGGCCGGAGTTGCGGATGATCCGCAGCGGGCTCGCCACCAGCGGGTGCCGGCGCACGTGCAGGTGGGTCGGGAAGCTGAAGAAGCGGCGCGGGACGACCAGGTTGGCGAACTCGTCGAACACGATGTAGACCTCGACGCCGCGGTCGGCCGCGTCGAACAGGGCCTGCTTGAACGCCTGCCCGACGGCGTCGGACTTCCAGATGAAGGTCTCGAAGAAGACCCGCTCCTTGGCCTGCCGGATCGCGTCGAGCATGTCGGCGTACAGGTCCTCGCCGTACGTGTACACCGTGACCTCGGAACCGCCCACGGTGACCGAACGCGGTGGCAGCCGGGGGAACACGGCCGGCGCCCGCTTGCGCTTCCGCCACACGTCGACGATCCGCAGCCCGATCAAGGTCACGCCCTGGATCGCGGCGATCACCAACAGGATCCGCCTGATGATGGTGCCGATCCGCAGCCGACCGATCTTCATGAGGACAGAGTAGTGGGGCGTCCCGACAGGTGGTCCGGGTCGGTCACCGGGCACGGGGAGGGAGCGGGATTCCCCGGGCCACGCCCCCTTTCCGTGGATTGTCGGTGGACGGCATTAGTGTGGTGGCGTCATGAACTCCTCGAACTCGGCAGCAGCAGCGGACACCCGGATCGATGTCGTCGCGTCCGCGGCGGAGGAGGTGGCGCGCGCGATGGGCGACGTCCAGGACGATCTGTTCGGCGCGGTCGCCGAACCCCGGCCGAAGCGAAAGCCGAAGTTCGACGTGGAGGCGTTGCTGGACGGGCTGAATCCGCCGCAGCGCCAGGCCGTGTTGCACGACGGCGGACCGGTGGTCGTGGTGGCCGGGGCCGGCTCGGGCAAGACCCGGGTGCTGACCCGCCGGATCGCTTACCTGGTGGGCGAACGCAAGGTCCATCCGGGCTCGATCCTGGCGATCACCTTCACCAACAAGGCGGCGGCCGAGATGCGGCACCGGGTGATGGACCTGGTCGGCAACCGGGCCAAGCTGATGTGGGTCTCCACCTTCCACTCGGCCTGTGTCCGGATCCTCCGTGCCGAGATCAGCCGGTTCGGCATGAACCGTACGTTCTCGATCTACGACGACGCCGACTCGAAGCGGCTGATGCAGCTGGTGGCCCGCGATCTTGATCTTGATCCGAAGCGGTTCGGGGTCCGGACGATCATGAACTGGGTCTCCAACTGCAAGAACGACCTGGTCGATCACGACAGTTCCGGTGCCCGGGCCAACGGCCCCGACGAGGAGCGGTTCGTCGAGGCGTACAAGGAGTATCAGCGGCGCCTGGTCGCCGCGAACGCGCTCGACTTCGACGACTTGATCATGACCACGGTGCACCTGTTCCAGGCCTTCCCGGAGGTACGGGAACAGTACCGGCGGCGGTTCCGGCACGTGATGGTGGACGAGTATCAGGACACCAACCACGCGCAGTACGCCTTGATCAGGGAGCTCTGCGGTTCTGAACTGGCCGCTCAGGACGGGCGGCCGGAGCAGCGGGAGGCGGACCCGCCGGAGCTCATGGTGGTGGGCGACTCCGACCAGTCGATCTATGCGTTCCGCGGCGCGACGATCCGCAACATCCTCGACTTCGAGTCCGACTTCGCCGGCGCCAGCACGATCGTGCTCGACCAGAACTACCGGTCCACCCAGACCGTGCTCAACGCGGCCAACGCGGTGATCACCAAGAACGAGGGCCGGCCGGACAAGCGGCTCTGGACCGACGCCGGCGACGGCGACCTGATCGTCGGGTACGTGGCGGACTCCGAGCACGACGAGGCCCAGTTCGTGGCCGGCGAGATCGACAAGCTGAGCGACGACGGCAAGAGCCGGTACGCGGACTGCGCGGTGTTCTACCGGACCAATGCCCAGTCCCGTCCGTTCGAAGAGGTGTTCATCCGGGTCGGGCTGCCGTACAAGGTGGTCGGCGGGGTCCGGTTCTACGAGCGGCGCGAGGTGCGCGACGCGATCGCGTACCTGCGGGCGATCAACAACCGCGACGACGACGTGTCGGTGCGCCGGATCCTCAACGTGCCGCGGCGCGGGATCGGCGACCGGGCCGAGGGCGCGGTCGAGGAACTGGCCCGGGAGAAGCGGATCAGCTTCGGCGAGGCGCTGCGCCGGATCGACGAGATCACCGGGCTGGCCACCCGGTCGGCGAAGCAGCTGCGCCTGTTCGTCGACTTCCTCGACGCGCACGAGAAGATGGTGGCCGACGGCCTGCCGGCCGACCAGATCCTGACCAGCGTGCTGACCGAGTCGGGCTACCTGGCCGAGCTGCAGGGCTCGACCGACCCGCAGGACGAGACCCGGATGGAGAACCTGGTCGAGCTGGTCGCGGTGGCCCGCGAGTTCGTCGCCGGGACCGTGGGTGTCGAGGCCGAGCTGGACGCCGCCGCGCTGCCGACGGCGCTGCCGGACGACTTCGACCTCGCCGCCGAGCTCGACCTCGCCGGCGGCGCGCCGGAGCCGGACCCGTCGCTGGGCGCCTTCCTGGAACGGGTCGCGCTGGTCGCCGACTCCGACCAGATCCCCAGCAACGACGCCGACGACGCCGGCGTGGTCACCCTGATGACGCTGCACACGGCGAAGGGCCTGGAGTTCGACACGGTGTTCCTGACCGGGCTGGAGGACGGGGTGTTCCCGCACCAGCGGTCGCTGACCGACAACGTCGAGCTGTCCGAGGAACGCCGGCTGGCGTACGTCGGGCTGACCCGGGCCCGGAAGCGGCTCTATCTGAGCCGGGCCGCCGTCCGCGCCGCCTGGGGTGCGCCGCAGCACAACCCGCCGAGCCGGTTCCTCGGCGACATCCCGGACCGGCTGGTCGACTGGCGGCGGACCGAGAGCGCCCTGACCTCCTGGCGGAACAGCTCCGCGACCTCCTCCCGGCAGGCGTCGGGGCGCCAGTCCTGGAACTCGCAGCAGAGCCGGCCGCGGCCCACCGAACGGGAGATTCCGTCGCTGGCCCCGGGCGACAAGGTGCTGCACCCGACCTTCGGGCTGGGCAAGGTCGTCGCCACCTCGGGTGCGGACGACAACGCCAAGGCCGATGTGGACTTCGGGTCGGCGGGTCTGAAGCGACTGGCTCTGAAGTACGCGCCGCTGCAGAAGCTTTGAGGGGTCGGCGCGGCGGGGCTGGGGAGGTCTGTGCGCGGACAACCATCCGCCCGCGATGGTCTGGGTGCCGCTGCCGCAGTACTGCGATGCGGGCTCCCGCCAGGCCCATCCACGTCCGCGCACAGACCTCCCCAGCCCCGCCGCGCCTGGTCCGCCTTCCCGGGTGGGGGCGGGTCACAGCCGAGCGTTGATCGGGTTCGTGTAAGGCCCGGTTACCGTGCGGGTTTCTTGATCGCGGGGGGTCGTTCCCTGAGCCTGTCGAAGGGGTAGGCCGGGTGCACCCACGTGGGTCGCGGCCGTGGGCGCGGGTGGTCAGTCGATGCGGAGGTCGCGGACTACCTGGTTGAGCTGGGTTGTCAGGTCGGTGTTGCCGATCGGGACGGCGCCGAAGAACATGCCCCAGTTGTCGCCGTCGGGGACGACGATGAAGATCACCTTGTCGCCGGGGAAGGGGAGGCCGGGCTTGTCGACGGTGATGTCGGCCTCGATCAGCCAGCCCTGCTGGCCCGAGATGGTGATCGCTTCGCTGCGCAGGTTCTTCCGGGTCGGGCTGTACGGCTGGTACATGTCCGTGGTGATGCCGCACTGCATGATCAACTCCGCGATCGCCTTCGGCTTGCCGGGGAAGTCGGAACCGAGCAGGCGGCCGACGGCGAGCTGGGCGATCCAGCCGGGGTCGTTGTTCATCTGGAGGTACTGCTGCGTGACGTCGTAGGCGAAGCTCAGCCGGGGCTCGGGCTCGGCCGGCAGGAAGTTGCCGGCGACCGGGAAGGACAGGTTGCCGCCGTGCACCCGGCCGTCCTCCGGATGGATCTCGCGCCGGTTGGGGTCACCGACCGGGCACGGCCGCGTGTCGCCGGGAGTCGGGGTCGGGGTCGACGGTTCGTCGGTCGGCTCCGAGTCGTCCCAGCCGCTGACGGAGGAGGACGGGATGCTGCGGTCGGTGAACGGTGAGCCCGCGGTGGTGGTGCGGAAGATCATGACCGCGGCGATCACGATCACCACGACGAGCACCAGCGCCGCGACGATCAGATAGACCGCGCGCGAGCCGCCGGGCTGCTTCCCGCCGGAGCCGCCGGCGCCGCCGGGTCCGGGACCGCCGGCACCCGGTCCCGGCTGCCGCGGGTCGGTCGAGGTCTCGGCCGACCAGGAGTCGCCGTCCCAGTAGCGGTAGGCGCCGGGCTGCCCGCCCGGATCCGGATACCAACCGGGAACCGACATGATCAGCTCACCGCCAGCGAGTTCGTGGCCGCGTCCAGCTCGGCGATCAGGTCGTCCCGCTCCATCGGCACGGCGTGGAAGTAGTACGCCCTCGGGTCGGAATCGACGACGATGATCCGGATCAGCGAACCCTTGGTCTTCAGCTGCGGATGGGAGAACGTGAGCAGCGCCTCCAGCCGGGTCGCCGGCGTGCTCCCGATCTTGATCGAGGTCGTCTCGTTCTTCGCGACCGTGACCTCGACGCTGGTGTAGAAGTCGCTGGTGACCAGGCACTGCAGCAGCCGCGAGGTGGCCTCGTCGCCCTTCGGGTCGTCCTCGAAGGTGAGCACCCCGACCTGGGCCGAGGCCTCCCAGCCCAGCTCCTCCCGCATCCGCTGGGTCTGCACCTGCGCATCCCGGCTGTACGGGAAGCGGCGGGTCGCGACGGGCGACTGCCAGCTGACCGGCAGCCGCTTGAAGGTCAGCGGGCCGCCGTGCACCAGGTCGTCCCGCGGCGGGTCGGGCAGCTGGTTCTGCGCGTACTGGTCACAGGCCACCGGACGCGCGCTCGGGGTCCCGCTCGGTTCGGCGGACGACGGCTCCTCGGTCGGGCTGGAGTCGTCCCAGCCGCTGACCGACGAGCTGGGCAGGTCGAGATCGGTGAAGGCGCCGCTGGTCTGCCGGGCCAGCACCACGACGCCGGTCACGATGATCAACATCACGATGACGCCGCCGGTGATCATGGTCGCCAGCCGGCCGCGCCGGGGGCCGCCGGCCTTTCGTACGTTCGCCGTCCAGGCCCGCCCGTCGTAGTAGCGGAGCCGGCCCGGCGTGCCGTCCGGATCCGGATACCAGCCCGGTTGCGGCCCGGTCCCCGGCGGCCCGACGCTCATCGGGTGGATTCCAGGGCCGGGTGCTCCTCCCGCCAGCCGTTGGTGATCGGCAGCCGACGGTCCCGGCCGAACGCCTTGAACGAGATCTTGGTGCCCGGCGGGTACTGCCGGCGCTTGTACTCGGCCCGGTCGACCATCCGCATCACCCGGTCCACCAGATCGGCGTCGTACCCGGCCGCGATGATCTCGGCCCGGCCCTGATCGCCCTCGACGTACTCGGCGATGATCTTGTCCAGCACCTCGTACGGCGGCAGGGTGTCGGTGTCCTTCTGGCCCGGCCGCAGCTCCGCGCTCGGCTCCTTGGTGATCGAGTTCTCCGGGATCGGCGGCTGCTCGCCGCGCGCCACGGCATGATCATTGCGCCACTTCGCGAGCCGCCAGACCCAGGTCTTCGGCACGTCCTTGATCGGCGCGAACCCGCCCACCGCGTCGCCGTAGATCGTGCTGTAGCCGACCGCGAGTTCGCTCTTGTTGCCGCAGGCCAGGACGATCGACGGGTTGTGCTGGTTGGACTCGGCCATCCAGATCACGGCCCGGATCCGCGCCTGCAGGTTCTCCGCCGCCACGCCGTCGATGTCGATCAAGGAATGGAACGCGTCCACCGCCGCCGCGATCGGCACCGTCGTGAAGTTGGCGCCGAGCCGCTGGGCGAGGTCGGCGGCATCGGTCTTGGAGTGCTCCGAGGAGTACGCGCTCGGGTTGGAGATCCCGTACACGTTCTTCGCGCCGATCGCGTCGCTGGCGATCGCCCCGACCAGGGTGGAGTCGATCCCGCCGGACATCCCGAGGTACACCCGCTCGATGCCGTTCTTGCCGCAGTAGTCGCGCAACCCGAGCACCAGGGCCGAGTAGACCTCCTCCTCGGCCGACAGCCGCGGGTACTGCGGTGCCTCGACCGGCGTCGTCGGCGCCGGGTAGGCGTCCGTGACGTGGTGCCGGCTGATGATCAACTTCTCGGCGCTGGAGACGGTCGGCCCGTTCGCCGACCGGGAGTCGGGAAGATCAAGATCGGCCAGCACCAGGTCCTCGACGAACTGCGGCCCGCGGACGATCAACGTACCGTCGGCGCCGGAGATCATCGAGTCGCCGTCGAAGACCAGTTCGTCCTGGCCGCCGATCAGGTTGACGTACGCCAGCGCGCAGCCCGCCTCCCGCGCCCGGCGCGACACCAGCTCGCCGCGGGTGTCGTCCTTGTCCCGCTCGTACGGGCTCGCGTTGATCACCGCCAGCAGCCCGGCCCCGGCCTCCGCGGCCGCCGCCACCGGACCGCCGTCCTGCCACAGGTCCTCGCAGATCGCCACCGCGACATCGACCCCGCCGATCGTCAACACGGCCAGCTCGTGGCCCGGCTTGAAGTAGCGGAACTCGTCGAACACCCCATAGTTCGGCAGATGGTGCTTGGCGTACCGCGCCACCACCTCGCCCCGGTGCAGCACCGCCGCCACGTTCTGCGGATGCCCCTTCTTGGGATGCTCCGGCTCGTCGGTCCGGTCCAGATACCCGACCACGACCACGAGCTCGCCGAGCCCCTCCTCGGCCAGGCGGGCGGCGAGCCTCGGGACGCTCTGCCGGGACTCCTCGATGAAGGCCTGCCGCAGAGCCAGGTCCTCCACCGGGTAGCCAGTCAGCGCCGTCTCCGGGAACAGGACGAGCTGCGCCTCTTGGTCCGCCGCACGGCGGGACCAAGCGAGGATCTTCTCGGCGTTGCCGGTGATGTCGCCGACCGTGACATTGAGTTGGGCCAGGGCGATGCGCAGGTTTGCCACGATGCTGAGCCTAATCGCGAGGGTGGTTCTCGAATGTTTCGGGATCATCCCGCTGGGCGGTACGGAGGTTTTTTGGGGTCATCCCGCTTGCGCGGTACTGGAGGGGGTTCGGGGGTCATCCCGCTGCGCGGTACGGAGGTCTGTGCGCGGGCAACCATCCGCCCGCGATGGTCTGGGTGCCGCTGCCGCAGTACTGCGATGCGGGCTCCCGCCAGGCCCATCCACGCCCGCGCACAGACCTCCGTACCGCACAGCTCCCGGGGTTCGCGTCCTGGCCGTTGGTTTGGTTGCAAGCCGAGCGCTGATCACACCTTGCCGACTGCCCGACCGTGCGCTGCGCAGGTCCGACGGTGGTGGCGGGTCGTCTTGCGGGCGGTGTTGGCGGTGAATTGCGGGAGCGGCACGCGAGTCGTGCAAGCAAAACCCCTCGAGACCATCCCAAGCGCTTTGTGTGGCGTGCGGAGGTGATCAGGGTTCGCGGCTCTGGTCCGTTCTTTTCAGGTGAACCAACGAGCGATGGGGTCTTGGGGGTCTGTGCGCGGACGTGGATGGGCCTGGCGGGAGCCCGCATCGCAGTACTGCGGCAGCGGCACCCAGACCATCGCGGGCGGATGGTTGTCCGCGCACAGACCCCCAAGACCCCATCGCGGCAGCCACCCAATTTCCTAGTTAGTGCGGGTTGTAACGCGTCTGTTACATCACGACAGGCAGACTCAGGCTATGGACAAGCAGACCGAGTTCGTACTTCGTGCGATCGAGGAGCGGGATGTCCGGTTCGTCCGGATGTGGTTCACCGATGTGCTCGGTTTTCTCAAGTCGGTCGCGATCGCCCCGGCCGAGTTGGAGGGGGCGTTCAGCGAGGGGATCGGGTTCGACGGCTCGGCGATCGAGGGGTTCGCCCGGGTGTACGAGTCCGACATGGTGGCGCGGCCGGATCCGTCGACGTTCCAGATCCTGCCCTGGCGGGACGCCAACCCGGCGACGGCGCGGATGTTCTGCGACATCACGATGCCGGACGGGTCGCCGTCGTACGCCGATCCGCGGTACGTGCTCAAGCGGGCCCTGCAGCGCGCGGCCGATCTCGGGTTCACGTTCTACACCCACCCCGAGGTGGAGTTCTTCCTGTTCAACGACCCGCTGCCGGCGGACCGGCCGCCGGTCCCGGTCGACCAGTCCGGCTACTTCGATCACACCCCGCAGAGCACCGGCAGCGACTTCCGGCGCCGGGCGATCACGATGCTCGAGCAGATGGGGATCTCGGTCGAGTTCTCCCATCACGAGGGCGGCCCGGGGCAGCAGGAGATCGATCTTCGGTACGCCGACGCGCTCTCCACGGCCGACAACCTGATGACGTTCCGCGTGGTGGTCAAGGAGGTGGCGCTGTCCCAGGGCATCCACGCCTCCTTCATGCCGAAGCCGTTCACCGAGCATCCCGGCTCCGGCATGCACACCCACGTGTCGCTGTTCGAGGGCGACAACAACGCCTTCTACGACGCCAGCGCCGAGTACCACCTGTCCAAGGTGGCCCGGCACTTCATCGCCGGGCTGCTCCGGCACGCCAGCGAGATCACCGCGGTGACGAACCAGTGGGTGAACTCGTACAAGCGGCTGGCCGGCGGCGGCGAGGCGCCGAACTACATCTGCTGGGGCCGCAACAACCGGTCGGCGCTGGTCCGGGTCCCGATGTACAAGCCGAACAAGGGCGCGTCGGCCCGGGTCGAGCTGCGGTCGCTCGACTCGGCCTGCAACCCGTACCTGGCCTTCGCGCTGACCCTGGCCGCGGGGCTGGCCGGCATTGAGGGCGAGTACCCGCTGCCGGAGGGCGCGGAGGACGACGTCTGGTCGCTGACCGAGCGGGAACGGCAGGCGCTCGGGATCGAGCCGCTGCCGCGCAACCTGGACGAGGCCATCCGGGCGATGGAGAACTCCGAACTGGTCGCCGACACCCTCGGTGAGCACGTGTTCGACTTCTTCCTGCGCAACAAGCGGGCCGAGTTCGAGGAGTACCGGCGCCAGGTGACGCCGATCGAACTTCAGCGGCTGCTGCCGGTGCTCTGATCTTGCTTCGTCTCATGGGGGTCCTCGGATGTTGATCAACGATGTCGTCGTCACGCCGATCGCGTTCCGCGACCCGCCCCTGCTGAACTCGTGGGGCGTCCACGAACCGCTGGCGCTGCGCTGCATCGTCCAGGTGGTGCTGGCCGACGGCACCGTCGGGCTCGGCGAGTGCACCGGCGGTACCACCCGGACCGAGGAACTGCTCAAGGTCCGAGAGGCGGTGATCGGCTGCGATGTCTTCGCCACCGGCGAGATCGAGCGCCGGATCGACGCGGTGCTCGGTGATCGTCCCGGCATCGGCGGCGGCTTCATCGGGATGCCGTCCCGGGCGGCCCGGGCGGTGTTCTCGCCGATCGAGGTGGCCTGCCTGGACGCGCAGGGCAAGCTGCTCGGGGTCCGGGTCTGCGACCTGCTCGGCGGGCCGGTCCGGGACTCCGTGCCGTACAGCGCGTACCTGTTCTACAAGTGGGCCGAGCATCCTGATCTTGACGGCAGTGGAGTGATCACCGACGACTGGGGTCCGGCCCTGGATCCGGCCGGAGTGGTGGCCCAGGCCAAGCTCATGATCGACCGGTACGGGTTCGAGTCGATCAAGCTCAAGGCCGGGGTGTTCCCGCCGGAGCAGGAGATCGCGGCGATCAAGGCGCTGGCCGAGGCGTTCCCGGGGATGCCGTTGCGGATCGACCCGAACGGCGCCTGGACGGTGCCGACGTCGATCATGGTCGGCGAGGCGCTGGCCGAGGAGCTCGAGTATCTCGAGGATCCGACGCTCGGCCAGGACGGGATGGCCGAGGTGGCGAAGCAGGTGTCGATGCCGCTGGCCACGAACATGTGCGTGATCGGCTTCGAGGACGTCCCGGGTTCGGTCGCGAAGGGTTCGGTCGGGGTGGTGCTCTCCGATCACCACGTCTGGGGCGGGCTGCGGCACAGCCTCGAGCTGGCGGCGATCTGCGAGACGTTCGGGCTCGGCATCTCGATGCACTCCAACTCGCACCTGGGCATCTCGCTGGCCGCGATGACCCATCTCGGCGCGGCGATCCGCAACCTCGGCTACGCCTGCGACACGCACTACCCGTGGAACAGCGACGCCGACGTGATCAAGAACGGGCCGTTGCAGTTCGCCGACGGCGCGCTGGCGATTCCGGAGGGGCCGGGCCTCGGTGTCGAGCTCGACCCGGACGCGCTCGCCGCGCGGCACGAGGATTTCCTTGCCTCCGGGCGAACCAAGCGGGACGACACGTCCTACCTGCGCCGCGTACAGCCGGACTACGACCCGACGCTGCCGCGGTTCTGAGCCAAGGTGTCGGCTCGGGGTCAGGTCAGTGCGGGTCAGCTGAGTACGGGAAGCGCCGGACTCAGGTCGGCCCGCTGCCCGGACGCGCTGACCCGCCCGCCGGCCAACGCCTCGGCCCAGGCCAGCCTCCCGGTGGCCAACCGGAGGAAGGTGACCGGGTCGGTCTCGACGACGTTCGGCGGAGTGCCGCGGGTGTGGGTCGGCCCCGGCTCGCCGATCCCGCACTGCACCGCCGCGTACGGCGGCACCCGCACCTCGATCGACCGGCCCGGCTGCTGGGCGGCCAGAATCCCTGCCAGGGTACGGGTGCAGACCGCGACCGCCGGCTTGACCGAGGCGATCGGAGGCCGGTCCGGGAACGACCGGGAAAGATCATCGGCGTGCACGACCAGGTCGACGATCCGGGTCGCGACGAACTCGCTGGTGCGGCCCGGGCCGCGCGGCGTCATGATCACCTTCGGCAGCACGGTGCCGGGCTGCAGCGCCGCCGCGGCTTCGTCGATGGCCGTGCCGAGCCGGCGGACCAGCTCGGGCCCCGGATGGTCGCCGGTCAGCTGTTCGGTCCAGTTCATGATCATCGCCACGTCGCGCCGGTACCGCCGGACCAGTTCGTGCACAGGTACGGCCGGCTGCCGGGACGGCTGGCGCAGTGCCTCGGTGAGCCGGCTCAGGACGCCGACCAGATGCCCCGTCAAGGTCCGTACATCCCAGGCGTCGAGCACCGTCGGGTTGTCGAAGTCCGCTGCGGAGAGCTCGGACAGCCAGTCCCGGATGATCCGGGCCTGGTCCAGCATGTGCTGCTCTGGTTGGGTTTTCGGGCCGGCCACGGCGGTGACGTTAGCATCAGTCGCGTTCCGGCCACGGCGCGCGGCGTCCCCGGGATCGGCGGTGCCTGCGGGTTATAGTGCGCTGGGCGACGGGGACTTGATGGGTCGGCAGGTGTAGAGAGTGAAGTTGACGGTCTTAGGTGGCAGCGGGGCATGGCCCACTGCCACCGCGGGCTGCAGCGGCTACCTGGTCCGGCACGAGGACACCACGATCCTGATCGACCCGGGCTACGCGATCTTCCCCCGGCTGCTCGAGGAGTGCCGCGCCGGCGACATCGACGCCGTCTTGATCAGCCACGCGCATCCCGATCACTGCGCGGACCTGAACCCGTTGCTGCGGGCCCGGGTGCTCGGCGACGAACGGCCGCCGGTGCTGCCGGTGTACGCGCCGGAGGGCGCCCTGCAGCGCATTCTTGATCTTGATCCGGTACGGGTCGTCCGGCGCGGCGTCGAACTGAACGCGCTGGCCGACGGCGGCTCGGTCCGGATCGGTCCGATCCGGGTCCGGGCCCGGACGCTGCCGCACCACGCCACCAACCTCGGCTACCGGCTGGAGGCGGACGGCGACGTGCTGGCGTACACGGGGGACAGCGGCGACTGCGCCGCCCGGATCGAACTGGCCCGGGACGCCGACGTCTACCTGGCCGAGGCGACCTATGTCGACCAGGTGCCGGGCGGCGACGCGCCGTACCTCTGCACGGTGCGGCAGGTGGCCCGGCAGGCCTCGATCGCCCGGCCGCAGCTGACCGTGCTGACCCACCTGTGGCCGACCGCGTCCGCCGATCATGCGCTGGCGACCGCCCGGGCCGAGGGCCTGGAGAGCGTCCAGATGGCCCGGCCGGGCCTGACCGTCGACCTGGCCCGGATCGGGGTCGCCTCGCTGCCGCGCCGGGCCGCCGGCGAGCAGGTGCCGCCGGACGCGATCACCGCCCTGCCACGCCGGGCCCGCCGCATCTGATCAGGCCAGGAACGGCTTGATCATCGGCAGCACCAGCTCCGGGTCGGAGACGACCCGCATGTGGGGGGTGCCGGGCAGGATGGCCAGTTGCGCGTTCGGCAGCGTCTGCTTCATCTCGACCGCGTGCTCCAGCCGGATGAAGTCGGTGTCGCCGATGATGATCAACACCGGCATCGTGAGCCGGCCGAGCTGCTCGGCCGTCCACGGCTCGAAGTCGTGCACGGCCGGCTGGATCCGTTCCAGGAAAGGGAAGAAGTCGTCGGGGTTGGGGGCGACCTCGTCGTAGGCGGTCTTCATCGCGGCGAAGTCGGCCTCGGTCGGCAGCCGCGGCGAGTCCTGCTCGGGCGCGGTGATCTCCGGGTAGTAGGCGTCGGGACGGAAGTGCGTCGCCGCCAGCACGACCCGCCGGACCCGGTCCGGGGCCAGCACGGCGACCTCGGTCGCGGTCAGCCCGCCCAGGCTGTAGCCGAGCAGGTCGGCCTGGTCGAGACCGAGGTGGTCCAGCAGCGCGATCACGTCCTCGGCGCACTGCCGGATCGAGAACGGCCGGTCGGCCGCCGCGGCGGTGTGGCCGTGTCCCTGCAGCTCGACGCCGATCACCTTCCGGTCGGCGGTCAGCCCCGGCAGCAGCGGGTCGAAGCTCAGGTGGAAGGTCAGCACGCCGCCGTGCAGCATGATCAGCGGCGGGCCGTCGTGCTCCGCGCCGTGGATCTCGTAGTAGAGCTCGATGCCGTTGACCGAGGCGTAACTGCCGTGCGTCATGGGGTGCCTTCCGTTCCGCGGTTCTGTGTTCGACGGTATCGACTCCGCTCGCCGCCGGAACTCATCGCCCGCGCCGATAGCGGCGCCATAACGCCGCGATAGCGGGCCCTGTGATCGTGGCACCGATCGGGGCGACCGGCGCCCCGGTGGACAGGAGGACAGAACCAGATGCGCACGTTGATCGGTCGGATCGTCGCTGGGGGAGCGGCGTTGGTCGCGATCCCGGCCCTGGCCATGGTGACGGCCGTGCCGAGCCAGGCAGAGACGAGGGGCTCGAACGAGACCGTACGGCACGGCAACTACAAGGCCGTCTTCCACCACACGGGGAGCAAGGGCGAGACGCTGGAGGTGTTCGACTCTTCATCCGGAGACGGCGACGCCGCCGCGGCCTACGTGAAGTTCTACCTCAAGCGGCCCTGGCCGCCGGTCGGTTCGCCGGTCAAGGACACGGACAAGCTGGTGGTGACCACGGGCTACGACCGCTTCAATCTGCGCGACGGCGACTCGGGATCGTACGACGTCGGCGAGGGCACCCCGGTGGAGATCATGGTGTGCCGTGGCGTCAAGGAGATCCCGGGCGACAACTGCTCGCCGTGGGAGTGGGCGACGGCCTGACTCCGTCCGGCTCGTGCCATAGCGGGACCATAACGCCGCTATAGCGGCCCGTGTGACGGTGGATCCGGCCGGGCGACCGACGCTCGGTGCGACAGGAAGGCAGAACAACATGCGCAAGCTGATCGGCCGGATCGCCGCGGGGGGAGCGGCGCTGGTCGCGATCCCCGCCCTGGCCATGGTGACGGCCCTGCCGAGCCACGCGGACGAGGATCCGGGGACCAACGCCACCGCCCGGCACGGCGCCTACAAGGCCGTCTTCAAGCACGCCGGGCCGGAGGGCGAGACGCTGCAGGTCTACGACAACGCCTCCGACGGCGACGCCGCGGTGGCCTACGTCAAGTTCTACGGCGGAGCGCCCGAGGGCCACAAGCCGCCGCTCGTGGACGAGGACCGGTTCGTGGTCACCGACGGCTACGCGAACCTCAACCTTCGGTCCGGCGACTCGGGGCAGTACGACGTTCCGGAGGAACGCGGGGTCAAGATCATGATCTGCCGGGGCTACAAGAGCCTGCCGGGCGACAACTGCTCGCCCTGGGCCTCCGGGCTCTCCTGACCGGCGGCGCCCGGCCGGACCGCCCGTCCCGGGCCAGTAGGGTCGGGGTGTGGCACGGATCGAAACGCGCGAGGGGGCGCTCGCGCGGCGGGGCTTCACCGCCGCCGAGTCGGCGGTCAGGATTCTCGGCGGCTGGGACGAGCGGTACGCGCCGCTGCTGGAGCTGATCTCCGGCGCCGCGGACCCGGACCACGCCCTGGCCGCGCTGGACCGGTTGCGGGACGCCGATCCGCAGGTGCTGGACCGGTTGATCGAGCGGCCGGAACCGGCCCGCCGGCTGATCGCGGTGGTCGGTGCCAGCGCCACCCTGGCCAACGACCTGGTCGCCCACCCGGACCGGTTCGACCGGCTGGGCGGCCCGGCCGGCCGGGTGCCGGCGGCGGAGTTGCGCGCGGAGCTGCTGACCGCGGTCGGCGCCGACCCGGCCGCAACGGTGCCGGTCGCCACCGACCTGACGGGTGACCTGCTGCGGACGGCGTACCGGACCGCGGTGCTGCGGATCGCGGCCCGCGACCTGACCGCCGACGACCCGACCGCGGTGGTCGACGACATCGCCGGTGAGCTGGCCGACCTGGCCGACGCGACCCTCGAGGGCGCCCTCGCCGTGGCCCGGGCCAAGGTCGGCCCGGACGCCCTGCTGTGCCGGATCGCGGTGATCGCGCTCGGCAAGTGCGGTGCCCAGGAACTCAACTACGTCAGCGATGTGGACGTCCTGTACGTCGCCGAGCCGGCCCTGGACGACGCCGGCGAACCCATGATCAGCACCGACCGGGCGATCATGATCGCGACCCAGCTGGCGTCCGAGCTGAGCCGGATCTGCTCCGCGCACACCGCGGCCGGGACGATCTGGCCGGTGGACGCGGCGCTGCGGCCGGAGGGCAAGGCCGGCCAGCTGGTCCGGTCGCTGACCAGTCATCGCGGCTACTACGAGAAGTGGGCCAAGACCTGGGAGTTCCAGGCCATGCTCAAGGCCCGGCCGAGCGCCGGCGACCTGGCGTTGGGGCAGGAGTTCGTCGACCTGGTCACGCCGTTGGTCTGGCGGGCCGGTGAGCGGCAGAACTTCATCGCCGACACCCAGGCGATGCGACGCCGGGTGGTCGACCTGATCCCGGCCCGGGACGCCGAACGGGAGCTGAAGCTCGGCGAGGGCGGGCTGCGCGACGTCGAGTTCTCGGTCCAGTTGCTGCAACTGGTGCACGGCCGTGCCGACGAGCGGCTGCGTACCCGGGCGACGCTGCCGTCGCTGCAGGCGCTGATCGACAACGGGTACGTGGGCCGCGAGGACGGCCGCCGGCTGGACGAGGCGTACCGCTTCCTGCGCGCGCTGGAACACCGGATCCAGCTCTACCGGCTGCGCCGCACCCATGTGCTGCCGCAGGCCGACGACGACCTGCGCCGGCTCGGCCGCTCGCTCGGCTATGCCGACCCGGTCGCGACGCTGCTCAGCACCTGGCGCTCGTACAGCCGGCAGGTGCGGCGGCTGCACCAGCGGATCTTCTACTCGCCGCTGCTGGACGCCGTGGCGCGGATCCCGTCCTCGGCGCTCCGGCTGACCACTGACGCGGCCGTCGACCGGCTCCGGGCGCTCGGCTATGCGGACCCGGACGCGGCGCTGCGGCACATCGCGGCGCTCAGTCAGGGCGTCTCCCGGTCGGCCGAGATCCAGCGCCAGCTGCTGCCGGCGATGCTGGGCTGGTTCGCCGAGGGACCCAATCCCGATCATGGTCTGCTCGCGTTCCGGCAGGTGTCGGAGGCACTCGGCTCCACCCCGTGGTATCTGCGGGCGCTGCGCGACGAGGGCCTGATGGCGGAACGGCTGGCGCGGATCCTCGCCTCCAGCCGGTACGCGGTGCAGCTGCTCACCCGGTCGCCGCAGACGGTACAGATGCTGGCCGACGACACCGCCCTGACGCCACGCCCCGGCGATGATCTTCGGGCCGAGATGCGCGCCGCCGCCGGCCGGCACGAGACGCCGCGGTCCGCCGTCGAGGCGATCCGGGCGATCCGCCGGCGGGAGCTGTTCCGGATCGCGGCCGGCGACCTGCTCGGGGTGAACGACGTCGAGACGGTCGGCGAGGCGCTGACCGGGCTGGCCGCGGCGACGATCGACGTCGCCCTCGCGGTGGCCCGGAATTCGATCACCGGGGAGGTTCCGGAGATCGCCCTGATCGCGATGGGGCGTTGGGGTGGCCGGGAGCTCTCGTACGCCTCGGACGCGGACACCATGTTCGTCATGGCGGACAGCGCCGACCCCGGTGCGACCGACCGGGCGGTCGCCGTGATCAGTGCGCTGCGGGACCTGCTGGCCAAGCCGGGCGTCGATCCGTCCTTGATCATCGACGCCGCGCTGCGTCCGGAGGGCAAGCAGGGCCCCTTGATCAGATCCCTGTCGGCCTACCAGAAGTACTACCGGCAGTGGTCGTCGACCTGGGAGCTGCAGGCCCTGATCCGGGCCGACGCGCTGGCCGGTGATCATGAACTCGGGCAGGCCCTGCTGGCCGAGATCGATCTTCGTCGCTGGCCGGCGGACGGGCTGACCGACGCCCAGCTGCTGGAGATCCGGCGGCTCAAGGCGCGGGTCGAGTCGGAGCGGCTGCCGCGCGGCGCGGACCCGGCCAAGCACACCAAGCTCGGCCCGGGCGGGCTGGCCGACGTCGAGTGGACCGTACAGCTGATCCAGCTCCAGCACGCCGGTACCGAGCCGTCACTGCGGACCGCCCGTACCCTGGCCGCGCTGGAAGCCGCCGAGCGGGCCGGGCTGATCCTGGCCGACGACGCGGACGCACTGCGGCAGGCCTGGCTCTTCGCCAGTCAGGTCCGC
Source organism: Microlunatus sp. GCM10028923 (assembly GCF_042666975.1). Taxonomy (NCBI): domain Bacteria; kingdom Bacillati; phylum Actinomycetota; class Actinomycetes; order Propionibacteriales; family Propionibacteriaceae; genus Microlunatus; species Microlunatus sp. GCM10028923. The sequence goes on along the minus strand of NZ_JBHTFF010000018.1, from coordinate 30,008 downwards.
AACCAGCTGATGCTGCTCCGCGGCCGCGGCTCCGACTCGCTGCCCTCCGACACCCGGGAACTGGCCGCCCTGGCCACCCTGATGGGGTACGGCCGCAACGAGTCGTCCCACCTCGAAGCCGAATACCGCCGGCTCACCCGGCGAGCCCGCGCCGTCGTCGACCGCCTGTTCTGGAACTCCACCCCCTGACCAACGCCGACCGGGCACAAAAGCAGCCCTTCTGACGGCGTGTTGCTGCGCTTGTGCCCAGTCGGTGAGGGCCGGAGTGGCGGAGGGAAGGCGGCGACCGACCCGGGCACGGCGAGAGAATCCCGGGGCTAGCGGATGCCGTCGGCGTCGATCGTGATCTTGGCCTGGTTGGCGCCGGCGGGGCAGTCGGGGCCGTTCGGGTGGGTGACGGCGGCCATCACGGTGGCCTTGCTCTCCGGCTGCGGCTTCGTTCCCTTGATCACGATGGCGGTGACGTCGATCGGTCCGGACGGGAGGCCTTCGATCTGGGCGAAGCCGACCAGGGTCCCGTTCGGTACGGCGCTCGCGGAGCAGGTCGAGTCCGGGTCGTCGCCGTCGCAGCCCTGATCGACCGTGTCGGTGCCGGGCTGCAGCTCGACCTCGGCGTCCCTGCACGGATCGCCCTTCCAGCAGACCTCCAGCCGGAGCCCGTCGACGCCCGTCGCGGCGGCCTTGTCGATGGTCACGCCGACCCCCGGGACACTGCCGATCGCCGTGCAGGCCTTCGGCTCCATCGCCGTGCAGCCGACCAGGGCGACCGCGGCGAGGATCAGCCCGGAGATCCCGACTGCGCTGCGCATTGGCCCACCCTAAGCGAACTGTCAGCGCCTGTCCGTTCGCGGAGCGGGGCGGGGCGGGGGATCTGAAGGGGGTCGTCCCCCTCACCCAACACTGCCAGACTGGCCGGCATGCCGTTGCCGATTGAGGACTACGCGTTGATCGGGGACTGCCGGACGGCCGCGCTGGTGGGCCGGGACGGCAGCATCGACTGGCTGTGCCTGCCGCGGTTCGACTCGCCGTCCGTGTTCGCCGCGCTGCTCGGCACGCCGGAGCACGGACGCTGGCAGATCGCGCCGACCGGGCCGGCCGAGGTGCAGCGGCGCTACCGGGGCGACACGTTCGTGCTGGAGACGACGTTCGAGACGGAGTCCGGGGTGGCCCGGCTGACCGACCTGATGCCGGTCGGATCCCCGTACCCACAGGTGATCCGGCGGGTCGAAGGCGTCTCCGGCAGCGTCGAGCTGGCCCAGGACCTGGCCTTCCGGTTCGGCTACGCCGAGGCACTGCCCTGGGTCCGGCGCGCCGCCGGCGGGCTGCTCGCCGCGGCCGGTCCGGACGCACTGCTGCTCCGCGGCGACCCGCTGCCGGTCGCGCACGGGCATCGGCATCGCGGCGAGTTCCGGGTCGGCGCCGGGGACCGGTACGACTTCACGCTGGCCTGGCATCCCTCGTACGAGCAACCGCCGGAGCCGGTCGACGTCGACGCCGAGCTGGCCCGGACCGAGCACTGGTGGACCTCCTGGGCCGACCGGTCCGACTGCGGCGCCGACCCGCACCAGCACTATCTGGCCCCGGTACAGCGCTCGCTGCTGGTGCTGCGCGCCCTGACCCATGTCGAGACCGGCGGGATCGTCGCGGCCGCGACCACGTCCCTGCCCGAGGCGTTCGGCGGGCCGCGGAACTGGGACTACCGCTTCAGCTGGCTGCGCGATGCCGCGCTCACCCTGGAAGCCCTGCTGGCCCACGGCTATTCGGCCGAGGCGGTGGCCTGGCGGGACTGGCTGCTGCGCGCCGTCGCCGGCGATCCGGAGGACATCCAGATCATGTACGGGCTCGCCGGCGAGCGGGACCTGCCGGAGCGGGAGCTGCCCTGGCTGCCCGGCTACGCCGGGTCGGTGCCGGTCCGGGTCGGCAACGGCGCCGTTGATCAATATCAGGCCGACGTGATCGGCGAGGTGATGGTCGCCCTGGATCTCAGCCTGCGCAGCGGCATCCCGCATCCGGGTCACGCCTGGCCGCTGCAGCGGGCACTGCTGGACCGGGCCCGGGCCACCCTCGGCCGGCCGGACTCGGGGATCTGGGAGATCCGCGGTGCGCCGCGACGGTTCACCCACTCGGCGGTGATGACCTGGGCCGCCTTCGACCGCGGCGTACGGGCCGTCGAAGATCACGGGCTGACCGGCCCGGTGGCGGAGTGGCGCCGGATCCGGGACGAGCTGCGGGCCGAGATCGAACGGGACGGAGTCGATCATGAACGGGGCTGCTTCACCCAGTACTACGGCGGTCGCGGCGTCGACGCGGCCCTCCTGCAACTGCCCCAGGTCGGGTTCTGCGCGCCGGACGATCCCCGGATGCTGGCGACGGTGGCCGCGATCGAGGCGGAGTTGATCAACGACGGCCTGGTCCACCGGTACCGGACCGAGGAGGGGGTCGACGGCCTGCCGCCGGGCGAGTACCCGTTCCTGGCCTGCTCCTTCTGGCTGGTCGAGCAGTACGCGCGGACCGGCCGGGCGAAGGACGCCCAGGCCCTGATGGACCGGCTGCTCTCGTTCGCCAATGATCTTGGTCTGCTCAGCGAGGAGTACGACCCGGACGGCCGGCGCCAGGCCGGCAACACGCCACAGGCCCTGTCCCACCTGGCCCTGGTCCGGGCCGCCGACGCGATCACCGGACACCATCCGCCGGTCCGTTGATCATGAATCGCGGCTGCTCCTTGTAAGGTGCTGATCATGATGGCGACGTTCAAGGACCTCTGCATCGACGCACGTGACCCGGCCCGGCTGCAGTCCTTCTGGGCTTCGGCCCTCGGCCTGCGGCCGGAGTCTCGTGGTACGAACAATCTGCTGCTGACCGGTGATCGTCCGGAACGTACCGTCTGGGTCAACGAGGTGCCGGAACCGCACTCGGTGAAGAACCGGGTCCACTTCGACGTCAACACGTCATCGATCGAGGAGTTGGTCGAGCGCGGCGCCCGGGTCCTTGATCAGAGTCACCCGTGGACGATCATGGTCGATCCGGAGGGCAACGAGTTCGACGCCTTCGTCCGCGAGCCCGACCAGCTGGACGGCTACCGGCTCCACGAGCTGGCGATCGACGGCACCGACCCGCTGGCGATCTGCACCTGGTGGGGCGATCGGTTCGGCTTGCAGCCGCAGCAGGAAGCCGATCAGCCGGTGTGGGCGATCGAGGGCGGCGGCCTGCCCTGTCCGATGGTGTTCGCCGAGGTGCCCGAGCCGAAGACCGTGAAGAATCGGGTGCACTGGGACGTCGTCGGCGTCACCCAGGAGTTCCTCGACGCCGGCGCCCGGCTGCTCCGTCCGGCCGACCGCGAGATCGCCTGGGACGTGCTGGCCGACCCGGAGGGCAACGAGTTCTGCGTCTTCCGTCCCTGATCGGCTCAGCGGCCGAGCTTGGCCCGTTCGATCGTCACGCCCAGCGCGGGTGCGCCGTCCTCCGGCGTCCCCTCGGCGCCCGGGTCGATCCCGCCGGCGGCGATCTTGTCCAACACTGCGAGACCCTGCTCGGTGACCCGGCCGAACACCGTGTAGTCCGGACGCAGCCGGGAATCGGAGTAGACCAGGAAGAACTGGCTGCCGTTCGTGTCCGGGCCGGCGTTCGCCATGGCCAGCGTGCCGCGCCGGTAGTTGCGCCGGTCCGGTGTTCCGGGCCACGGGTCGAGCGCCTGCGCGGAGTCCAACTCGTCGGCGAAGCTGTAGCCGGGATCGCCCCAGCCGGTGCCGAGCGGGTCGCCGCACTGCAGCACCGACAGCGCGGCCGGCGGCGTCCGGTACGCGGTCAGCCGATGGCAGGAGGTGCCGTCGAAGTACTTCTGATGCAGCAGGAACAGGAACGACTGCACCGTGCAGGGCGCCAGGCTCCGGTCGAGCTCCAGCCGGACGTCGCCGTGCTCGGTCCGCAGGGTGACCCGCATCGTCCCGCGATCGGGGGTGCGCCGCGGATCCGGCGGCAACCCGACCCAGGTCGAGTAGGTCTGGTCCGCCAGCTGCGCGAAGCCGCAGGCGCCCTGGGTCGGTTCGGCCCCGGGTGGTGGCTGTGGCTCGGCCTGCGCCGGCGGGGCGATCGCACTCACTGCGGCGACCATGATCATGACAACGAGACCCCGCAGAAACCTCCGCATGGCGCCCTCCCTTGGACGTCGGTGAATTCCCGCAGTGTACGCAGGCTTTCGCCGGTCAGGCGAGGGCGGCGATCCCGCGGGCGAGCAGGTCGGCAAGATCATCGGGATAGACCGGATCGGTCGTGCCGGCCAGGTCGGCGGCGGAGAACCAGGCGTGGGAGTCGATCGTGGCGTGTTCGATCTCGTCCTGGCCGGCGAACGTGATCGGCTCCGGGGCGACCCGGACGGCGTAGTAGGTCTGCTGCTGCAGGTAGCGGACCGAGTCGAACCAGAACTCGATGGTCGCCTCGGCGAGCGGGCCGACCAGCCGGTCCGGGGTGACGGTCAGGCCGACCTCCTCGGCCAGTTCGCGGGCGCCGGCGAGGACCGGGGTCTCGCCGGGTTCGAGGCCGCCGCCCACGGTGAACCAGTACGGCTCCGCGGGCCGGGCCGGGTCGAAGCCGTGCAGCAGCAGCACCCGGTCGTCGCCGTCGATCGGCAGCACCCGGACCGCGGTGCGCCGCTGGGTCGGGACGTCGGTCATCGGGTGATCATCGCCTTCCGGTACGCCACCAGGGTCGCCTCGGCCGACGCGTCCCAGCTGAACCCGCGGGCATGATCGATGCCGGCCCGGCCGAGCCGTACCGCGCGGTCATGATCATCGAGCAGCGACCCGAGCGCGGCGGCCCAGTCCTCCGGCCCGTGCCCGGCCACCAGGATGCCGGTCCGGCCGTCCGCCACGGCATGCCGCAGCCCGCCGACCTCGGCGGCGACCACCGGCCGGGTGCAGGCCTGCGCCTCCAGCGCGACCAGGCCGAACGACTCGTTGTGCGACGGTACGGCGACGATGTCACTGGCGCAGTACCAGCGATACAGCTCGAGCCGTTCCGAGTGCGGCCGGAACTCCACCACTGCGCCGACCTGCAGGGAATCCGCCAGGCCGGGCAGCGTGTCGGCCCAGTCCCGGTCGGGGCCGGACGGGCTGCCGATGATGATCAACTTCAGCCGGTCCCGACGGCCCGGCTGCTGCTTGATCAACTCGGCGACGGCCCGGATCAGCACGTCCGGCGCCTTGAGCGGCTGGATCCGGCCGACGAACAAGATCACCTCGGCGGCCGCGTCGATGTCGAGCAGGGCTCGGGACTCGCGCTGCGAACACGGATGGAACACGTCGAGATCGACGCCGGGTGGCACGATCGTGATCCGGTCCGGGTCGGCGCCGTAGTGATCACGAAGCTCGGCCGACTCCTCGTCGGTGTTCGCGGTCAGTCCCTCGGCGGTCTTGACGATCAGGGCTTCGCCGTCGGCCCGCGGCTCCGGTTCGGCCTGTTGATCGTCTGCCAGGGCGGCGTTCTTGACCCGCGCCATCGTGTGCATGGTGTGCACCAGCGGAGGGCGTACCGGAGCGTGGTGTTGATCTTGGTCGAGCCGCAGCGCGGCCAGGCCGGACAGCCAGTAGTGGGAGTGGATCAGGTCGAAGCCGGCGGCGAGCGGCCGCAGCGAGGCGGCGAACTCGTCGACCAGCCCGGGCAGCTGCTCCTTGGCGACCGGGGCCGGCGGACCGGCGGCGAGGTGGCGGACCGTCACCCGCTCGGCCAGCGGCACCAGCTCGGGCGTCGCCGGGTCGGACCGCCGGGTCATGATCTCGACCTCGACGCCCTGCCGGCCGAGCGCGGTCGCCAGCTCGGCGACGTAGACGTTGAGGCCACCGGCGTCGCCGACTCCGGGCGTCGCCAGGGGAGAGGTGTGCAGCGAGATCATCGCCACCCGGTCCGGCGTCGGGCTGCTCCTCGGCACCTCACCAGGCTAACGGTGTCAGTGGTATCGCCCACACTGGGGACCAGCAGGTGAGCCAGGGGCGGCGAGCTTGTCGGGAAGGAGTGGGCGATGATCAGCAAACTGCGGCCGGTGCCGGGACAGTTCCGCGCGTTGTGCTGTGTCTGCGGAGAGGTGCGCCGGTTCAGCGCACGCTACGCCGGCGGCGGCCGGATCGACGACCTCGGGCTGCCCGACGAGCGGTGCACCATCGACCTGAAGTGCGAGGTGTGCCGACGGCGGACCCGGCATGCCTTCCTGCTCGACTTCTTCACCCGGCCCGACGAGGCGGAGCGCCTGAACCCGCGGGTGCCGCCGCGCGGCTACGACCCGGTCCAGGAGGCGGCGGAGCGCTGGCCGGACTGGAACTTCACCGAGACCCCGCTGCCCGACGGGATCATCGAGATCATCGACCTGGACCGCCGCGAGGCCTACTTCGACCGGGCCGGCTGGTCCGGCGACGCGGTCCTCGGCCTGGCCCATGTGCTGGCCCACCTCGACCTCGGCCACCACGAGCTGTACGACGAGGGCTTCGACGCCGAGGAGCTGGAGGACGAGGCGGAGCAGACGGCCCGGGAACGGCTGGCCGGCCCGCCGAGCCGGCGACCCCGGGGCGACGACCGATGATCAGGGACGGCCCGCCACCAGCAGGTAGCAGGCCGGCAGCGCGTCCGCCGCCGGCCCGAGGCCGTCGTACAGCTCCGGCTGCGCGTACTCCTCGAGCGAGCGGATGACCAGTCCGGCTCCGAGCAGCGCGGTCACCACCCGGCCGAGGGACCAGACGAAGCTGGTGTGATCGGGCAGCGGCTCGGTGCGGCCCCAGGTCACCCGCGGTGCCTTGCGCGGATCGTGGTAGCCGGGGCGATGCGGGTCCAGGTAGTCGCTGGTCACGGCGAGCTGTCCGGTGCCGCGGACCGTGAGAACCTCCCAGAGCGGATGATGCTCGCTGATCACCAGCCGGCCGCCGGGCACCAGCCGCTCGGCGACCGTGGCCGCCCACGGTTCGAGCTCGGGCACCCAGCAGAGTCCGCCGCCGGAGATCAGGACCAGGTCGAAGCCGGTCAGCGCCGGGTCGAGCGCCGTCAGGTCGCCCTCGCGCAGGTCGACCCGCAGCCCGAGTTCGGCCGCCTTGGCCCGCCCGGTGGCCAGGTGGGTCGGCGAGATGTCCACGCCGACCACCTCGGCGGCCCCGAGCCGGGCCAGGCTGAGGTCCTCGTCGCCGACCGAGCAGGCCAGATGCAGGGTCCGCTGTCCGGTGACGTCGCCGATCGCGGCCAGCTCCCGGTCCTCCAGCGCGCAGCCGCCGGCGCGGAAGAACTCGACCGGCTCGCCGGTCCGGCCCGCTGCGATGGCCTCCCAGTAGGCACGGTTCCGGCTGGTGATCTCGGCGGTCTCCATCCGGCGACCGTAGGCGTACCGGCGCCGTCCCGCCAGCCGATTTCGTGCTGTCAGGGGCGGTGTCAGGCGGATGTCAGGCGGGTGGCAGGCGACCCGCCGACGCTGGTCCCATCAGCAGCACCGATGGAGGAGAAGGAATCATGACCACGTTCAGCACCCCCAGCCCGATCAAGGCCGTCGTCGAGGTCGCCGGCGCCCACGTGATGATCAACGCGACCGACCGCACCGACACCGCGGTCCGGGTCGTGCCGGTCGACCCGGCCAACCCGAAGCATGCCCAGGTGGCGGCCCGGACCACGGTCGAGTTCTCCGCCGGTGAGCTGGCCGTGAAGACCCGGAAGCCGGGCGGCCGGGACGGGTCGGTGGTCATCACGATCGACCTGCCGGCCGGTTCGAGCCTGGCCTACAGCGAGGCGTACGCCAGCCTGCAGACCCGCGGCCCGCTCGGCAGCACCGAGGTCAATCTCTCCTCCGGACGGGTCCAGCTGGACCGGATCGACGACCTCCGGGCCAGCCTGGCCGCCGGCGAACTCGAGGTCGGCCGGATCGCCGGCCGGGCCACGATCCAGGGCGGTTCGGCCTCAGTCAAGATCGGCGAGGCCGGCGGTGCCGTGAAGCTGATCGGCTCCTCGGGCAAGGTCTGGATCGGTGCGGCGGCCGGCGACCTCGACCTCACCAACAGCAGCGGCGGCTTCGAGATCGGCCGGGCCGAGGCCAGCGTGACCGCGCTGGTGGGCGGCGACGCGGTGATCAAGATCGGCCGGATGAGTCAGGGCCACGCGTTCCTGACGAACGCCTCGGGCAACATCGAGGTCGGCGTCGGGACCGGCGCCGAGGTCCGGCTGGAACGGGCCGAGAGCATGTACGGAACCGTACGGAACTCGATCAGCACCGCGTTCGGCACCGCTGGGGCCGACCTGGTCACGGTCGACGCCCGGAGCCGGCGCGGCGACATCGTCATCCGGCGGGCGGGCTGAGCGTGGCGTCGGCCAGCTCGGACCAGTCCGCCAGCGTCCCCTCCCGCGTCACCTCGGCGAACCGCGCGTCGCCGAGGTGGCGCCGTACCGTCTCCTTGATCCGGGCCGCGTCCGACCGGGACCGGTCCGACGAGCCGCGGACGGTGTCGGCCGCCGCGAGCAACCGGGCCGCCTGTTCGTGCTGGCCGAGCCGAAGCGCCAGGTCCGCGACCCCCACCAGCATCCGGCCGATCTGCGGTGGCCCACCCGCCTCGACCGCCGCCTGCCGCGCCGCCGCCCGATGCTGCCGCGACTCCTCGACGTCCTCGGCCAGGTAGCCGAGCAGGTCCTGCATCTGCAGCCGGATGTTCGGCCCGTGGGCGGCATCACCGAGCAGCGCGGTGGCGATCTCGAGCTGCCGGCGGCCCTCGGCGGCGTCGCCGTCCAGCCGGGCCAGCTCGGCCTTCGCCTGGGCGAGCCCGACCAGGGCGTACGGCCAGGTCACTCCCTTCGCGCTCCGCTCCGCGACGGCGAGCGCCGCGGCCGACGCGGCAGTGTCACCGGCCAGCCGGTACAGCACGGCCTGCTGGGTGCGCACTTCGATGACGTCCTCGACGGCGCCGATCTCGGCGAGCGGCACGACGGCCTGATCGAGGCGGGCGGTGGCGGCGGCGAAGTCGCCGCGCCGGGCCAGCAGGGATGCCAGTTCGGACAGGGTCAGGTAGGTCCCGAATCGTTCGCCCAGCTTCTGGAAGTCGGCCAGCGCCTGTTCCAGCCAGGCCTCCTCCTGAGGCCAGTCCTGACCGCGGACGGAGCGCATCTTGGCGCCCTGCCAGCGGCCCATCGCCCGTACCCAGGGGTCCTTGCTGTTCAGCAACGACTCGAACGCGGCCGGTGCTTCCTCCGGCGCGTCGAGCAACCGCATCAGCGGATTCGCGAAATCGAGCAGCGGGTGGACCCCGGCGGCCTGCTGGCTGACACCGTAGCCCTTACGGATCCACTCCTCGCCGATCTGCTCGTCGCCCGGCCCGGAGGTCACGAACAACACGACCATGCCGTACGCCAGCGCGCGGGTGACATCGGGCACGTCACCCGGCAGCGAGGCCGCGGCGATCAGCAGGTCCAGGCCTTCGCCGCGTCGACCGCCGAGCCACCAGTACCAACCGGTGGCGGCGGCCAGCCGCATCGCCGCCGCCGCATCACCGGCCGCGATCACGCCGCGCAGGGCGGCGCTGAGGTTCTCGTGGTCGGCCCGGAGGATAGCGAGCCACTCGAGCTGTTCGGCCCGGCGCAGGTGCGGTTCGGCGGTTTCGGCGAGCTCGGTGAAGTACGTGAGGTGGGCCAGCCGGGTCGCGTCGGTCTCGCCGGCCTCGTCCAGCCGGTCGCGCGCGTACTCCCGGATCGTGGTGAGCATCCGGTAGCGCGTCGCGTCGCCGCCCGCGGTGACCAGCAGCGACTTCTCGGCCAGGGAGGTCAGCAGTTCGAGCACGGCATCGGCCTCGACGGCCCCGCCGTCGCAGACTTGCTCGGCGGCCTCAAGGGTCGCGCCGCCGGAGAAGATCGAGAGCCGGCGGAGCACCGTACGCTCGGCCTCGCTGAGCAGCTCCCAGCTCCAGTCGACGACGGCCCGCAGGGTCCGGTGCCGAGGCAGCGCGGTCCGGCTGCCGCCGGTGAGCAGCCGGAACCGGTCGTCCAGCCGGTTGGCCAGCTGGACCAGGGACATCGTGCGCAGCCGGGCCGCGGCCAGCTCGATGGCCAGCGGCATCCCGTCCAGCGCACGGCAGATCCGGACCATCGTCGCCAGGGCGTGCTCGTCGACCTCGAGGTCCGGCCGGACCGCTCCGGCCCGGTCCCGCAGCAGCCGGACGGCCGGCGCCTCGGCGATCGTGCGTGGGTCGGCATCGGCGGGCATGGACAGCGGTTCGACCGACCACAGGGCCTCGCCGGTGATGCCGAGCGGCTCCCGGCTGGTGGCCAGGATCCGCAGCCGCCGGCATTCGCCGAGCAGGCGTTCGGCGAGCGCCGCGACCGGTTCGATCACGTGCTCGCAGTTGTCCAGGATCAGCAGCATCTCGCGCTCCCGGAGTGCGGTGACGAGGCCCTCCACCGGGTCCGTCGTCGTCGCCGTACCGGCCAGGGCGTCGCGCAGGCCGAGTGCGGCGAGCGCGGTCTGTGCCACGTCGCCGTCCGTACCGAGCGGGGCGAACTCGACCAGCCAGACGCCGTCCGGGAGGTCGCCGACCAGGTCCCGTGCGGCTTCCGAGGCCAGCCGGGTCTTGCCCGAGCCGCCGGGTCCGATCAGCGTCGTCAGCCGGTGCTTCGTGATCATGGAACGGACGGCGGCCAGGTCCGGCTCGCGGCCGACGAAGGTGCTCAGTTCGGCCCTGACGTTGGTCTTCCGGGTCTCCACCGGCCGGGTCAGCTCGCCGCGCAGCAGGGCGACGTGGAGGGCGGAGAGTTCGGCCGACGGGTCGGCGCCGAGCGTGTCGGCCAGGGCCTCCCGGGTGCGTTCGTACGCGAGCAGGGCCTCGGAGTCGCGACCGGCGGCGACCAGGGCCCGGATCAGGGCGGCGGTCAGCCGCTCCCGCAGCGGATCGGCGGCGACGGCCTCGGTCAGTTCCGGGATCAGTTCGGCGCCGTGGCCGGCCGCGACCTCCGCGACGTAGCGTTCCTCCGTCGCCGAGCGGTGCAGCCCTTCGAGCCTGGTCACGGCGGCGTCGAAGGCCTCGCTGTCCTCCAGCCCGACGTCCTGCATCGGCCCGCCGCGCCACAGTCCGAGCGCCTCCCGCAACAACCGGACCCGCTCCGAACCGTCCTGCTGGCGGGCCCGCACCAACAGCCGCTCGAACCGTACGGCGTCCACGATCTCCGGATCGACGACCAGCCGGTAGCCGCCGGCCTGGCCCTCGATCGCACCACCGGGCAGCACCTTGCGGAGCCGGGAAGCCAAGCGCTGCAAGGCATTCGAGGCGTCGGCCGGCGGTTCCTCGCCCCAGATCCAGTCGATCAAGGTGGCCTTGCCGACGACCCGGCCCGGTTCGAGCGCGAGGGCGATCAGCAGGCCGCGCAGCCGGGCGCCCGGGACGTCAGCGACCGTACCGTCGTCCGCGCGCACCTCGAAGGGGCCCAACATGCCGATCTGCACCGGCCGATCCTCCCACGTCCGGCCGACGTCAGAAGTCCGCGGGCAGCCCGCCGTGCCGCAGCCGCAGGATGTCGTCGGTGGAACGGAGCGTCGTGATCACGGACGGCAACGGTGCGGCGTGCAGCCGCGGGTCGTCGCGCTCACCCAGTTCCGGCCGCACCGGCCAGGCCAGCCGCTCGCCGGTCAGCGAGAACTGGGCGTCGATCCCGTTGGTGTTGCCGCGCGGATCCTGCCGGTGCCAGGCTCCGTCGAGCTTGATCGCGACCAGCCCGTGCACGACGTGGCTGCTGCCGTCGTCGGACAGCCGCTGGTAACAGAGCGCGGTCGGGACACCCTGGCCGCGGAGCAACGCGGCCAGCAGGTGCGACTTTGCGTAGCAGAGTCCGACGCCGTGGGCGAGGGTCTCCGACGCGGTCACGGAGACCCTCGGATCGCCGGCGTCGAAGGAATGCGCGACCTCGTCGCGGACGAACTCGAACGCGGCCCGGGCGAACGCGTGATCATCCGGGTGCCCGGCGCGCAGCTCGGCGCCGAGGCCGGCGACGCGCGGATGATCACCGTCGATCACGGCGTCCAGGCCGAGATAGTCCACCGCGGGATCAGCGTTCAAGATCATTCGTCGAGCGTAACTGCCGAATATCGGCTGACCAGGGTGCCTTCCGGCAGGCAAGATGGGCCGGGTGTACTTGACCCTGACCACCACCCACCGGCCCGCGACGGACCTCGGTTTCCTGCTGCACAAGCACCCGGAGCGGGTGCAGCGGTTCGAGCAGTCGTTCGGTACGGCCACGGTGTTCTACCCGGAGGCGTCGGAGGAACGGTGCACGGCCGCGCTGCTGTTGGAGATCGACTCGGTCCGGCTGGCCCGCACGGTCGGCCGGGGCACCCCGGACTTCAGCCTGGCCCAGTACGTCAACGATCGTTCCTACGCGGCCTCGTCGCTGCTCGGCGCCGCGCTGGCGGACGTGTTCAGCACGGCCCGCGGCGGCCGGTGCCGGTCGCGGCAGGAGCTCGCCGACTCGGCGATCCCGCTGGTGATCACGATCCCGGCGCTGCCCTGCCGGGGCGGCCCGGGGATCGCGTTGCGGATCTTCGAGCCGCTCGGCTGGCAGGTCACGGCCGAGGCGATTCCGCTGGACGAGGAGTTCGAGGACTGGGGCGACTCGCGCTACGTCCGGCTGACCCTGACGGGGACGCTGCGGCTGGCCGACGCGCTGAGCCAGTTGTACGTCCTGCTGCCCGTCCTCGACGAGTCCAAGCACTACTGGCAGGGGCCGGACGAGGTCGACAAGCTGCTCCGCTCCGGGGCCGGCTGGCTGGCCTCGCACCCGGACCGGACCTTGATCACCCGGCGCTATCTCGGCCGGCGCAGTGCGCTGACCCGGACCGCCCTGGCCCGGCTGGCCGAGCTGGACGACGACCCTGAGGCGACGCTGGAACCGGAGGTCGAGGAGGAGGTGGCGGAGCCGGAGGAACGGCGCCGACCGCTGAACCAGCAGCGCCACGACGCGGTGCTCGCGGTGCTGCGCGACCTCGGTGCGACGTCGGTGATCGACTGCGGCTGCGGCAGCGGTCAGTTCCTGACGAAGTTGATCAAGGAGCGGTCGCTGACCAGGATCGCCGGAACGGACGTGTCGGTCCGGGCGCTGGAGCTGGCCCGGCGGCGACTCCGGCTGGACCGGCTGTCCGAACGGGAGGCCGCCCGGATCGACCTGTTCCAGGGCGCGCTGACGTACACCGACGAGCGGTTGGCCGGCTATGACGCCGCCGTCCTGATGGAGGTGATCGAGCACCTCGACCTGCCGCGCCTCGGCGCTCTGGAGCGGGTCGTCTTCGGCGACGCCAGGCCGGCCGCGGTTCTGGTCAGCACCCCTAACTCCGAGTACAACCCCCACTACCAAGGACTTTCCGGCATGCGCCATCCCGATCACCGGTTCGAATGGACCCGGGCCGAGTTCGCGGCCTGGGCACACCGGGTCGCCGATGATCACGGCTACTCCGTCGCGGTGTCCGGGATCGGCGAGCCGGACGAGGAACTCGGCGCCCCGACTCAGCTGGCGGTGTTCCGCCGTGGCTGATTCCATGATCGACTCCCGGACCGTGATCAACGTCCCGGCGATGGGCCTGGTGCTGCTGGTCGGAGTCTCCGGCAGCGGCAAGTCGACCTTCGCGCGCGCCCACTTCAAGCCGACCGAGGTGATCTCGAGCGACTTCTGCCGCGGCCTGGTGTCCGACGACGAGACCGATCAGACGGCGACCGCGGACGCGTTCGACGTGCTGCACTACATCGTCGGCACCCGGCTGCGTCGCGGGCTGCTCACCGTCGTCGACGCGACCAGCGTCCAGCCCGCCGCCCGGGCTTCCTTGATCACCCTGGCCAAGGAGCACGACGTGCTGGTCGACGCGATCGTCCTCGACGTCGGGGAGGCGGTGGCGGTCGCCCGGAACCAGAGCCGGACCGACCGGGTCTTCGGGGACCGGGTGATCACCCGGCAGCAGCGCGATCTCGACCGGTCGTTGCGCCGGATCCGCAAGGAGGGTTTCCGCCGGGTGCACGTGCTGCACGACACCGCCGAGGCCGACGCGGCCACCGTGGTCCGGGAACGCTCGTGGAACGACCGCCGTGATCTTGCCGGCCCGTTCGACATCATCGGCGACGTGCATGGCTGCGCCGGCGAGCTCCGTACCCTGTTGACGGAGTTGGGCTGGCAGCTGGTCCTCGATGATCAGGGCCGGGCCGTCGACGCTCACCACCCGGACGGCCGGATGGCCTTGTTCGTCGGCGATCTGGTCGATCGCGGCCCGGACACGCCGGGCGTGCTGCGGCTGGTGATGGGCATGATCAACTCCGGCCGCGCCCTCTGCGTCTGCGGCAACCACGAGGCGAAGCTGATCCGGGCGCTGCGCGGGGCGAAGGTGCAGGTCCGGCACGGGCTGGCCGAGTCCCTGGCCCAGTTGGAGACGGAACCGGAGGAGTTCCGGGCCGACGTGCTCACCTTCCTGGACGGCCTGATCTCCCACTACGTGCTGGATGACGGCCGCCTGGTCGTCGCGCACGCCGGGCTGAAGGAGTCCTACCACGGCAGGTCGTCCGGCCGGGTGCGGTCGTTCGCGCTGTACGGCGACACCACCGGCGAGACCGACGAGTACGGGTTGCCGGTCCGCTACCCGTGGGCCCGGGAATACCGCGGCTCCGCCATGGTCGTGTACGGCCACACGCCGACCCCGGAGCCGGAGTGGGTCAACAACACGATCTGCCTGGACACCGGCGTCGTCTTCGGCGGCAACCTGACGGCGCTGCGCTACCCGGAGCGGGAACTGGTCGCGGTGCCGGCCGAGCAGCAGTGGTACGAGCCCGCGCGGCCGTTGATCAAGGTCGTGGACCGGGAGCCGGCGGCGCTCCGGCTGGACGATGTCCAGGGCACCCGGTGGCTGGAGACCGACCAGGCCGGCAAGATCAAGATCGGCGAGGAGCACGCCGCCGCGGCGCTGGAGGTGATGAGCCGGTTCGCGGTGGACCCGCGCTGGCTGATCTATCTGCCGCCGACCATGGCACCCGCGGCGACCGCCAAGCTGGACGGCTTCCTGGAGCACCCGGAGACCGCGTTCGACGAGTTCGCGGCGGCCGGGGTCACCGAGGTGGTCTGCGAGGAGAAGCACATGGGCTCGCGGGCGATCGCGGTGATCGCGCGCGACGCCGAGACCGCCGAGCGCCGGTTCGGGGTGACCGACGGCAGCACCGGGGTCGTCTACACCCGGACCGGGCGGCCGTTCTTCGCCGAGGTCGGCGAACTGGTGGACCGGATCCGGACCGCGGTGCGCCCGCTGTTCGACGAACTCGGCACCGACTGGCTGGCCCTGGACGGCGAACTGCTGCCCTGGTCGGCGAAGGCGTTGCCGCTGATCCAAGATCAGTATGCGGCGGTCGGTGCGGCGGCCGGCGCCTCGTTGCCCGAGGTGGCCGCCGGACTCGACGCGGCCGTGCGCCGTGGCCTGGACGTGGCGGAACTGGTCGATCGGACGGCACGGCGCCGGGCGAACGCGGAGGCCTATCGGAGGGCGTACCGCAGCTATGTGGCGCCGACGTCGGGTCTGACCGGCGTCACGTACGCGCCGTTCCAGATCCTCGCCGCAGAAGGAAAAGCGCTGGCTGTGACGGAGTCGCACCGGTGGCACCTGGACCGGCTGGGCCGGGTCGCGGGGGAGTTGATCACGCCGACCCGGCACCGCTTCGTCGACCTCGGATCGGCCGAGCAGCGCGCCGAGGCGACCCGGTGGTGGCTCGAGCTGACCGAGGCGGGCGGCGAAGGCCTGGTGATCAAGCCCGTGGTGCCGCAGCGCGGTGCGCAGCCCGGACTGAAGGTGCGCGGGCGGGAGTACCTGCGGATCATCTACGGCCCGGACTACACCGACGCCCTGGACCTGCTGCGCAACCGTGGCCTGGGCCGGAAGCGGAGCCTGGCGTCCCGGGAGCACGGACTCGGCGTCGACGCGTTGATCAGGTTCGTGGCCGGCGAGCCGCTCTGGCGGGTGCACCAACTCGTCTTCGCGGTGCTCGCGCTGGAATCCGAGCCGGTCGATCCGCGGCTGTGACCGTCTATCCTGAGCCGATGCTTCGGGTCCTCACCTTCAACATCCGGGCCGGTCACGACCTGGCCAACCGCCTCGACCTGGGCCGGACGGCGGACGTGATCGCCGCCGCCCGCCCCGACGTGGTCGGCCTGCAGGAGGTGGACCGCCACTTCGATCCGCGCAGTGATCACCGGGACCAGACCGCCGACCTGGCCGAGCGGCTGGGTTGGACGGGCGTCTTCGCGCCGGCGCTCGACCTGGACCCGGAACCGGGTCATGATCAACGTCGGCAGTACGGCGACGCGATCCTCACCCCGCACCCCATGATCGACAACGCCACGTACCGGCTGGAGAACCTGCCGTCCGACGATCCCGACCTGGAGGAACGCTCCGCGGTCCGGGCGGCACTGGAGATCGGCGGCCGGACCGTCGAGGTGTACGTGACGCACCTTGATCACGTGTCCGCCGAGCAGCGGGCCCACCAGGCCCAGCAGGTCCGGGACCTGGTGACCGGCGACGGTCCGGTGATCGTGATGGGCGACCTCAACGCCGGACCGGAGGAGGCGTCGGTGCGGACGATCGCCGAAGGTCTGGAGGACGCGGCAGCGAGCCTGAACGGGTATCTGACCTATCCCAGCGACGTGCCCGAGCTCCGCCTGGACCACGTCTTCGTCCGCGGCCTGCACCCGGTCGATGCCGCCGTGCTCGACGTACGCGCCTCGGACCATCGCCCCCTGCTGGTGGACCTCGCCTGGCCGAGCTGAAGGGCCGGATCCACTCAGCCCAGCAACGCGCCGCGCTTGCGGTGAATACGGAGCTGATCAAGCTCTACTGGCAGATCGGCCGGGACATCCTCGATCGCCAGTCCGAGCAGGGCTGGGGAGCCAAGGTCATCGACCGGCTCTCGCGCGACCTGCGCGAAGCGTTCCCGGAAATGAAGGGCTTCTCGCCCCGAAACCTCAAGTACATGCGCTCGTTCGCCCAGGCCTGGCCCGACGAAGGATTTGTGCAGCAGCCTGTTGCACAAATCCCCTGGGGCCACAACATCGTCCTTCTCGACAAGTTCAAGGACCGCTCCACCCGGCTCGCGTACGCGGCAGCGGTCCTCGAGCACGGCTGGTCCCGCAACGTGCTGGTCATGCAGGTCGAGGTCCGCGCCGTCGAGCGCCAGGGCAAGGCTGTCACCAACTTCGAACGGACGCTCCCGGCCATGAAGTCAGACCTGGCGCGTGAGGTGCTCAAGGACCCGTACAAGCTCGACTTCCTTGGTCTCGGCGACGATGCTCAGGAACGGGCCATCGAGCAGGCGATCGTCGACCACGTGACCGAGTTCCTGCTCGAACTCGGCGCAGGGTTCGCCTATGTCGGCCGGCAGATCCACCTCGAGGTGGGCGGGGAGGCCTTCTTCCTCGACCTCCTCTTCTACCACCTCCACCTGCGCTGCTACGTCGCGATCGAGATCAAGGCCGGCAAGTTCAAGCCGGAGCACATGGGCCAACTCGGCTTTTATATGACCGTCATCGACGCCGACGTGAAGCACGAGTCGGACGGACCGAAGATCGGACTGCTGCTGTGCAAGACGAAGAACGAGGTTGTCGCCGAGTACGCGCTGAGGGACACGTCGCGGCCGCTGGGAATCGCCGAGTACCGGCTGATCGAGAGCCTGCCCGAGCCGCTGCAGACCAACCTGCCCACGGTCGAACAGCTCGAACGCGAGCTCCAGCAGGGTGGCGTGATGCAGGATGGGGCGGATGACGATTGAGGAACCCCGCTCGGCCGCGCAGCGGCGCGAAGATACCTTGCGCCGGCTAGAACACGATGTCGATCTCTGGGTGGCCACGGCGGAGTCGGGCACCGGAGCGCCGGCGCTGGTGCCGCTGTCGTTCCGCTGGGACGGCGAGACGATCATGATCGCCACGGTCGCGAGCAGTCCGACCGCGCGCAACCTCGTCGCCGGTGGCGCGGCACGGCTGGCGTTGGGTGCGACCCGCGACGTGATCATGATCGACTGCACGGTCGCGGAGACGGTGCCGACAGCGGAGATCCCGGCCGACGTCGGCGACGCGTTCGCGGCGAAGGCCGGCTTCGACCCGCGACAGGACACCGACCCCTATCTCTACTTCAGCCTCCGCCCGCATCGGGTCCAGGCTTGGCGGGAGGCGAACGAACTGTCCGGCCGAACCCTGATGATCAAGGGTCGCTGGCGCTGACCTCCGGGCCGGCGTCCACGCGACATCATGGAGCGATGACGATCTCCGAACCCTTGCCGGTCACGGCTGCCGAGGCGGCCGAGACTGCGTACTGGTCACGGCTGTACGGCCGCTGGGAGAGCATGGACCTGGCGGGTGTCGTGCAGTTCATGGCTGGGTTCAGGTCGCCGTGGTGGGTGGTCGGAGGGTACTGACGCCAGGTCGCGGCGGTCAGTGGACGAACAGGTTCATCGCCGATCACTCCGCTCCGCTCGAGGCGGTGACCTGGGTTGCCGCCGACAAGGTCCGGTACCTGAATCCGGAGATCGTGCTTCTGTTCAAGGCGCGGAAGCGGCGCAGGAAGGATGACCGAGACTTCGAGGTGGCGTGGCCACTGCTGGCCCGGGAGAAGCAGGACTGGCTGCGCGAGATGATCCGTCGCAGCGACTCCCATCACCCCTGGCTTGTCGATTCGAATCAAACGAAATAGACTTCACTTGTTTCGAACTTAGGGGGACTGCCGTGACGACGCAGACGCTGGAGCAAGAGACGTACCTGCCTGAGCCCGGCGACAACGCCGCGCGGGTCCTCAGCTTCATCAAGGCGCACCAGCGCCTCCGTGGAGAGACCCCGACGCCGCAGTACTTCCTTTCGGGCGAGGGAGAGGACGACCAAGTCCAGATGCCCGAGGCCTTCCATCGAGTCCTGCTCCAGGTGCTCGAAGCGATGGTTGCCGGCAAGGCGGTCACGGTTGCTCCACAGAACAAGCTCCTCACGACGCAGCAGGCCGCCGACCTCCTCGGCCTCAGCCGGCCAACGGTCGTGAAGCTGATCGACCAGGGTGAGTTGCCTGCCGACAAGCCTGGTCGGCGGCGTCGATTGGTCAAGCTCGACGATGTGCTGGTGCTGAGGGCCAAGCGTCGTGAAGAGCAATACCGCGCCATCATGGCGACGAGTGACGCGCTCGGCGACGAGGAGTCGATCGAGGACGTCGAGAATCGATTGCGGCGCATCCGTGCCAAGGCAGCGGAAAGGCGTCGAAAGTCGTCTACCTCTTGAGAGGATGACGACGTGTTCGCAGCCATCCTGGACAGCTGCGTCCTGTGGCCCAGCGTGCAGCGGGACTTCCTCCTCTCCTTGGCAGCAGAGAACCTCTACCGTCCGCTGTGGAGCGAGGCGATCCTCATTGAGGTCGAGATCAATGAGGAGGAGAAGCGGCTGGAACGCGGGGAACCGAAGAAGGACGCTCGGGACGCTGCACAGCACTTGATGGACCAGATGGCAGGGCATTTCGATGACGCCATAGTCGGTGGCTGGGAGCACCTCGAGGGGACGTTCGGACTTCCCGATCCCGACGACGAACATGTCGTGGCGGCCGCAGTCGTGGGCGGTGCTGGTGCCATCGTCACCGTCAACCTCAAGGACTTCCCGTCGACCCTGGTTCCACCGCAGATCCAGGTGATCCACGTTCGCGATTTCGCTGCCGATACGGCCGACATCAACCCTCGGCTGGCTGCGCGAGCGTTCGTCGAGATGTCTCATCGGCGAACGCTCCCGCCGACCCTGTCGGCCCATGAGTTGCTGGACCTTTGCGTTGAGCGTTACGAGATGGTGGAAGTCGAGCAGCTGGTGCGACCGTTCATTGATGCAGCCGAGCGCGCTGGGACCGGTTGCTGATGGTCCATCCGGTTTGGCGACTCGGGTCCGCCCCGCGCCTGCCGCGCAACTCCTTCAGCGACCTTCGGTAGGCAGACCGAACCGGGCGACCAGGTGCCAGAGCTTCTTGAGGTCCTGCGGCTCGTAGGCGCCCGAGCGGGCCGCGTTGCCGATCTCGCGGGCCGTGAGTTGATCATGGTCGGCGATGGCGGGACCGAGGACCAACGGCTCCGGCCCGCGGAAGGCGGGATGGCGGAGCAGCTCCTCCACCGTGAGGATCCGGCCGCCGGTCCACTCGATCACCGGGTGGGCCAGCCGTGCCGCGTGTTCCACCTCGGTGCCGCGGAACGACGGGTCCAGCACGATCGCCTCGACGTCGCGGTCGAGCAGGACCGGGCCGTGCACGTGCGCCTCGAGGTAGCTGTCGAGCAGTCCGCCTTCGCTGCTCTCGGACCGGTCCGTGTGCGGGCGGGCGTGGAACGCGTCGGCCGCGGCGGCAAGATCACAGCGGGCCGCGGTGCCGTACCCGGTCGGGTCGAGGGCCGAGTCGGGGAAGCAGAAGGTCGTGCGGTCGAGCACCGACTCGGCGAGCCGCAGGTGGCAGGACCCGAACCGGACCGCGCCGCCGACGTCGGCCCGGCGATGGTTCAGGGCGCCGTACCGCGGCCGCAGCTCGGGCGGTGCGTCGTCGTACGCACCGCCGAAGCTGCGCTGCTCCCACCGCCACCGATCGCCGCCGGGGAAGGCGGTCAGCCCGCCGTTGCTGATCTTGGTCTCGAACTGCGAGCGATAGACCTGCTCGTCGGCGAGCGCCTCGATCACCGTCCGGCCGCCGACCAGGCGGTCCGGATGGAAGTTCAGCGTGACCCGAAGCGTCCGGTCCAGTGGGCCACCACGGCTGATCGCCGCGACATGATCAAGAGCGGCGCGGATCCGACGGTCCGTCTGCTCAGTAGGCACGGGCCGCGATCGCCAGCAGGTCGGGCTCGGCGGCCGGGTCGTCGGTGTCGGGTACGCGGCCGTCGGGATGGATCAGGCAGCGCACCGTGACGCCCTGCGCGGCCAGCTCGTCCTCGCCGGTCTCGCCGACCAGCCGCCACGGGATCCGGGCCCACCCCGACCGGGCCGCCTCGATGGCGTCGCCGACCGACGCGACCTCGACCGTCCGGTCGTCCCGGAACCGTTCGGCTTCGGCCAGCAGTCGATCATGATCATCGGCGAGAGCCCGTACGGTCTCGGTCACCACGTCGGTCACCGGGCAGGGCGTCTTGCTGCCGAGGATGCGGCGGACCAGCGTCACCCGGCCGTCGGCGAGCTCACGCGGCCCCACCTCGACCCGCACCGGGATCCCCTTCAGTTCATGATCGACAGCCCGGCGCCCGTACGGCAGGTCGGTCCGGTCGTCCAGTTCGGCCCGGACCCCGGCGGCGGTCAGCGCGTCGAACAGCTCCGCGGCCGTCGCCGCGGGCGAACCGTCGCCGTCCTTGACCACCGTGATCATCGCCTGGGTCGGCGCGACCCGGGGCGGGACCCGGAGCCCGTCGTCGTCGCCGTGACACATGATCATGCCGCCGAGCATCCGGGTCGACGAACCCCAGGACGTGGTCCAGGCGAGTCGGCTGCGCTGCTCGGCGTCGGTGAAGGTGATCTCGAAGGCCTGGGAGAAGTTCTGGCCGAACTCGTGGCTGGTGCCCAACTGCAGCGCCTTGCCGTCGCCCATCATCCCTTCCACGGTCATCGTGTTGACGGCGCCGGCGAACCGCTCCCGGCGGGTCTTGCGCCCGGGGATGACCGGGATCGCGAGTTCGGTGCGCAGGAAGTCGGCGTAGGCCTCGTGCAGGATCCGCCGTGCGTAGTCGCGCGCCTCGGCCTCACTGGTGTGGGCCGTGTGCCCTTCCTGCCAAAGGAATTCGGTGGTGCGCAGGAACAGCCGCGAGCGCAGCTCCCAGCGCACCACGTTGGCCCACTGGTTCAGCAACAGGGGAAGATCACGATGCGAGTTGATCCACTTCGCCATGAACTCGCCGACCATGGTCTCGCTGGTCGGCCGGACGATGATCGGCTCCTCGAGCTGTTTGCCGCCGGCATGCGTGACGACGGCCAGCTCCGGCGAGAAGCCCTCGACGTGATCGGCCTCCCGGCTCAGGTACGACTCCGGGATGAACAACGGGAAGTACGCGTTCCGCGCTCCGGCAGCCTTGATCCGGGCATCCATCGCCGCCTGCATCCGTTCCCAGATCGCATAACCCCACGGTCGGATCACCATCGTGCCCCGGACCGGCCCGTTCTCGGCGAGCTCGGCCTTGGCGATGACGTCCTGGTACCACTGCGGGAAGTCCTGCTCCCGTGGGGTCAATACGGTTCTGGCCATCGGCCGAGCCTAATCAGGGTTCGCGGCGGCGTCCTCCGAATTACCATCGGCCGATGGAGTTGATCTATCTGTACGGGCCGCCCGCGGTCGGCAAGCTGACCGTGGCGAACGAGCTGGCGCGGCGGACCGGCATCCGGGTCTTCCACAACCACCTGAGCATCGACTGCATCCGGCCGGTGTTCGACTTCGGTACGGAGCCGTTCTGGCGCCAGGTGCACGCGATCCGGGAGAACGTCCTGGCCGAGGCGGCCCGCTCCGGTACGAACTTGATCTTCACGACGGTCTACGCGGGACCGGCGTCGGAGTCGCAGACCAGCCGCCGGTTCGATGCGGTGCGACGCAACGGTGGCCGGGTCCGGCCGGTCCGCCTGGTCTGTGACCGGTCGATCACCGAGTCCCGCGTGACCGACCTGCGCCGCAGCGAACTGGGCAAGCTCGCCACCGTGGACGGACTGCGGCGGGCCTGGGAGAAGGAGGATCTGGCGGCCGTCATCCCGGACGTGGAGACCCTGACCCTGGACACCTCGGTCCTGGATCCCGCGGCCGCGGCCGGCAAGATCATCGAGACGTTCCGGCTGCCGGTCGACGTCACTGCTCCTTGATCAGGATCCGGCGGACAGGTGCTCCCGGAACGCCTCGAGGGTGGCCCGCGCGCCGGCCGACGGCGCCGGCCGGGTGCGCCAGACGACCCCGAGCCGCGAGGTCGCATGCCTGGAATTGATCTTCAATCGGACCAGGTCGGTCGGCAGATCGGCCCGGGAACTGGTCAGGATGGCGACCCCCAGCCCGCGGGCCGCGAGCGCCCGGGCCGTGGTGGGCAGGGTGACTTCCCAGCTGACCGGAGCCGGTAGCCCCTCGGCCCGCATCATGGCGTCGTACGAGCTGCGCATGCCGGTGCCCGGCGCCAGCCCGACGACCGGCTGGTCGAGCAGGTCGGCCGGCGTGATCCTGGACCGTCCGGCCCAGGGATGCTCGGTGCCGACGGCGGCGATCACCCGTTCCTCGAGGGCGACCCAGGAGCCGAGACCCTCCCTCGGCCGGTCCACCCAGGAGGCGACGGCGAGATCGAGCCGGCCCGCCGCGACGTCCTCCTGGAGCTCGATCGACTTGCCCTCGCGGAGGGACAGTTCCAGCCCGGGATGGGTCCGGTGTACCTGCTGCAGCGCATCGAGGAACGCCGGCCAGCCGAGCCCGGCGACCGCGCCGATGCTCACCGTGCCGCGGACCAGCCCGTTCAGATCGTCGGCGACGGTACGGACCCGGTCGAGCTCGGTCAACGCCCGCCGCAGTTGATCAAGGACCGGTTCGCCGGCCTGTGTCACCCGGACCCCGCGGGCCGACCGGTCGAACAAGGTCAGGCCGAGTTCGCGCTCGAGCAGGGCGACCTGGGCGCTGACCCCGGACTGGCTGACGTGCAGAAGATTCGCCGCGGCCGTGAACGAGTGTTCGTCGGCGACCGCGAGCGCGTACCGGAGCTGATGCACTTCCATCAGTTCTGATGATACTGATCATCAGAAGTATCTGTTGGACCGATAGTGGTTCGGCGCCGAGGATGGAACCCATGAGAAGCACCGCGAACCGCCGGCTGGTCGGCGCCCTTCAGGTCGGCACCGCCACGGTCGAGGGCGTGGTGCTGTCCACGATCGTGTTGCAGGTCGCGCTCGAACTCGACCTGGCCGCCCCACTGATCGGACTGATCCTGGCGCTCGGGGCCGCCAGTTCCCTGATCCTCGCCGTGCCGCTCGGCGACCTGGCCGACCGGCTCGGGCTGAGCCGCGCCGCCGCCCTGTTCGCCGGGATCGCGGCGGTGGCAGTCGCCGGTTATGCCATCACCGATTCGGCGGCCGGGTTCGCGGTCGCGGCCATCGCCTTCGGGATCGCCCAGTCCACCTCGGCGGCGGCCCGCCAGGCGCTCGCCGTGGACGGCGCGGCCGCGGCCGACCGGCTCACCATCCGCGCCACCATGAACCTGTTGCTCAACGCCGGCATCGGGCTGGGTACGGTGCTCGGCGCCGTACTCGCCGCGTCCGGACTCGGTCCGACCACCCGGATCGCGTACGGGGTCGGTGCGGTGATCATGGTGCTGACCGCGGCCGGTGCCCTCGCCCTGCGCCGTCCGGTGCGGCCGGTCCGGCGAAGCGGTTGGGTCGGCACCCTGATCGCCCTGCGCGACCGCCGATTCGCGGCCGCCACCGGGTTCGCGGCCGCGATCCAGCTGACCATGCCGGTGCTGTCGGTGATCTTGCCGATCTGGGTGCTTCAGCAGACCGCGGCCCCGATCTGGCTGTCCGGCGTGGCGCTCGGGCTGAACACCCTGTTGGTGATCATCGGCCAGCGGCCGTATGCGGCTCGGGTGCGGACGCACCGGGCCACGGTGCGGACCGCCCTGATCGCGGCCGGCGGTCTCGGCGTCGCCGGCGCCCTGCTCGCCGTCTCCGGGGCGGTACGGTCTCCGCTGGCGGTGGTGGTCCTGATCTTGGCCGGCATCGTCGCCCTCACGGTCGGGGAGGTGTGCGGCGGCATCGCGACCTGGCGGGTCGCCCTTGATCACGTACCGGACGGGGCCGAGGGTCGCTACCAGGCGGCGTTCTCGATGTCGACCAGCGCCGCCCGGATCGTCGGGCCCGCCGTCGCCCTCCCGCTGGTGATCATGCTCGGCCCGGCCGGCTGGTTGATCTTGACCGCGGTGATGGCTGCAGCGTGCCTCGGCATCGCGGCCCTCGCCCAGGCGCCGATCACCCGGTCGGCCACTCCTCGCGGAGCAGTGCGTAGCTGAGGCCGTCGTACCAGGTGCCGTCCCGGTGCAGCGCCGTCGCGCGGCTGTATTCCTCGCGGCGCATCCCGAGGCGTTCCATCAACCGCCACGATGCCGTGTTGTCGGCGAAGCAGCCCGCGTGGACCCGCCGCAGCCGGAGCGCGTCGAAGCACAGGCCGACCACGGCGCGTACGGCCTCGGTGGCATAACCCCGTCCGCCGTGGCCGGGGTGGAACATCCAGCCGAGCTCCGCCTCGAGGCCCTTGGCCTGCGCCGCGACGTCGGTCTGCGCCCAGCCGTCCCGCGGCATGATCATGATGTGGCCGATGATCACCGCATCGAGGAGCACCATGACGTGCGTCGTGGCGCTCCCTTCGTCCTCCATCGCCGCGCGCAGCTCGTCCGCGGTCTTCGGGGCCCAGCCGAGCCAGTGCTGGACCGGCGGCAGCTGCTCGTACTCCCACAGGGCGTCGAGATCGTCCGGTGCGTACGGACGCAGCTCCAGGCGTTCGGTCCGGACCGGCCATTCGATCGAGGTCACCGCGGCAGGGTAACCCGGCCGGGCCGTGCGGAAATCCGGTGGAGTCGGGTCGGAGTGGTCTGTGACCATCGTGTGGTGATGATCGTGCGGCTGAACGACGCGGCAGTCGCGGCCTTCGAAAGGGCCGGCCTGCCGCCGGTCTCGCCTGCGCTCGAGCTGGTTCCGGAGCTGCGCAAGATCATCGCCGCCGGGTTGGTTCGGCACGGCGGCGCCCTGTTGTTCCCGCACAGTTGGGTGGTCAAGAAGAAGTACCAGCTCAAGATCGATCCGAGTCATCGGACCGGCCATCCGGACTTCACCGGTTGGGAGTGCGAACTGAACAGTTTTCATCTCGACGACGTGGTGCCCGTCCGCGTGGACGTGTCACCGGATGACGAACCCTTGATCAGCGAGCCCGATCAGCTGCTGATGCTGCGTCAGGGGCTGAAGTTCGCCCACGAGGTCGTGCAGCTGGCTCGTGCGCTGGATGCTCCGGTCCGCTGCCTGGTCAGCGTCGCCCGCGACAGCGGAACGTTCCGGTTCCACCGGGTGCGTCCGGGAGAGACCTGGGCCATGGCCGATCTCGACACGTACACGTTCGGAGCACCGAAGTTGATCGAGGTCGACAGCGGTCCGCACGATCTCATCTGTGATCACGGTTCGCCGACGACCGTCGGGGAGTCCATCGACGAGACCCGCGCCTCCCTGAGCTCGTACGGGAACTGTCGTCAGCGTCGACGGCGCAGAAGCTGATCAGGTCCGCGCGGGCGTGGGTGGGAAGACCTCGGTGAGCAGCTCCGCGACCCCGAGTCCGCAGTCGAGTCCGGCGATCCGGCCGCCCGCCTGGCGGACCCAGCCCTTCACCTCGTCGTTGGCGTTCGCGACGGTCGCCGACGCGAAGCCATGCCGGCCGTCCAGCATCGGCTGATCGTTGTAACCGTCGCCGAAGGCCAGCACCTCGTCGTGCCGGAGCCCGAGCTGTCCAGCCAGCGCGGCGAGGGACGTGCCCTTGTCCCGCGCCGCGTCGTAGATGTGCACGATCGTGCCGTTGGAGTTGCAGGCCAGGGTGCTGCCGGCGAGCTGCGGCTGCAGCCACTCGGCCAGCGCCTGGGCGCGCTCGGGCGTCTCGACGGAGATCGCCCAGATACCCCGGCGGTGACCGGTCTCCGGGTCGGAGATCCTGCTGTTCCAATTCCGCTGCCGAGTCTGCTCCTCGAGCCGCCGGCACCAGCCCTCGGCGATCGGCTCCAGCTCGGTCCAGCTCGACCGCACCTCCGTGTTCCACGGCTCGAGCGCCCGCAGTACCGGCCCGGCGTCGACGAGGTGCACCCACCGTTCGTCACCGATCAGGGCCGTGAAGTGCTGCACCAGGTCGTGATCGGTCAGCAGGTCCAGCTGGAAGTCGATCGAGCGCCCGGAGTTGATCACGCAGTGCACGCCGCGCGCAGCCAGCCCGGCGATCGCCTCGGCACACTCGGGGGCGATGCCGTTGCGGTCGTAGATCGTCCCGTCCAGGTCGAAGGCGACGAGTCTGATGGTCACGGAGTTCCTCCCGGGCCCGAGCCCAGTCGTTGCAGCGACTCTGTCGAAGCCTCGTCCGCGGCGAGATAGAGCAGCAGGTGTTGCGGCTCGTCGATGAACAGATCGAGCGTCTCGTACGTCAGCCGCAGCAACCCGGCGGTCGGGTGATTCAGCTGGACGTAGCCGTGCCGGTCCGGCATCACCAGCGGCGTCGCGATCCGGTCGGCGAACTCCGCGCCGGCGACCCGCGACATCTCTTCGATCAACGGCTCCGTCTCGTCGCAGGTGTCGAGCCGGAGTTGGGTCGCCACCCGATCGGCGACCGAGTCCCAGTCCGGGAAGGCGGACCGGGCGCGCGGATCGGTGAAGACGTACCGGCTCAGATTGCCCGGCGGGTCGAGCATCCCGATGGGACCGAAGAGCAGCCGGCCGACCCGGGTCGCCGCGATGACGTCGCCAACCCTGTTGATCACGAGCCCGGGGGCTGGGTCCAGGCGACTGAGCACGACGCCGAGCCGCGCCTGGACCGTTCCGTCGGGGCCGTCGGGGCCGATCGCCACAGCAACTCCTTGTCCTCGCCGAGCCTGGACTGTTCGGGATTCCAGGACTGATTCTAGGAGACATAGGACGTCTCGCGCTGTTGAGGCGAGCCTGCCTAAAGATGCGGGTACGGACATCAGGGCGCGGGCTACGCTCCGAGGCATGACCGAGCTTGCGGCAACGTTCCAGCAGGAGGCCGTGGCGGAGGCGTATCGGCATCGACCGCCGTACCCGGATGAGGTGTTCGACCGGCTCGTCGGGTTGATCGTCGACGAGCCGCGGCGGGTGCTCGACATCGGCGCCGGCGAGGGCGCGATCGCGCGGCCGCTCGCGCCGCGGGTCGAACAGGTCGTCGCGATCGACGTCTCGGCACCGATGGTTGCGGCAGGCCGGCAGCGCCCCGGCGGTGATCACCCGAACCTCGCCTGGCAGGTCAGCCCGATCGAGACCGCGGACCTCGACGGTCCGTACGCCCTGGTGACGGCCGGCGCGGCCTTGCACTGGATGCCGTGGCAGGAGACGTTCGCGCGGATCCTGCCGCACCTGACGCCGAACGCGCAGCTCGTCGTGATGGGGCACGGACCGATCGACCAGCCATGGTCGGCCGACATCCTTCCGATCATCCAGCGGCACTCGCGCAAGCAGGACTTCGACCCGGAATACTGCCTGGTCGGGGCGATCCAGGATCGCGGCCTGCTCGATCTCGCCGGTACGGTCCGGACGGCGCCGATCACGTACCGGCAATCGGTGGGCGACTACATCGAGCAGTTCCATTCGACCTCCAGCCTGGCCCGCGGCCTGATGGCGCCGGGGGAGGCCGCCGACTTCGACGCGGCCGTTGCGGAGGCGGTCAGCCCGTACGCGAACGACGGCTGGCTGGACCTGACGATCCAGGCCGAACTCAGCTGGGGCCGGCCGACCCTCGCCCACCGAGCAGACGGGGCAGGGTGAACCCGAGCAGCAGCATCGGGATCGCCATCGCGGCCACCGCAATGGTGAGCGGAAGCCCCACCGACAGGCCGGCGATCAGGCCGTAGGTGAGCAAGGCGGCGCACTCCCTTCCGAGCCCGGCCACCGAGGTCACCGTGGCACGAGCTTGGCCGGTGATCGCGTGCTGCAGCCGGATCTGCGCGCACACCGTGACATAGGTGATCGCGGTCAGGGCCGCCGCCAAGCCGACGAAGCCGACCGGGTGCATGATCAACGCGCCCGCGGCAAGCGCGACTGCACCGACGATCAGGGCGACTGCCGGGACGAACAGTCGGGTCGTCGACCAGCGCCCGGCAGCCCAGCTCGCCGCCGCGATCATGACACCCTGGGCAGCCAACAAGATCGGTATCACCACGGTCGGTACCCCGTGACCCCGCAACAGCAGCGGCACGTATTCGTCGATGGCGCCGAGGTTCAGGCACACCAAAACGATCAACACGGCGAACACGGCCCGGTTCCGCCGCGCCTCCGTCAGCCCGTCCCTCAGCGTGTGCAGGTAACCGCGAACGCCACCGTCGACGGCCCGGCTCCGCGGCTGCTCCGGAAGGGTCCAGGACACCACGGCGACGGCCACGCAGACAGCTGCGCTGACCCAGCCGACCAGCGGATACCCGCCCACAACCAGCAGGGGAGCGGCGGCGAGAGTCGCCACCACATTGGCCAGCGGGCTGATCGTCCCCGCGGTCCCGATCAACCGGCCGTACGACTTCTCATGGCCGGTCGCGGCCAACTCGTCGTACACCAACGCCTGAAAGGTGCCCGATCGCAGCGCGCTCGAGACACCCCACAACACGAACCCGATCGCGAAGATCGGATACGACGGCACCGTGACCAACGACGCGCAGCCGACCGCTCGGATCAGGCCCGCGATGATCAACAGGCGACGCCGCGAGACCCGGTCGGCCAGGGCGCCGGAAGGCACCTCCAGCGCAAAGGCCACGGCCGACCAGATGAGCAACAGGGACGAGATCTGTGCGGCCGACAATCCACTGTCGGCGAAGATCAGCGCGTAGACCGGGAAGAGCGGGAGGGCCTCGCCAAGAGCCGACAGCGTGTAGACCTTGATCCTCAAGCCTCAGGGTGGCATCGTCCGATCGTATTCCGTGGAGCCTCCGCAGTCAGCGGAATATCCCTGGACGAGGACTGCCGGCGGACGATCCCTACTTCACGTGGGTAGCCCCTGGGCCATCGCCCGGCTGATCTTGTGGATCCGTGCTCGGCCGCTGTCACAAATCTGCAATGCAACCCCTTCGCCAAGCCGATTTCGGCCGGCGGGCTCAGACGGTCGTCGCAACAACGGTCTTGGAGGTTGTTGTGGTGGTCGATGCTGGGTTGCGGGCGCGGGTGTTGGAGTTGGTGGCGGCGGGTGAGTCGTGCACGGAGGCGGCGCGTCAGGTCGGGGCTAATGCCCGGAGTGTGGTTCGGTGGGCGAATCTGGCCGGCATGGAATTGCA